>NZ_JAEQAZ010000501.1 GCF_016654115.1 Streptomyces sp. MBT53
GCCGCCGTTCCAGGCCGCGATCAGCTTGTCCTTGATGACCGTGTGGTCGGGGCCCTTGGGCAGGTCGCCGTGGACGAAGCCGTCGCCGGCGGCGGGGTTGCCGTCGAACTTGACCGCGCCGCGGTAGAGGTCGATCTGCGCGAAGCAGCCCTCGTCCGGCACCGCGATGTCGAGCGAGTCGGTCTGGCCCTTCTTCACGGTGACCGTGTCGAAGTCGACGAAGACCTGCTGGCCGGAGGTGGCGAAGGTCGGGCCGTGCGCGATGTACGAGGCGAGCGAGGCGGTGCAGGTGGACGCGTCGCCCGCGGTGCGGACCTTGATGTGGACCTTGCCGTCGTCGGTGGGCTTCAGGTTCTGGTCGTCGACCTTGACGGACGGGAAGAAGCTGGTGCCGTCCAGCGAGAACTGGCAGCCCTCGGTCTCGGTGACCGTGCCCGCGCCGGAACCGGGCTTGTAGTGGCCGCCCGACTCCCAGCCGTCACCGCCGCCGC
>NZ_JAEQAZ010000502.1 GCF_016654115.1 Streptomyces sp. MBT53
CCCACGGACAGCCCCGCCACCACCGCGTCCGCCCGGTACCGGAAGTCCGCCCCGGACACAGTCACCGACCGCCCCCGCGCGCACAGCGGTGACGCCTCCGCGCCCACCGACACCGGGCGCACCTCCACCTCGGCCAGCCCCGACGCCCCCGGCCGCACGGCGACCGTCTCCACCGGCTGGTCCAGGTCGACCAGGGTGACGCCGTCGACCTCGACCCGCAGCCGGGCGGGACCGAACCGGGGTACACCGACGAGCGGCTCCCGTGCCGGGCGGGCCGGGACCAGGGTCCGTACCAGCGACTGGCAGGTCCGCAGCCACGACGCGTGGCCGGTGCCGGCGGGCGAGGGCACCGCGGGGGAGGGGAGCGAGGGGATCCGTAGCGCGCCGAGCACCACCCCGTCGCTGTCGTCGACCAGCAGGTCCATCCGCCGTACGACCCCGTCGAGCACCGCCCGCGCCGCCGCCACCGCCCCCGTGGGCACCCCC
>NZ_JAEQAZ010000503.1 GCF_016654115.1 Streptomyces sp. MBT53
CCCACCCCCGTCCCACCCACTCCCCCAAGGGGCCTGACGGCCGAGGAGGTTGATCCCCCGTGTTCCACCGACGGCGTGCCACCATGGCCGCCTTCCTGCTGCCCGCGATCGCCGTGTACGCGCTCTTCATCCTGTATCCGCTGTTCAAGGGCGTCTACTTGAGCCTGACCGACAGCGTCGGCGGCCCGATCTCCCACTTCGTCGGCGCGGACCAGTACAAGGCGATGGCGGACGACCCGCAGATCTCCGCGGCCCTGTGGCACACGGTCCTCTACGCCGTCGTGGTCGTCGTCGTGCAGAACGGCCTCGGGCTGCTCTTCGCGTCGATGCTGTTCCGCCGCGAGAAGGTCCGAAGGGCCCTGAGCGTCGTCCTGTTGACCCCGACCCTCATCTCGCCGCTGATGGCCGCGTTCATCTGGTCGTACCTCTTCGCACCGAACGGCGGCCTCAACGCCCTGCTCGACGGGGTCGGTCTCGGCGGCCTC
>NZ_JAEQAZ010000504.1 GCF_016654115.1 Streptomyces sp. MBT53
GCGGAGGCAGGCGGGGCCGTCCAGGGCGGTGTGGTTGACGGTGAGGAGCAGCGCGGTGCCGTGGGGGAGTTCGACTGCTTCCAGGCGGACGGGTGGGGACGCGGTCAGGGGCGGGGTGTGGTCGAGGGAGCGGGTGCGGGCGTGTTTGAGGGCGTCGGGGGCGGCGGGCGTGAAGGTCGTCACCTCCACGTCCGGGTCGGCGGTCAACTCCCATTCGTAGCGGCGGCGGTACCAGGGGCCCGGGGCCTCGCGCATGAGGATGCGGGGGTGGTGGTGGAGGGCCTGGGTGAAGGCGGTGCGGAGTCGTTCGGGGTTTAGGGGGCCTGGGAGGTGGACCTCTATGTGGACCGTTTCCGGCTCGGTGGACTGGTGGCAGTGGCGGGCTATTTCGTCGACTGTGGGAAAGGGGATGCGGGTGGGGGAGCGGGGTTGGTCGAGTGTGGTCATTGGGGGTCGTCCTCTTGGTGCGGGTCGGTGGGGGCTG
>NZ_JAEQAZ010000505.1 GCF_016654115.1 Streptomyces sp. MBT53
TGTACGACGTCGTGCCGGCCCTGCGCCCCGGCGGCATCCGCCACGACTCCCTCCTCTACGCCGCCCGCCAGGAGATCGGCCTGCGCACCTTCCTCACCGAAGGCAACTTCACCGCCTTCACCACCAACTTCGAAGACCTCGGCGGACTGCGCCAGCTGCCCGGCCTCGCCGTCCAGCGCCTGATGGCCGACGGCTACGGCTTCGGCGGCGAAGGCGACTGGAAAACCTCCGCCCTGCTGCGCACCATGAAAGTCATGGGCCTCGGCAGGCCCGGCGGCACCTCCTTCATGGAGGACTACACCTACCACCTCGGCCCCGGCACCCCCCGCATCCTCGGCGCCCACATGCTGGAAGTCTGCCCCTCCATCACCGCCGACCGCCCCAGCTGCGAGATCCACCCCCTGTCCATCGGCGGCCGTGAGGACCCCGTCCGCCTCGTCTTCAACGCAGCCCCCGGCCCCGCCATAGTGGTCGGCCTCTCCGACCTCGGCGACCGCTTCCGCCTGACCGCCAACACCGTCGACATCGTCACCCCCAGCGAACCCCTCCACCGCCTCCCGGTCGCCCGCGCCGTGTGGAAGCCGCGCCCCTCGCTCGCCGAGTCCGCCGAAAGCTGGCTCCTCGCGGGCGCCCCGCACCACACCGTCCTCAGCACCGCCGTCGACACCGAGACCCTCACCGACTACGCCGCCATGACCGGCGTCGAACTGCTCACCATCGACGAGACCACCACCACCGGACAGTTCACCAAGGAAATCCGCTGGAACGCCGCGTATCACCGCCTCGCCCAGGCCCTCTGAAACCCATGATCCGCATCCCTCCGCAAGGAGATCAAGGAGACGACCGATGACCGCACGACTGCGTGACGGCCTGCGGCACGACGTGCTCGACGCCAACCTGACCATCCCCCAGGCCGGCCTCGCGACACTGACCTGGGGCAACGTGAGCGGCGTCGACCGCGAAGCCGGCGTGTTCGTCATCAAACCCTCCGGCGTCCCCTACGAGAACCTCACCCTGGACGACCTGGTCACCGTCCGGCTGTCCGACGGCAAGGTCGTCGGCGGTGATCTGCGGCCCTCCACCGACACCGAGACCCACCGCTGCCTCTACCTCGCCTTCCCCTCCATCGGCGGCATCACCCACACCCACTCGACCCACGCGGTGGCCTTCGCCCAGGCCCGCCGGGACATACCGGTCCTGGGCACCACCCACGCCGACACCTTCAACGGGCCCGTCCCCTGCACCCCCGACCTCACCGCCGAGCAGTGCGCGAAGGACTACGAATACAACACTGGCAAGGTCATCGTCGACCTGCTGGAGAGCGACGACCGCAGAGCCGCCGAGGTCCCGGCCGCACTCGTCGCCAACCACGGCCCCTTCACCTGGGGCACCACCCCCCGCACATCCCTCGAACACG
>NZ_JAEQAZ010000506.1 GCF_016654115.1 Streptomyces sp. MBT53
ACGCCCCAGGATCCCCCCAGCACGCCGCCTGAAGGGCGAACGCCGTCAGGTCGGCCACCTTGATCTCGGGCGCCGGGGGCGGTGTACCGGTGCTGGGCGGAGGCCGAGGACGCGCGTCTGCCGCGTTTCCCGGCGCCCGAGATCAAGGTGGCCGACCTGACGGCGTTCGCCCTTCAGGCGGCGTGCTGGGGGGATCCTGGGGCGTCCGGGCTGGCGTTGCTGGATCCTCCGCCGGCTGGAGCGATGGCGGCGGCTCGGGGTGTTCTGACCGCGGTGGGCGCGGTCGACCCGGATGGGCGGGCCACGGCTCGCGGTGCGCAGTTGGCTCGGCTGGGGTTGCATCCCCGGTTGGGGCGGGCGCTGCTGGACACGGGGGCGGCGGGTGCGGAGGTCGTCGCGCTGCTCAGCGAGGAGGCTCCGCGGGAGTACGGCGACGATCTTGCGTCTGCTCTGCGGCGCGCCCGGC
>NZ_JAEQAZ010000507.1 GCF_016654115.1 Streptomyces sp. MBT53
CACCTACGTCGACGGCACCTCCAGCCGCACCGTCTACGTCCACCACGCCGCGCTGAACAAGCTCACCCCGGACACCGACTACCTCTACCTCGCCACCCACGAGGGCGCGACCCCCGACAGCGGGACGTTCCGCACCGCCCCGCGCGGCCGGAAGCCGATCACCTTCACCAGCTTCGGCGACCAGTCCGCCCCGCAGGTGACCTGGGCGGCCAACGGCACGGTCGGCCTCGACGCGAACTCCACGCCCGCGACGAAGGACATCGTCACCGGCATCGAGCAGGTCGCCCCGCTCTTCCACCTCCTCAACGGCGACCTCTGCTACGCCAACCTGGACGTCGACCGGGTGCGCACCTGGAACAACTTCTTCACCAACAACACCCGTTCGGCCCGGTTCCGCCCCTGGATGCCGGCGGCCGGCAACCACGAGATCGAGAAGGCCAACGGGCCGATCGGACTCGGCGCCTACCAGACGTACTTCGACCTCCCGTCCACCGAGACCGACGCCGAACTCGCGGGCCTCTACTACGCGTTCACGGCCGGCTCGGTGCGGGTCATCGTGCTGCAGAACGACGACAACTGCCTCCAGGACGGCGGCGACGTCTACATCAGCGGCTACTCCGGCGGACGCCAACTCACCTTCCTGGAGAAGGAGTTGAAGGCGGCCCGGGCCTCGCGCGACGTCGACTGGATCGTCGTCGCCATGCACCAGGTCATGGTCAGCTCCACCGACGCCAACGGCGCCGACCTGGGCCTGCGCCAGAAGTACGGCCCCCTCTTCGACCGCTACGGCGTCGACCTGGTCCTGTGCGGCCACGAGCACAACTACGAGCGCTCCCTCGCGGTCCGCGGAGTCGTCAGCGGCACCGAGACGCTGACCCCCAACCCGATCTCCACGGCCACCGACAACATCGACACCGGCCTCGGCACCGTCCACATGATCCTCGGCGGCGGTGGCGTCTCGGGCACCACGAACCAGAGCTTCTTCAAGGACGGCACCGGCAAGGTGATCACGTCCGTGTCGGCGACCCCCGGCTCCAACGGCAAGCGCACCTCCACCTACACCAAGGAGGAGGCGGTCTGGATCGGCGTCCGGGACACCGACCACCCCTACGGCTTCGCCGCGTTCACCGTGGACCCCGGCTCGCGCCCCGGCGACACCACCCGCATGCACGTGACCTACTACAACGTGAACAAGCCGAACGGCGACCTGTCGGTGTTCGAGAACTTCACCCTCCACCGCAAGCGCTCCGACGGCAAGCGCTGAGCCTCAACCGGGGCGGTCCTGGTCCTCGTCCGGCAACCAGTGCAGGGCGAACCAGAGTTCCATCCGTACGCCGGGGTCCTGTACGTCCACATCGAGCAGTTCGGCGATCCGTGCCAGACGGTGCCGCACGGTGTTCCGGTGGACGTGCAGGGCCG
>NZ_JAEQAZ010000508.1 GCF_016654115.1 Streptomyces sp. MBT53
GTCACGGAGAGGCCGGCGATGGAGATGGTCGCGGCGACCAGGCCCATGTAGCCGAACATCGGCTTGCGGGAGAAGACCGGGATGACCTCGGAGATGATGCCGAAGAACGGCAGCGCGATGATGTACACCTCTGGATGGCCGAAGAACCAGAAGAGGTGCTGCCACAGCAACGCACCGCCGTTGGCCGCGTCGAAGACATGTGCCCCGAATTTCCGATCCGCCTCCAGCGCGAACAGCGCGGCGGCGAGAACCGGGAAGGCCAGCAGGACCAGGACGGCGGTCAGCAGCACGTTCCACACGAAGATCGGCATGCGGAACATCGTCATGCCCGGTGCGCGCATGCAGATGATCGTGGTGATGAAGTTGACCGCGCCGAGGATCGTGCCGAAGCCGGAGAAGGCCAGACCCATGATCCACATGTCGGCGCCGATGCCCGGCGAGCGGACCGCGTCCGACAGCGGG
>NZ_JAEQAZ010000509.1 GCF_016654115.1 Streptomyces sp. MBT53
GCGGCGGTGAGGCACGCGAAGAGACGGCGCATGAGGCGGAACTCCTGTGAAGTGGGGTGGGGCAGCGGGAACTTACCGCCGGTAACCCGCATCTGTCCCCGGCCCGGACGGCGGTGATCGAAACTTGACCGCGTGGTCCAGGCCAGGGGGCTCCGCACGGGGCCGCTGCCGCGACGCATGTCTCCGTTCGACCAGGTGGAGTCGCCCTTTCGCCTTGTCGGCAGGGGTCCACGTGGCAAGAGTGACCATGTCACCGACCCCGTCGGCCCTGCCCCGTCTTCGACCTGGACTTCCCGGCCGGCAGCAGGAACAAGACCGCGACACTGGTCACCGGTGAGAGGGAGGCGCTGCCTTCCCCCGAGGCGCGCTTCGCCGCCACCCCGCCACCCCGCCACCCGGAGACCCGGGGACCGTAACCTCCTGGAGCGGCCTGCTCGACGAAATGGCCGTGCTGCGGC
>NZ_JAEQAZ010000510.1 GCF_016654115.1 Streptomyces sp. MBT53
CGATGGAAGGGATCGGGTGGGGAAGCGTGAGGTCGGGTGCGGTCGGGCCGAGCCGAGTCGGCGGGGTGACGCGGCGCTGAATCGTGGTTGAGCGCGGGGGTGTGGCCTCGGGCACGGGCGCGGGGTCGGCTGAGGACTCCGACACGGCTGAGGGCGGCGGCGTCGCGGCTTGGGGCTGAGACTCGGCTGGGGGTGGAGTTGCGGCCTGGGGTGGAGTCAGGGCCGAGGGTCGGGGTCCGGCCGGGGATGAGGTCCCGGCCGAAGGCGAGGTCTCTGCCGAGGAGGTCGGAGTCACGACCGGGGACTGGGGCCTGACCGCGGACGGAGGCAGGGCCGAGGACTGGGACGGGGATGGCGTCCCGGACGGCGACGAGGGCGGGGAGAGAAGCGGAGCCGAGGACGGGGGCTGGGACGGGGTCACGTTCGATGGCGGAAGCGGAGCCGGGGTTACCGGCC
>NZ_JAEQAZ010000050.1 GCF_016654115.1 Streptomyces sp. MBT53
CCAGACCCCCGCTTCGGCCTGGACGGCCTCGTCCTCAAACGCCGGACGGGCTGGGGGTGCCAGACGGTGTTCACAAGTGCCGGACGGGCTGATTGGTGGCGGCCGGTGTTCACAAGTGCCGGACGGGCTGAGTGATGCCGGCCGGTGTTCACCAGTGCCGGACGGGCTGACTGCAGCTGACCTGGGTTGGAAGAGTGCCGGACGGGCTGGATTTGCCCGTCCGGCGTTGGGTGGGAGGTCAGCTGCAGTGGCCGGAGTCCTCGGCCGAGGCGTTGCCGATGGTGCCGCCCCAGGCGATGCAGGAGTCGCGGCCGTTGACGTAGACCGGGCCGGCGTAGCTCGTGTAGGTGCCGGAGTCCACGGCGGGGTCGTCGGAGTCGCCGAGGGCGTCCAGGGTGACCCGCATGTTGATCCGGCTTCCGACGGCGTTGCGGACGGTCACGGCGCAGTTCTTGCCGGTCGACTCGTTCCAGGTGACGAACACCTTGCCCGAGTTGCCGACGGGCGTGGAGTCGATGACCTTGTAGCAAGTGCCGCAGGCGCCGTTGTAGGTGGCGGTGGCTGCCGCTGCCTTGGTGGTGGCCGCGGACGCGGGAGCGGTTGCTGCGATCGTGCCGCCGAGCGCCAGGACGGCGAGCGCGGCGGCGGTCGTGGTGCGACGGGACAGCTTCATGTTCATGGTGGTGTTCCCCCAGTTGGCGTGCGTGCTGGTCAACTTGCGCGGGACGGTTGGTCGTTCCGTCCACGCAGGGTGAGACCCAGGAAGCCGTACGACAGTTGTGGCTGTCTTTGTCACTGTCTTGTCACCGGTGTTACGCCAACGGTGCGGAGTTTCCGGCGTTCCCGCCGTGGGCGGTGCCGGGGTCCGTCAGCATCGCTTCCGTGTTGACCACTGGCGCGCTCCGCGCGCATCTGCTGGCCGCCCGGCTGGCCGGACCCGTGGCCACCTCGCGTGAGGAGAGCCTGCGGAGCTATCGGGCCTTCGCCGCCCGTGACCCCCGCGTGCTGATCGGACTCGATCCCGAATGGACATGGGGGCAAGGGGATCTGATCGGTCTCATGGCGGACAAGTGTGGGGTTTCGGCCGACCCGCGACATGTTTCCGGGCATGATGTGATCGATCCGGAGCGGACTTTGACCGCTCTGGATGCCTTCGCCGACCGGCTGGGTGCGGTGGCGGAGCGCAACGGACCCGTGCTGCTCGGTACCGGGCACCCGCACCGGCTGCTCGGGTTCTACGCCGCGTTGGCGGACGCGCTGTCGGCGGCAGGATGTGCTGTTCTCACCCCTGCGCATGGTCGCTGTGTCGACATAACGACCCGGTTCGGTCTACGCACGTACAACCTGGCCTACGTACGAGGTGTCGCCCTCGTCCGCGATCCGGGCCCCGAACGCCCCGGTTGTGAGCCCGGCGCACACACGCACTCACCGCTCCCGGTTCGTACCGTGCTGGGTGCGGCGGCGGAGGCCGGCGGGGTGCTTCCGGAGCTGGTGATCGGAGACCACGGATGGGTCTGCGGGGCAGGTCAGCTGGGGTTTGAGGCGATTGGGTTGGCCGATACCGACGACCCTGCGCTGTTCGTGGGGGAGGCCGAGGGGTCGGTGTCCGTGGCAGTTCCACTTGATGACGCCGTGCGGTCCGATTACTACCGCCCGCTTACCCGCTACGTACTCAATCGAGCGTGTCTGTCACAGTAGGCCGCCGATGGGTGCACCTCTTCCCCACTCGCATCACCCGCCCCTACATTGGGGAGTGAGCACGCAACGACGAAGAGTCACCGGAAGGGGAAGCCGGTGACCGTCGAGTGCGGAAGGTTCAGGTGTGTCATGGCTGCAGCTGGCGAGAGGCCTCTGAACGAGGTTCAGTTCCTTACCGTGGCGGAGGTCGCCTCGGTGATGCGAGTGTCGAAGATGACCGTGTACCGGTTGGTGCACAGCGGTCATCTGCCCGCTATCCGGGTGGGGCGGTCCTTCCGCGTCCCCGAGCAAGCGGTACACGAGTACCTTCGCGAGAGCTACGTGGGGGTGGAGACAGCCTGAGGCGATACCTCGATTACGACCTCAGCGCTCGGACGGGTAGGCTGGCCCCTTGTAGGTCGTATGGGCCCATGATGCCCAGCACCGAGTGATGAGAAGTGAGCGAGGGTAGTCGTGGGCTCTGTTATCAAGAAGCGGCGCAAGCGGATGGCTAAGAAGAAGCACCGCAAGCTGCTGAAGCGCACGCGCGTGCAGCGTCGTAACAAGAAGTAGGCGACGCGGCGCCGCGAGAGCGTCTCCTGTGGCCCCCCACCGGTCTCCGGTGGGGGGCCACAGTTATGTTCCCGGCATGTGCCCGTTTGCGTGTACTCGTGACTTCGTGCGTCAGGCGGTCATCACAGCGCAACACCGAACCGCTAGGTTGGCCGCACACGGGTAACTCGGAAGGAAGGCGCTGATCTTGGGGAAGGTCGTGCTCGTGACCGGAGTGGCCCGCCAGCTGGGGGGCCGGTTCGTACGACGCATTCAGCGTGACCCGGAAGTGGACCGGGTGATCGCCGTGGACGCGGTCCCGCCCGGGCACCATCTGGGAGGCGCGGAGTTCATCCAGGCCGACATCCGGCAGCCCACCATCGCGCGGGTGCTCGCCGAGTCGGGCGCCGACACGGTCGTCCACATGGACGTGACGGGCACCGCGCTGGGCAGCGGCAGCCGGACCACGGTCAAGGAGACCAACGTCATCGGCACCATGCAGCTCCTCGGTGCCTGCCAGAAGTCGCCGGTCGTCAAGCGCCTGGTGGTGAAGTCCAGCACCAACGTCTACGGCTCCGCCCCGCGCGACCCGGCCGTCTTCACCGAGACGACCCCGCCGAAGTCCCTGCCGAGCGGCGGCTTCGCCAAGGACACCGTCGAGGTCGAGGGGTATGTCCGCGGCTTCGCCCGGCGGCGGCCCGACGTCGCCGTGTGCGTGCTGCGGTTCGCCAACATCCTTGGTCCTACGGCGGATTCGCCGCTCGCCTCGTACTTCTCGCTGCCGGTCCTGCCGACCGTCTTCGGCTACGACCCGCGGCTGCAGTTCGTGCACGAGGACGATGTGATCGAGGTGCTGCGGATCGCCTCGCACGAACCGGAGCGCGGCACGCTCAACAGCGGCACCTTCAACATCGCCGGGGAAGGCGTCCTGCTGCTCTCCCAGTGCTCGCGGCGCCTGGGCCGCCCGACCGTGCCGCTGCTGCTGCCGGCGGTCACCTGGGCCGGTTCCCTGGTGCGGACGCTGGGCATGACGGACTTCTCCCCGGAGCAGATCCGGCTGCTGACCCACGGCCGGGTCGTGTCGACGGTGCAGATGCGGGAGACATTGGGGTACCAGCCCAAGTACACGACCGCCGAGACCTTCGCGGACTTCGCGCGGAGCCAGGGTCCCGGGCTGCTGCCGCCGGAGGCCCTCGCGGGGGCCGTCGACCGGATCGCCGCGCTGTCCCGGCCGGACAGTGGCCACCCCCCGACGCCGAGCGCCAACTGAGGAGCGCATCAACGATGGCGGATGCCAAGGTCATTCCGTTCGACGACGACCGGTCCCGCGCGGGTGCCGTGCAGCGGCCGCAGCGGCGCCGGAGCGGGGGAAGCCGGCGCAAGAACGGCGAACCCGTACTGGTCCGTGAGGTCCAGCCCCTGCCGGGCCGGGACTTCGCGCAGGATGATGTTCCTGTGACACGTGAGGAGCAGGAGCCGGAGCGGCCGCAGAACGAGGGCGGCGAGGTGGGTGAGAGCGGCCAGGGGGGCCTGGAACGCCGTATCGCCCACGGCCTGTCCTTCCTGCGCCGCCGGCTGACCGGGGACTACGAGGTCGACGACTTCGGCTACGACGAGGAGCTGACCGACGAGGTCCTCATGCCGGCGCTGCGCCCGCTGTACGAGAAGTACTTCCGGGTCGAGGTGAAGGGCATCGAGAACATCCCGGCGGACGGTGGCGCGCTGATCGTCGCCAACCACTCCGGGACGATTCCGCTGGACGGCGTGATGATGCAGATCGCCGTCCACGACAACCACCCCGCGAACCGGCATCTCCGTCTCCTCGCGGCGGACCTGGTGTTCATGCTGCCGGTCGCCAACGAGCTGGCCCGCAAGGCCGGTCACACGCTCGCGTGCGCGGAGGACGCGGAACGGCTGCTGGGGCGCGGTGAGTTGGTGGGTGTGATGCCGGAGGGCTTCAAGGGCATCGGCAAGCCGTTCAGCGAGCGCTACAAGCTCCAGCGGTTCGGCCGCGGCGGCTTCGTGTCGACGGCGCTGCGCAAGGGCGTGCCGATCATCCCGTGCTCGATCGTCGGGGCCGAGGAGATCTACCCGATGATCGGCAACTCCAAGACGCTGGCCCGGATCCTGGGCTTCCCGTACTTCCCGATCACCCCGACGTTCCCGTGGCTGGGCCCGCTCGGCGCGATTCCGCTCCCCACGAAGTGGACCATCCAGTTCGGCGAGCCGATCCCCACGGACGGCTACCCGCCGGAGGCGGCCGAGGACCCGATGCTGATGTTCAACCTCACGGACCAGGTGAGGGAACAGATCCAGCACACGCTGTACAAGTTGTTGGTGCAGCGGCGGTCGGTGTTCTTCTAGCTTTTTGCGGGCTTCGTCTGAGAAAGCTGACATGCACCTGTGGGGCTACGAGGAACTCCTCGTAGCCCCACAGGTGTTGATCGTCTAGTTCGCGTCCTCGCTGTCGATGCCCAGGCCGGGCAACAGGCCCGGTAGGAGCGGTGGCAGTGTGACGTCCGGTTCGGTGATCGAGGGCTTGCTCGTGGACGGGGAAGCCGTGCCGGAGGACTTCGGGGGGTCCAGGAGGCCGCCCGTGTTGCCGCCGAGGAGGCCGTCGCCGTCGGTGGCGGACTCGGTGGGGGAGCTGGAGTGGCTGCCCTTGCTCTCGGGGGAGTCCGCCGTGGTGCTCGGGGTGGTCGAGCGGTGCGAACCCGTGGAGCCGGTGGACCCCGTGTCGGGTGCGCGGTGCCTGCCGGTGCCGCCGCCGGTCTTGGCCGGGGGCTGCGGGAGCAGGGACTGGAGCGGGGCGACCTCTTCGTCTATGGCGTCGAAGACCGAGGAGACCTGATCGCTGACGTCGCCGAGCTGGACCGGCAGGCGGTCGCGCAGGGCGCCCCAGGCCTCGCGGTGCGAGCGGGAGAACGCGGAGAGGGCCTGGATGGGGCCCAGCGAGTTCGGGTCCTGCTCGTAGGCCTGGTGCAGCAGACGGTGGCCCTCGGACGCGTCGTGCGTCATCCCGGCGAGCGTGCGGCGGATCTCGCCGAGCTGCTCGTGGTCGAGGTGGCCGCCGCGGTCCCGCTCGATCAGCCGGCGTGCCTCGCTCAGGCGGTTGGACGCCTGGTCGAGGTAGGACACTCCGCGCTGGTCGTCGCCGTCGGACAGGTAGTTGAGCTTGAAGTCCTCGATGCCGCGCTTCAGGCCGTACAGCCCGTCGCCGGGCAGGGCGTCCGAGCTGGCGGCGGCGACTCCGCCGAAGGCTCCGGCGGCGACTCCGACGCTCAGGCCGCCGGCCGCGAGGCCCTTGCTGAGCCGGGACCGGGGTCGCAGTTTGCCCAGTCCGGTGGCCCGGTGGGTGCCCCGGGACCGGTGGGATCGCTGCTCCGGTACCGAAGGTTGTGGTGCCTCGCCTCCTTGCAGCATGGCCTCGAACGCGGCGACCAGCTGAGCCCGCTGGACGACCTTGACCTCGGGGTCCAGCACGGGTTTGGGCAGCTCGCCGAGACCGGTGGCGAAGGCCAGCATGCGGCCCTGCTCGGTCTGTTCCGCAGCAGCCGGGGCCGGTGCCGGTCCTTCGGACTGTTCGGCCGCCGTGCCCCGGTCGGACTGCTCCTCTTCCAGGGCCTGGGCGAAGGCGTTCGCCCGCCGGTGCGCCGATACGTTCGCGATCACTGGCGGCACCTCCTCTCGTCATGACGGTCGACTCCCCAGGGGGTCCTGAGGGTTGCACCTCCTGACCGCATCCACACGATCGAGTGATCGGAGAGGGTCAGGGTGTGACCACAGGGAGCCTGTATCCCGCACAACGAGTGGCGCGGCACTTGGGTTACGGACGACGGATGATCCGACCGCGAACTCAACGGACTTTCACTGAGCGCGAGTTGGGCGTTACCGAGCGTGTGCCGTCAGCGGGCGTCGTCCGGGAGGAGCCGGGCGAGCGTGCGCACGGCGCGGTACTGGAGGGTCTTGATCGCGCCCTCGTTCTTGCCCATCACCCGGGCGGTCTCCGCGACGGAGAGGCCCTGGAGGAAGCGGAGCGTGACGCACTCCTGCTGCTGGGGGTTGAGTCGTCGTACGGCGTCGAGCAGTGCGGCGTTCGAGAGGGACTCCAGGACGGAGTCCTCGGGGGAGCGTGCGACCTCGTTGGCGTCGAGCATCTCGCCGGTGGTCACTTCCAGCCGGAAGCGGCTCGACTTGAAGTGGTCGGCGACCAGGTTGCGGGCGATCGTCACGAGCCAGGCGCCGAAATCCCGACCCTGATAGGTGAACGTGCCGATGCGGCGCAGGGCGCGCAGAAAGGTCTCGCTGGTGAGGTCCTCGGCGGTGGCTTTGCCTCCCACTCGGTAGTAGATGTACCGGTACACAGTGTCGCTGTACTGGTCGTAGAGGCGGCCGAAGGCGTCGGCTTCGCCGGCCTGGGCACGCTCCACGAGGTCCATCATCCGGGCGCTGTCGCTGTCAGCGGCCGGACGTCGTGCGGTGGCGGCGCCGGCCGAGCGCCCTCGTCTGCCAACAGCGGCGCCGCCGTCGGCCAGTGCGTAGCACGGACCGACGGGTGCGGTGGTGGCGAAGGCGGCGGGGACGGCGTACGCGGTGGGGACGAAGCCGCGCAACAGGTCTTGGACCGTTGCGCGCAGCGTAGCCAGGCCCGAGGCGTCAACCCCGACGTGTGGGTACACGGGACTCCCAGAGGCAGAGCTTCCATCACGTGCAGTACCGGAACGTTCACCCGTCGTAGCGACAGAGAGGTGCCGGATTGCGTCTGAGGAGAATAACGCTTCGTGCAGGCGCTGCTACACCCAGTTGCTCAAATCATCGATTACGTCGCTTCTGTAACCGATTGGCGCTCGATCAAGTACCGCAGAGTGAACGGTTGTTGATCAGAACGGTCCGAATTCAGTCAGGGAGCAGGGCGTGTTGTGGCCGTGTGCAGCCAACGTGACTGGACAGGGGGTTACGCGGGTACGACCCGTGGATTGGCTGTGTTTACCGCGTCACCGGCGTCGGCGATGCAATGCGATCGCCGCGGCCGTGCCGCCCGCCACCGCGCCCACGCCGGCCGCCGCCGGGATGCCGACCTTGGCCGCCTTGCGGGCCGTGCGGTAGTCGCGCAGCCGCCAGTCCAACTGCCGGGCGTGCTTGCGCAGCTTGGCGTCCGGGTTGATGGCGTAGGGGTGCCCGACCAGCGAGAGCATCGGGATGTCGTTGTGCGAGTCGCTGTAGGCGGCGCAGCGGGAGAGGTCCAGGCCCTCGGCCGCGGACAGTGCCTTGACGGCCTCCGCCTTGGCGGGGCCGTGCAGCGGTTCGCCGACCAACTTGCCGGTGTAGACGCCGTCGACGGACTCGGCGACCGTGCCGAGCGCGCCGGTGAGGCCGAGGCGGCGGGCGATCACGTTGGCGATCTCCACCGGGGCCGCTGTGACGAGCCACACCTTCTGGCCCGCGGCGAGGTGTGCCTCGGCGAGGGCGCGGGTGCCGGGCCAGATGCGCTCGGCCATGTACTCGTCGTAGATCTCCTCGCCGATCGACTGGAGTTCGGCGACGCGGTGGCCCTTGACGATGGACAGCGCGGAGTCGCGCGCCTCCTGCATGTGCTCGGGGTCCTCGGAGCCGGCGAGCCTGAAATAGGCCTGCTGCCAGGCGAACTTGAGGAGGTCGCGGGTCTCGAAGAACTTCCGTTTGTGCAGGCCGCGGCCGAAGTGGAAGATCGACGCGCCCTGCATGACGGTGTTGTCGAGGTCGAAGAAGGCCGCGGCTCTGTCGTCGCCGAGGACCGGGAACTCCGGTTCCGCGGTTGCTTCTTCCGCGAGGGCGTCCTCTATGTCCTGGACGTCCTGCGACGACTTGCGCGCTGCCTCCGCAGAGGCCTCGCCTGCCAACACGCTCCGCGCCGTGGCGGAGCGCCTACGGGGAGTGAGCCATCCGAGAGCGGCCATGTCGTGAGCATAGCCAGTTTGTTCGGTGGTTCCGGAGCCAAGAGGTTCGGAGGCTGTGAACTCTCCGCGACCGGGCCGTTAAAGAAGTGGCCGGACGGCGTGAGAATGGGGTGCATGAGTCATCTCGTCACCCTCATCGGGAAGCCCGGCTGTCATCTGTGCGAGGACGCGCAGCTCGTCGTGGAGAAGGTCTGCGCCGATCTCGGGGTCCCGTGGGAACAGAAGGACATCACCGTGGACCAGCGCCTGCACGACGAGTACTGGGAGCAGATTCCGGTCGTCCTGGTGGATGGGAAACAGCACACTTTCTGGCGGGTGGACGAGGGCCGCCTGCGCCGGGAACTGACCAAGTAGTTCAACGCGCACCCGAACGTCGCTTAGGATCGACGGCGGTTTGGTCTCGGGGGCGGGAATTACGAGGAGTGTGGCGGTTTTGCCCCCTGGAATGCGTCGGGAACGCGTGTGCGTGACCCCGGTCACGTTGGGTGGGCAAATCGGACACCATCTTTGTGCACGCGTTCACAAAGACATAGCCTGCTTCCGACGGGGCGGTCTGGGTTCGTGTGACCGCCCACAGCCCCGCTCTACCCGCAGGAGCACCGTGGCAACTGGCCGAACTCACCGACCGGCGACCCGTAGCCGAGGGATTCCCGAGGCCACCGTCGCCCGTCTCCCGCTGTACCTCCGCGCGCTGACCGGACTCTCGGAGCGCTCGGTACCCACGGTCTCCTCCGAGGAGCTGGCCGCCGCCGCGGGCGTCAACTCCGCGAAGCTGCGCAAGGACTTCTCCTACCTCGGCTCCTACGGCACCCGTGGTGTGGGCTACGACGTCGAGTACCTCGTCTACCAGATCTCCCGCGAACTGGGCCTGACCCAGGACTGGCCGGTCGTGATCGTCGGTATCGGAAACCTCGGCGCCGCCCTCGCGAACTACGGCGGGTTCGCCTCGCGCGGCTTCCGTGTCGCCGCCCTCATCGACGCCGACCCGGCGATGGCCGGCAAGCCCGTCGCGGGCATCCCGGTGCAGCACTCGGACGAGCTGGAAAAGATCATCAGCGACAACGGCGTCTCCATCGGCGTCATCGCGACCCCCGCCGGTGCCGCCCAGCCCGTCTGCGACCGGCTCGTGGCCGCCGGTGTCACGTCCATCCTGAACTTCGCGCCGACCGTGCTGACCGTCCCGGACGGCGTCGACGTCCGCAAGGTCGACCTCTCGATCGAGCTGCAGATCCTCGCCTTCCACGAGCAGCGCAAGGCCGGCGAGGAGGCCGCGGCCGCCGAGGGCGCGCACCCGGCCGCCAAGCGCCGCGCCGACTCCACCGAGCAGGGCCCTGACGGGGACGTCCCCGCCGTGATGCCGGCATGAGTCTCCTCGTCGTCGGGCTGAGTCACCGCAGCGCCCCGGTCAGCGTCCTGGAGCGGGCCACGCTGAACGAGGACGCCCAGATCAAGCTGCTGCAGGACACGGTCGCCGCCGAACCGGCCACCGAGGCCGCCGTGTTGGCCACCTGCAACCGCATCGAGCTCTACGCCGACGTGGACAAGTTCCACGCGGGCGTCGCCGAACTCTCCACGCTGCTCGCCCAGCACAGCGGCGTCGGCCTGGACGAGCTCACTCCTTATCTCTACGTGCACTACGAGGACCGGGCCGTCCACCACCTCTTCTCGGTGGCCTGCGGCCTCGACTCGATGGTGGTCGGCGAGGGCCAGATCCTCGGCCAGATCAAGGACTCCCTCGCCAAGGCGCAGGAACTGCACTCCGCCGGGCGGCTGTTGAACGACCTGTTCCAGCAGTCCCTGCGGGTCGGCAAGCGCGCCCACTCCGAGACCGGCATCGACCGCGCGGGCCAGTCCCTGGTCACCTTCGGCCTTCAGCAGCTCTCCTCCGGTACGCCGGTGGAGGCCTGGGCCAAGGGGAAACGCGCCCTGGTGATCGGCGCCGGCTCCATGTCGTCGCTGGCCGCCGCGACCCTCGCGCGTGCCGGGGTCGCCGAGATCGTCGTCGCCAACCGCACCTCCGACCGCGCCGAGCGGCTCGCCCAGATCATCACCGAGAGCCCCGAAACGGACGTGTCGGCCCGCGCGGTACCGATGGATTCGGTGCCGTTCGAGCTGACACGTGCCGATGTCACCGTGTCCTGCACGGGCGCGACGGGCCTGGTCCTGACGGCCGACACGATCGCCGGAGCGGTCGAGGGCCGGGTGTCGCAGGACGCGACGGCGGGTCGTACGGCCGCGCAGGGCGTCGTACGCGAAGAGCTTCCGCCGACCTCCGTCGGGGCCGAGGACGGCTGTCCGCTGGACCTTTCCGCGGTGCAGGGTGCGACCGGCTTCTCCGTGATGGGGGAGGCCGCCGTGGCCGGGATGGACGCGGCGACGCTGGAGCAGCACGCGGCCTGGGTCTCCGGGGCCGGTGTCGACCGGCGCGAGAGCGGCCGTCGTACGCCCGAGGCGGAGGCGGAACTCATCGCCGAACTCGCCACCATGGCCGTGACCGTCGGCCGGATCCCCGAGCGGCGCAGGCCCGAGCCCGTGGACCGGATCCCGCGCCCCGCGCCGGTGTTGTCGGTCCTCGACCTCGCGATGCCGCGTGACGTGGACGCGGCCGTGCACCGGCTGGCCGGAGTACGGCTCGTCGACATCGAGACGCTCGCCGAGGCCTCGGCGGACGCTCCGATGGCGGCCGACGTGGACGCGGTACGGCGTATCGTCTCCGACGAGGTCGCGGCCTTCGGGGCAGCCCTGCGGGCCGCGCACATCACGCCGACCGTGGTCGCCCTGCGCGCCATGGCCGCCGAGGTCGTGGCGGGCGAGATCGCCCGGCTCGACGGACGGCTGCCCGGCCTCGACGACAAGCACCGCGCCGAGATCACCCAGACCGTGCGGCGCGTGGTGGACAAGCTGCTGCACGCGCCGACCGTACGGGTCAAGCAGCTCGCGGCCGAGCCCGGCGGCGCCGGGTACGCGGACGCGCTGCGCACCCTGTTCGACCTCGACCAGGAGACGGTGGCCTCCGTCTCCAGGGCCGAAGAAGACTCTGAGAACGAGATCAGCAAGAACCGAGGGCTCGCATGAGTAGCAAGACACTGAGACTGGGGACGAGGCGGAGCAGACTCGCCCTGGCTCAGTCCGGGCTGGTGGCGGACGCCGTGAGCCAGGTGACCGGACGGCCCGTCGAGCTCGTCGAGATCACCACCTACGGCGACACCTCCCGCGAGCACCTCGCCCAGATCGGCGGCACGGGAGTCTTCGTGACCGCGCTGCGGGACGCGCTGCTCGGCGGTGAGGTCGACTTCGCGGTTCATTCGCTGAAGGACCTGCCGACCGCGCAGCCCGAGGGGCTCGTGCTCGCCGCCGTACCGGAGCGCGAGGACCCGCGGGACGTGCTCGTCGCGCGTGACGCCCTGAAGTTCACCGACCTGCCCCGCGGGGCGCGCATCGGTACGGGCTCCCCGCGGCGCACGGCCCAGCTGAACGCGTACGCGCGCGGCCACGGCCTCGACATCGAGACGGTCCCGATCCGGGGCAACGTCGACACCCGGATCGGCTTCGTGCGGGACGGTGAGCTGGACGCCGTCGTCCTGGCCGCCGCCGGACTGAGCCGGATCGGCCGCCTCGACGAAGTGACCGACTTCCTGTCGGTCGACACTGTTCTGCCCGCCCCCGGCCAGGGGGCCCTGGCGATCGAATGCGCCGCGGACAACGCGGACCTGATCGCGGCACTCGGTGAACTCGACGACCCGTTCACGCGGATCGCCGTGACTGCCGAAAGGTCCCTGCTCGCCGCCCTGGAGGCCGGCTGCTCCGCCCCTGTGGGCGCGCTGGCCGACCTTCTGGCCGACGGGCAGATTGTCAAGGAAATGCGCCTGCGCGGAATAGTCGGCACGACCGACGGTTCGCGTACGGTGCAGCTGTCCACCACCGGTCCCGTGCCCGAGACGCATGACCAAGCACTGACGCTCGGTCGCGAACTCGCCGCCGAGATGCTCGCCCAGGGCGCGGCCGGTCTGATGGGGGAGCAAGCCAAGTGAGCCCCACCACTCTTCCCGCCGCCGGTCCGGAACACGGGCACGTCACCTTCCTGGGTGCCGGACCCGGAGATCCGGGACTGCTCACACTGCGCGCCGTGGAGGCGCTGGCGAACGCGGACGTACTCGTCGCCGAGCACGAGGTGCTCGACGTCGTACGTGCGCACGCCCGATCAGGCGTGGCCGTCGTGCACCCGGATCCGAGTCCTTCTTCGGGCTCGCTCCCGGGCACAGGCACGCCTCAACTAACGGTTGTTGACGGTGCGTCAACGACCGTTGGCCTACCCGCTGTGCGGGATGCGGCACATCTTGTCATGGAGGCCGCGCGGGGCGGCAGGCGGGTCGTACGTGCGGTGTCCGGGGACCCCGGACTAGATACGTACGCCGCCGAGGAAATGCTCGCCTGCGTCGCCGCGGGTGTGCCTTTCGAGGTCGTCCCGGGTGTCGCCGCGGCCGTCGGCGTGCCCGCGTACGCCGGTGTCCCGCTGCGGGACGCGCAGGGCGCGGACGTCCGTTTCGTGGACGCCCGCACCGCCTCGGACCGCTGCTGGACCGAGGTCGGCGCGTCGGACGGCACGGTCGTCGTGTCGACGTCGCTGGACTCGGTGGCTTCCGCCGCCGGTGAGTTGGTGGCGGCCGGCCGCAAGCCGGACACTCCGATGACGGTCACAGTGGCTGGTACGACCACTCGTCAGCGGACCTGGTCCGCGACGCTCGGCACGATCGCGCAGACGCTGAAGCAGGCGAAGGTGCTGCCCTCACCGGATGGCGGCCGGCCGGTGATAGCCGTGGTCGGTGAGCGTTCCGCCGCCGCCCAGCGCGACCAGTTGTCGTGGTTCGAGTCCAAGCCGCTGTTCGGCTGGAAGGTCCTCGTCCCGCGCACGAAGGAGCAGGCGGCCTCGCTCTCCGACCAACTCCGGTCCTACGGCGCCGTTCCGCACGAGGTGCCGACGATCGCCGTCGAACCGCCGCGCACGCCCCAGCAGATGGAGCGCGCGGTCAAGGGCCTGGTCACCGGGCGCTACGAGTGGATCGCCTTCACGTCGGTCAACGCGGTGAAGGCCGTGAGTGAGAAGTTCGAGGAGTACGGGCTCGACGCGCGGGCCTTCGCGGGGATCAAGGTCGCTGCCGTGGGCGAGCAGACCGCGAAGGCGTTGATCGCGTTCGGTGTGAAGCCGGATCTGGTGCCGAGCGGTGAGCAGTCGGCGGCCGGCCTGCTGGAGGACTGGCCTCCTTACGACCCCGTCTTCGACCCGATCGACCGGGTGTTCCTGCCGCGTGCCGACATCGCCACGGAGACGCTGGTCGCCGGGCTGATCGAGCTGGGCTGGGAGGTCGACGACGTCACCGCCTACCGGACCGTGCGGGCCTCGCCGCCGCCGGCGGACACGCGGGAGGCGATCAAGGGGGGTGGTTTCGACGCCGTTCTCTTCACGTCCTCGTCGACCGTGCGGAACCTGGTGGGTATCGCCGGGAAGCCGCACAACGTGACGGTGATCGCGTGCATCGGTCCCGCCACGGCGAAGACGGCCGAGGAGCACGGGCTGCGGGTGGATGTGATGGCTCCGGAGCCGTCCGTGCACAAGCTGGCCGAGGCGTTGGCGAACTTCGGGTTGCGGCGGCGCGCTGCGGCGGAGGAGGCCGGGGATCCGGTCACGCGGCCGAGTGAGCGTCGGCCGGGGGCTCGGCGGCGTCGTACGACCTGAGGTTGAGTGTCGGTTTGCGGTGAGTGGGGGCGGGCGTCCGTGGGGCGCTGCGCCCCCACACCCGCGCTTCGGCCCTGAAGGGGCCTCGTCCTCAAACGCCGGACGGGCTGATTGTGCGGGCCTGCGTTGAGAAGGCGCCGCGCGGGCTGATTTTTGTCGGCCTGTGCCGGGAAGACACCGGACGGGCTGAACGCAGTCACCGTGGGGGTTGTCTTGGGTGGGTTCGGGGCGCGGAAGTGGTTCAGGCGCGGAGTCGCTCTGGCCGGGCAGGGGCGGCTGGAGGAGGCTCGGGACGCCTATCTGCGGGCGGCGGAGGCGGGGCACGTCGACGCTCAGTACAACCTTGGGCTCGTCCACGTCGATCTCGGTGAGCGTGCTGACGCGATCCGATGGTTCAGGCGGGCCGCCGAAGCGGGGGACACCGGGGCCATGCACAGTCTTGCGCGGCAGCTCCTCGGCGGCGATCACGAGGAGGTCGTCGAGGCGCTGCGCTGGTACGCCAAAGCGTCCGGGGACGGGCATGCGCCGTCGCAGTACAACATGGGGCTCCACTACCAGACGGCGGGTGAACTGCCCACCGCCGAGCGCTTCTTCGCGATGGCGGCGAAGCAGGGGCACCTCGACGCGGACGTGTCGCTGGCTGGGCTCTGGCTCGGTCGGGGGCGTCGGGCGGAGGCCGAGGAGATTCTGCGGCGGGCGGCGGAGAAGGGGCATCCCGGGGCGCTCGGTTTCCTGGGGGATCTGGCCAAGGAGCGCGGAGACACCGAGCGCGCCGCCCGTTTCTATCTGGACTCCTACCGGGCCGGATTCAGCGGTGCGGCGGTGAATCTGGGGCTGATGTACGAGAAGCAGGGGAGCCTGGGGGAGGCCGAGGACTGGCTCGTCCAAGCCGCCGCCGACGGGAATGCCGGCGGGATGTACGCCCTGGGTCGCCTTCTGGTCGGTCTGGACCGCCGGGACGAGGCCGTCGGGTATTTCCGCGAGGCCGCCGAGCTGGGGGACGAGTCGGCGCGGCGCGCACTTCAGATCCTCGCCGTGCCCGAAGAGGATGCGCGCGGACAGGAATAGGCGCGCTGTGGGCCGAAGCCGTCGCCGACTGGTCGTCGGCAAAGGTGCCCCTGGGGCGGGCGTAGCGTAGACGGCATGACGACGTACGGATCCTTCCCCGGCTCGCGCCCCCGGCGGCTGCGGACCACCCCCGTCATGCGGCGGATGGTGGCCGAGACCCGGTTGCACCCGGCCGACTTCATCCTCCCGGCGTTCGTGCGGGAGGGGGTCAGTGAGCCGGTGCCGATCGCGGCCATGCCCGGGGTCGTGCAGCACACGCGGGACAGTCTGCGGAAGGCCGCCGCCGAGGCCGTGGCCGCCGGGATCTCCGGGATCATGCTGTTCGGGGTGCCGGAGGAGAGCAAGAAGGACGCGCTCGGGACGCCGGGGACGGATCCGGACGGGATTCTCCAGGTCGCGCTGCGGGACGTGCGGGCCGAGGTCGGGGACGAACTCCTCGTCATGTCCGATCTTTGTCTCGACGAGACCACCGATCATGGGCATTGCGGAGTGCTTGACGAGCACGGGCGCGTCGACAATGACGCCACCCTTGAGCGGTATGCCGAGATGGCTCAGGTACAGGCCGACGCCGGTGCTCATGTCGTCGGGCCGAGCGGGATGATGGACGGGCAGATCGGGGTCGTGCGGGACGCGCTCGACCAGATCGGGCGGGAGGACGTCGCGATCCTCGCGTACACCGCCAAGTACTCGTCCGCGTTCTACGGTCCGTTCCGCGAGGCCGTCGGGTCCTCGCTCAAGGGGGACCGCAAGACGTACCAGCAGGACCCGGCCAACGCCCGTGAGTCCCTGCGGGAGTTGGCGCTCGACCTCGAAGAGGGCGCCGACATGGTGATGGTGAAGCCGGCCGGGCCCTATCTCGACATCCTCGCCAAGGTCGCCGAGGTCTCGGACGTTCCCGTCGCCGCCTATCAGATCTCCGGCGAGTACTCGATGGTCGAGGCCGCCGCCGAGAAGGGCTGGCTGGACCGGGACCGGGCGATCTTCGAGACGCTGACCGGGATCAAGCGGGCCGGGGCGCGGAACATCCTGACCTACTGGGCGGTCGAGGCAGCCCTTAAGCTGCGCGACTGAGGGAATGGCGGGAGCGG
Source organism: Streptomyces sp. MBT53 (assembly GCF_016654115.1). Lineage (GTDB taxonomy): Bacteria > Actinomycetota > Actinomycetes > Streptomycetales > Streptomycetaceae > Streptomyces. The sequence goes on from NZ_JAEQAZ010000050.1 coordinate 16,056, forward strand.
GACGGGACCGCCCGGGCGGGCAGGGGGCAGTTGTGCACTGGTTCGTGGAGGCGATGCGGAAGTACGCCGACTTCGGCGGGCGTGCGCGGCGCCTGGAGTACTGGACGTTCGTGGCGTTCGCCTACGTCGGCTATGTCCTGCTGGTCGGGTTCGGCGCCGCGGGGAGGTCGCCGGCGCTCGTCGCCACCGCGTTCGTGTTCAGCGTGATGCTTGTGCTGCCCGGCCTCTCCGTGACCGTCCGGCGGCTGCACGACACGGACCGCTCGGGGTGGTGGGTCCTCATCGGGCTCGTGCCGTTCGTCGGGACCGTCGTGATGCTGATCTTCACGCTGACGGAGAGCGAGCCGGACGAGAACCGGTTCGGTCCGTGCCCGAAGCGGATCCCGGCGCACGCCTGACCCCGACACCGGCCCTCAGCGCGGGGACCGGGCTGTGGGGGTCGTGCCCGACGGGCCCTCGTCGCGTACGCCCATGCCGTCCTTGCAGCCCGTGAGCAGCAGCGCGGCGAGCACGGCGGCCGTCGCGGAGACGGCCAGGCGGCGGACGCGGATCGTGCGGACGGGCATGGGTCCCCCTGTCGGAGCGATGCGATGCGGTGTGGATCGCAGGTTGCAGCTTGGGCGGTCGAGCCCCGCCCGCGCTACGGCCCGCGCGGGATTCGGGACGTCCGGACCGTCCCGCCCGCGCTGACCTGCGGGGACGCAGTCCCTCCCGGGCGCGGTACGGGACGCCGGGAGGACGCCGGGACCCTTCCTCCCACTTGGGCACCATCAAGTCCCGCCGGGAGTTAGGTTGTTGACACTGCTCCGGTTGACGTCCGAATGACCCACTCTCCTGGGAGACACGCATGTCCGGCGACGCCCTCAGCCAAGATCCCGCCGAGCTGAGAAGGAGGATCGACACCACCAAGGCGCACCCGGCCCGCGTCTACGACGTCTTCCTCGGCGGCAAGGACAACTACCCCGTGGACCGCCAGGCGGCCGCCGCCGCGCTCGCCGCCAACCCGCGCGGCTATCTCGACGTCCGGCACAACCGCGACTTCATGCGCCGCGCGGTGACCCGGCTGTCGCAGGAGCACGGGGTCCGCCAGTTCCTCGACATCGGCACCGGGCTGCCCACCGCGGAGAACGTGCACCAGATCGCCCAGGGCATCGCCCCCGAGTCGCGGATCGTGTACGTAGACAACGACCCGGTTGTCCTGGCGCACGCCCGCGCGCTGCTCACCAGCACGGACGAGGGCCGTACCGACTACATCGACGCGGACCTGCGCCGCCCGGACGACATCCTCGAACAGGCCGCCAAGACCCTCGACTTCAACCAGCCGATCGCGCTGCTGCTGGTGGCGATTCTGCACTTCGTCGAGGACGAGGAGGCGTATCCGCTGGTGCGCGACCTGGTGGACGTGCTGCCGTCCGGCAGTCATGTCGTGCTCAGCCACCTCACCGACGAGATGCACCCGATCCCGACCCGCGCGGTCCAACGGACGTACACGGAGCGGGGGTTCACCTTCGTGTTCCGTACGAAGGCGGAGGTCGAGCGGTTCTTCACCGAGACCCCCGGGCTGACCCTGGACGAGCCGGGTGTGATCCCCGCCCACCAGTGGCACCCCGGCCCGGCGCCCGCGCCCCCGGCCGTGGAACAGGCGTACTTCGACAGTCTCGACGACATCGAGAAGATCACCTACCGGGACATCAACGATGTGACGGACGACGACATCAACGTGTACGGGGCGACGGGCACCAAAGCCTGACGCCGCCTGAGACCGGTGACGGCGACCGTCCGGATCGTGGAAACCTGTTTGTAGGCGGCAGGTACTTTCCTACGCTGCCGGACATGGCCATCACCGAGTCGGTCCCCGTCCCCCTTGCCCCGCTCCCGCCGCTCGCCGCGCGGGCCCGTGCGATCGGCGGTTCGCCGGTACGGGACATCCTCGCCGTCACGGCCCGCCCCGAGGTGATCAACTTCGCGGGCGGGCTCCCGGCCCCCGAACTCTTCGACGCCACCGGTATCGCCGCGGCCTATCAGGCGGTGTTCGACGGGACGCCCGCGCGGGCGCTGCAGTACGCGACGACCGAGGGCGAGCCGGTGCTGCGGGCCGCGCTCGCCGGGCGGACCTCCGTCCGCGGGCTGCCCACCGACGCCGACGACCTGCTCGTCACCACCGGATCGCAGCAGGCGCTGTCGCTCCTCGCGACCGCGCTGCTGGAGCCGGGGGACGTCGTCCTGGTCGAACGGCCCTGTTATCTGGCGGCACTTCAGGTGTTCGCGTTCGCCGGTGCGCGGATCGTCGGCGTGCCGGGGGACGAGGACGGGATCGATCCCGAGGCGCTGGACGAACTCGTCGTCCGTGAGCGGCCCAAGCTGTTCTACACCGTGCCGACCTTCCAGAACCCCACTGGCCGCACCCTCCCCGCCGACCGCAGGGCCGCGGTCGCCGCCGTCGCCGCGCGGCGCGGGCTGTGGATCGTGGAGGACGATCCCTACGGCGAACTCCGCTTCGAGGGTGAGCGGTTGCCGTGGATCGCGGCCCACGAGGGCGCGGCGGACCGTACGGTCCTGCTCGGCTCCTTCTCCAAGGTGATGGCGCCGGGGCTGCGGCTGGGCTGGCTGCGGGCGCCGAGGGACCTGCTCCGGGCCTGTGTTGTCGCCAAGCAGGCCGCCGACCTGCACACCCCGACCGTCAACCAGCTCGCCGCGGCACGGTACTTGGCGGACAACGACCTCGACGCGCATGTGGCGGGGGTGGCCGCCGTCTACCGGGAGCGGCGGGACGCGATGCTCGGGGGGCTCGCGAACTCACTTCCCGAGGGGTCGAGTTGGGAGCGGCCCGAGGGCGGCATGTTCCTGTGGGCGCGGCTTCCGGAGTCGTACGACACGACGGAGCTGCTGGCGCGGGTGGTGCGGCAGGACGTGGCCTATGTGCCGGGTGCGCCCTTCTACGCCGGGGAGCCCGACCGTTCGACGATGCGGCTGTGCTTCGTGACGCAGACGCCGGGGGAGATCCGGGAGGGGCTGAGGAGGCTGGGGGAGGGATTGAGGAGCGGTGCCTGAATCCCCTTGGTAACGGGTCGAGTTGGGCTCTGGAATACTTGATCACGCAAGAATAGAGTCGATGTGTCACAGCGCTGCTGATGTCATCACCCCCGAAAATCCTGGTGGTCCAGGAAGTCCTGGAAGGAAGTGCCATGGCACCGGTGCTCGTCGGACGCGAAGGCCTGCTCGCGGGAGAGCGCATCCCGATCGTCGACACCCGCGTCACCTTCGGACGCAACGCGGGGAACACGGTCGCCATCGCCAGCCCGAGTGTCTCGCGATTCCACGCGGAGATCGTCTTCGACCAGGACAAGGGATACGTCCTGACCGACCTCGGCAGCAGCAACGGCACACAGGTCAACGGCGAGGAGATCGAGTCCCGGCTGCTCCAGGCCGGCGATGAAATCACCATCGGCGACCAGGAGTTCCGCTTCGAGGTCGCCGACGCCATGCAGACCCTCATGGCACTCAACCTGCCCCGCTCGGTGACCCACCCGGAGGAGAGCGACGGCTCGGAGGTGCGGGTCACCGTCGTCGGCGGCGGCCCGGTCGGCCTGTCCATGGCGCTGCTCCTTGAGCACTTCCTCGGCGCCCAGGTCAAGATCACCGTCTTCGAGGGCCGGTGGCGCAAGAAGGGCCGCAGCATCGTCTGGAAGGACGCGGACGAGGGCAACGTACGGCGCCAGCAGGTGGTGACCGTGCAGAGCCGGCAGTACCTCGCCTGGCCGCAGTACGTGCAGGACCGGCTCTTCGACCCCGAGAACTACACCGAGATGTGGCCGTCGGGCCCGGACTCGATCGGCGACCACCACCCGCGCAACATGCGGATCGCCTACATCGAGGACAAGCTGCTGGAGCTGGCGAACGAGAAGCGGGACCGCATACGGCTGATCCCGGCCAAGTTCGACCCGGCGGAGCAGCGCGACGAACTCGCCTCGCAGCACGTGCTCGCCATCTGCGACGGCGGCCGGTCCCGCACCCGGGAGCACTTCGCCGCCCGCTTCGGCAAGGCCGACGAGTCGATCTACTCCCTCGACGGGGTCCATCTGCGGGACGTCGTCCTCGGCCTGCGCGTCAAGTCGGAACTCCCCGACCCCATGGCGATCCTGCTGACGGTCGCTCAGAACCGGTTCCTGCTCAACTCGTTGCGCGGCGAGGGCTTCCTCAACATGCGGCTCACCGACTCCGAGTTGACGGAGGTCATCGGCATCGACCCGGTCCGCCGGGTCTTCGAGGAGTGCATCGCCTCCCGCCCGTGCCTGATGAACCGCGACGAGCACGGCGACTTCCAGTGCGCGACCCACGGCACGCTGTTCCTCCCCGCCCTCATCAAGGGCTCGCCCCTGTGGAAGCGGGTGCACGAAGGGCTGCGGCTGTTCAACGTCAAGGACGGGGACCTGAGCGCGGTCACCAGCTTCCGCCTCGACATGGTCCAACGCCCACGCTTCTCCGCCGAGTTGCTGCCCCCGACCGTCAACACCCCCGGCACGTACGGCTTCCTGCTCGGCGACGCGGCCAACTCCATCCACTTCTGGCCCGGCCGTGGCCTCAACAGCGGCCTGGCGTCCGCGATCTCACTGGCCCGCTCCCTCAACAGCGCCTGGAACGGGCGGCCTTTCCGGGACGCGGACTTCCTGCGGCACGAGGCCGCGATGTCGATGCTCCAGTACCGGCACAAGAGCCGCGCCTGGAAGGCGATGGTCACCACCGACGACCAGGGCGTCACCTGGGCCATCAAGGACATCATCGACCACGGCATCGACGGCATCGCCGAGGAACCCGACCGCGAGGCGGACACGGCGACGCTGCTGGCGCGCATGGCGGCGATCCGGGACAGGCTGGCGCCCCGCCTGCCCGGCATGCCGGACGACGAGGCGATCCTCGAACGCCTCGCGACCCTGGAGGACCGCACCCTGCGCATGCTGGTCCTCAGCGGCGCGTGGGACACCCTGACCATGGGCGGCGAGGAGGTCGACATCGACATCTTCTACGGCCCCGACTCCTCGGCCGCCGCCGCGGCGGTGGAGGCGCTGGAGCCGGCCACGCAGCAGTGAGCGGTGGGGTCGATCGTGTTGCCTAGGCTGGGCGCATGTCCGACAGTGATGGCTTCGACCTCGACGAGTACCTCGCGCACCTCGGGTGGGCGGGGGAGCGGCGGCCCGACACGGCGACGCTGAAGGGGGTGCACCTCGCGCACATGCGGGGCATCCCCTTCGAGAACCTCGACGCGCTCCGGCGTACCGCTCCCTCCCTCGAACTGTCCGATCTGATGGCCAAGTTGCTGCGCAGCCGGCGCGGTGGCTACTGCTACGAGCAGAACACGCTGCTGGCCACCGCGCTGCGCGCGCTCGGCTTCGGGGTGACCCTCCTGACGGCCCGGGTGGTCGTGGGCACGGACCGGATCGAGAGCCGCCCGCGCACCCATATGACGCTCCGCGTGGACGTGCCGGGCGATCCGCAGCCCTATCTGGCCGACGTCGGGTTCGGGGCGATCGGCGCGCTGCTGGAACCGGTGCCGCTGGTGCTGGGTGGGGAGTTCGAGGACGCGGGGCGTAGGCACCGCTTCGTCCGGGTGCCGCATCGCGGCCCGCTGGAGATGTGGATGCTGGAGGCGTACATCGACGGTTCCTGGCAGCCGCAGTACGCCTTCACCCTGGAGCCCTTCGAGCACGTCGACTTCGAGGTCATCAACTGGCACATCGCCACGAATCCGCGCTCTCCCTTCACCCAGCGCCTGTTCGTCCAGCGGGTCACTGCCGATCGACATCTCCTGCTCCACGGAAGCCTGTTGACGGAGACGTGGGCCGACGGGCAGGTACACAAGCGCGAGTTGGCCGACGAGGCCGACGTACGGCGGGTGCTGGACGAGGAGTTCGGGATCGAGGCACCGGAGGGGATGAAGCTGCTGTCCTGAACGGCGGTCATTGGGGCAGGAGCTGTTGCCCGCCGTCGATGTCGTAGGTCGCGCCCGTCAGGGCTTCGTTGCGCATGATGTGGACCGCCAGGGCGGCGACGTCCGCCGGGCCGACGACCCGGCGGATGGGGAGCGAGGCACCCAGCTCCTCCCGGCGGGCGTCGAGCCGGTCGCCCAGGAGCGAGGCCGACAGGGGGGTGTCGACGAAGCCGGGGGCGATGACGTTGACCCGGACCGGCGCGAGTTCGAGGGCCAGGTTCCTGGTGAGGGCGGGGAGGGCGGCGGTCATCGCGGCGATGACGGACATGCCGACGCCGGGGCGGCGCCCGCCCGTGCCGCCGATGAACAACAGCGTGCCCCCGGCCCTGACCCGCTCCCGGCCGTACTTCGCGATCCCGAGCACCATGGCGAGGCGTTCACCGAAGTACCGGCCGGTCTCCGCCAGGTCCAGGTCGGCCAGCGGCCCGTACAAGGGGCCGCCGACGGTCGAGAGGACGTGGTCGACCGGGCCGGGCAGTTCGTCGAAGAACTCCCGCAGCCGGTCCGTGTCGAGGGCGTCCAGGATCGCGGTGCTCAGCGGTCCGACCTCCGCGGCGGCCCGCTCCAGCCGCTGCGGATCGCGCGCGGCCATGACGACCTGGCCACCGGCGGCGCGGACCTGGCGCGCGGTTTCGAGCCCGATGCCCGAGCTGGCACCGATCACGACGACGGTCCGACCGGCCAGCTCCTGCGGCCGGTCGGGCTCGCTTCCGCTCATCACAGCCAGCCTCCGGTGGGCGACAAAAGGGACGGGCCTCCCGAACGTATCCCGGGCGGCCGGGCCCCACCACCGGAGTGCGGTGCCGCGTCAGGCTCGGGTCAGTCCCACCAGAAGTGCCAGGTGGGCCGGTCGATCAGCTTCTGGGCGTACGTCTCCAGGTCGCCGATGTCGTCCGGGCAGAAGGCGAAGTGCTCGGCGGCCACTTCCTCGGCCTCGTCGAGGTCGGCGGGCGGGGCCGCCACGGACACGGTCAGCCGGTCGAAGCCGAGGGCCACGACCCGTATGCCGAAGCGGTCTTCCCAGGAACGGAGGACCGCGCAGAGGCGGGCCGTGTCGTTCTCGTGGTTGGCGGGGCCCATCCAGCCGATCGCCGCCGGGATGTCAGCGCTGCGGCGGGCCGGCACCAGGGCGAGGTGCGGTGCCTTGAACCCTGGCCCGCCGCCGGTCAGGGAGTCGGCGACCTCGGCCGCCCGCTCGTCGGGATCGGCGACGAGGGCGAGCGGTTCGGCGAGGCCGGGCCACTCGTCGCCCTCGTCCGTGTACTCCTCCCAGAACTCCTCCAGCACCTCGTCGGCGTCGTGGTCCCCGGGATACGACATCTCGTCGGGGCTCAACTCCCATTCCCCTGGGCCGCCTTGGTCGCCGTTCACGTCCATGAGCAGCGGGAGGAGCCCGGCGGTGCGCGCGGACCGCAGCGCGTCGTAGTCACCGGGCCCAGCCGGTCCGTCCGCGCACCACAACAGCGCTTCGTCCGACGGGCCTTCGGCCGTCGTGTCGATCAGTCTCCCGAGAGGGAGTTCAAGCCCGAACGAGCTGCCGCTCGGGTCGGCCGCCAGCTTCGGCAGCGGATTGGGAAGAGTCGCCATGTCAGAGACTTTAGAGGCGACCACTGACAGCCGGAGACCGGTCAGGCCGGGTACGGGCTCGCCTCGCGGGCCGCGCTCAAGGCGGCCGCCCACCAAGCGAGTTGGTCCAGCAGGGTCTTGGCGTAGCCGGGCGCCTGGGGGTCCAGTGGCTGCCCGTCCTCCCACGCGGTGAAGTAGTTCGGGAACGCCAGACCGTCGCGGATGGTCACCGCGTGCAGCTCGGTGAGGACGTTCTCCAGGTGGAGGACGGCATGACGGCCGCCGGCCGCGCCGCCGTAGCTGACGAAGGCGACGGGCTTGGCCGTCCACTGGGTGAAGTGCCAGTCGATGGCGGCCTTGAGCGCGGCGGGGTAACTGTGGTTGTACTCCGGAGTGACCAGGACGAACGCATCCGCCCCCTCCAGACTGGAGGTCAGGGGCGCCATTCCTTCGGGGCGCGGGTAGGAGTCGCCCGCGTACTTCGGTGACTCCGCGGGCAAGGACAGGGGGATCTCCACGTCGGCGAGGTCGACGACCTCGACGTCGAACCCGCCGTGCGCACGCGCCTGTTCGGCGACCCAGGAGGCCACGACGGGCCCGAACCGCCCTTCCCGCACGCTTCCGACGACGATGACCAGCTTGTGGTTCTGCGGCTTCTCACTCATGAGATCTACGGTCCACCGCGGCAGCAGCGGCAACCAGACCGGGCGGAGGCTGGCCCCCGCAGGGCCACGCTGAGACATTCGAGCGATCGGGCACCGCCACTAAACTTTGAGTCATGGGCACGCCACTGGGGGACTTCGTCCGAGCCAAGCGCGACAGCATCCAGCCCGAGTCGTTCGGGATCCCCGAGCGGGGCCGCCGACGCGCACCGGGCCTACGACGCTCCGACCTGGCCGCCCGCGCCGGGATCAGCGTCGAGTACCTCACCCGCATCGAGCAGGGCCGGGACCGCAACCCGTCCCCCGCCGTGGTCAACGCCATCGCCGACGCCCTGAGTCTGGACGCGGCGGAACGCGAACACCTCCGCTACCTCGCCAAGATCACCGGCGGGGCCTGCCCCTCGCACCGGCGGCCCGCGCCGCCCAGCCGCGAGGTCCGTCCGACCGTGCTGGCGACCCTCCAACTCCTCGAACCCGCACCGGCGTTCGTCACCAACCGCCTGGGCGACGTGCTCGCGCACACCACGGGGTTCGAGCTGGTGATGCGCGGCAGCGGGCTGCTGGACACACGCGAACCGAACCTCACGCGCTATGTGTTCATCGATCCCCGCGCCCGGACGTTCTTCCCCGACTGGGACCAGGTGGCCGACGAGCAGGCCTTCGACCTGTGGCTCGGCCCGTCCCTGGAGACGTCGGAGTGGTTCACGGCCGACCTCGCTCCGCTGGCCGGGCAGGAGTTCACCCGGCGCCTCAACCGTCACCTGCCTCCACCACAGGTCCCGCTCCGCACCGGGCACGAACTGCGCTGGCAGCGCGAGCGGTTGGAGCTGCCGCGCACGGACGCGCAGGAACTGGTCGTGCTCCTGCCCGCGGACGAGACGACGGCCCAGGCGGTGGAACGGCTCCGCCACCGGGCGCTTCGCGCGATCGGCTAGCGGGTTGCCGAGTGGGTCGTGAACGCGGTCCAGGCGGCGGGGGAGACGGTGAGGGTGGGGCCGCTGTCTGCCGGGTTTTTGGAGTCGCGGATGTGGATGGTGTGGGGGCAGGTGGCGACTTCGACGCAGGCGCCGCCCTCGTCACTGCTGTAGGTGGACTTCCGCCAGGTGTAAGCGACTTCGAGGCAGGCGCCGCCGTCGCTGTTGCTGTAGCTCGACTTGAACCACTGAAGTGCGGTGCTCATTACTCTCCCAGCAGACGGTCCAGCAGGCTTCGTGAGTCCTCGATGGTGAGGGCCTGCGTCCGCAGCATCGCATATCTGCGGGTGAGGATGGATACCTCATCGGGGTCGGAGACCCACTGGCTGCCCCGCTGGGAGTCGGTGTAGGCGAGGTGCTGGTGATCCGGCGTCTCCAGAAGGATGAAGGGGCCCGCGTCGCCGACATGAGAGGTCCGATTCAGCGGAAGGATCTGGAGGGACAGGCCCGGGAGTTCGGAGTACTCACGCAGCGCGCGCAGTTGCTCGCGATGCACTTCGCGGCCTCCGTTGGGCCACAGCAGCGCGGGCTCCCAGACGACGAAGCTCATCGTCGGCGGGTTCTTGCGGTGCAGGATCTCCTGGCGGCTGATGCGGCCCGCGAGCTTCGTCGCCAACTCGTCCTCGTCGTACGCCGGAAGGCGATTGCTCAGCAGCGCGCGGGCGTACTCCTCGGTCTGGAGCAGGCCGGGGACGACCAGGGCGTCGTACCAGGACAGAGCGATGGCCTCACGCTCGTGCAGCATGTACTCCTCGGCGTAGAGCGGGAATTGGTCGATCTCCGGCAGGTTGTCCACCCCCGCCGCCAGCGTCCCCTTCGTGTCGAGGATCAGATCCAACGTCTTGGCCAGCGACAGCATCAGCCGTCGCCTGCCCTGCTCGATCGACGCGATGGTCTCCTCGTCGACCATGGCGCGTTCTGCGAGTTGACGCTGCGTCAGTCCCGCGGCCATGCGCGCCGCTTTGACCTGTGAGCCCAGTAGCCGCATCGTCGAGCGGTTCTTCTTGGAGTTCATGCTGTGGTGCTCCCCACATCCACCCGTTTCGGACCCCGCACCGACCCGTACTCCGCCCGTACAAAAACGGATCCAGGCCTCACGCCCTGTCAACAGTAGTGACGCTCAGCAACTCTTGTCCCGTGAACCCGAGTGAGAAGTTCTTCCGGCGCGAACGCCGGTCCGTTCCCGCTGCCAGGCGCTTCGCGCACGCGTTCCTCGCCGAGTGGGGGCTCGCGGAGGCCGAGCGCTGCGGTGATGTGCTGCTGTGCGTCAGTGAGTTGGCGACCAACGCGTTGGTGCACGGGGTGCCGCCGGGACGGCAGTTCCGGGTGTTCCTGTGCTACGACGGCCAGGCGCTGCGGGTCGAGGTGCACGACAGCGGGGGCGGTGTCCCGCACGTGGACGAGGCCGACGACGGCGACGAGGGCGGACGCGGGCTGCTGCTCGTCGCCGCCCTCGCCGACAAGTGGGGCGTGGGGGAACGGGACTTGGGCAAGGTGGTGTGGGCGGAGTTCGTCACGGCTCGTCGGTTGGAGGGGGCATGAAGTCGAGGCTGTCATCCGTCGGCGTTCAGTCGGAGGGCGAGGTCGTGGGCGGTGGTGCTGGTGAGGTCTCCGACGAACGCGCCGACGATTTCGAGACGGCCGCCGGTGAGCGAGGAGTTCACGCTGGGGTTGCCCCAGAGCTTGCCGTCGATGACGATAGCGAATTCGTTCCGCGGGGGCGGGGCCGAGGCGATGGAGCCGGTGAGGGCGGCGAAGCGGGTCCGGTCGGCGGGACTGAGGGTCACCTCGACCTGCCAGGTGCCGTCGAGGGTGCTTCTGCCGGCCTTCGCGGAGGCGACACGGACGCCGGTCATGCCCTTGGTTCGGTCGGCCTTGACGCAGAACGCCGGGTGGGCCGCGCTCGCGGCCACGGTGTAGCCGCCGCTGCCGTGGGTGCAGGCGGTCTCCGTGGACGAGGTGACCGGCAGGATGGAGATCAGGGCCGCCTTCTCGGTGTTCCCCGTGTCCCCTGCGGCGGGCTGAACCACGTGCGCGTGCCGGGTGGTCGTGCTGTCCGCGACGGCGACCGCGCCGACGGCGACCACAGCGGCGGCGGCGACGCAGGCCCCGGCGCGGGCCAGCCGTTGGCGCCGCCGGGCGACCCGCAGTGCGCCGTCGGCCAGGCCTACCAGGTAGGGACCGGCGGTGCTGTCGCCGCTCTCCTGGACATGAGTGTGCAGGGCGTCGTGCAACAGCGTTTCGTGCAACGGCTGTTCGGTCGAGTCGCTCATGCGATGACGCCCCTTCCGGAGGCAGGGGAAGAGGTGCCGGCCGACCGCTCCGCCTCGGCGAAGGCGGCGCGGAGCGATGCGAGGGCCTTGTGGGTCTGGCTGCGGACCGTCCCTGGGGCGACGCCCAGGATCTCGGCGATCTCGTGGTCGGGCCGGTCCTCGAAGTAGCGCAGCACGATCACCGCGCGCTGGCGCTTGGGCAGCCGCCGCAGCGCGGCCATGATGTCCTGCCGCTGGATCACGATGTCGGCCCAGTCGACGGCCTGCCCCGGCGGGTCCGGCAGCCTGTCGGTGACCGTCTCCTTCCCCCAGCTGAGCAGGCGGAAGCGGTCCACCTGGGCGTGGTAGATCGCCCGGCGCACATAGATCTCCGGCTGCTGCCGGTCGCGCAGCCGCGACCAGCGCCGGGCGGTGGACGCGAGCGCGGTCTGGACCAGATCACGGCCCTGCTCCCAGTCCCCGGTCAGCAGGTAGGCCGTGTGCAGCAGCGATCTCGACCGCGCCGCCACGAACTCGCGGAACTCGCGTTCCTCGTCGGCGTTCAATGCGCCCTCCCTCTTTCCCCCGTAAAGACGGGTACGGAGGGGGATTCGACTGCCCTGTCAGTCAGACTTTCTGACCGGACTTCGGCAAGGCCGGGTCACCCGGCCGACTCGGAGAGGTACGAGAAGTGGTCCAGGAGCGGCCCGTGTCGAAGGCCCGAGGAGAAGTCCTGGTTCACGATCATCTTGATGATGTTGGACGCGATGTCCTCCCGTACGCCCTTGCCGTTGCGCGGGCCGCACCAGGGGTTCCAGTCGGCGACGGTGCCGGGGGTGAACGTGAGGACGTTCGGGAGCAGGGCGTCCGCCGCCCAGGCGCCGTAGGCCCGCGCGGTCGGGAAGCGGTGGGGGCCGTGGCCGTAGGTTCCGCCGGCCTCGACCACCGCCGCGATGTTGTCCCTGACCTGGCCCCAGATCCCCGAGGCGGGGGCGGTCGCGGGGTGGGCGGGCCTGCCCTTGAGGTCGTCCGTGGGGACGCTCGCGTTGTAGTCGACGTGCGCCGAACCGCCCGCGAAGTCGAAGAACGTGGTCATGTTCGGCTCGGCGGCGCGCTGGAGCTGGGCCCAGGCGTTGTGGCCCTTGTCGAAGTACGCGGTCGTCGCCCAGAAGTGGAGCCGGCCGCGGCCCGTCACCTCCACGGGCACCTCCAGCACGAAGGATCTGACGGCGGTGTTCGCGAAGTCGTCGTGGGCGGGACGCAGCGCGTCGAGGTCGGGGAACGTGCCGGTCGCCAGCGCCTTCGTCGTCGCGACGGGGAAGGGGATGAAGTTGTAGAACGGGTCACGGCGCCGCCCGGCGAAGAGCCTGACGCCGTGACGGCACTCGACTACCTCCCCGACCGGGGCGTCGGGGGGTGTGATGACCGTGCCCGAGGCGTTGCGGTCGGTGGCCGCGGCCCCGGTGAGCTGCTCCACCCGGACGTGCTGCGTGCCGTCGGCGCCGATCGGGAAGGTGGCGCGAAATGTGATGTCCTCGACGTGGTCGCCGTCTGTGTCGATCCTCAACTCGTAGTAGCCCGCCGGGTTCCAGGGCTTGCCGTCGAGCGGCGAGGTGTTCATCCCGAAGACCGTGCGCGGGCCGTGGCGGTCACCGGCCCCGGCGAAGCAGTAGGCGTCGGTGATGTCCAGCGTCTCGTCTTCGGGGTAGTCGAAGTGGTGCGACATGGTGCTCCTAGCCGATCCGGGGGGTGCGGGCGTACGGATTACGGGCGTACGGATTGCGGGCGAACGGCTGCAGCGCGAGCGTGTAGAACCGGTCCCGGTACGGAGCCTCGTCCGTGCCGCCGAACTCGCCGTACAGCCAGAGGAAGGGCAGCTGCCCGGCATCCCAACTCACGCGGTCGGAACGCCCGTTGGTGTGCAGCAGCTCGTACCAGCCCTCGGTGAAGCCGCTCAGGACCGCGACCCGGGTGGGGGCGCCGCGTGCGGGGACGACCGACGCGTCGACCGTGCTGCCGTCGGCCGCCGACAGGTACGGCCACGCCGAGCGGGCCGACCCGACGTAGGGACCGGTGTAGAAGTCCCGGACGGGAACGGCCTCGACGCCCGCGGGCAGCACCAGGCGGGTGCCCGGGGTGAGCAGCGGAGCGTGGTAACGCCGCTCCCGGCCGCTCGCCGGCGCACCGGTGACCGCCGGGGCGGCCGACGCGGGGGAGGCCGCGCCGACGAGGCCGTAGAGAAGGGGAAGGGCCGCGAGGCCCCCAAGAACGCCGCGTCGGCCCGGCGTCGGGCCTGGGGTGATGTTCACGCGACGAACGTACGGTCACCGCCCGTGAGCGCGTCAGCGGCAGAGACGACACGATCCATAGCGTTGCCGTCATGGTCGTCATTGCCGTCTCCGCCTGCGCTGGAAGGCTGCGGCTCCCAGCAGCGAGAAAGGACGTCCTGGTCAGCGTGGTGCGGCAGGTGCATGGTGAGGGGGATTCCCCGGGTCGGGAACCCTATGGAACGTGTCGGTTCTGCCGCTGACGCGGTAACGGGCTGTGACCGTAGGTTCGTCGTGCGCCGGGAGTCCGGCGCCCCGTGAACCAGCAGAGGAAGCAGTGCGCACCATGAACGCTGTCTACACCGCGGTCGTCACCGCCAACGGCCGGGACGGCCGCGCCACCAGCACCGACGGACACCTCTACGTCCGCCTCGCGTTCCCGCCCGCGCTCGGCGGCGACGGCCAGGGCACCAACCCCGAGCAGCTCTTCGCGGCCGGCTACGCGGCCTGCTTCACCAGCACGCTCGGCGTCGCGGGCCGGGCGGCGAAGGTGCCCACCGGCGACATCTCGGTGACCGCCGAGATCGGCCTCGCCAAGGACGAGACGGACGGCGGCTTCGCGCTCACCGCCGTGCTGCGCGTCAAGCTGCCCGAAGCCCTGCGGAACGAGACCGGCCGCAAGCTGGTCGAGCAGGCGCACGCGGGCTGCCCGTACTCCAAGGCCACCCGCGGCAACATCCCGGTCGAACTCGTCGTGGAGTAACTCCCGCCCGCCACCCGACAGTTCATGACGGCAGCGCGCCGTCGCCCACCGGAGGAGACCGATTTGACCAGCGCACAACCGTCGCCGCCCCGCCCGGCGGAGTCCCACGGCCACGACCACGACCGCATGATGGGCATGGTCACGGGCTTCTGGGTCACCCAGACGGTTCGGGCCGCCGCGTTGTACAACCTCGCGGACCACCTCGCGTCCGGAACCGACACCGCCGAGGCGATCGCCGAAGCGGAGTCCACCGACCCCGACGCCACCCGCCGCCTGCTGCGCACCTGCGCCTCCCTCGGCCTGATGACCTCCGAGGACGGGCGGCACTTCACCGGAACGTCCCTGCTGAGCACACTGCGGCACGACGACCCGCACTCACTGCGGCACTTCGCCATCTCCCAGTCCGCACCGGGCCATTGGCTGCCCTGGGGCCGATTCCCCGAAGCCGTCCGCACGGGCCGGCACCAGGTGACCGCGGCCCACGGCGAGGCGAACATCTTCGACTACTTCGCCAAGCACCTCGACGAGGCGTCCTCCTTCACCGAGTCGATGAGCAACCTCTCCCGCGCCGCCGCCCTCGACATCGCCGAGGTACTGGACACCAAGGGCGTCACCCGCGCCCTGGACATCGGCGGAGCCGGCGGTGACGTCGTCCTGGCCATGATGCGGGCCAACCCCGAACTCGACGGCGGCGTCCTCGACCTGCCCCACATCGTCCCCGCCGCTGCCGAAGCCGCCCGGGCCGAGGGACTGGAAGAGCGGTTCATCGCGGTCGGCGGCGACTTCTTCGAGTCCGTTCCGGCCGCGGACCTCTACGTCCTCAAATACATCCTCCACGACTGGGACGACGCCCACTGTGTCCGCGTACTCCGCAACTGCCGGGCGGCGCTGATCCGGGGCGGCCGTATCGCCGTCGTCGACCACCTGGTCGGGGACATCGGTCAGCCCGGGCTCGCTCCTCTGATGGATATGAACATGCTCGGCATGACCGGCGGCCGGGAACGCCAACTCGCCGAATTCGACGCCCTGTTCACCGCGGCCGGCCTACGGCGGGTCAAGGTGAGCACTGCCGGGGCCTTCGCCGTCATCGAGGCCGAACCCACGGCCTGACCCCCTCCGGAGAGAAGAAGCCCCGCCATGCACGTAGCAGTCGTCGTCTATGACGGGGTCTTCGACTCCGGGCTCGCAGCGATCCTCGACATCCTGAGCAACGCCAACGCGCTGGGCGGACAGATCCACCGACCGCCGACCTGGAACGTGACCATGGTCGGCGCCGCCCCGTCCGTGCGGACCGGGGCCGGGCTCACCGTGACGCCCGGCCCCCTCGCGCACGCCGAGACGACGGACCTGCTGGTCGTACCGGCACCGGCGGAGAGCGACCCCTCCGCGCTGGTCGACCATGTCGCGGGCGACGCGTCCCGGCCCGTCCGCGACCTGATCGCCCGCACCCGCGCCCGCGGCACGACCATCGCCTCCGCGTGCGCGGGCACCTTCCTGCTGGCCGAGGCGGGAGTGCTCGACGGACTGCGCGCCACGACCACCTGGTGGCTGTCGCCGACCTTCCGCGACCGCTACCCCAAGGTGCGGCTGGACCACAGCCGGATGGTCGTCGGCAGCGACGGCATCACCACCGCAGGCGCCGCCTTCGGCCACGTCGACCTCGCACTGTCGATCGTCCGGACCGGCAGCCCCGCCCTCTGCGACATCGTCGCCCGCTACCTCGTCATCGACGAACGCCCCTCACAGGCGGCCTACACCATCGCCAGCGCCCTGGCCCAGAGCGACCCCACGGTCACCGCCTTCGAACTCTGGACCCGCGAGCATCTGGCCGACCCCATCAGCATCCTCGAAGCGGCCAAAGCCGTCGGCGTCAGCGAACGGACCCTGCAACGCGCCGTGCAGCGCGCCGTCGGGACGTCCCCCATCCGCTTCGTCCAGGACCTGCGGATCGAACACGCCTCCCACCTGCTGCGCTCCACCGACCTGTCACTCGAGACCATCTCCCGGAAGGTCGGCTACGAACACCCCAACACTCTGCGGGTACTCCTGCGCGAACGCACCGGCAAGACCACGGCCGCCCTGCGCGGCAGGTGAATCCCTTCAACGCCCCAACAGCCGCCGCGCCCGGCGTACTTGACGGTTGTCCGCGACTGTGTCGAGCAGGCGCCGCCCGGCACCGGCCTCGTACGCCGGGCCCTCCACGCGAAGCAGCGTGCCGTTGCGGACGACGGCGTACGCGATGGGGCCGGCGGTCTTGGGGAGGCTGACCGGGTGGCGGCCGGAGGGGAGTTCGAGACGGGTGGGGAGGCGGAGATAGGCGGTCGAGCCTTCGGGGGTGGGGAGGAGGTCGGCCTGGACCGAGAGGGTCGCCACGGTGACCTTCACGCGGGCCGGGGCTGCGGTCGGTGTCGTCACGATGTACGGCAACGGGAGGGAGCGTCTGCCGCGTGCCGTGTTCCGGGCGGCGGCCGGGGCCGTGTCCGGGCCGAGTTTGCGCAGCCGTTGGTCCACGTCGAGCGCGAGTTGGCCCTTGATCGTCCAGTACGGCAGGGCAAGCCGGCCTTCGGTCAGTGCGGGGGCCGCGGCCGGGGTGCCGGTGCTGCTGTCGCTGGTGACCCGCACCATCCGGTCCACGCCCAGCAGTTGGACGTACGCCCATACATCGTGCACCCCGCGCTCCAACGGCCGTCCGCCCGCGAGCTTTTCGGGGTCCAGACGCAGCTGGCCGGAGGCGATCACCTGCGAACGGCCGTCCCCCAGGGGCCTCAGCCGTACTTCCAGGTCGCCTTCCGGGTACCACCAGTCCTCGCGGTCCCGGTCCTTGACCACCAACTCCGCGTACGCCCGCCGGAACGGGTCCGGGACCTCCCAGCCGTCCTCGGTCCCCGGCACTCCGGCGATCAACTCCGGGTCCAGCCACTGCTTTCCGTCCCGCTCGACGAGAACCAGCGGCTCGCCGTCCCCGCGCAGCAGGTCCAGCGTGACGTCGGCGACCAAGAGGCCGTCCTCCCAGCGGAGTTCGCCGACCTCGGTGCGGACCTTCACCTCACGGACGCGCTCGGCGAGGGTGACGGCGCCGTCGAAGTCGCCGCGTTCCAGCAATTCCGCGCGCAGTCGTGACACGGCGGGGAGACCCTCGCGTACGGCTGCCGGGAACTCCTCGACCGCCACCTCCCGCGCCGCCTCGAAACGCTGCCGCTGCTCGGCCGGGTCCTCGCGGAGGATCTCGGGCTCGCGGGTGCGGGAGAGGATCTCCACGTGGTAGAGGCGGTGGAGGAGCCGGTTCTGGAGCGCGTCGATGTCGTCGGACGCGGGCGTGCCGTCCTTGATCTGGCGGACGACGGTGCGGGTGTTCGGCCAGAAGCCGTGGCGCGGGTTGAACCGGTGTTGGGTGTTGTTGCCGCCGTCATCCCTTTTCATCCAGTAGTAGACCGGATAGTCGGCAAGGATCGAAATGCGTTCCGCCTTCAGATAGGCGGCGCTGACGAAGGCCAGATCCTCAAGAATCCAGGGCCCTTCCGGAAAACGAAGTCCGTGCTCCTCGATGAACGCGCGCCGGAACATCTTGTGCGGCGACATGCTCTGCGTCAGCTCGTCGTTCTCGATCGTGCAGGCGTCCACCGTGTGCCGGAACAGCCGCCGGGGCCGCACCATCGTGCTGGACATCTTGCCGAGGACGATGTCGGCGTCGTTGCGCTTCGCGTGCTCGTACAGCCGCTCAAGGGCCTCGGGCCCGAGCGTGTCGTCATGATCGACGAACTGGATGTACTCGCCCTTGGCGTGCTTCATGCCGAGGTTGCGGGGAGCGCCGGGCCAGCCGGAATTGGGCTGGGTGTGCACCTGGACGTTCGGAGCGCCGGCGGCGATCTTCTCCAGGCGGCTGAGGGTGTCGTCGGTCGAACCGTCGTCGACGTAGATGACCTCGTACTCGTCGGCCGGCAGGCTCTGTCCCAGCAGCGACGGCGCGCACTCGTCGACGTACTTCCCGGTGTTGTAGACGGGAACGATCACGCTGACTTTGACTCTCGGCATTCCATGGACCCTACCGTCCGATGAAGGTTCGGTGAACTGTCGGCTTGCTGGCTTGCCTTGAGATGTGAGGGGTGTGGCTTTTCGCCCCGGAGGTGAAGATGGTCACATCCTGTGCGATTGCTATGTGCATCCAGTTTCTAAAATGTCCTTGACGGTCTTTATTTAACTCGTATTTAGTCTCCTCTTACGTCATTCACAGGGTGGCCTTACCTGGCCTTACCCGGAAGGCTAACGAGGGGTGGGGTGTGCGTACTCGCACGCATCTGGCCGGGGGGCTGGCCGGTCTGGCCGGTCTGTGCCTGGCCGCCATGGGGGTCGTGACACTGGCATCGCCACCGGCGGTGGCTGCCACGTGCACGGCGGGGACATCGAACGACTTCAACGGCGACGGCGTGACCGACACGGTGCTCGCGGACCCGGACGCCACGGTGAACGGAGCCCAGAAGGCCGGGCTCGTGCGCGTGGTCCTCGGGGGCGGCAAGGGGGTGTCCGAGATATCCCAGGCCACTACCGGAATGCCCGCGACGCCGGAGGCGGGTGACGGCTTCGGATCCGCCTACGACACCTACGACGCCGACGGCGACGGCTGCACCGACCTGGTGGTGGGCACGCCGTTCGAGGACGTCGTGAAGGGCGGCGTCAATCTCGTCGACGCCGGGGCGGTCTACGTCGTCCACGGCTCCGCCACCGGTATCGGCGCGGGCTCCGTGATCGACGGATACAGCCAGGCCGCCTTCAACGCGAACAGCACCACAGAGGCGTACGACTGGTTCGGTTTCGCCATCAAGGCGGGCGCGAACGCGAGCGGCACGCCGTACCTGGTCATCGGGGTCCCCGGTGAGAACGTCCCGGTGGGCAGCACCACCTACGGGGACGCGGGCTCCATCGAGTACCGCCAGGGCACCACCACGATCGGCGTGACCGAGAAGGATCCGGGGGTGCCCGGCGAGGTCGAGACGAACGACAAGTTCGGCTACTCGCTGGCCGGGACCAACCGCTACTTCGCGGTCGGCAGTCCGGGAGAGGCCATCGGCGACGAGGAGTTCGCCGGCGGGGTGGCGGTCTTCAGTCACACACTCTCAAGTGGCATGCCCACGCCACTTCTGGGCCTCGACCAGAACAGCACCGGGATCGCCGGAACGGCCGAAGCGGGGGACGGCTTCGGCAGCTCGGTCTCCATGACCGGTTACCGGCCGAGCGATCAGACGTACAACTCCGACGTGCTGCTCGCCATCGGGATGCCCGGCGAGGACGTCGGGACGCTGGCGGACGCGGGCGGGATGCTGGTCGTACGCGTCCAGCCGTCCGGTGCCTACACCCAGGTCGCGGCGGCCGACGGCAACGCGACGGACGCCGAGGGCGACGCCGCCGCCGGCGACTTCATGGGCCAGCGGGTGGCGATCGCCAACACCGACACCACTGTCGTCACCGTCTCGGCCAACGTCCGCCTGGCCGTCGGCGAGCCCGGCAAGGACACCGCCACGGTCAAGGACGCGGGCGCCGTCCACATCTTCCGGCCGCTCGACACGGCCATCGGCGCCGCCGACAAGGAACTCACCCGCGGCTCGGGACTGCCCGGCACGGCGACGGCCCGGGACTACACGGGCATCGCACTCGGAGCGGGCAGCACCAACCTCTATGTGGGCGTGCCCTTCAGCAAGGCCTCGGACACGTCGAAGGGCGTCCTCTACGTCACGCGCTGGACGGACGTCGACGGCACCACGAGCGTCGGCGCCACCACCTACCAGCCCGGCGCGGGCGGTCTGCCCGACGCGGGCGCGGCACTCGGAGCGATCCGATGAGCGAAGGACGGAAGAGAAGAGAGCAGAGCGCAATGAGCACGCGTGCGAGACCCGGCCGCCGCCCCCTGATCGTCACCGCCACCATCGCGGCCCTGCTGACCGCGGGCCTGAACGCCCTCCCCGCCCCCGCCGCCGAGCACACGGCAGCGGACGGCACGAGCGGCACCGACGCGAGCACCACCACGTCCCTCTCCGCGACCGACGCCCGGACCAAGGCCAAGAAGTCCGGCAAGGCCGTCGAGATCCAGAGCCTGCGCGATGAGCGCAGCACCACCGTCGCCAACCCGGACGGCACCTTCACGACCACCGAGTACGTCCAGCCGGTCCGCACCCGCGTCGACGGCAAGTGGACCGACATCGACACCACGCTGGTCAAGCAGAAGAACGGGACCTACGCCCCGAAGGCCGCGCTGTCCGCGATGGCCTTCTCCGGCGGCGGTGACACGACCTTCGCCGAGATCGAGAAGGACGGGCGCTCGCTCTCCCTCGACTGGCCCGGGAAACTGCCCGAGCCGACGATCGACGGTTCCACCGCGACGTACAAGAACGTCCTGGACGGAGTCGACCTCAAGGTCACCGCGAGCGCCGAGGGTTTCTCGCACGTGCTCGTGGTCAAGGATGCCGGGGCGGCGGCCAATCCTGAGCTGCAACAGCTCCAACTCCCGCTCGACAGCGCGTCCTTGGACCTGAAGGAGACCGAAGGTGGCGGGCTGGAAGCCACCGACACCGGGGCCGGGGGCGCTGTCTTCGAGGCACCCCAGCCGTTGATGTGGGACTCCAGTCACGGCACGGCGCAGCAGCCCGCCGCCGAGGAGGTCACGCAGACGCCGCCCGAGGGCGCCCAGGTGGCCGACGTCGGCGTGGACGTCACGTCCGACACGATGACGCTCACCCCCGACGCCAGTCTGCTCACCGACGACGACACCGTCTACCCGGTCTACATCGACCCGGTGATCAAGACCGCCAACCGCAGCAGCTGGACCATGGTGTCCTCGGACTCCCCGGGCGACTCGTTCTGGAAGTTCGACGACGACGAAGGCGTCGGCCTGTGTCCTTCCAACGTCTCGGTGCGCTGCTCCAGTACCTCCGACGTCAAGCGGCAGTTCTTCGCGATCCCGACCGGCAGCTTCGCGGACAAGGACATCATCAGCGCGGAGTTCGCGGTGACGCAGGTGTTCACCTACAGCTCCGCGGCCCGCGATGTGCAGCTGGCCCGCGTCAACAGCACGGGCGCCAGCGCGATCAACTCGTCGACGGACTGGGCGAATCAGCCCTCCTCGAAGGCGGTGGTCGACACCCAGTCGACCACGCAGACGGCGGGCTCCTGCACCTCGACCAACCAGAACGTCCGCTTCGACGCGACGAGCACCGTACAGACCGCGGCCGACAAGGGCTGGGACACCACCACGTTCCGTCTCAAGGCCGGAGTCGAGTCCGACACCTCGTACTGGCGCCGCTTCTGCGGCAACGCGCACCTCGAAGTCACGTACAACCGGCCGCCGTTGGAGCCGGTCCAGGACGACCTCCAGATGAAGCCGGGCGGTTCTTGCGAGTACGGCAGTGCCACCGAGCACTACGTGACCCAGGCCCCGCGTGTCACCGCGGTGATCCGGGACTACGACCACGGCGACACCGGCTCCAACTCGGAGACCCTGCAAGCCCAGTTCAAGGTCACCTGGACGGACAGCTCCGGCAACACGGTCACGCACTACGCGACGACCGCCAAGAAGACGACGGTGGACTCCAGTTGGAGTGAACAGACGGGCGTCGCCACGTTCTTCTACACCATCGGCAGCGATGTCTCGGGCGACGGCGAGGCGGGCTTCACCGTCCCGTCGAACACCACCGTCGCCTGGGCGGTGCGCGGTTACGACCAGCAGTCGTACGGCGCCTGGTCCACCGACGGGGACCAGACCCGCTGCGAGTTCATCTACGACACCAGCAAGCCTGCCTCGGCCGCGATCACCTCGGCCGCGTACCCGGACGACGAGGCCTGGCACGCGGGCGTCGGCGACTACGGGAACTTCACCATGGACTCCCCGTCGACCGACGTGACGGCGTACTCGTACTACTTCACCGGCCCGAAAGCCGACAACACGAAGAAGACGATCGCCGCCGAGTCCACCGGCGGTCCGGCGACCGTCCGCTGGATGCCGCCGAGCGAGGGCACGTACGCCCTGCACGTGACCGCGATCGACGGTGCGGGCAACGCGCAGAAGACGCCAACTGTCCATATTTTCCTGGTCAGTGACGGCCGCGCGCCCGTGGCCGGCTGGACCCTCGGCGACGCCAAGGGGTCGACGAAGGCGGCGGGCAGCAGCGACACCCCGGACGCGAGTGCCGGTTCCGGAGTGACCTTCGGCGCGGCGGGCCCACTCGGCTCCACCGACACCGCCGCCTCCTTCGACGGCACCGAGAACGCCTACCTGGACGCGGGCACGGCCGGCGTCGAAACCGGCAAGACCTTCTCCGTGAGCGCCTGGGTCATGCTGCCCACGCTGCCCACCTCGAACGTCACCGTCGTCAGCCAGGACGGCACCGCCCAGCCCGGCTTCGAACTCGGCTACGACGTCGACACCGCGTCCTGGACCTTCCGCATCCCCGTCAGCGACATGGAGTCGCTCGGCACCTGGAAGGTCTCGGGTGCCGCGGCCGTCGCGGGCAGCTGGACCCACCTCATCGGGGTGTACGACGCCGAACTCGCCAAGATGATGCTGTACGTCAACGGCGTCCTCGTCGCCGACGACGTGCAGGCCCGCCACACCACGTGGAGCGCGACCGGCGGTGTGCAGATCGGCCGCAAGCTCGCCCTCGACGGCTACACCAACCAGCTCAAGGGCAGCGTCGCCGACGTCAAGCTGCACGACCGGGTCATCCCGCCCACCGAGGGCCAGGAACTCGGCGGCATCCAGCCGCACCAACTCGCCTACTGGCAACTCGACTCGGCCACCGGTGGAGTCTCGCCGGAGACGGGTGGCGGTACCGGACTGACGCTGGGCGGCGGCGCCTCCGTCTATCTGCCCAACGACTCCTGCGACCCGGAGGCCGACCCCGACTGCCTGCCGCCGGCCGAACCCCTGTGGGGCGACGGGCACTTGGCTCTCAACGGCACCTCCGCCTACGCCACCCGCGCGGCGACCGGACCGTTCACCGCGCAGGACAGCTTCACCGTGACCGCCCGCGCCCGGCTCGCCTCAGCGAGCCCGACGGTGGACGAGACGGTGCTCTCGCTGACCGGTGTCAACGGCAGTGCGGTCAAGGTCAAGTACGCTGCCGCCAGCGCCCGTTGGCAGCTCGTGGTGACCTCCGCCGACTCGGCGACATCGGTGACCACGTCGCTGCTCGACAACGTCGACCCGCCGAGTTCGGAGGGTGACGGCGACCACCTCTCGCTGGTCTACAACGCGGTCTTCGGTGACGTGCTCCTGTACGTCAACGGCACCGCCGTGGCCGACGCCTCCTGGGACAACACCTGGGACTTCAGCACGACGAGCCTCCAGGTCGGCCGGACGCTGACCGGGACGACGGCGAGCGAGTACTTCTCCGGCGCGGTCGACGAAGTCCGCATGTACCAGGGGCCGTTGGACGCCTCGCTGGTGGCGCTCGTGGCGGTGCTGCCGGGCGGCGACAGCATCGACGAGTCCTCGGCCTGAACCGACAGGACCTTGGCCTGACCGGCCGTCCCCCTTTATCAACTAGGAGAGTTGATGTCCCAGTCTCCCTGGTACCGGTCCACGAGACCGGTCTGGCGGAGCGGTCGCAGACGGGCGGCGCTGGTCCTCGGACTGGCGCTGTCCATCGGTCTGCTCCCGCAGTACGCGCCCGAGGCCACGGCCGACACGGGCCTGACCAAGCCGAAGACCCAGACGAACCTCGACGACCCGGTCCGGGGCGAGAACGCCACGGCCAAGACCTTCAAGAAGACCGACCAGGCGAAGAAGGCCGCGGTCAAGAAGGCCGACACGACGCACTGGCCGGCGGCGGGCAGCGCGGACGTCACCCTGTCCGGCAAGGCGGTCAGGGCCAAGGGGCTGCCGGTGTCCGCGAAGGCGGCCCGCGGCACGAAGGCGGCCGACTCCGTCCGCGTCCAGGTCTTCGGCCGCAAGGCGACCAAGGCGGCGGGCGTCGACGGCGTCCTGTTCACCGTGGCCCGCTCGGACGGCGACACGGCGAGCGGCCCGGCCCAGGTCAGCCTGGACTACTCGGACTTCGCGGACGCCTACGGCGGCAACTACGGCTCACGCCTGCAGCTCGTGCAGTATCCCGAGTGCGTCCTGACCACGCCGGAGAAGAAGGCGTGCTCGACCCCGACGTACCTGAAGAGCACCAACAACGCGGCGAAGCAGACGCTTTCGGCGACCGTTCAGGCGGCGGGCGACACCTCGGGTCTCTCCAGCCAGCTGCTGGAGGCGTCCTCCGACTCCTCCGCCACCGTCCTCGCGGCCACCGCGAGCAGCGGCGGTGAAGGCGGCGACTACAAGGCGACGAGCCTGTCCGCGTCCTCCCAGTGGGGTGTGGACACCTCGTCGGGCGCGTTCACGTGGAACTACCCGCTGACCACGCCTCCCGTCCCCGGCGGCCTCCAGCCGACCGTCGGCCTGAGCTACAACTCCCAGTCGATCGACGGCCAGACGGCGACCACGAACAACCAGGGCTCATGGGTCGGCCAGGGCTTCTCCTACGACCCCGGCTACATCGAGCGCAGCTACAAGGCCTGCGCCGACGACGGCCACGACGACACCAACGGCGACCAGTGCTGGGCGTACGACAACGCCACGATCGCTCTCGCCGGCGGCACCTCGGGCCAGCTGATCAAGGACGACACGACCGGCGCGTGGCGGATCAGCTCCGACGACAACTCCAAGGTCGAGCACCTGACCGGCGCCACCAACGGCGACAACAACGGTGAGTACTGGAAGATCACCACCGGCGACGGCACCCAGTACTTCTTCGGCCTCAACCAGCTGCCCGGCTACGCCACCGGCAACGAGCAGACGGCCTCCACCTGGACGACCCCCGTCTACGGCGACGACTCGGGCGAGCCCTGCTACAACGCGACCTTCGCCGACGCCTACTGCACCCAGGCCTGGCGCTGGAACCTCGACTACGTCGTGGACCCGCACGGTGACGCGATGTCGTTCTACTACGGCACCGAGACGAACTACTACACGCAGGGCCTGAAGACCACGGAGAACGGCAAGGCCTACATCCGCGGCGGCTACCTCAAGCGCATCGACTACGGTCAGCGCGCGGGCACGGTCTATTCCACCAAGCCGGCCGCGCAGGTCGTCTTCACCACCGCCGAGCGCTGCATCGGCTCCCTGACGGACTGCTCCGCCGGAGCGCTCACGGACTCCACGGCCGCCGACTGGCCGGATGTCCCCTGGGACCAGAACTGCAAGGCCGACACGAAGTGCCCCGGCCAGAACTCCCCGACGTTCTGGACCCGCAAGGAACTGACGAAGGTCACCACGCAGATCCGCACCGGTGACGCGACCTACACCCCGGTCGACGAGTGGAGCCTCACCCACGTCTTCACCGACAACGGCGACGGCTCCAAGTCCCTCTGGCTGAGCAAGATCGACCACACGGGCAAGGTCGGCACCGATGTGTCTGTGCCCTCCGTGGAGCTGTACGGCACCCAGCTCGCCAACCGCGTGGACACGACCGGCGACAACCTCCAGCCCTTCTACCGCTTCCGCCTGTCCGGCGTGAAGAACGAGACGGGCGGCGCGCTCAGCGTCAACTACGCGGACACGCAGTGCACACCGAGCACCGTCCCGGCCGAGGACTCCTCCACCAAGCGCTGCTTCCCGGTGAAGTGGATTCCGCCGGGCGCGACGGACACCATCGTCGACTGGTTCCACAAGTACGTGGTCGCCTCGGTCGTCCAGACCGACCTCACCGGCGACACCGCCGACCAGGTCACCTCGTACACCTACGGCGGTGACGCGGGCTGGCGCAAGAACCCCGCCGACGGCATCACCAAGGACGAGGACCGCACCTGGAGCGACTGGCGCGGCTACGGCAAGGTCACCGTCGTCACCTCCGACGGCACCAACTCCGCCTCCAACACCAAGACCGAGCACGTCTTCTTCCGCGGCCTCGACGGTGACGTCGACAAGGACGGCGACACCCGCTCGGCGACGGTCACCGACTCCAACGGCGTCTCCTACGAGGACACCGACTGGAAGGCCGGCCAGGAGCTGGAGACGATCACCTACAACGGCTCCGCGGTCACCGAGAAGTCGGTGACGGTGCCGTGGACGAGCGTGACCGGCACCCAGACCGAGAGCTGGGGCACCCGCAAGTCCCGCTACATGTCCACGGGTTCGACGGACACGTACACCGCTCTCGCGGTGGGCGGCTGGCGGCACACCAAGTCGACGACGACGTACGACGGCGTGACCGGCCGGGCGACCCAGGTCGACGACGACGGCGAGGTCGGCGTCTCCGACAACCAGTGCACCCGCACCGAGTACGCCGACAGCGCGAGCCTGCACCTCTACACGTACGTCTCGCGGGTGGAGAAGGTCGGTGTCGACTGCGCCTCGACCCCCGACCGCACCAAGGACGTCATCTCCGACGACCTGACGTACTACGACGGTTCGACGACGCTGGGCGCGGCCCCCACCAAGGGCGACGTGACCACGACGAAGCGGCTCTCGTCGTACAGCGGCACGACGGCGACGTACCGGACGACCGCCGTGACGACGTACGACGCCTACGGCCGTCCGCTGGTGGCGAAGGACGCGACGACGGCGTCCTCGTCGACGCAGTACACGTCCTCCACCGCCTACACGGACACCTACGGCCTGGCCACCAAGTCAACGGTCACCAACATCGACGGCTGGACCACCTCCACCGAGTACGCGCCGCAGTGGGGCCTGGCGACCGCCAAGGTCGACATGAACGGCAAGCGCACGGACCTCGCCTACGACGGTCTCGGCCGCCTGGTGTCGGTCTGGCTCCCGGACCGCCCCAAGGCGTCGAGCTTCACCGCCTCCCTCAAGTACGAGTACCTGGTGCGCGGGAGCGACGGCCCAACTGCCGTCCACACGCAGAAGATCCAGGCCGACGGTGCGACGTACGGCAGTGAATGGTCGCTGTACGACGGCTATCTGAGGCCACGTCAGGAACAGACGCAGGGCGAGGGCGGTCGTATGGTGGCCGACACGCTCTACGACGGCTCCGGCCGCGTGGTGCAGGTCAACGACACCTACTACACGTCGGGCGCTCCGTCCTCGACCCTCTTCGATCCGGTCCTCGCCGACCTGGACGCGACGACGGTCACCCAGTACGACGGCGCGGGCCGCACCACGGCCTCCATCTTCAAGGTCCAGGGCACGGAGAAGAACCGCACGACGTACACGTACGGCGGCGACCGCGTCACGACGACCCCGCCGACCGGCGGCACGAAGACGACGGTGGTCACCAACGGCCGGGACCTGACCACGACCCAGATCGCGTATCCGACGGACGGCGACGCCGTCACCACGTCGTACGGCTACAACGCGGCCGGCCAGCTGAAGAAGGTCACGGACGACCAGGGCAACAACTGGTCCTACGAATACGACCAGTTGGGCCGCAAGAAGAGCGCCGTCGACCCCGACACGGGTTCGTCGTCCTACACGTACGACGACCTGGACCGGCAGACGTCGGCCACGGTCAACGGCGACAAGACGTCGACGGTCTACGACGAGTTGGGCCGCGCGGTCTCGACCTGGCAGGGCGAGGCGACCACCGGCACCAGGCTCTCGGTGACCAAGTACGACACGGTCGCCAAGGGCGAGTTGTACGGCGTCTACACGTACAAGGACGGCGCGGTCTACTCGTCGGTGACCTATCCGGTCCTCGACGAGACCAACGACTTCAAGCCGACCTCGACGAAGTACTACCTGTCGAAGACGGCCGAGCCGCAGCTCGGCGGCACCTACGAGTACACGACCCAGTACAACCGCGACGGTTCGGTCCAGGGCGAGGGCCTGCCCGCGGCGGCCGACCTGTCCGGTGAGTCGCTGGGGTACGTCTACGACGACCTCCAGCGTCCGGTGGGTCTCAACTCGTCGCTGGGAGGCCTGAGTTACGTAACGGACGCGTCGTACTCGCCGACCTCGAACCTGGAGCAACTGGAGCTGTACACCGGTGAGTCCACGGCGAAGAAGACGTGGATCACCAACACCTTCGAGCAGGGCACGGACCGTCTGACCAACTCACGGGTGGACGTGGAGGGAGCGTCGAGCGTCGCGTACGACGCCGACTACACGTACGACGCCTCCGGCAACGTCCTCTCGATCGCGGACACGCCGACCGGCGGCACGAGCGACGTGCAGTGCTTCACGTACGACGGCCTCCAGCGGCTGTCCGACACGTGGACGTCGTCGGTGACGCCCAACGGCGCAAGGGGCACGGGCAGTTCGGAGTCGGCCTGCGCCTCGGGCGCGTCCTCCTCGACGGTCGGCGGCGTCTCGCCGTTCTGGACGGAGTACGGCTACGACACGCTCGGCAACCGCAAGAGCGAGACCCGTCACGGCCTCAACGGCGCGGCGACGTCGACCCGTTCGTACGTCTACGGCGACGGCTCCGGCCCCAACGGCACGGACTCGGGCCCACACACGGTGTCGTCGGTGACGACCAAGACCGACGCCACGGCCACGACCCCGCAGGTCACCTCCCAGGACTCGTACACGTACGACGCGTCGGGCAACACGGCGACGCGGGTCCTGTCCGGTGACACCCAGTCACTGGCCTGGGACAAGCAGGGCGAATTGACCACGGTCACGAACGCCGACGGGACGGTGACGTCGTACAAGTACGACGCGTCCGGTGAACGGCTTCTCCAGGACACCCCGACGGAGAAGACGTTCTACCTGCCCGGCATGGAACTCCACTACGACAAGTCCACGGCGAAGGTCACGGCCACCCGGTACTACTCCTTCGGCGGCGCGACGGTCGCCATGCGGGAGGCGGACGGCGTCCACTTCCTCGCCTCGGACCACCAGGGCACGGCGGAACTCGCGGTCGACGCGAAGACGGGCACGACGACGCGCCGCCGCACGGACCCCTTCGGCAACGCGCGGGACGAGTCGTCGTCGTCCTCGACGGGTTGGGTGAACGACAAGGGCTTCGTGGGCGGCACCATCCAGGCGTCCACGGGTCTGACGACACTGGGCGCGCGCGAGTACGACGCGGACACGGGCCGGTTCATCTCGGCGGACCCGATCGTCGACTTCACCGACCCACAACAGATCAACGGCTACGCGTACGCGAACAACAGCCCGGTCTCGATGAGCGATCCCACGGGTACGGAGAGCTGCTACCCGAACTACAGCTGCACCAGAGACACCATCAAGACCATCAACGAGACCGGCACGGCGCCGACCTCGGGCGACTCCGGCAACGGGAACGGGAACGGGGGCACGAACGACAGCACCACCTACTCGCCGGCCAAGGCGAAAGCGGACGAGGCCCGCGCGAAGGAGGACGCGGCCAAGGCGAAAGCGATCGCTGTCGCCAAGGAACTCGGCAAGATCATCGCCGACGAGTTGGGGATCACGGACGCGCTGGACTGCTTCACGACAGGAAGCCTCGGCTCCTGCGGCGCGACCGCCGCGAACGTCGTCACGTCACTCATCGGCGGCGGCCCGATCGGCAAGCTGGTCTCGAAGTACTTCTGGCGGGTCGACAAGGCGTACGCGCTGGGGAAGCGGATCGTCGGGCTGGGCAAGAAGCTCTGGGCCGGATTCAAGGACTGGAAGAAGAGCAAGAAGGCGGCGGAAGCGGCCGAGACCGCCGTCAAGGAGTGCAACAGCTTCACGCCTGACACACGGGTGCTGATGGCGGACGGCTCGACGAAGAGGATCGAGGACGTCGACATCGGCGACAAGGTCCTCGCCACCGATCCGGAGACCGGCAAGACCAAAACCGAGACCGTCACGGCCGAGATCAAGGGCACGGGACTCAAGCACCTCGTCAAGGTCACCGTCGACACCGACGGCAAGAAGGGCGCCAGGACGGCATCGGTCACCGCGACCGACGGACACCCCTTCTGGGTACCGGAACTCGGCGAGTGGCTCCGCGCCACCGACCTCGAAGCGGGCGAGTGGCTGAGCACCAGCAGCGGAACACGGGTACAGATCACCGCGGTCAAGCGGTGGACCCTGCTGACGGCCACGGTGCACAACCTCACGGTCAGTGATCTGCACACGTATTACGTGATGGCGGGCACGGAAGCGGTTCTCGTCCACAATGCCGGCAAACGCAGCAACCCTGAGCAGGTGTGCCCCATCGGGGCGTACGCCGTCGAATCCATTCCCGCTCGCAGCAAGTCACAGGTGTTCACCGACGCCGAGCACGACAAGATCGACGAACTGGGCTTCATGTACGGATGCCACACCTGCGGCATACTCGATCCAGGTGGCAATGGC
Source organism: Streptomyces sp. MBT53 (assembly GCF_016654115.1). Lineage (GTDB taxonomy): Bacteria > Actinomycetota > Actinomycetes > Streptomycetales > Streptomycetaceae > Streptomyces. Next base: position 46,787 of record NZ_JAEQAZ010000050.1, read on the forward strand.
AGGTACGTCCCGGACCATCAGCCGATCAGCTCCTGGGTGCCGGACGGAACCCCCCAGCGGCTTTACCCCCAGTGCCGTCCGTGCAGTAGCCGGCAAGGCGGTTGGGCAGGCCAGTTGAAGAAAGTGATGAGAGGTCTCTATGGCGCGAAAGACTGAGGAGCGTCGATGGCTGGAGACGGACGGAGGACCTTTTCTCCTGGCGCCCGTCTCGGTCCTTCCCTCCTGGACAGGGTACGAAGGTGACTACGATCTCGTCATCGACGCGACGGACTCCGGGCAATCGGAGTGCTATGCAATCCCTGGCCGGAACGTGGCGATCCTCGGAGACGAGTCGCTCAGGACCACGGTATTGGAATCCCGGTCGCTGATCGTCCAATGGATCTACTCGAATTCAGAGGACGACATCCTGGAGAATTCCTCCGAGATCGACCTCGATTCCATTGTGTGGCGTGAGGGACCGGTGCTGGAAAGCGACGGAAGCCTCGCCCTCGTCGACTCGGCGACACCGGGCACCGAGGCAACCGAGGAAAACATGCTCGTGTTCGAGTGCGAAACCGGGAAGGTCCGCGTCGACAGCGCGGAGGTGCCGCTCGCTCCGCATTGCGCGGCGAAGCTTCACCGCCTGGTGCCAATGAAGTGATCCAGCGACCCATGACCGCGTACGACTTCACTCGTCGCGAGGAACCCTGGGTCGTCATCGCTCCACAGGGCGACCAGTTGCTGGCTCGGCAACTGGTCGCCCTGGAGGAGAGGGGCGGGCTCGTCTTCCGCGTGCCCGCCGAGGAACTGGCCACGCCGGAAGGCGTTTTCGCCGCGTTTGCTCGGACGCTGGAGTTTCCCGGCTACTTCGGCCGCAACTGGGACGCGATGGTCGACTGCCTGGACGACCTGCACGGGTCCTGGCACGGCGGCAGGGGAATCGCGGTCGTCATCGACGACGCGGACCTCCTGCTCGAAGCCGATCACCTGCGCCTGTTCGTCTCCGTGCTGTGCCAGGCCGCCGCGCGAGCGAACAGCGCGGTGGACTCCGACGGCGACCCGTGGGACCGGCCGCATCGCCCAGCACTTCGCCTTCGTCTCCCGCACCGCGTCGACGGGAGACTTCGCTTCAAGGCTGACGGGCGATGACCTCCGGGTCGAGGTGGTCGGGCGATACGTGACCGTCTCACTCGACGAGTGACCAAGAACTTCGCCAACGGCGTCCAGCTGCCTAGAGCTTCTCGGGCGTCCTGATCCCCAGCAGCGCCATCCCCCGCTGCAACGTCCGAGCCGTCAAGTCCACCAGGAACAGACGATTTTCGACGACCTCCGGCGCGTTGTCCGGGGACAGCACGTGGCACTGGTCGTAGAACGTCGTGAGCGCGGACGCCAGTTGGTACAGGTACGCCGTCAGCTTGTGCGGGGCGTACTCCTTCGCCGCGTCCGCCACCACCTCGCTGAACTGGTCCAGGTGCAGGCCCAACGCCCGCTCCGCACCGGTCAGTTCCAGCTCCGGATGAGCCAGCGGCCGGGCCTCGCCGGCCTTGCGCAGGATCGACTGGATACGGGCGTACGCGTACTGCAGGTACACCGACGTGTCACCGCTCAGCGACACCATCTGGTCCAGGTCGAACTTGTAGTCCCGCACCGCGGACGTCGACAGGTCGGCGTACTTCACCGCGCCGATCCCGACGTACCGCCCGTTCTCGACGATCTCCTCCTCGGTCAGGCCCACCTTCTCGGCCTTCTCCCGGACGACCGCGGTCGCCCGCTGCACCGCCTCGTCGAGCAGATCCTCCAGCTTCACCGACACGCCCTCACGCGTCTTGAACGGCTTGCCGTCCTTGCCGAGGATCGTGCCGAACGCCAACTGGAACGCCGACACGTCGTCGTTGAGCCATTCGGCCCGCCGCGCGGTCTCGAAGACCATCTTGAAGTGCAGGGACTGCCGGACGTCGACCACGTACAGCAGGCTGGTCGCCTTGAGGTTGAAGACCCGGTCCCTGATCGCGGACAGGTCCGTCGCCGCGTAGCCGTAGCCGCCGTCGGACTTGCGGACGATCAGCGGGGTCCGGTTGCCGTCCGGGCCCTTGATGTCGTCGAAGAACACGCACAGCGCGCCGTCCGAGATCTCCGCGACGCCCAAGTCCTCCAGCATCCGGCAGGTCTCGTCCAGCATGTCGTTGTAACCCGACTCGCCGACGATGTCCGCGTCCCGGATCTCCATGTCCAGCTTCTCGAAGACGGAGAAGAAGTAGATCTTTGACTCGTCCACGAACTTCTGCCACGCGGCGAGGGTTTGCGGGTCTCCCGCCTGAAGGTCCACGACCCTGCGCCGGGCCCGCGTCTTGAACTCCTCGTCGGAGTCGAAGAGTTTGCGCGCCGCCTTGTAGAGCCGGTCGAGGTTCGACATCGCCTCCTCGCCGGTGACCTGCGCGTCGCCGTGGTCCAACTCGCCCGGGTGCTCGTCCAGATACTGGATCAGCATCCCGAACTGCGTTCCCCAGTCGCCGATGTGGTGCCGCCGGACCACCGACTCGCCGGTGAACTCCAGGAGTTGGACCAGCGCGTCACCGATCACCGCGGAACGGAGGTGACCTACGTGCATCTCCTTCGCCACGTTCGGCTGCGCGTAGTCGATGACGGTCGTGCCCGGGTGCTCGGCCACGGGCACGCCGAGGCGGTCCGCGTCCGCGTAGCGCGCCGCCAGGTTCTCGGTGATCGCCCTGTCGCCGACCGTGATGTTCAGGAAGCCGGGGCCTGAGACCTCGACGTCCTGGATCACATCGCCGGTCGTGATGTGCGAGACGACCTGCGTCGCCAGCTCCCGGGGGTTGGCCTTGGCCTTCTTGGCGAGGGCGAGGATGCCGTTCGCCTGGAAGTCGGCACGGTCACTCCGTCGCAGCAGGGGGTCCGCGTCCGCCTCCGGCAGGGTGGCCGAGAGGGCGTTCGCGAGGCGCTGGTGGACTAGGTCGGTGAGCGACGTGACCGGAGCCATGGGGTGAGAGCCGTTCTCCTCGTGGGTTTGGTAGACACGGTCAGTATCCCACGGGGGGTAAAGCGAGTTTCTCGCGTGCGGGCCGGTGGGGGCGGGTCGCGCAGTTCCCCGCGCCCCTAGGAGGCGGCTGCGCCGCCGTCCGGGGCTCGGCCCTTGTCGGCCGCGGGCCCGGTGGGGGCCGGTCGCGCAGTTCCCCGGCCCGCAGCCAAAACCCGCCACCCTCAGGGCCATTCCTCCGCTTCAGAGTCACGGCCTTGGAAAAGCCGTTTTCGTGGATGTCGGGTCGCCTGGGACAATGGCAGGGTCAGTCGTGCGACCGTACCGGCTGCCCGTGCAGAACTGTCAGAAAAAGAGGACGTGCCGATCGTGGCTCAGAGCACCGAGACCACCGACTGGGTCTCCCGTTTCGCGGATGAGGTCATCGAGGAGTCGGAGCGTCGGGCCCCGGGCAAACCGGTCGTCGTCGCGTCCGGGCTGTCCCCGTCAGGGCCCATCCACCTCGGCAATCTGCGTGAGGTGATGACTCCGCATCTTGTCGCCGATGAGATCCGCCGCCGGGGGCACGAGGTCCGGCACCTCATCTCCTGGGACGACTACGACCGCTACCGCAAGGTCCCCAACGGGGTCGAGGGGACCGACGCCAGCTGGGCCGAGCACATCGGCAAGCCGCTGACCTCCGTGCCGGCGCCCGCCGGATCGCCGTACCCGAACTGGGCCGAGCACTTCAAGGCCGCGATGATCGCCTCGCTCGCCGAGCTGGGCGTGGAGTTCGACGGGATCAGCCAGACCTCGCAGTACACCTCCGGCGTGTACCGCGAGCAGATCCTGCACGCCATGAAGCACCGCGGTGACATCGACGCCATCCTGGAGCAGTACCGCACCAAGAAGGCCCCGCCCAAGAAGCAGCAGCAGTCGCAGAAGGCTGTCGACGCCGCCGAGCTGGAGGCCGAGGCCGGGTCCGGTGCCGCCGAGGAGGACGACGGCAGCTCCGGCTCCGCCGGGTACTTCCCGTACAAGCCCTTCTGCGGCGCCTGCGGCAAGGACCTCACCACCGTCACGGCCTACGACGACGACACCACCGAGCTGACCTACGTCTGCACCGAGGACGCCTTCACCGAGACCGTCCTGCTGAGCGAGTTCAACCGCGGCAAGCTGGTCTGGAAGGTCGACTGGCCCATGCGCTGGGCCTACGAGGGCGTCATCTTCGAGCCGAGCGGTGTGGACCACTCGTCCCCGGGCTCGTCCTTCCAGGTCGGCGGGCAGATCGTCGGGATCTTCGGGGGCGAGCGGCCCATCGGGCCCATGTACGCCTTCGTCGGCATCAGCGGCATGGCCAAGATGTCCAGCAGCAAGGGCGGGGTCCCCACCCCGGCCGACGCGCTCCAGATCATGGAACCGCAGCTCCTGCGCTGGCTCTACGCCCGCCGCCGCCCCAACCAGTCCTTCAAGATCGCCTTCGACCAGGAGATCCAGCGCCTCTACGACGAGTGGGACAAGCTCGACGGCAAGGTCGCCGACGGCTCCGCCCTGCCCGCCGACGTCGCCGCGCACTCCCGTGCCGTACGCACCGCCGCCGGTGAACTCCCGCACACACCCCGCCCGTTGCCGTACCGGACCCTCGCGTCCGTCGCCGACATCACCGCCGGGGCCGAGGACCAGACACTGCGCATCCTCGGCGAACTCGACCCCGCCAACCCCCTGTCCACCCTCGACGAGGTCCGCCCCCGGCTCGACAAGGCCGAGGCCTGGATCAACACGCACGTCCCCGCCGACCAGCGGACCATCGTGCGCGACGAACCCGACATCGACCTCCTCAAGTCCCTCGACGAGCCCGCCCGGCAGTCCCTGCGCCTGCTCACCGACGGACTCGCCGACCACTGGTCCCTGGACGGCCTGAGCCACCTCGTCTACGGCGTCCCGAAGGTCCAGGCCGGCTTCTCCGCCGACGCGACCGCGAAGGAACTCCCGCCGGAGATCAAGACCGCCCAGCGGACCTTCTTCGCCCTCCTCTACCACCTGCTCGTCAGCCGCGACACCGGCCCGCGCCTGCCCACGCTGCTCCTCGCGGTGGGACAGGAGCGGGTGCGGGCCCTGCTCGGGGAGTAGAGCGACCGAAATGAGTGAGGGGCCCTCAGCCGAGGGCCCCTCACTCATTTCAGGCGATGTGGTCTTCCTGGAGTTCCGCCGTGTGGCGGTTCGTGAAGCGGTTGACCATGCGGTCGGCCTCGCGCTGCGGGAGCGTGACGCCGTACGTGGCCTCCACGTCACCCCGGAACTGGCCCGAGGTCGGATAACTGCCGTCTATCGACTTCTTGAAGACCAGGTAGTAGTCCTCCTCGGACAGCTCCGTACCGCCGCCCTCACCCAGCTCACGGGTACGGCCGGGACCGGCCGGGATCGGGAACGTACCGGTGTCCTCGGGCGACGGTTCCGGAACTGGCTCCTCGTCGTACTGCTGCGGGAACCGCCGCTGCTCGTACTGCTGCTGTTCCTGCTCGTACTGCTGGAACTGCTCCGCCTGCTGCTGCTCCGCGTACCACTCCCGGTACGCGGCGTCCGGGTCGTACGTCGGGTCGTAGCCGCCCTGGTACGCCACCGCCTGGGGGTCGCGCGCCTGGAGCCACTGACTCTGCGGCTCGACGTACTCCTGCTGCTGGGGCTGGCGCTGGGGCTGGCGCTGGGGCTGCTCGTTCACCGCGGGGGGCGGCAACTGCTCCCGGACCGGTGCCTGCTGCGGCTCCGGCTCGCGCGCCGGCTCCAACTGCGGGGCGGGGGGCAGCAGTACGGGCTCGATGCCCGCCGCCGCCAGACCCGAGGGAGCCGTCTCCGCGAGCGGGACGCCGTAGCGGGCCAGGCGCAGGGGCATCAGGGACTCCACCGGAGCCTTGCGGCGCCACGCGCGGCCGAAGCGGGAGTGGAGGCGCGCCTGATAGACGAGACGATCCTGCTCCAGCTTGATGACCTGCTCGTAGGAACGCAGCTCCCACAGCTTCATCCGGCGCCACAGAAGGAACGTCGGCAGGGGCGAGAGCAGCCAGCGGGTGAGGCGGACGCCCTCCATGTGCTTGTCGGCCGTGATGTCGGCGATCCGGCCGATCGCGTGCCGGGCCGCCTCCACGGAGACCACGAACAGGATCGGGATCACCGCGTGCATACCGACACCGAGCGGGTCGGGCCAGGCCGCGGCGCCGTTGAACGCGATCGTCGCGACCGTCAGCAGCCACGCCGTCTGGCGCAGCAGCGGGAAGGGAATCCTGATCCAGGTCAGGAGCAGGTCCAGGGCGAGCAGGACGCAGATACCCGCGTCGATACCGACCGGGAACACGTAGGCGAAGTTGCCGAAGCCCTTCTTCAGGGCGAGTTCGCGTACGGCGGCGTACGAACCGGCGAAGCCGATACCGGCGATGACCATCGCACCGGAGACGACCACGCCGATGAGCACCCGGTGCATACGTGTGAGCTGAATGGGCGCGGACACCCGTACTCCCCTCCCCTTGCATGGTCTTGCGCGGAACAGGGTGGCACATGTGTGCGGCGTCCCGGGCCCCGGTCCGCCAGGAGCCCGGCACCCAGGAGGGGCCGAGCTCCGTCAAAAGGCTTGGCTGACCTGCGAGTTGAGGCCGAAAAACGGTGTGGATGTGACGGTCAGCTCTTCTTGCCGGCGGAAGCCGAAGGAGAGGCCTTGGCCGCGGACTTGGACGGCGAGGCGGAGGGGGACGCGGACTTGGAGGGGGTCTTCGACGCGGACGCGGAGGGCGAGCCGGTGCTGCCGCTCCCGCTGCCATTGGCCGACGTGACCGCCGCCACGACCTCCTTCACGGCCTTCTCCGCCGCCTTCGTCAACGCGGCCGCGTCCGGCGTCTTGTCGCCCGCCAGACCCGCGCCGTTGTAGTCGATCGTGACGACCACGTTCTCGACCCGCGCCACCACCGTCTGCTGCTTGAAGGCGCCTTCCTTCTTCTTCAGGTCGTAGCGCACCGCCGTCGCCTGCGCGCCCGCACCCGCGACCGGCTCCGACTTGACGTTCTTCGCTCCGGTGACCGACTGCGCCTCCTGCACCTGCTTCGTGAAGTACGACGCGGCCAGCTGGTCGCCCTCACCCTGCGTCTGCGAGGAGTCGAACCGCAGCAACGACACGTTCAGCCAGCGGAACTGCGAACCCTTGACCCCGTTGTTGTCCAGGCTCGTCCAGGAGCAACTGCCCCGCGACGCCGTGTCGCTCGACGTCCCCTCCTTGCCCGACTTGACCCCCTCCGGGACCAGATCGGTCAACGTCTTCTTCGACAGCACCGCACACGGCTCCGGCAACTTCTTGTACGCCGCCGCCTGCACCGTCGGAGCGGCCGTCGCGTCGGCGGAGGTCGTCGCGCCGAGACCGCTCGGGTCCTTGCCCGCGTCGTCCCCCGAACCGGAGTCCGAGGAACAGCCGGCCGCGATCAGCATCACCGGGACCGCTGCCGCGCAGACAAGGACGCGGTGAAGACGCTTCGCTCGCTGGTGGTCCTGCCGGTCACGCTGTGCTGGTTGATGCATGGTTCCTTCACTCATGACGCTCGTGGTTCCTGCCGTCGGATCGGGTCCGAGGGGCCACGGTACGCGGTGAGCCAGCTGTGCGGTCTCCGTTCACAGGCTTTGAGCGGGCCCCCGAAAGCGGCCCCCCGAGCCCCTAACCGTTGAGCGAGTCGGCCAGTTGCGAGGCCAGTTTCCGCGCCCTGTCCTGCATCTTCTGGCTGTCCGGGACCACCCCGACCGTCGCCGCCTGCTCCTCGTACTCGATGGTCACAATGACGTTGGACGTGCGAAACACCACAGTCACCGTCCGCTGCTTGGCCGTCGAACCGGAGCTGCTCAACGCGTCGTCGAGGAACGCCTCGTCACCGAGATCGGAGAGCGTGCGGGGCTGGAGGGCGGTCGGGGTGGTGGAGGCGGAGGGGGAGACAGAGGAGGACGCGGAGGACGCGGAGGAGGAAGAGGTGGGGGTGGTCGAGGGAGTCGCGGAGTCGGAGGTCGAAGGGCTCGCCGAGTCCGACGCGGCGCCGGTACTGGCGGCAGGCTCCGGGAGATCCGCCGCCACCTCCTTCGTCGCGAAGATCGTCTTCGCCTCGCTGTCGTCGCTCACCGCGTTGTCGTACGACACCACCCGCTCGAAATCGACCAGCAGATGATCGGTCGCGTCCGTGGACTCCACCTTCCAACGGCAGCCCACCTTGCGGTCCGTGTCGAACGTCAGCGTCGCCTCGCCCGCGTAGGCCGCCGCGCGCTGGTCCGCGTCCGTGATCTGCTTGATTCCGGGGAGCAGGGAGTCCAGCGTGCTCTGGCCGACGGCACCGCAGGGCTCCGGAAGCGTGCGGTACTTGCCCGGCTGGGCCACCGCGGTCGCCGTACCGGCGTCGCCGGGGTTGGCGTCGTCCGTGGTACCGCCATCGCCCGAACCGCTCGTACAGCCGGCCAGCAGCGCCAGGAGGAGCGCGGCGGCGCCGGGTACGTATGCCTTCCGCTGCACGGTCGGGTTCCTCTCGACGACGATCAAGGGTCCTGGACGATGATCAAGGGTCCTGCCAGTGTCCCCGCTGGTTAATCGCTTGCCGCACCGGGGGACCCCCTGGAGACAATGTGTATCGCACGCACAGCCGTGAACGCCGGTCCGCTGTCCCTTTCGTTGACCTTGGCGCCGGTTTTGCGATTTTAGACTTCTGTTGTTTTCCGGGGGAATGAGGACGAAATGTCGTACGTAGAGATACCCGGGGCGAAGGTCCCCATCCGCATGTGGACCGACCCGGCGTCGGTCGAGGAGGGCGCGCTCCAGCAGCTCCGCAACGTGGCCACCCTCCCCTGGATCAAGGGCCTCGCCGTCATGCCCGACGTGCACTACGGCAAGGGCGCGACGGTCGGCTCGGTCATCGCGATGCAGGGCGCGGTCTGCCCCGCGGCGGTGGGCGTCGACATCGGCTGCGGCATGTCAGCGGTCAAGACCTCCCTCACGGCCAACGACCTCCCCGGCGACCTGTCCCGCCTGCGCTCGAAGATCGAGCAGGCGATTCCGGTGGGGCGGGGGATGCATGACAGTCCGGTGGAGCCTGGGCGGATGCACGGGTTCGCGACTGCGGGGTGGGACGACTTCTGGGGGCGGTTCGAGGGGGTTGCCGAATCGGTCAAATTCCGTCACGAGCGTGCGCAAAAGCAGATGGGAACGCTCGGATCCGGCAACCACATGATCGAATTCTGCCTCGATGAGACGGGTTCGGTCTGGCTCATGCTGCACTCCGGGTCCCGGAACATCGGCAAGGAACTGGCCGAGCACCACATCGGCGTGGCACAGAAGCTTGCGCACAACCAGGGGTTGGTCGACCGTGACCTCGCCGTCTTCGTTGCGGACACCCCGCAGATGGCGGCGTACAGGAACGACCTCTACTGGGCTCAGGAGTACGCCAAGCACAACCGGGCGATCATGATGGGACTCCTGAAGGACGTGGTCCGCAAGGAGTTCAAGAAGGCGAAGCCGACCTTCGAGACGGAGGTCAGTTGTCACCACAACTACGTTGCCGAGGAACGCTACGAGGGCATGGACCTGCTCGTGACCCGCAAGGGTGCGATCAGGGCCGGCTCCGGTGAGTACGGGATCATCCCGGGCTCGATGGGCAGCAGCTCGTACATCGTGAAGGGCCTCGGCAACGAGAAGGCCTTCAACTCGGCCTCGCACGGGGCGGGTCGGCGTATGAGCCGCAACGCGGCGAAGCGACACTTCACTGTGCGGGACCTGGAGGAGCAGACGCGGGGTGTGGAGTGCCGCAAGGACTCCGGCGTGCTGGACGAGATCCCGGGTGCCTACAAGAACATCGACCAGGTGATGGCGCAGCAGCGGGACCTCGTGGAGGTCGTGGCGAAGCTGAAGCAGTTCATCTGCGTGAAGGGCTGACGGGCGAGGCCCCCGGCTGACCGGGGGTCTCGCCCATCGAGTCACTCAGGGTTTGGCACGGGGACCTGGCCGGTTCGCAGGCGCCAACTGCGGAGATTGCAGCTCTGGGCGGTCCTGCCCAACTTCTCCGCCGCTGTCGATGGGCTGTTGAGTTCCAGCAGGACCCGGTCTTCCCACTCTTCCCAGCGGCGTGCGGTATAGGCGGCCCGCATGCCAGAAGGGCGTAGCCAGGTGGCGATCGACTGGGCGGCGGCACGCTTTCGTTCCAGGGACAGACAGTCGGGATAGTAGAGGTGGGCGGCCAGGCTCTGGCCCGGTTCCTTGACGTAGAGGGCGTTGTAGATGCTGTCGCGTGCGTTGCGTTTGACGTTGCGCTCGATACCTGTCACGTCCTTCGCGTACTGGCGCACCCAGTGTGCGATGGCCGTGCTGGCTGTGGTCAGGGAGACGAAGGGGAAGCCCTCGCTCGTGTGGCCCACTGAGCCGTCGGCGTCGATGAGGCCGCGCAAGTAGTCGCGGCGTGAGAACTCGCCGTGTGGCGGGACTATCGTCTTCGACTTACGGCCGTAAGGCAGGCCGAGTTCATTGACCTTGGTCCTGGCTTCGAGGGAGCACAGTCGCCAGGTCGCCGTGTGGTGAGACTCGGCGAAGTTCGTCGACCGCCTGCGCTCGGTGATGCTGCTGTTGTACGGCGTCAGTTTTTGGAACTCGCGCAGGAGATCGATGTTCCGCGCGTTGACCTCAACCGTCAGTCGCCCTCGCTGCCTTGACTGTTGGGACAGATGCCTGTCCGCCTGCAAGAACCCGAACATGTACGCGTACTCGGGGACTGTCAGGTCCATGAACCGTTGAGCGCTAGGCTCGCAATCAGCCACAGGGAAGCTCCACTTCCGTGCGGGTCAGGCCCTCGACCGGGATGCCCGTCCGGGTCGAGGGCCGTCGTGTTGATGTTGTGGCGCGAGCCTAGATCGACCGTTCGGGCGACGTGCTGGTGATCGATTCGGTTCACTCGTGTGGGTGACACCCGCCGCTCTGGGGACTCTCTGAGAGCGCTGTGAATTCGAGCCCTATTTCTGTGAATTCCAGCGACTGGCGCATTTCAATTGGTGTGCCGTTTGTGAAAGCATTGGTTGCGCGCGTTCCTTATTGCTGGCCTCGAATATCGCTGTGATGCTGCCTGGGTGTTTCGCCAAACCCACCCGCAGTGTCTCGGAGGACAGCACATGTCTGAGCGGTACCAGAATCAGAATCAGAGCGAGTTGAGTCGGCGGACCGTCGTGGCCGCCGGTGCGGCGACCGCACTCGCGGGGACCGTGGTCGGCGGTGCCGGCTCCGCGCAGGCCGCCACCAAGGCGGCGGCCGGGCTCAAGGTCGGTGCCGGAAAGGCCGCGTTCACCCCCGCGGCCTCGCTCCTGCCGTTGGACAACTTCACCGCCGTGCACGACGACCTCAACGTCCGTGTCCTGCTGGTGGAGTCCGGCTCCCGCCGGATCGCGTTGGCCGTGCTGGACCTGACCTCGATCAGCGCGGAGGCGATCGCGCTGATGCGGACCGCCATCACCGCGGCCGCCGGCGTCACCGCCGCGAACATCATGGTCACCGTCACGCACTGCTTCTCCGCGCCGCACGTCCAGGCGAGTTCGTCCTCGGCCGGTGCCGCCGCCTACGTGCAGAACATCGTCGCCGCGACCAAGTCCGCCGTCGCGGACGCCGTCAAGAACCTCCAGGACGCCGAGGTCGGCTACGGCACCGGCCGCTCCGACGTCAACGTCAACCGCAACGTCTCCACCGCCGACGGCTACTGGCTCGGCGTCAACGAGCAACTCCCCTCCGACAAGGGCGTGTACGTCGCCCGCTTCAACGACCTCGACGGCAACCCGATCGCCGTCCTGACCAACTACAACGTGCAGTCCTGCGTGATGCAGGACTCGGTCATGGCCGACGGCACCCTGCCGATCACCGCCGACCTCGCCGGCGCGGCCGTCGCGCACGTCGAGACCCAGTACCCCGGCGCCGTCGGCTTCTGGCTGGTCGGCGCGTGCGGCGACCAGTTCCCGGCCTACCGCTCGAAGCGGTACACGATCGACAAGGACAAGGGCTGGACCTACGGCGTCGATCTGCACGACGCCGGCTTCGCGCTGCTCACCGCCCAGGGCGAGCGGCTCGGCAACGAGATCGTGCGGGTCGCCCAGGGGATCAGCAAGTACGAGAGCGGCAGGAAGGTCGCGGTGCGGCTGGTCACCGATGACATCACCACCACGCAGGTGACCGGGCCGCAGGCCGGCGCGCCGACCAAGAGCGTCACCTTCACCCCCACCGGATCCGTCCAGGTGCCGATCTGGGTCCTCCAGGTCGGCAAGGGTGTCTTCGCCGGTGTGGAACCGGAGTTGTCCACGACCACCGCGAACGCCATCCGCGAGAATTCGTCGTTCTCCAGCACTTTTGTCATGTCGATGTTCGAGGGCGGCGCCAAGAACATGCCCGACAAATGGAATTTCGACCACGTCACCTACGAAGCGGTCGACGGTTTCTACATCCAGGGCACCGCGGAGAAGGCCGCCACCCGTATCGGGCGCATTATCAAGTCCCTGAACTGAGGTGTGGAAAATGACGACAAGGCGCGCTTTTTTAGCGCGGGTTGTGGGGGTGGGGACCACCGCAGCGGTCGCCGCGTCGGGCCTCGCGGCCTGTGACTCCAACAGCGACAGTGACAGCGGTGGTAGCGGTGGCGGCGGGCATGTGAAAGGCGCCACCGCCATCACCCAGGTCTACGGCGACGGGCAGAAGTTCATCGCCGTGGCCGTCGAGTACGACACCGCGATCGACACGTCCGCGCTCACGAAGACGTCGTTCACCGTCGAGGGGCGGACCGTCACCAAGGTCTACGCCAACACCGGCGCGGCCCTCGCCGACCAGGGCAAGGACGGGCCGTACGTCATCGTGGAGCTTTCCCCGGACGACGACGGCGCGTTGTTGTGGGGAGGTGTGGGCGGGGGTGGAGGCGCGGCGGGGAGCGCGCAGCCGTCGGCGTCCGCCTCCGCCTCCGCCTCCGCCTCCGGAAGCCCCTATGTCATCCCCGGCCCCCAGGTCGGCTCGACCGGCGGCCCTGCCACCATCAGGGCGGCGAAGGGCACCGTGGTCCAGTCCGGCGCCGTCACGACGACCGGCGGCACCCGCTATGCCGCCGCCGACGACACCAAGGTCGCCACCGGCCACACCGTGAACCTGATCGTCGACGACTTCCAGCAGTTCACGTACAAGGACCCGAAGACCGGCAGGTCACTGCCGTACAACCTCTACGTCCCCGAGGGCTACGACCGGACCGAGTCCTATCCGCTGGTCCTCTTCATGCATGACGCGAGCCTGATCAGTACGACCGTGCGGGCGACGCTGGTGCAGGGGCTCGGCGCGGTGTGCTGGGCCGCTCCCGAGGAGCAGGCGGAGCGGCCGGCGTTCGTGCTGGCGCCGCAGTACCCGGAGGTGGTCGTGGGCGACGACTACAGGCCGACGTCGCTCTTCGACACCACCGCCGACCTGGTCCGGGAGTTGGCGGGCAAGTACAGCATCGACACCGAACGGCTGTACTCCACCGGCCAGTCGATGGGGGCGATGATGACCCTCGGCCTGAACATCAAGTACACCGACCTCTTCGCCGCTTCGTGGGTCGTCGCCGGCCAGTGGCCCGCCGCCCAGGCCGCGCCGCTGGCGAAGAAGAACCTCTGGGTCACCGTCTCGCAGGGCGACACGAAGGCGTATCCCGGGGAGAACGCCATCATGGCCGTCGTCGAGAAGGCCGGTACGAAGGTGAGCCGCGCGATCTGGGACGGGCAGTCCACGGCGGCGGAGTTCGCCGCGGACGTCAAGGCCATGGCGGCCAAGGGCACCACGGTCAACTACGCGACGTTCAAGAAGGGTTCGACCCTGGCCGGAGGCCTGGCCAACGCGCACGGCGTCGAGCACAACTCCACCTGGCCGATCGCGTACACCATCGAGGGCGTCCGGGAGTGGATCTTCCAGCAGCGCAAATAGGCCCCCCGGCCAGGGCAGTTGGTCCGGTTCAGCCGCCGAGGCGCTTCTCCATCAGCGTCACCGCGTACGGGCTCCCCGCCCCGCCGTCCTTCGCCCGCTGTTCGCCTACGACGGTGTAGCCCGCCGACTCGTAGTAGGCGCGCAGGCGGGGGTTGGCGGAGAGGCAGTCGAGGCGGGCGTACGGGCGGCCCGTCGCGGTGATACGGGACTCCGCCTGCGCGAGCAGCCGGCGTCCCGTGCCCGGCGGTGCCGTGTGCGGGGTCGTCATCAGGCGGTGGACGTAACCGGCGTCGGGCGGGCGCGGGCCCCAGGCGGCGGGGTCGTTCCACCAGAGTTCGCAGGCGCCGGCCAGGGACTCGTCGGCGTACGCCAGCCACACCTCGCCTTCCCGCACGCGCCGCAGGAAGTGGGCCTCGTCCTTCTCGCCCGGCTTCCACTGGTCGATGCCCCGGGCGAGTTGCCACAGGGCCGCGCTGTCCCGGAGGCGGACGAGCGCGACGGCGTCCGCCGCGACGGCCTTGCGATAGGTCAACTCCGGCCAGACGGTGGGCTGTTCCTCGAGCAGCTTGTCACGCAGGGTGGTTGAGAGGGCCGACGCGTCGAGGGACAGAGCTTTGGTCACATAGCCCTCGACCGAGCCGTAGCGACTGGTCAGTCCGGCGAGGAACAGGCGCATGACGGCTGCCGGGGCATGGCCCCAGGCCGGCCAGACCGGGCTACGGTCGCCGTTGCGGGCCCGCCAGGCCGACAGGAGTGCGGGGGTGGCGAGTTCGGTGAGGGTGAAGTCCTCGACGATCGTCTCCTCGGGGACGCCGAGCAGGCCGAGGACCAAGGCCGCGAGCAGGCCGGTGCGGTCCTTGCCGGACGCGCAGTGGAAGACGAGCGGGGTGTCCTGCTCGGCCGCCGCCGCGATCAGTTCCAGGGCCCGTGCGATCTCCTCCGTGCCGTCCTCGGCGACCTCCGCGTACCGCTCCGCCAGGTACGGCCCGGGTTCGGTGTCGGGGGTCAACACCGCCTGGTCGTAAGGCCGATGCTCGATGCTCAGGTTGTGGTACGTGAACGACTCGTGCTCCGGGATACGACCCCTGCGCTCGATCTCCCAGGGGTAGCGGAGGTCGATCACCGTGCCGATGCCGAGGTCGAGGAAGCGGGTCCAGGCGTCGGTGTTTTCGCTCAACTTGCCCAGGGAGTCGGCCCGGTAGAGGAGCCCGGGGCGGACGCGGCGGCCGTCCGGGGTCGGATAGCCGCCCAGGTCACGGAAGTTGGGGAGGTCGTCGAAGGGGAGGTGTCTGTCCACGGACGGTGACTTTATGTGGTGGCCGGGACCCTATCCGGCCGTGGCGGGTCGGCGGAACGCGTCGGCGTGACGTGCGCACCAGTCCGCGAACGTCCGGGGCCTGCGGCCGAGCAGGCGCTCCACGGTGTCCGTCCGCACTCCGACGGTGTCGGCGCGCATCAGCGCGAAGCCCTCGGTGACGGCGGCGGCCAGTGCCGGGGGAGCGCCGTGCGGGAAGCGGAACCGTACGATCTCGTCCGGTGTGGTGGTGGCCCTGACCTCGATGGTGCGGCCGACGGTCTCGGAGATGATCCGGACCTGCTCGGCGACGGTGAAGGTCTCGTCGCCGGTGAGGACGTACTCCTCGTCCTCCTCCGCGTGGCCGGTCAGGACGTGGGCGGCGACCGCGGCGATGTCGGCGGGGTCGATCGGCGCGTAGCGGCCGGGGCCGACCGGGTCGAGGACGTAGTCGCCGGCGTGGATGGTGGGCAGCCAGTCGAGGGCGTTGGTCATGAAGCCGCCGGGCCGGAGGAAGGTGGCGGGGATGCCGGCGGCGCGGATGATCCGCTCGCGCTCGTGGTGCCAGCGGCCCATGGCGGGGACCGGGTCGAGCAGGACGTGGGCGGAGGACAGGTGCACGATGTGCCGCACTCCGGCCGCGCGGGCGGCGGCCACCACCGCGGTGGTGTGCTCGGTGCCGATGCCCTGGGTGAGCAGGAACAGCTTGTCCACGCCGGTGAGGGCGGGGGTGAGGGTGTCGGGGTTCCCGAAGTCTCCTACGGCGAGTTCGGCGCGGTCGGACGGGGGCAGTCCGGCGGCTCGTGCGCGGGCGGGGTCGCGGACGAGGAGTCGTAACTTCTCGTCCCTGGCGTCGAGTTCGCGGGCGAGGGCGCGGCCGATGTTTCCGGTGGCACCGGTGACCAGTATCATTGCGGCTCCCAAAGTCGTTTGCCGTCTAATGAGTTCGCGAGAACGCTAGCCGGTGAATGATTAGCCGTCAATCGACTTGCCGGGTCCACCCGGCAACGCCCGTGTCGTCTGTCATGGAAGGCCGCCATGTCCGAGTTCCTGGACCTGCACGGCAGGACGTCGAAGGTGCTCCGCTCGCTCGCCGACGCGGCCATGCGGCGGCACGGGCTGCACGTCGGCCAGAACCACCTGCTCGCCGTGCTCTGGGAACGCGACGGCGCCACACCCGGCGAGGTCGCCGCCGCGCTGCACGTCACCACGCCCACCGTCGTCAAGATGGCCGACCGGATGACCGCGTCCGGGCTGCTCACCCGACGCCGCGACGACCGGGACAACCGGCTCGTCCGGCTCTGGCTCACCGACGCGGGGCGCGCGCTGCGCGAACCGGTCGAGGCGGAACGGCAGTTGATCGAGGAGCGGGTCACCGCGGACCTCACCGAGGCCGAACGCGCGGCCCTGCTCAGCGCCTTGAGGAAGGTCCACCGCTCGGCGAGCGAGTTCTTGAACGAGCCGGTCGACCACACCGACTCGGCGTGAAGAGCCGGCGCTACTTGTTCGGCGCGTGCGTCACCGCGTAGATCATCACGAACGCGACGATGTGGATGCCGAAGAGGAAGTAGGCGAGGAAGTACCAGACCTTGCGCTCGTTCCTGGTCTCCTCGGCCAACCGGCGCTTGTCCAGGGCCTCTTGGGAGTTGTCCGAATTGCCCTCCGCGTCGGGCATCACAGCTCCCGGTGGACCTTGGTGTTCGAGGCCTGGGCGCGCGGGCGGACGACGAGCAGGTCGATGTTGACGTGGCTGGGGCGGGTGACCGCCCAGGAGATCGTGTCGGCCACGTCGTCCGCCGTGAGCGGCTCGGCGACGCCCGCGTAGACCTTCGCCGCCTTCTCCGCGTCCCCGCCGAACCGGGTCAGCGCGAACTCGTCCGTCTTGACCATGCCGGGCGCGACCTCGATGACCCGGACCGGGGTGCCGACGATCTCCAGACGCAGCGTCTCGGCGAGGACGTGAGCGCCGTGCTTGGCGGCGACATAGCCCGCGCCGCCCTCGTACGTGCCGTGGCCCGCCGTGGAGGAGACCACCACGACCGTGCCGTCGCCGCTCGCGGTGAGGGCGGGGAGCAGGGCCTGGGTGACGTTCAGCGTGCCGAGGACGTTCGTCTCGTACATCGTGCGCCAGTCGGCGGGGTCGCCCGTCGCGACCGGGTCGGCGCCGAGCGCGCCGCCCGCGTTGTTGATCAGCACGCCGATCGTCTTGAAGGCGGTCGCGAACTCGTCGACCGCGGCCCGGTCGGTGACGTCCAGCTCGTACGCCGTCGCCTTGTGGCCCGCCTTGTTGATCTCCTCGGCCAGCGCCTCGATGCGGTCCTTGCGGCGGGCGGTGAGGACGACGCGGTAGCCGGCCGCGGCGAGCCGGCGGGCCGTGGCGGCGCCGATGCCGCCGCTCGCCCCGGTGACGACCGCGATACGGGAGGCGGCGGACGGTGCGGCGGTGGCCATGGACTGCTCCTCGGGAGGGATCAACTGGTTCGTGCGTACGACTCCACGCGTACGACTCCGTCCAGGATAGGCGGGCCCGGTGGCGGCTCAGTTTCCGCGCGGTGCCCACATGATCACGGCCATCCCGGCCAGGCAGACCAGGGCGCCGGTGATGTCCCAGCGGTCGGGCCGGTAGCCGTCCGCGACCGCGCCCCAGGCCAGTGACCCTGCGACGAAGATCCCGCCGTACGCCGCGAGGATGCGGCCGAAGTGGGCGTCGGGCTGGAAGGTGGCGACGAAGCCGTACGCGCCGAGGGCCATGACCCCGCCGGCGGCCCAGAGCCAGCCGCGGTGTTCGCGCACCCCCTGCCAGACCAGCCAGGCGCCGCCGATCTCGAAGACGGCGGCGACGACGAAGAGGGCCGCGGAGCGAAGTACGAGCATGACCGCCACCCCATCACACGGGTGCCGCCCGCTCGCACGGGTGTCACCTGATGGACGGCGCCTGTCGCGTGCTCCGCGTGGGATACATCCGTACGACCCCGGCGGTGGTGCACGGGCGTACAGAGGAGTGGATGGCATGCGGGAAGTCGTACGGGTACTGCGGGTCCTACGGGTCGGTGCCGTAGTGGGTGCCGCGTTCGCGGTGACGGGCGCGGCGCCCGGTGTGCCGGCACCTGAGGCGGACCTCTCCTACCACGGCTCCGTCGCCATGACCGGCGGCCGGGTCGACGTGCGGTTCACCCCGCGCAACCACGGCCCCTCCGCCGTCCCCGACGCGACCGTACGGCTGCGCTGGTCGAAGCCGCTCGCCAACCGGCAGACGCTGCCGGAGGGGTGTGCGCGGTCGGGGGAGCGGGCGGTGGTGTGCCGGACGGGGGCGCTCGCGGCGGACGAGGTGGGCGAGCGGATCGAGCTGCGGGCAGTGCTGCGGGACGCGTCCTCCGAGGTGCTGCTGGAGCTGGACACGGTGTGGGGCGGCGGCGCGGTGGACGGGAACCGGGCCAACGACCAGCAGCGGGTGCTCGTCCTCGACACCGGTGACAGCTACTACTTCTGAGCCACGCCCGTAGTACCCCTGAGCCACTTGGCCGAGCTCGTCGTACGATCTCGATCTCCGCACGGCACAGGCGACGAGGGGTACGACATGTCCGGGAACGCGCGGGCGCGGCTGCTGGACGAGTTGTCCACCGTCTCGCGCCGGTACATGGCGTCGTACGCCCTGTTCAACCAGGCCGTCGCCGACCGCCTCGGGCTGCACCCCACCGATCTGCAGTGTCTGAACCTGCTCACGCTGGAGGCGGGGCCGGTGACGACGGGCCGGATCGCCGAGCTGACCGGGCTGACGACCGGGTCGGCGACCCGGCTCGTGGACCGGCTGGAGCGGGCGGGGTACGTCGTGCGGGAGCGGGACGCCGAGGACCGGCGGCGGGTGCTGGTGGCCACCGTCCCGGAGAAGATCACCGAGTTCGGCCGGATGTGGAACCGCCTGGGCGGCGGCTGGTTCACGCTCTTCGACGACCTCGCCGACGCCGAACTCGCCGTGATCGTCGGGCACATGAGACGGACGGTCGAGTTCAGCGGCAAGCAGATCGCGCGGCTGCGGGCGGGCGAGGTCTAGGGCCTGTCCGGCGGAGGGAGCCTAGGCCGTCGCCACGCCGAGCAGGCGGAGGACGGCCAGGACCCGGCGGTGGTCGGCGTCGGCCCTGGGCAGGTCGAGCTTGGTGAAGACGCTGTTGATGTGCTTGGCCACCGCGCTCTCGCCGACCACGAGTTCGGCCGCGATCCCGGCGTTGGACCGGCCGCCCGCCATCAGCTCCAGCACCTCGCGCTCGCGCGGTGTCAGCCGGTCGAGCGGATCGCTGTGGCGGCGTACCAGCAGTTGCGCGACGACCTGCGGGTCCAGCGCGGTGCCGCCCGCCGCCACCCTGCGGGCCGACTCCGCGAACTCCTCGACGTCGGCGATCCGTTGCTTGAGCAGGTAGCCGACGCCGGACGTGGTGGTGGCGAGCAGAGCACCCACGGGGAGGGGAACGAGACGATGCGTCAACTGGTGGCGGAGACACGGGAGTTCACGGTCGGAGGCGTGGGGCGTGGAGTGCGTTCCGCTCGGGGGCCCCGTCCGGCCGCCGCCGCCGGGCTCACGGCTGATCGGCCGGGTCGGATGGCTGCTGGGCGGCTGCTGGGCGGCTGCGGGTTCGCTCTGCTGCTCTGGCTGTACGTGCTGGCGACGGGGCTGCCGGACACCGCGACGGCGGCGCACTGGCCGGTCGCCTGGGTGGGTCTCGACGCGCTGGAGGCGGCCGGTCTGATCGCCGTCGGCGTCCTCGCCGCGGCGGCGGCGATGGCGCTGGGAGCCGAACTGCCGCTGGCCGCGCTGTGCGTGTGGCTCGCGCTCCGGGCGCCGGGCCGGCCGCGTCGTCACTCGTCCCCGTCGTAGCGCCCCCGCGCCTCGTGGACCTCCTCGATGTGGGTCTCCGCCCAGTCCTTCACAGCGAGCAGCAGCATGCTCAGGCTGGTGCCGAGCGGGGTGAGTTCGTAGTCGACGCGGACCGGGACGGACGGGGTGACCGTGCGGGAGAGGATGCCGTCGCGTTCCAGTGAACGGAGCGTCTGCGTCAGCATCTTGGGGCTGACGCCGGCGATCTTGCGGGCGAGGTCGCTGTAGCGCATCGGGCCCGGGGCCAGGGCGGCGACGACCAGGCTGACCCACTTGTCGCTGATGCGGTCCAGCAGCTGGTTGGTGGGGCAGCTGCGGATGAACGCGTCGTACTCGACACGTGCCTGTTCGCGCCGCTGGGCCGCTGTCATGGTCGCCATGGGCCGTGGCCTCCGTTCACTTCCACTCACTTGCGGGGTAGGTACGCACCTTCGGGTAACTACTTCCCGATGGATAGTAACTCTTCCTAGGGTTGTCGACAGCTGAGGAGATACCGAAGCGAACACCCCATACGAGGAGCTGTCCGGCATGCGTGCTGCAGTGGTGACGACGTTCGGCGGGCCCGACGCGGTTCGGGTCGTGGAGACGGAAATTCCCGAGCCGGGCGCCCGGCAGGTGCGGATCAAGGTCGCGGCGGCCTCGCTCAACCCGGTGGACGCCGGAGTGCGCGCGGGCGCGTTCGGGGGCGCGGGCGAGCGGCTCGGATTCGGCTGGGACGTAGCCGGGACGGTGGACGCGACCGGCACCGCCACCGCGTGGCGGATCGGCGACGAAGTGGTCGCCCTGCACCACCGCGCGGTCAAGCCGCTGGGCACGCACGCCGAGTACGTCGTCGTCGACACGGACGCCGTGGCGAAGGCACCGCAGGGCGTGGACGCGGTGCACGCCGCCACCCTCCCGCTGAACGCACTCACCGCCGTACAGGCCCTGGACCTCCTGGAGTTGACGCCGGGTCAGACGCTGTTGGTGACCGGTGCGGCGGGAGCTGTCGGCGGCTTCGCCGTCCAACTCGCCGCGCAGCGCGGGTTGTTGGTGACCGGGCTCGCCCGGGCCGGTGACGAGGAGTTCGTACGGGCCCTGGGCGCCGCCGAGTTCACGAGCGAGGGCGTGCCTGCGGGGAGCGTCGACGCGGTGCTGGACGCGGCGGTCCTCGGCGAACGGGCGCTGGCGTGGGTCCGGGACGGGGGCGCCTTCACCGGGGTGATTCCGCGGGCCGCGCCGGCCCCGGAGCGCGGGGTGCGGACCGGCGCGGTGGAGGTGAGCGCGGACGGCGCCCGGCTCGCCGAACTGGTCGCCCTGGTGGAGAAGGGCGTACTGACGCTGCGGGTGGCGGACACGTACCCCCTGGCGGACGCGGCCGGGGCGCACGCACGACTCGCGGAGGGCGGGGTGCGGGGGCGGCTGGTCCTGGTGCCGTAGGGGATTCGGTCCCCACGGGCCCACGACTCCTCGGCCTCCCGGCACCCGCCTCCCTCGGCTTTCGGTTGCCTTGGCACGGGGTTCCCTCGGCGTCTGGCCCATATGGCACCGAACCGCTTTGGCGCCCGGCCCTCCTCGGCTTCCGGTCCCATTGGCGCCCGGCCGTTCGGGCACCTGGCCCTCCTCGGCGTCCGGACCCGTCGGCGCCCGGCTCTTCGGGCGCCTGGCCTTCTTGGCGTCTGGTCTCCCTCGGCTTTCGGTTGCCTTGGCACGGGGTTCCTTCGGCGCCTGGCTCATGTGGCACCGGATCGCTTTGGCGCCCGGCCCTCCTCGGCTTCCGGACCCGTTGGCGCCCGGCCGTTCGGGCGCCCGGCCTTCTTGGCGTCTGGTCTCCCTCGGTTTTCGGTTGCCTTGGCACGGGGTTCCCTCGGCGCCTGGCCCATGTGGCACCGGATCGCTTTGGCGCCCGGCCCTCCTCGGCTTCCGGACCCGTCGGCGCCCGGCCCTTCGGGCACCTGGCCCTCTTGGCGTCTGGCCTCCCTGGCTTTCGGTTGCCTTGGTGCTGGGCCGTCTGTCGTCTGGCTCACTCGGCGCCTCGTCTCCTTGGATCCGGTCCTGTCGGTGCCCGGTCCTGGGCTTCCGGCCCCCTTGATGCCGGGACCTCCTCGGCTTTCGGCAGCCCTCGGTTCCTGACGCCTTGGGGGCTGGCTCCCCTTGGCATCCGGCCCCCTCTGCCCCTGTCCCCGAGCTGCCCCTAAGGGAAGGCTCCACCCCGCGTCTCCACCCGGATTTCCACCCGTGGGTCCGGGAGCTTTTCCGGCTTCGGCGGGAGAGTCGGTCTCAGGAAAACGCGTGGCGGGGCGACCGCCGGAGACCGAGGAGTGGGACGTCATGACGGACATGGAGCAGGCGCTGACGATCAGCGGGGGCATCTTCGCGGTGATGATGCTGACGCAGTACGGGCGCCGGAAGTACGACCTCCACAAGGTGCTGATGCCGATCGGCACGGTGTCCGCGGTCGGCTACTTCTATCTGAAGGGGATGCCCAGCCAGGACGTCGACATCGTGGTCTATCTGGTGGGCGCAGCGATCGGGCTCGCCTGCGGTGTCGTCGCCACCTTCACCACCGGCGTGGAGCGCGACCCGGCCTCGGGCAAGGTCCACACCCGCTGCGGCGCGGGCTTCGTGGCGATCTGGACGGCGGTGGTCGGCCTGCGCATCGCCTTCATCTACCTCGCCGAGCACAACACCTGGTTCCGCGACCACCTCGGCACGTTCATGGCGGAGCACCACATAGTCCAGGACGCCATCGCACCGTTCTTCGTCATCATGGCGCTGGCCATGGTCCTCACCCGGGTGTTCCTGCTCCTGGCCCGTGTGCGCCTCCTGGCGCCGGCCGGAGCCCAGGGGCAGGCCCTCACCCAGGGGTCTTCACCAGTCCGTGGATGAACGCGTACTTCACGGCATGCGCCCGGTCCCGCAGATGAGCCTTGGAGAAGAGGTTGTTGATATGGGTCTTCACCGTGGCCTCGCTCACCACCAGTCGCTCGGCGATGCCCCGGTTGGTGAGCCCCTCGCCGATCAGCGTGAGCACCTCCACCTCCCGGGGCGTGAGGTCCGGCGCGAGTCCGGTGCCCGGCCGCTCGACAGGGGCACCGCCCCGCGCCGCGGCGGCGACGAGCCGATCCCGTACGGCGGGGTCGAGCACCGACTGCCCGGCCGCCGCGGCCCGCACCGCGCGGGTGATGTCCTCCCGTCCGGACTCCTTGGTCAGGTAACCGCGGGCGCCGGCGCCGAGCGCGGCGAGGATGTACTCCTCGTCGGCGAAGGTGGTGAGCACCACGACGGCGACCCCGGGGAAGCGTTCGCCGATCAGCCGGGTGGCCTCCACCCCGTCCACCCGGGGCATGTTGAGATCCATCAGGATCACATCGGGTGCGTGCTCCTCGGCCGCGCGCACGGCCTCCCCGCCGTCCCTGGCCGTCGCCACGACCTCCACACCGGACTGCAGATCCAGTACGGTCGCCAGCGCCTCACGGACCGCGGTCTGGTCGTCGGCCACAACCACCCTGACAACAGGCGGCTGTTCACCCCGCCGCTCGTCGCTCATCCCGGTATCACCACGCGCACTCGCCAGCCTCCACTGTCGTCACCGTCCACGATCGGCCCGGCCGCCACCGTGCCGCCCACCAGGTCGAGCCGCTCACGCATCCCGACCAGACCCATCCCGCTCCCCGCCCCGGCCAACGGCCGCGAGCCCTCCGGCGGCGCGGAGTTCACCACCTCGAAGACGGTCGCCTCAGCCGGCTCTTCCGCATACTCCAGGCGCATCCGGACCGGGGCACCCGGCGCGTACTTGTGCGCGTTGGTCAGCGCCTCCTGGGCGCAGCGCACGATCACCTGGGCGAGGCGGACGGGCAGTTCACGCGGCGGCCCCTCGACGGTCAGCGTACCGGCGTCGGAGGCGGACGCGAGCAGCGAGCGCAGGGTCTCCACCAGCGGCAGCGCGTCCTCGCGCAGGTCCCCGACCGTGCGCTGCACCTCGGTCAGCCCCGAGCGGACCAGACTCTGCGCCCGCTGGGCCGCCTGCCGGGCCCGTTCGATGTCACCGGACTCCAACAGGGCGTCGGTGACCTCCAGTTGCATGTTCACCCCGGCCAGCGAGTGGGCCAGTACGTCGTGCACGTCCCGGGCGATCCGGGCCCGCTCGGCCAGCGCCTGCGCCCGCGCCTCGGCCCGCGCGGCCAGCTCCGCCTGTTCGGCGGCGGCCCGCGCGGAGCGCAACGCGTCGGTGTGGGCGCGGTTGGAGATACCGACCAGCACACTGACACCGGTGAAGGCGCCCACGATCCACGAGGTGCCGTGGGCGCCCCACGGAAGCAACAGCACACCGGCGCACAGGGCGCTGGTGGCCGCCGCGAAGGGCAGTGAGCGGCGGCTGTCGAGGCGGTATCCGGCGTGGCCGGTGGCGAAGTACGCGAACAGCACCGAGGCCCCGGAGCGGTCCAGGCCCATCAGCGCGGCGGCCCCCGCAGACCAGGCGCACAGCACCGCGAGCTGCACACCCGGTGAGAAGCGGCCTTCGGTGACGAGCCGGGTGCACAGCAGCAGAGACACCAGGACGAGCAGACACAGCACGGCGAGCCCGGTACCGGACGTCCCGGTCGGGCGTACGGTGACCGCGCCGACAGTGACGGCGGCCGCGGTGCCGAAGACCTGGACGGGGTTGTTGTCCGCGGTGGACCAGCGGACCAGGGCCTGAGTTCGGTTCACTGCGGCTCTCCTCCCACTCTGGTCCGGCTCTCTTCCCGCTGCCGTCCGGCCGCTGCGAAAGCTATCAGCGAGCGGGTGCGCCCGTCGGCGGTCAGTGACCATGGTCCTCCGGCGCCGCGCGGGGCAGCAGCCGTACGAGACACAGGCACACGGCGACGGCCGCGCCGACCACGGCGAGGCTCACCAGCAGGGCGTGGGCCGCGCCGCCGCCGCCGACCGCCTTGAAGTACACGGTCGTCACGGCCGCCGCCCCGATCGCGTTGGCCAGCTGCTGCACCGCGTTGAGGGAACCGCTCGCACTGCCGGCCTCGGCCGGTTCGATGTCGCCGATGGTGACGTCGTAGACCGTGCCGAAGCAGGTGCCCATACCGAGCCCGACCAGAAGGAGCGGCGGTACGAGAGCCCAACCACCCACCTCCGTCCCGGAGTCGGCGACCAGGGCGGCGAGGCAGCCGCAGCCCGCCAGGATGATCAGGAGCCCCGTGGCGGCGAGTCGGCGGCCGAAGCGGTGGACGAGCCGGTAGCAGGCGATCGACGCGACGACGATTCCGGCGGACAGCGGGATCAGGCCGAGCGCGGTGCCCGCGGGGGAGCGGCCGAGGCCCTGCTGGAGGTAGAGGGAGACGACGTAGAGGAGTCCGGCGACCGCGGCGAAGACGACGACGCCGAGGAGCAGACCGGCGGTGAAGCCCCGGTTGTGGAGGAGCGAGGGTCTGATGAGCGGTTCGGGTGCGGTGCGCTGGCGGTGGCAGAACCCGGCGAACAGGGCGAGGCCGAGCAGCAGCAGGGCGAGCGCGCGTCCCGTCCAGCCGTGCTGCGAGCCGTCGATGAGCCCGCCGAGCAGACCGAGCAGCGCACCCGCGATCAGCGCCGAGCCCGGGCCGTCGACGGGGGCGGTGCCGTCGCCGGAGTCGCGGGGGAGGAGCCGTAGGGCGGCGAGCAGGGCGGCCCCGCCGAGGAGGAGGTTGATGAGGAACATGGACCGCCAGCCGAGGCCGCCGATGTCCGCGTCCACGAGAAACCCGGCGAGGATCGGCCCGCCCACCGCCGACAACCCCATCACGGGCCCGAACAGGCTGAACGCCTTGCCGATCTGATCCCGGGGCCAGCTCGCGCCGAGGATGCCGAAGCCCTGCGGGACGACCAGCGCCCCGAAGGCGCCCTGCACCAGCCGGGCGACCACGAGGAAGGCGGGACCGGGGGCGAGTCCGCAGGCCAGGGAGGCGGCGACGAACCCGGCGAGCCCGAGGAGGAAGAGCCGCCGCCGGCCGTACCGGTCGCCGAGCCGTCCGCCGGGGACGAGGAGCACACCGAGGGCGAGGGCGTAGGAGGCGCCGAGCCACTGGACGAGGCCGGGGCCGCCGCCCAGGTCCCGGGTGATGGTCGGGGCGGCGATGTTGGTGATCGTCGAGTCGAGGAGGTCCAGGACGTCGGCGGCGAGGACGACGGCGAGGATCGCCCAGCGGGTACGGGCGGGGAGGGGGCGGGCATCAGTTGTGTTGTGCAGTGTCTGTGTCACGCAGATAAATATCGGGGAGGTGGCCCGCACCGGTCAACCGGATAAAGGAGACGAGGTCAGTGCACGCCCTGCACGCCCTGCGCGTACGCCGTCGGAGACACCCCGACCGTCGTCGTGAAGTCGCGGACCAGGTGGGCCTGGTCGGCGTAGCCCAGGTCGGCGGCGAGGCCCGCCCAGTCGACGGGTTCCTCGGCGCCCGCGCGCTCCAGGGCCTCGTGGATGCGGTAGCGCAGGATGACCCACTTGGGGCCGACGCCGACGTAGGCGGCGAAGAGGCGCTGCAGCAGTCGTACGGACAGGCCTTCGGTGTGGGCGAAGTCGGTGACGCGGCGAATCGTGCGGTCGGTGCGGATGCGGTCGACGAGGGCGGTGGCCAGTTCGGCCTGCGGGTCCGGGTGCGGGTCGAGGGCCAGCAGGAAGGTGTCGAGCGCGGCGACGCGGGCGGTGTCGTCGGCGAGGTCGAGGACGGTGGCGGGGTCGATGTCCGGGAACACCTCGGGCTGCCGTACCCGCGCGCCCGTCCACTCCGAAACCGGGCGGTCGGGGACTGCGCTCCGGAAGGCGCCGGGGCGGAACTTGATGCCGCAGACCTGTCCCCGCCCCTCCAGTTTCTGGGCGAAGAGGCCGTGGGGGATGCCTGCGATCTCGACGAAGGCGTCCTCGCCGGCCAGGTGCTGGAAGACGATGTGCACGGCCGGGTGTGGGACGACGTGGGAGACGTAGGGCTCGGTGAGGTCCCAGTCGATCAGCCAGTAGTGCTCGATGTACGGGCGCAGGGGCGGGGCCGGTTCGGGCCGGCGGAAGTGCACGCGGGTGAGGAGTTCGGCGGGGTCGACGATTCCTCGGGTGTCGTCGGCTTCTCCGGAGGCGTTACGGCGTGGGGCGGCCATGTGGGGATCGTAGGACGAGGTACTGACAGTGGACGGAAGGCCGTGTCGCCGGTGCCTGGAATATGTGTGCCGGGGTGGCCGTTGGGGGGTATAGTTGAATAATCAACAACCTGGAGGGTGAACGACCATGCAGTTCGGGATCTTCAGCGTCGGCGACGTCACACCGGACCCGACCACCGGACGGACGCCGACCGAGCGTGAGCGCATCAAGGCCATGGTCGCCATCGCGCTGAAGGCCGAGGAGGTCGGGCTCGACGTCTTCGCGACCGGCGAGCACCACAACCCGCCCTTCGTGCCCTCGTCCCCCACGACGATGCTCGGCTACATCGCCGCGCGCACCGAGAAGCTGATCCTCTCCACCTCCACCACCCTCATCACCACCAACGACCCGGTGAAGATCGCCGAGGACTTCGCGATGCTCCAGCACCTGGCCGACGGCCGGGTCGACCTGATGATGGGCCGCGGCAACACCGGCCCGGTCTACCCCTGGTTCGGGCAGGACATCCGCCAGGGCATCAACCTCGCCATCGAGAACTACGCCCTGCTGCGCCGCCTGTGGCGCGAGGACGTCGTGAACTGGGAGGGCAAGTTCCGCTCCCCGCTCCAGGGCTTCACGTCCACGCCCCGCCCGCTGGACGACGTACCGCCGTTCGTCTGGCACGGCTCGATCCGCAGCCCCGAGATCGCCGAACAGGCCGCCTTCTACGGCGACGGCTTCTTCCACAACAACATCTTCTGGCCGGCCGACCACACCAAGCGGATGGTCGAGCTGTACCGGGAGCGGTACGCGCACTACGGCCACGGCACGGCGGAGCAGGCGATCGTCGGCTTGGGCGGCCAGGTCTTCATGCGCAAGAACTCCCAGGACGCCGTGAGCGAGTTCCGCCCGTACTTCGACAACGCGCCGGTCTACGGCCACGGGCCCTCCCTGGAGGACTTCACCGACCAGACCCCGCTGACCGTCGGCTCCCCGCAGGAGGTCATCGAGAAGACCCTCGCGTTCCGGGAGTACGCCGGTGACTACCAGCGCCAGCTGTTCCTGCTCGACCACGCCGGGCTGCCGCTCAAGACGGTCCTGGAGCAGCTCGACCTGCTGGGCGAGGAGGTCGTACCGGTCCTGCGCAAGGAGTTCGCGGTGAACCGCCCGGCGGACGTGCCGGAGGCGCCGACCCATCAGTCCCTGAAGTCCGCCAAGGCCGCCGCATCGGAAGAGGTGACCGTCGCATGAAGCTCGTAGTCGTCTCGGCGGGGCTGAGCGTCCCGTCGTCCACGAGGCTGCTGGCCGACCGGCTGGCGGCGGCGGTGGACCGCAGGACCCCCGTCGACATCCAGGTCGTGGAGCTGCGCGACCTCGCCGTGGAGATAGCGCACAACTTCACCAACGGGTTCCCCGGACGTTCCCTCGCCGCCGCGCTGGACGCGGTGACGGAGGCGGACGGGCTGATCGTCGTCACCCCGGTGTTCTCGGCGTCGTACAGCGGACTGTTCAAGTCCTTCTTCGACGTCCTGGACAAGGACGCGCTGGCCGGAAAGCCGGTGCTGATCGCGGCGACGGGCGGCAGCGCACGCCACTCCCTGGTACTCGAACACGCACTCCGCCCGCTCTTCGCCTACCTGCGCGCCGTGGTCGTCCCGACCGCTGTCTACGCCGCCTCCGAGGACTGGGGCGCGGAGGGCCTGCCGGACCGGATCGACCGGGCGGCGGGGGAGCTGGGCGCGCTGATGACGGGCCTGTCGACGGGCCGCCCGGAGAAGAAGCCGACGGTCGTGCCGTTCGCGGAGCAGCTGGCGGCACTGTCCGTTTCAGGCTCGGCATGATCAGCCCGTCCGGCGTTTGAGGACGAGGCCCCTTCAGGGCCGACGGGGGTCTGGGGGCGCAGCCCCCAGGGACAGCCGCTGAGCTCAGCCGACCGTGAGAAGACGGTAGGAGCTGAACCCGGGTTGCGTCCACCACGGTGAGAGCCAGGTAAAAAGGGTGATCGTAGACCTGCCCCCACCGGTCAACCGCCGGAGGCCTTGGCACACTGGTGGACGTGCCCCAGACTGTGCTGCTCGCCGAAGACGACCGTGCCATCCGTCATGCCCTGGAGCGGGCCCTGACTCTGGAGGGCTACCAGGTGACCGCGGTCGCCGACGGTGTCGAGGCGCTCGCGCAGGCCCACCGCACCCCACCGGACGTGCTGCTTCTCGATGTGATGATGCCCGGCATCGACGGCCTCCAGGTCTGCCGGGTGCTGCGCGCCGAGGGCGACCGCACCCCGATCCTGATGCTGACCGCCCTCGTGGAGACCGCCGACCGCATCGCGGGCCTGGACGCGGGCGCCGACGACTACGTGGTGAAGCCCTTCGACGTCGAGGAGGTCTTCGCGCGCCTGCGCGCCCTGCTCCGCCGCACCAGCCCGGTCCCGGCGAACGGCGTCCCCGGACCGTCCGGCACCGCCGCGGACGTACTCAAGGAGGGGTCGCAGTCGTTGTTCTCCTCCTCGGACAAGCAGATCTCGGCGGCCGGGCTGCGCATGGACCTCCAGGCCCGCCGCGTCTGGCGCGGGGAGCGTGAACTGGAGCTGACCCGGACCGAGTTCGAGCTCCTCGAACTGCTGGTCCGCAACGCGGGCATCGTCCTCGACCACTCCACCATCTACGACCGCATCTGGGGCTACGACTTCGGCCCCGGCTCCAAGAACCTCGCCGTCTACGTCGGCTATCTGCGCCGCAAGCTCGACGAGCCCGGCGCACCGCAGCTGATCCACACGGTGCGTGGCGTGGGTTACGTGCTGCGGGAGGACTGAGTGGGCCGCCTGCGGCGGCTGGTGGCCGCCCGGCGGCCCCGACTGGTCTCCCTCCGCACCACCTTCGTGCTGTCCTTCGCGGCGGTGACCGCGGCCGTCACCCTCCTCGTCGGCGTGCTCTCCTACGGCGCGGCGGCCCGACTGGTCCGCGTCGACCAGGAGTCCGTGTTCGACCAGGTCGTCCAGGATCTGCAGGACGAGGTGCGCACGCACCAGATGACGCCCGACGACTTCTCCTCCTCCGCGCCCGGCCACGACATCGTGCGGCCGGCCCGTACGGATGTGCAGGTGCTCGGGCCGGCCGGCGGTGTCCTCGACAGCGGCAGCCCGGCGCTGCCCGTCACCGGTGACGACCGGGCGATCGCGGGCGAGAAGGTGGCCGGGAAGACGGTCGAGCACAAGGACGTCGCCGTCGCCGAGGACGTGTACCGCATCGCGACCGTGTCGCTGGGCCGCGGGCAGGGGGCGGTGCAGGTGGCGCAGGAGTTCAGCGACACCGAGGATCTGCTGCGGGCGTTGCAGCAGCGGACGTTCGTGCTGATGGCGGCGGTCGTGGTGCTGGCCGGGCTGTGCGGCTGGTGGCTGGCCCGGCGTATCACCCGGCGCCTGATCATCCTCACGGCGGCGGCCGAGGACGTGGCCCGCACCCGCCGTCTCGGCGTGCAGGTCCCCGTCACCGGTTACGACGAAGTCGGCCGCCTGGGCCGGGCGTTCGACCGGATGCTCGGCCGGCTCGCGCAGTCGGAGGAGGACCAGCGCCGCCTGATCCAGGACGCGGGCCACGAACTCCGCACCCCCCTCACGTCGTTGCGCACGAACATCTCCCTGCTCCGCCGCATGGACGAACTGCCGCCCGGCACCCGCGAGGAACTGGTCGCCGACCTCTCGCAGGAGGCCCGTGAACTCACCGACCTGGTCAACGAGTTGGTGGACCTGGCGGCGGGCCAGTCCGACACCGAGCCGCCCCAGCAGGTGGACCTCGCCGACATCGCGGAGGACGTGGCGGTGCTGGCCCGCCGCCGTACCGGCCGGGACATCACCGTCCGCGCGAGCGGCGACACGACGACCGACGGCCGCCCCGGCATGCTCCAGCGCGCGATCTCCAACCTGGTCGAGAACGCGGCCAAGTTCGACCGAGCGGGCCAGACTCCGATCGAGATCGCGGTCTCCGGCCCGGCGCGCCCGGGCACGGTCCGCGTCGAAGTCCTCGACCGGGGCCCCGGAGTCTCGGAGACCGACCTCTTCCGCATCTTCGACCGCTTCTACCGCGCCGCCGACGCCCGCTCCCTCCCCGGCTCGGGCCTCGGCCTCTCCATCGTCCGCGAGGTGGCCCTCGCCCACGGCGGATCCCCCTTCGCGCTACGACGGGAGGGCGGCGGCGCGGTGATCGGGTTCACGGTCGGGGGAGTGGTCGCACCGCGTGCCGGAGCAGGCGTACGTGGCCGAGGCTGACGGACTTCCCGGCGACGCCGCCGGGCATCTGCTCTGGGCCGCGCAACTGTCTGCCGACCACAGCCGCCGTCCCGGCCCCGGCGTACGCGTCTTCCGGCACCGCTCAGCAACCGCGGTGGTCAGCCCCGGGTTGTCCGGGCGGGACCGGATCGCGGTCGACGGGAAGGCGGACGACGCGCTCGTTCTCGTACGGGACGAAGTTCTGGCGGAGGTCGGGCCGGGCCACCGTCCGTTCGGGGACGCGGAGTTGATCGGCGCGCTGGTGCGGGGGATCCCCGGGCTGGTGGCCGCCGGTGGCCCCGGGTTCCTGTGGATGGAGACGGCGGAGCCGCCCCGGCCCGCCGTCCCGGAGGGTGTGCGCTGGCTCGACGCGGCGGGGGAACGGGAGGCGGCGGCCCTGTTCGGGGACTCGTTCCCCGGCTCGTACGCCCGCCCCGGCCGTCCCGGAGTCCGCCGCTGGGCCGGTGCCCACGACGACGGCCCGGACGGTACCGGAGCGCTGCTCGCGGTGGCCGGGGACGCCTGGTCCGGGGCCGGGTGCGGCTTCATGGCCGGGGTCGTGACCCGGCCGGAGGCGCGGGGGCGTGGGCTGGGCGTGGCCGTGTCGCGGTTCGTCGTCGACGCGCTGGTACGGGAGTACGGGCGGGCCGCGCTGATGGTGGACGCCGACAACCCGGCCGCGATCGCCGCGTACCGGCGGGCCGGGATGCGGGGCCGGGAGTTCGCGGCGGCGGCCCGCGCCCGGGGGAGCGCGGGGCCGTAGCGGGACCGGTGTCCGGGGTGCTCAGCCGTTGGAGGTCGTACGCCCGAAGCAGCGCTCCAGCTCGTTCAGGTCGTAGAACTTGCTGCCCTTGGAGACGGGACGGCAGCCGGCCTTGAAGGCGGTCTCCTTCTCGTTGTAGAGCATGCGCACGAGGTAGGCGTTGCCCTTGCGGTAGACGTCCCACTGGATGTTCGAGCCGAGCGGGGCGACGGCGGCACCGCGCCAGGAGTTGCTGGCGTAGGTGTACGGCTTGTCGGCCGTGACGCCCTGCGTGCTGCCGGGCAGGCCCATCAGCGCGGCCAGCGGGATGATTTCCTCGGCGTGCGTGAACCGGAGTTCGGCGCCCAGGTCGCTCGTGCCGTCGCGCTTGGCCTCGACCTTCTTGAAGAAGTCGTCGAGCAGGACACCGGCCATCTTGTACGTGATGTCGCTGTCCGCGAAGCCCGGCCCCTTCTCGTAGAAGTCCTCGGCGTCGGAGATGTACCCGAACCAGTCGGCGTCGCGCGCCGAGATGTACCGGTCCATGCCCCAGCCCTTGCCGCCCGGGCTCTCCTCGCTCATCGCGGGGGCGATGGCGTACAGGTTGTAGACGGCGGTGGCGGCCTCGACGTCCGTGCCGATCGACGCGAACTCGCCCGCCGTGATCCGGTCCACGAACGCCGGCTTGAACAGCTTCCTCAGTACGTCACGGGCGGCGCGGTGCGTCTTCGGCTGGTCCGTGATGGAGGCCAGGGTGGTGGCGAGGCGCTGGTCGTTCGCGATGTAGTCGCGGTACGCGGCACCGCCCGCGGCCTTGTGGAAGTAGAGGAGGTCCTTGTCGGTACGGGTCGCGCCGATCAGGGAGGTGAGGTCGGGGTCGGTCTGGGCGAGGGCGGCGCCGTAGAGGTTGGCGCTGTCGACGGCACGCCCCTGGCCCGAACTGACGACGTCGATCGGCTCCTTGTCCTTCGCGATCGTCGCGAAGAGGCTCGGCAGCCGCTTCTCCATCCGGGTGGCGGTGGCCTGGATCTCGGCCTTGCCGCGGGCGCTGAGGTTGCCGTAGCCGATGGTGCTCATGGCGGCTTCGAGACCCTGCGTCTTGGGGCCGAACTCCCTCCCCTTCGCGGTGAGTTGACCCTCCGCCTCGGCCTTGTTCCACAGCGCGAGGATCAGGTCGCCGTCCGAGCCGTCGGTCGCGGAGCGCGATCCGTGCCGGGACACGTTCTCGGTGAAGACGGGGGTGAAACCGGCCGGGGCCTTCTGGTACGAGCGGGAGTTCTGCTCCGGCGTGTACACGGCCTTCGTGCCGTAACTGTCGGTGTGGGCGGTGGTGCCGGGGGCGGCCTGGGCGGCGAACGG
>NZ_JAEQAZ010000511.1 GCF_016654115.1 Streptomyces sp. MBT53
GCTGGTCGCGCTGGCCGTGGTCCGGCTCAGCAACCTGCTGGCCGACCACAAGGCGCAGGCATCCCGGGGCGCGCTGATCGCGGGCACCGTCTGGATCACCTGCACGGCCTTCGGCCTCCAGGTCTCCGACGTGCCGCTCGCCGCCGACCACACCGCCGCGATCCTCAAGCTCCGCACCGTGGCGATCCGCAACACCCTGCGCGACGAGGCGGAGTTCGAGAAGGTCGCCAAGGTCGACGCGTTCGGCAACACCCCGGGCAGCCAGCTCGTCCCGGATCTGCGCGGCAAGGACATGATCTTCACGTTCATCGAGAGCTACGGCCGCAGCGCGATCGAGGACCCGATCATGGCGCCCGGTGTCGACGAGACGCTCGCCGCCGACACCCAGGCCCTGTCGAAGGCCGGTTTCGCCGCGAAGAGCGGCTGGCTGACCTCGGCGACCTACGGCGGCAGCAGCTGGCTGGGCCACTCGACGACCATGTCGGGGCTGTGGGTCAACAACCAGCAGCGCTACCGCACGGTGATGGCCAGCGACCACCTGAGCCTGACCGACGCCTTCAAGAAGACCGGCGACTACGACACCGTCGGCGTGATGCCGGGCATTCAGAAGGGCTGGCCGGAGCAGAGCTTCTACGGCCTCGACAAGGTCTACAACGCCTTCCAACTGGGCTACAAGGGACCGAAGTTCAGCTGGTCGACGATGCCCGACCAGTACGCCCTGGAGCAGTTCCAGAAGCAGGTGCACAGCAAGCCGCGGACCGACGGCAAGTCACTGATGTCGATGATCATCCTGACCTCGAGCCACCAGCCGTGG
>NZ_JAEQAZ010000512.1 GCF_016654115.1 Streptomyces sp. MBT53
GCTGTCGGCGGCGGCGATGCCGGCGGTGCCCGCCATGGCGGCGGCGGCAACGGAGGTCAGGACCAGGCCCTTCGCGATACGCGACATGGAGAGGTGCTCCTTGGGGTTGAAACAAACACCCGGGCGGGGATGCCCGGCGCTGTGTCAACGCGCGGCGCCCACGGGGGTTGTGCCGCCAATGGGGTGATGTGCCAGAGGGCCGAACTTCACCATTCCGACACACTTGTCACGTTTCGCCGGATTAATCCGGATAGCTACTAGAGTTGCGCACCTCCCGAAGTACCCCTATAGCCAGCAAATCGCATATAGGGGCCGTACTTCCCGAAAGGGCACCCCCGGTCATGCGCAATTCCCAGGGTCCGCTGCTGCGCCGGGCGTCGGTGGGCGCCCTCGCCCTCGCCTCGATCTGGGCCCCGGCCGCCTCCGGCGCCTCCGCCCCGCCCGCCGCCGAG
>NZ_JAEQAZ010000513.1 GCF_016654115.1 Streptomyces sp. MBT53
CTGTTGTGCCCGTTCCGCAGGTTCCGTCGGCCACCGCGCGTTCACATGCCGCGCAACCGTCTGCCACGCCCCGGACCGCCTCCGGCCGACGGGCGGAAGCCACGGTCGTGTCAACTGCCTTGCCGACACCGGGTTCGGAGCCGGTGCTACAGCGAAGTGCTGCCCCGAGCATGCCTGTTGTGCCCGCTCCGCAGGATCCGTCGGCCGCCGCGCGTCAGGGTGTTGTGCGCCCGACCACCGCAGACCAACCCACCGCACCTTCGGCCGACTCGGCACCCACACCCACACCGGGTCAGGAGCTGACGGTCCAGCGAAGTGCTGCCCCGGGCATGCCTGTTGTGCCCGTTCCGCAGGATCCGTCGGCCGCCGCGCATCGGGGTGTTGTGCGCTCGACCACCGCAGACCGACCCACTGCACCTTCGACCGACTCGGCACCCACACCCACACC
>NZ_JAEQAZ010000514.1 GCF_016654115.1 Streptomyces sp. MBT53
GTGGAGGTGGCACGCCGGGTGGCTACGGCGGCGGTGCACCCGGCGTGCCACCTCCACCGCCACCGCCGCCACCGTATGAACCGCCCGGCTGCGGGGGCGGGGTGCCGCCGCCCGACGGGTCGACGACCGCCTCGATCTTCCACGTGACGTTGAACTGCTCGGACAGCGCCTGCTTCAGTACGTCCTCACTGCCGCTGCTGTTGAAGTTGTCCCGCGCCCCGGCGTTGACGAAGCCGATCTGGAGGGTCGTGCCGTCGAAGCCGGTGACCTGCGCGTTCTGGCTGAGCAGGATCCAGGTGAAACGGCGGCGGTTCTTCACCACTTCCAGGATGTTCGGCCAGAGCATGCGGGGGTCGAGTCCGCCGGCCGGGGGTTGAACGGGGGCCGCGGCATGGGTGGTGGCCTGGGGTGCGGAGGCCGGTACGGC
>NZ_JAEQAZ010000515.1 GCF_016654115.1 Streptomyces sp. MBT53
GGTGATGATCGGGTGTGGGGGGAAGTGGGGGGTGGCGTGAATTCGATGGTGGCGGTGCGTCCCGGAACACCAACTGCCGTTGGAGGGCCGGTGGTTCAGGCACGCATCGCGACCCCGGCGGCATCGAGCACCAGCGCCCAGGGAAACTCCTTCGGCCTGCCCTGCCCGGGCTGGTTCGGCACGAAGCCGCCCTCGCCGTAAAGGAGTTGCACGCCCATGGCACGCAACTCGGCGATGCTCCGCTCGAATTGCCGGTGCTGCACGTAGGCCGAGTTGACACAGGGCATCGCGACGATCGGGATGTCCTTCCCGATGCCCTCGGCGACGACACCCACCACGAAGTCGTGAGTCAGCCCCAGCGCCCACGAGTTGACGGTGTTGAAGGTCGCCGGCGCGACCACGATCACGTCCGCCTTCGGCCAGACG
>NZ_JAEQAZ010000516.1 GCF_016654115.1 Streptomyces sp. MBT53
GTCGGGGGTCTGGGGGCGGAGCCCCCAGGGCGGGACGTCAGGGCGGGACCCCAGGGCGGGACCTCAACCCCGGGTCAGGGACAGCAGCTCGCGTGCTGGGCCCGTCGGGCGGTGGCCCGTTGGCCATACCGCTCTCAAGTCTCGGGCCAGGGTGACCCCTTCCACCGGGATGCGGACCAGGCGTCGGGTCGACAGTTCCTCGCCGACCGCCAGTTCGCTCAGGACGGCCGGGCCCGCTCCGCTCACCGCCGATGCCTTGACCGCCGTAGTGGAGGACAACTCGATGAGGGGGCGGGCCAGGCCGCCCAACGCCGCGTCCAGTACCTGGCGGGTGCCCGAGCCCTTTTCCCGGAGGATCAGTGGCGTCGACGCCCCGTCCCCGCAACGGAGTTGGCGTCGACGCCACTGATCCTCCGGGAAA
>NZ_JAEQAZ010000517.1 GCF_016654115.1 Streptomyces sp. MBT53
ACCAAGTACCTCGACCGGATCGGCCGTGACCGCTCCTGGGTCTCCAAGGAGATGAAGAAGCTCTCCGAGGA
This sequence comes from Streptomyces sp. MBT53, assembly GCF_016654115.1. Taxonomy (GTDB): domain Bacteria; phylum Actinomycetota; class Actinomycetes; order Streptomycetales; family Streptomycetaceae; genus Streptomyces. The sequence goes on from NZ_JAEQAZ010000517.1 coordinate 72, forward strand.
GGGCCGCCTGGCCGCGACCGGCGAGCAGGGCGTGTACCGCCTCATCCCGACCATGGCCGGGGTCTGAGGCGGCCCGCACAGCCGCACACCCCCGCACACCCGCACAGCGCGAATCCCCATGTCACGCGGCGTGTGAATAGGGCCGCACACCCCGCCGCACAGTGTGCGCACACCGCCGCACAGCAAGGCCGCACACCCCCCGCACACCAGACGACGACGGACCGCCCCGCAGCAACCGGGGCGGCCCGCCTGGACAGCCACGGAGGCAAGCCGTGACCACCGATCCGCAGTATCCCCTCAC
>NZ_JAEQAZ010000518.1 GCF_016654115.1 Streptomyces sp. MBT53
CCTGCCCTTGGCGCTAGCGCCCCGGACCAGCAACCCACCCGTCCCGCCGACCTCGCCCGCGAGGCACTGCGAGCTGCCCGGCGGGAGAGTCAGCAGGCCCGGACCGACGTAGGGGGCAAGGGAGTTGAGCCCGCGCCCCGACCACCCCGCCGGACCTCCACCCCCTCCGGCACCAGCACCGGCACCTCACGAACCCGCTCCCACGTGCCCGGCGGTGTCGAGGCCAACCGGGCGCGCGCCGTACGGGACATGCTCGCCGATGCCTTCCGAATGCCGGAGGACGACGACTCCACCACGGTGCAGTCCGCCGACAACACCCCCGAAGACCAAGCGAGTTGGGACGAACGGACGCAGGACCACACCGAACTCCGAGCCCCGGCCGCAACCCCCAGCCCCAGCC
>NZ_JAEQAZ010000519.1 GCF_016654115.1 Streptomyces sp. MBT53
CGAGGTCGGCGCCGACCTCGCCCGGCGTGGGGAGCGTGTCGGTGAGGACGAACTCGCTGACGCGGGAGTTCTTCAGGCGGTCGGCCGCGGGGCCGGAGAGCACGCCGTGCGTGGCCGTCACGATGACGTCCTCCGCGCCGTGCGCGAACAGCGCGTCCGCCGCGGCGCAGATCGTGCCGCCGGTGTCGATCATGTCGTCGACCAGGACGCAGACGCGGCCCTTGACCTCGCCGACGACCTCGTGGACGGTCACCTGGTTCGCCACGTCCTTGTCGCGCCGCTTGTGCACGATCGCCAGCGGCGCGCCGAGGCGGTCGCACCAGCGGTCGGCGACGCGCACGCGGCCGGCGTCCGGGGAGACGACGGTCAGCTTGCTGCGGTCGACCTTGGAGCCCACG
>NZ_JAEQAZ010000520.1 GCF_016654115.1 Streptomyces sp. MBT53
CGGCGATCGCCGACGCGAACGGCGCGATCCAGCAGGCCACCGCCGCGCTCACCACCGCCCGGCCGGAGCTGGCAGCAGCGGAGGCGACCGCCGCCGACCGGCCCGGTCGGATCCGCAAGGCGGAACAGGACCACGGGACGGCCGTGGAGAAAGCGGCGCGGGACGCGGAGGCCGAGGTCGTCGCGGCCGACAACCTCCGGATCGCCACGGAGCACGAGACCGACGCCCAGGAGCAGGCGACCGAGGCCGCTGCCGAGGTCGCCCGCCGCGAGAAGGAGGTCGTCGACACCGTCACCGCCCAGATACAGGCCGCCGCCGACCAGATGGCGTCCACCGCCGCGCTGCCAGGGCTGTCCAGCGACGTCCACGACAGTGCTCCGACCCCCGAACAGTCGT
>NZ_JAEQAZ010000051.1 GCF_016654115.1 Streptomyces sp. MBT53
CCGAGGCGCTTCGCTGCGGCATGGAGGGAGGGGGGTGGTGTTCTGCTTGTTGGTCTTCTTAACGATGGTGTTCTTAGTGCCGGGATCAGCCAACGTAGGCTCATCCAGTCCTGGAAAACCCGACTCTGGTGGTGAGCTGGGGTTTTGCAGGGCGGGCAGGTCGGTGATGACGTACAGCGCCTGGCCGAGGGTGCCGTCGGAGTTGCGCTCGCGGGCGCGGCAGAGGAATCCGTGCCGCTCCAGCTGGTGGAGCCCGGTGGTGACGGCGTCGACGCCCTCGCGGCCGCGGCGCACCAGCTCGGCGACGGTGACCTGCCAGCCGTCCCGGTGCGTGGAGACGTACCCGAAGATGCCCTTCGCCTTGAAGGACAACTGGCTGTCCCGGAACAGGCCGTTGGCGATCTGCGTGAAACCGTCGGCCGCCATCACCCCCCGGCGGATCCCCGCCCCGAAGCCGCGGTGGTGTTCGTCGTCGATCGCGAGGCCGGAGGTGGCTTCCATCAGGGCGGCGTCGAGGGTGGCGGGGCGGTCGGTGATCGAGTAGGCGACCTCGCCGAGCGTCCCGTTCGGACGGCGCAGGCGGTCGCGGATGAGGTAGCCGCACCGCTCGAGTTCCGTCAGGCCGGCGCGGACCGCATCGCGTCCGTCGGGGCCTGTGGAGACGAGTTCGGCGAGAGTGACCTGCCAGCCGTCCCGGTGGGTGGAGACGTATCCGAAGATGCCTTTCGACTTGTAGGAGAGCCGGCCGTCCCGGAACAGGCCGTTGGCGATCTGTGTGAAGCCATCGGCCGCCATGACCCCCCGGCGGACTCCTGCCCCGAAGCGGTTCACCGTGGTGTTTCCGGGGTGGGCCACGCGCGGTGTCCGGGGCAGCGCTCCGAGCTCGCCGGGGTGGAGCGGGTGGCGGGCCCGGGTGCGCGGTCGTGCGTGTGTTCCATGGCGTCAGCTCATCCGCCGAACCCGACCAGACCGGCGGCCATGGGCCCCGACCACCGGTCACGATCCGGCAACGCGGCCGTCTGACTGCCGCGGTGGAGCTCGTGGTCGGGCCGACCACGCATCGTCAGCCGGGTACGCGGTCGCACCGGGACCCCGATTGCGCAGCCTCAGAACGGCGTTGCGCAACCGGCTGCGCAACCGGCCGAGGATCGTGCGCAGTCGCCGAGTGCGGTGCAGTTGCTCAACCAGCCCCGCGAATCCTGATCCTCGTCTGCGCGGGGTGCGGGCGACGCACTGCGCAGGTGCCTCACGGGGTCCGGGTGACATCTGTCTGCGCATCGGCGTGGGGCCATGGAGCGTGTGGTCTCCCAGCCCCGGTTCGGAAAGCGTGGACGGCCGCGACGTCCTTTCCCCGATCGGCTCGTGGTCGGGCCGGTGGTCGGGCCGACCACGAGCCCGACCACGGGCTTCGTGTCTCCATCGTGACCGTGGTCGGGCCTTCGTGGTCGGTGGTCGGGTCGGGGTCGGCGGGTTTTCTCAAGTCAGCAGGCAACCTTCTGACCTGGGAGTTTGACCATGTCTCCTGGCAAGCAGGCCTCAGAGAGCGAGGCTGCTCCTCCCATAGCGGCCGGCGCCCGGCTGGAGTCGATGCGGCGCCGCGTGCGTCTCTCGCGCCTGGCGGTGTGGACCGTTATCGCGGCCAGCCCCGTCGCCCTGGCCGTCGCCGTCGCCTCCACTCCCACCACGGTCGAGGCGGCCATCCCCGCCAAGTCCACCTCCGTGCGCACTATGGCGGCCTCCGCCGACCCGGAAGGTTATGCGCAGGTGTTCGTCAGTGCGTGGTTGCGCAGCAGCGTGGACGACGCGACGAGTGCGCAGGCGCGGCTTGCGCAGGCGCTCGCGCCGGACGTCGAGTTGCCCGACCCGGTCGCGGGTGCGCAGTCGGCGCCGCAGTCCGTGACGGCGGTGCGCAGTGCGCAGCACGCCGACGGCCAGTGGTCGGTGACGGTGGCTGCGCAGTACGCCGACGGGTCGGTGCGCTACTACGCCGTGCCGGTTGCCGTCGGCGGTGCGGGCACCTCGTTCGCGGTGACCGGTGCGCCGGGCGTGGTGGCGGGTCCGGCCCGGGCCGAGGCGGCGAAGTCGCCGTACGGCGTGAGCGTCCCCGACGGTGCTCTGTCGTCCGCGCTCACGGAGTTCTTCGCCACCTACCTGACCGGTTCCGGAGAGCTCGACCGCTACCTCGCTCCCGGCGTGACGCTGTCAGCTGTCTCTCCCGCCCCGTACACGACGGTGTCCGTCCAGCAGATCTCCGCCGTCGAACAGGCCGCCGCCTCCGAGCGGGTGCCGACCGACGGCACGACGGTGCGTGTCCTCGTCCAGGTCGAGGCCCAGGACGCCGGCGGCCGGTGGCCGCTGGCGTACGAGCTGACGCTCCGAGTCCGCTCCGGCCGGTGGGAAGTCGCCGCACTGGAATCCGAAGAGCCCGGGGAGCCCGGGACCGCGCGGGTGGGCGGTGTGCGGTGAACTCGGTGCACAGCGTGCTGCTCGCCGGCCAGCTGAATGACCTCGGCAACCACTGGATCGGCATGTTCAAGAACTGGGCGACCACAGGCCTGACGGCCGGTCTCCTCGTCCTCGTCGTCGTCACCATGATCCAAAAATTCTCGCTCAAGGCGGGGATCGGCGCATTGCTACTGATGGTGATCGCGCTGGGTCTCTACAACTCGCGCGACAGTCTCGCGCACATGTTCGAGGATGAGGTGAAGAACGGTGCACCCGTCGTCCCGGGCGTTGTCCACTCCGAACTCCCGGCCTCCCGCGTGCACTCGCCCGGCGTCGGAGGCTGGCTGTGACCGCGAACGCTCCCACGCGGGTGGGCCGCTTCTACACCTCTGCCCGCCGCCACCCCTGGGTTCTGGGCAAGGTCGCCGACTGGAGGATCCCGCTCGGCCCGTACACGCCCGCGCAGATCGCGGTCGCCGTTGTCGGCGGCTTCCTCCTCGTCAAGACCATTGCGTGGTGGTCGTGGATGGGGCCGGTCCCGATCGCGGCCTGGCTGCTGGCGATCTGGGCGGTACGCCGGCCGAAGATCCGGGGGCGTGCCCCGATGCAAGCGGCCCTGGGCTGGCTGCTGTTGGGCGGACAGCCACAAGGGGGACGGATCGGCGGGCGCGCCGCCCGCGACCGCGCCTCACACCCCCTGCTCAGCGGTTTCACGATCGAGGGCCCGCCCGCGCCCGCTGCTGCGGGCGTACCGTCTCCTGCGGCTGGGCAGCGCGCCGCCCGGTCACCGCGCGCGAGCACGGCCGCCGCTCGCTCGTCGTCGCGCCGACGTCCGGAGCCGGCTGCGCCGGTGGGTCCGGTATCGGGTGTGCAACAGCTTCTCGCCCTCACCGCGCAGCGCGGGGGTGTGCGATGAGGGTGCCGATCCGTCACATCGCCGGGCATCTGGTGTGGTCGACGCACGGCAGTGTGTGGGCGCTCTACCGGCTGCACCCCGGCCCGGACGCCCGCGGCCGCAGCGAGGAAACCGTGCAGGGCACCTACCTGCCCGCCGCGGTCCGCGACGAACAGCTCGCCAGGATCACCCACCTGATCCGCTCCCTGTCCGGGGCTCCACGCCTGTTCGGGCTGTGCGCGCAGGTCGACCCGGGCGAGATCGCCCTGCGCATGATCGAGGGCATCGAGCCGGCCGACACAGCCCCACGCGGCGGCACGCATCCGTGGGTGGAGAACGTCGACGCCACCCTCGATCTGCTGGACGACCAGGAGATGCACCGCCGCACCCTGTGGCTGGCCGTACCCCTGCAGACCGAGAGCGCCGGCCTGCAGGTGTCCGCGTCGCTCGGCTCCATGTGGGCGGAAGTCTCACCGGCGCTGGGCATGCGGCCGGCGCCGGTGGCACGGCGCGAGGTGACCGCGTACCGCGAGCAGGCCTCCCGGGTTCAGGCCTCGCTCGCCGGCGGTATCGCCTTCCGTCCCGCCCGCCCGGCGGAGGTCGTCTGGATGATCCAGCACGCCCTCCATCGCGGCCTGGTGGAGCCGCTGCTGGCCGAGGCCGAAGCAAGCGAGCTGTACGGAGGGCAGGTCCGTGAGGGGGTACTGCACTCCCCCAGCTACGCCGACCTCGGCCAAGTCCGCCTCCAGGAAGGCGGTATCGACCCCGAACTCGACGACGCCGACAACCTCAAGGGTGCCGGGCAGATAACTCGGTCGGGCCGCACGGCCTGGTGGCGGCTGAAGGCCGCCTCCCCGCTGCGGCGGCGCTGGCTGCAGGTCGAATCCGACCTCGGGGTGGGCTATCAGGCGCAGTTAGCGCTGGCCGAGTGCCCGCCTGCCGTCGCGCAGGACGCCGCCGACCTCTTCGCCCAACTGGAAAGCCTGGACTTTCCCGTCGACTACACCGTCGACCTCACCCTGGTGCCCGCGGATAAGGCGCGTGACCAAGTACGGCGTAAGAAGAACGAGCTGATCGACCAGGCCGACCAGTACGATGCGCGTCCCACCGGTATGCCGGCCTCGCTGAGCGAGGCCGCGCGGGACCTCGGCGAACTGGACGCCCGTCTCTCGCGCACTTCGGTCGAGGTCGAGGTGCAGTCGGTGACCGTGCTGACGGTGTGGGGGCCGACCGCCGCGGTCTGCGACGCCCGCGCCCGGGCCCTGACCGCCCTGCTCGCAGGCGCCGACTACCGTGCCGTACGCCCGGCCGGCCTCCAGGAGGCCCTGTTCACCCTCGGCCTGCCGGGCACCGTACGGCCGGGCGTGGTGCGGGAGTTCACCCAGCACCAGGTCTCCGAGGACTGGGCACTGGGCGGCGCCTTCACCGCGTCCGAGGTCGGCGACCCGGCCGGCATGTTCCTCGGCATCGACCTCGACTCGGGCACCACCCGCCCCGTCATGATCAACGTCGCGGACGCGCCGAAACAGGACGCGTCGGCGTCGATGGGTATCGTCGGCGACCTCGGTGCGGGCAAGAGCGTGCTGCAGAAGCTGATCGCCGAGGCGGTGTGGGCGCGCGGCGGGTGCGCGATCTGCATCGACCGCACCCCGGTCCGCGAGTGGGCGACGTTCGCCCGGACCGCGGCGAAGGGACGCGTCCAGATCGTCGACGCCGCCCGGGCCGAGGTCTCCATCGACCCGCTGCGGATGTTCGCCGGCCCCGAGGGCCGCCACTACGCCCTGTCCTATCTGACTCTCCAGCTCGGTATCGGCCCGATGAGCACCAACGGGGAGGTGCTGCACCACGCCGTCGAGCAGGCCGCCGCCGGCGAGCAGCCGTCCATGCACCGCGTGGTCGAGGTCCTCGACGAGATGGCCACGAGCGAGGTGGGCAAGCGGCAGGACGCGGCGGCCACACTCGCCGGTCTCCTCCGGGTCGTGGCCACCAACTCCCTGGCCCGGATGGTCTTCGACCCGGCGCTGCCGCCGGTGCGGCTGGACGCCTCCAGCACCTCCGACATGATCGTGATCACCACGGCCGGCCTGAAGCTGCCGCCGAAGGCGGCGTTCGACAAGCCGGAGGTTCTCCTCCAGCAGCCGCTGGAGGCGCTGATCGGCCGTGCGGTGCTCTACCTGATCGCTGCGATTGCCCGTCAGACCGCCTTCGAAGACCCCCGGCGGTTCACCGCCGTGGTCCTGGACGAGCTGTACTGGCTCACCTCCTCGGCCGAGGGCACCGCCCTGGTCCACGAGATCCTCCACGACGGACGCAAACACGGCGCCGGCCTGCTCGGCGCATCCCATGACGCCGAGGAACTCGGTCCCGACCGCGGCCTGATGGCCTACCGCGCTCTCGCCCGGACCACCGACCGTGAACGCGCCCGCCGTGGCCTGGAGTTCGTCGGCCTCGACCCGGGCGACCCGGAGCTGCTGCGGCTGGTGACCACCGGCCTGTCCCCCGTGGGCCGCAAGGGCCGGGAGGGCGAGTTCCTGCTGGCCTGCCCGCGGCAGAACACCGGCCGGGTGAAAGCCGTCATCCCCCGCATCGCGCGCATCGAGTCGTCCATCACCACCACACCGGGACACCGCTCCGCCGACGCCTCGCACCACACGGGTTCAGCGGCCCGGCCGCTCACCGGTGAGGCCGTCGCCCGTCCGAAGGAGCCCGTTCAATGATCTCTTCCTCGTGGGACCGCTCCCGGCGCATCCGCGCGGCCGCGACCGCCCTCACCACTCTCGCCGTGACCGTCGGCGTGCTCGTCCTGGTCTGCGGGGTGGGCGTGCCGGATGCGTGGTGGCCGCACACCGGGCAGGCCTTCGCGTCCAGTTCACCGTCGGCGCACCCTGATCCGTGCCGCCTGATCGTGGGACGGGCTAAGACGTACTGCGAGCGCGGTACCACGACCGCCGCCCCGGCCGGGCACCACGACAGGGCTTCGGCAGCGTGGCGGCTGCTGGCGGTCGGCGCCGGCCTGACCGCTCTCGCCTTTTGGTGGCGCCGCACCACCCGGCAGAGGCGGCGCTGACATGTGGCGTCCAGACCGCCCCACCCTGCGCTCGGCCGGATTCGTCGTGCTGCTTACCGGCGTGTTCGTCCTGGTCAACACCCAGGTCGTGTACGCGGCGAGCAGCAGCAGCGAAACCGGGGACCTCCTCTCCCCGCTGAACATCACCTCCTCCGAAGGTGTGCCGATCAACGGCTACGACCTGAGTTCCGAGGGCGGCTCCATCGTGGACTTCAAGGCGCAGGCCCTCTCGTTCGCGCTGTCCGCCCTGTTCACCGTGATCCGGCTGCTGGTCGGGCTGGCCGGGTGGGCGATCGAACTCGCCTTCCGTTTCCCGCTGCTGAAGGTCCTGATCCGTCCCGCGCAGGAGGTCGCCGACACCTACAACCACGTGGTCGTCGACACCCTCGGGCTGAAAGGCCTTCTGCTGGCCTGGGGGTTCGTGTTCGCCGGCTTCATGATTGTCCGCGGCCGGGTCGGCCGCGGACTGGGCGAGATCTTCCTGACCCTGCTGATCGCTGCGTTCGCCGCCTCCACCTTCGTACGCCCCGACTACCTCCTCACCCAGGACGGCCCGCTCGGCCAGGCACAGCAGGTGGCCTCCGAGGTCGCCCAGGAGAGCGTCAACTCCTACAACTGGGGCGGGAAGATCGCCTCCGCCGACCCGTGCGCGGGGATGGCCGGCAACGCCGAACTCAAGTGCCTGCAGCATGCCGCCGAGGCGCCCATCTCCGCGGCGGACATCGCCCGCCCCCTCCAGGACTCGATCACCAACGCGCTGATCGTCAAGCCGTACATGCTGCTGGAGTACGGCCGGATCCTCGATCCCGCGAGGGCGTCCGACCGCAAGGCCTACGCGCTTCACGTGATGTGGGTCGGCGGCGCCTACGACACCAGCACAAAGGAAGCCGCCAACTCCAAGAACGGCTGCGACACACTCTCATCAACCGCCAAGGCCTACTGCGAGCAGCGCCAACAAGCGAAGGCGAAGGATCCCTGCCACCTGATCGTCGGCGAGGCCAAGGATTTCTGCGAGCGCGATCATGACGCCAAACTGCCCGGCGGCGCGCTGCCCCCGATCACCTCCGGCGGCGATCTGCTGAACATCGCCTCCCCGGTTATCAGCCAGGACGACCAGGAGTTCGCCGCGTTCCTCGACGACATGAAGAGAGCAGGACCGGTCGGCAAAGCGTGCGCCGCCTACGCCGAAAAGCCCACCTGGTGGCGGGTCGGCGGCGCCGCCCTGCTCCTGGTCGCAGCACTGTTCATCTGCGGCATGCTGCTGTCCTCGGCGATCGTGATGCTCGGCACCCAGGGCATCTGTGCCGCGGCCGCGGCCGCCGGCGGCGTCACGTTCGTCGCGGGCATGCTGCCCGGGCCGCCGCGGCAGAGCGTGTGGAAGTGGCTGTCGCTGTGGGGGATTTCGATGCTCGCCCTTGTCGCGATCTGCGCGTTCGTCCCGTTCTTCGGCATCGCGGTGGACGCAACCATCACCAACGGCCCCGACCTCGTTGTGGAACGGATCCTGCTCATCGACGTCCTGGCGATCGGCGGCGCGGCCGGGCACCGCCGCATGCTGAGCGGTATCACCAACTTCGGCCAGCGCATGGCGATGCGGATGCGCTACGCGAAGGTCGGCGGCACCCACCTGCCCGGCGACTCCTCCGAGCTCGGTGCCGCCCTCGCGATGAACTCCCCTGCTGCGATGGGCGGTTACGGCGGCGGGCTGCGTGCCTTCGCCGGCGGCGGGGGCGGCCGGTTCGGTCTGCTGGGCACCCGCTACCGGCTGCTGAGCGCGCTGACCTCGCTCGTCGACGGCGCCGGCATGCCGGTGGACACCGGCGGGATGCTCGCCGACGCCACCGCCGAAGCCGGTCGGGGCCTGGCCCCGCTCACCGCGGCGGCGGCCGTGGGCGGGCTGGGAGCGCGGCTCGGCGTGAAGGGCGCGCACTGGCTGCTGATCGGCAAGCGGCCGGACCGGGAGAAGCTGGAAACGTGGCGCAAGCCCACTTCGGACGGCGACCCGAACGGCGGCGGCCCGCCGGACGGCGGACCGGACGGTCCGGGCGGATCCGGTGGGGGGCCGCGCAGGCCCGGAGGGCCACCCAACCGGTACCGCAACGACCATGGGCAGATCGTCGACCGCACCACCGGTCAGGTCCTCCACGATCAGAACTCCGACCGCACTCTGCTCTCGACGCGCGCCCACAACCGGCTGGTGCGTCTGCGCGGCTACCGCATCCTCCACCGGGGCGGCAGGGCCGCGTACGGGGCGACGGTAGGTCTGCCGGCCAACATCCGCCGCGCTCGTGAGGGAGGCTCGCGCTACACGCGGGACGCGGAGCAGCAGGTACGGGTGTGGGGCAACACCGTGCGCGAGGACGCCCGCGTCTGGGGAGACACCGGCCGCCACGTGGCCCGGGCCGTACGGGAAGCAGACGACCGGGGCGGCGACGGGCCCTTCAGCAAGCACCGCCTGCCCGTTGGGCGTCCGACGTCGCCTGGCAGCACGCCCCGGCCAGCTCCTCCCCGTCCGGCCCCCGCCCCCGTGCGGCCTGCGCCGACGGCGGCCACCCCGCCTCGCTCCGATCGCGGCGGGGCTGTTCTTCCCGGCGGCAGGAGCGCGCGGAACCAGACGCGGGAGGAAGCGCGGGCCCGGATACGGGACCTGATGCGGCGGACGGCGCCCGAGGCGGAACGCCTGCGCGAGGAGCGGGCCCGTCGGCGAAATGAGGACGGCGAGGGCGAGTGAGCCGGTCCGGGCGCCGTACGAAGCGGATCAGGCGGTGGGCGTGTGTGATCGCGCTGTTGATGTTCGCCGCCGTGTGCTGCGCCGCCCCGGTGTCGGGCGCGATCGGCGCCTACGTGGCGCTGAAGACGGGGATAGTCGACGACGGCGGGATCGCCGAGGGCGGCAGCGTCGCGGACATCCCGGCGCGCATGCTCACCGCTTACAAGAAGGCCGTCCAGCAGGTCGGCACATACGTGCCGAAGTGCCAGGGCATGCGCTGGCAGATCCTCGCCGGGATCGCCAAGGTCGAGTCCAACCACGCCGTCGGCCACAACATCGCCGCAGGCGGCGACATCACCCCGAAGATCTACGGGGTCCTCCTCAACGGTTCCGGGGCCGGCGGCAACACCACCGCCGTCGCGGACACCGACGGCGGCAAGTGGGACGGCACCGCGAACGGGGAGCGTGCCGTCGGGCCGTTCCAGTTCCTGCCCTCCACCTGGAAAAGCGTCGGCGAGGACGGCAACGGCGACAAGGTCGCCGACCCGCACAACGCCGACGACGCCGCGCTCGGCGCCGCCGTCTACCTGTGCGGAAGCGGACGCAACCTGACCCAGCGCGCCCAACTCCAGGCCGCGATCCTCCAGTACAACCACTCCGCCGCATACGTCGCCAACGTGCTCGGGTGGATCGACCAGTACACGGCGGCCGCCAAGGACCCGGACCTGAAGAACGTCACAGGCACGGCCCGCACCGTCATCGAGGCGGCGCTCTCCCAGCGGGGTGTCCCCTACTCCTGGGGCGGCGGCGGTACGAACGGCGCGTCGTACGGCATCTGTTGCTCGCCGAGCGGCAAGAGCGGCGCGACGATCAAGGGCTTCGACTGCTCCGGGCTGACCCAGTACGCCTACGCGAGGGCCGGCATCCGCCTGCCGCGCGTCGCGGCCGCCCAGGCCGGCATGGGCCGGCGGATCCCCGCCGGTCTCGGCCCGCTCGTCCTCAAGCCCGGTGACCTGGTCTTCTTCGCCACCGCGCCCGGACGCGATGCCACGATCTACCACGTCGGGATCTACCTGGGCAGCGGGCAGATGGTCAACGCCGCCCGCCCGGGCACCGTGGTGCGTCTGGACGCCGTGGAGGCGATGTCCGGCTACGCGGGGGGAGCACGGCTCCTGTGACCACCACCAAGCGCACCCCGCGTCTGCTGCTGAGCACGGTCGTCCTCGCCGTCGCCGGCGTCGCCCTGCTGGGCGTGCCGCACGGTCAGGAACCGTCGGCGCCGGCGGTTACGCCCACCGTGCACGCGGCCACGATTCCGTCCTCGGCAGCTGCTGCGACCCCTGTGGGCGAGCCGGCCGCCGGTGCGGTTGCCCGTGTGGCTCCCTCGGCAGAGACATCGTCGGCCGTCGAGTCGTCCGTGCTGCCGCCGCACGGCGAGGGCGTGGCCGGCGACGGGGCCATCCAGCAGAACCTGGTCACAGCCTGGCCCGCCGATCTTCCGGTCTCCGACGAGCGGGAGTTGCTCGCCGCCGGCCGGGCACTGCTGCGCGCGGACGCCACCGGCATCGGCCGCGCCACGTGGCCGGACGTCTTCCCCACCTCGAACCGGGCGGTGGCTCCGGCGTTCGCCACCGCCCGTTTCCGTATCCAGGCCGCGATCGCCCGCCACGACGGCAGTCCCGACAAGGCGGTGGTCCATCTGGTGTGGGCGGGGGCGGACCGCGGCGGCACCTTCACCGACCTTCGCATCACCGACTGGCACTTCACCCGCACGATCAAGAAGGGAACCGTGACGTGGACTCCGCAGCCCCGCCCCTGACCAGCCGGGCCGACGAGACGGCTGCCGGTCAGGTACTCGACCTCCTCACCGGCCTCATCGACGCCGTCGACTGGCTCTACGGCCACTGGTATCTGCTCGCCCTGGCCATCGCCGCCTGCTGGGGCGTGGGCGAGGTGGTGCTCCGCCGGCTCGCGGAGCGGGCCTCGGCCGAACGGATGGCCCTGGAACTCGTCTCCAACCGGCACTTCGACCCGGACCTGGAGGAGATCTTCAGGCGCGGTGTCCAGCTCGCCCGCGCATCCACGGCGATGCCGTGGTGGGCGCCCCGCCGGGCGAAGACCGTACAGATCCGGCTACGCGCGGACGGCAGCACCCCGCTGCGCTACCGCGTCGAAGGCCCGGTCGGCGGTGAACGGCTGCTGTCCATCACACCGTTCGGGCCGGACATCACCGTCAACCGGGCGAGGCCGATCGTGGATGAGCCCCGCAAGCACACCGTGCGAGCCGAGTTCATCCTGCGCGGCAAGGTCACCTCTCCGCTGCGCGAGGTGCCACTCGCCCCCGACCCGCTCCAGCCGCTCGTCGACGCCGTGTCCGACCTGCGGGCCGAGCTCGGCGACCTCGCCGAGATCCGCCTCGACGTCCAGCGCGCCCCGAAGTGGACCCTGCGGGCCCGCCGCCTGCAGCTGATGAGCGCCGCTCGCCGCTCGGAGCACCGGGAGGCCCAGCGGGCCGCACGCTGGCTACGGCAGGACGCCAGCGGCATCGAGGACTCCTGGGGCGGGCAGCTGCAGCAACTCCTCAGCGACCGCCCCGGATCAGGTGCAGGACGGCGGCTGGTGATGCCTCCCGTGCCCCGCCGTGTGGAGCCGGCCGAGGCGCTGGGCAAGCTCGCTGAAGACGACCACCTGGTCCGGATCCAGCTCCTCGTGATGTGCGCCTCCAACATTGAAGGCCGCGCACAGGCCCGCCTCGCCCAACTCCAGGCCGCCCTCGACGTGTTCGGCAGCCGCTCACGATGGGCGATGCGCGGCTGGAGGCTGGGACCGCGGCGGCTCGGGGCCGATCACTGGCCCACCCGCCGTGGGTTCGAGCGGCGCTGGAACCTGGGGCACTGCCAGCCCCCCCGCGCGAACTGGGTGAGGCTGGAGGAACTGACCGGCCTGCTCAAGCCCCCGACCGTCAACTGCCGCCTGCCGGTGCTCGCCGGGGACCTGCCGACCTTTGAATTCGGCGACCCCGAATTCCTGCTGCAGGGCATCTACCGGGGTCCGGACGGCCGGCAGCGGCTGGTCGCCACCTACGCCGAGGAGACCCTGTTCGAGGTCGGCGTCGGCAAGGCGGGCGGCGGCAAGACCGAGCGGGCCCTGGCGCAGGCGATCGGCTGGGCGCACGCGGGCGGAGGACTGGTCTTCGTCGACCCGCACCGCGACTCGTGGCCGCGGGCCACGACGTTCCTGGCCCACGCGCACCTGGCGCCGCGCATCGCTCTGGTTGACCTCAACGCTCTCGGACCCAACCCCATGGTCAGCTCGTGGAATCCGCTCGGCATGCACCACGGGCAGGCAGCGCACGAGGTCGTCGAGGCGATCGCCGACGCCTACGCCTCCACGCTGGCCTGGGACGACGCGACCGCTCCACGCGCGCTCACCATCCTCACCGCCACTCTCGCCATCCTGGTCGCAGTCAACGAGGCCGCCTGCCAGGCCGGCCGGCCCGCAGACCAGGCCACGATCTTCCACGTCCGCGCCCTGCTCACCGACGCTCCGTTCCGCACGGCGGCGCTCGCCGCCGTCGCGGGCCGGCTCGACGAGGAGACCCGCTCGTGGTGGAAGGCGGTGTTCCCGACCCTGCCGCCGGACGCGTTCGCCGTGATCCTCAACCCGCTCGCCCGTCTCTCCGCCAGTCCGATCACCCGCGCGTTCCTCGGCCAGCCGGTCGGCGTCTACAACATCCGCGCCGCGATGGACTCCAGAATGATCGTGTGGGTGTGCCCGGGCGGCAACGGGCCCACCGACCGGCTCCTGACCGCGCTCCTCGCCCGCGATCTGCTGCGCGCCGCGCGCTCCCGGCGTGACACCCCCGAACGCCAACGGGTGCCGTTCCGCCCGTACTTCGACGAGCTGATCACCCTGACCGGCGCGGCCCCGGAGACCATCGCCGCCATGTTCGAGGACCTGCGCAAGTACCGGTGCCACGTCCACGGCATGACCCAGCTGCTGTCCCGGCTGCCCACCCCGGTCCGGCTGTCGCTGGTGCAGAACGCGTCCACCCTGGCCACCACCGCCGGGTCGACATCCGCGATCGCCCCGATCACCGCGGAATGGGGCGACAACCCCAGCCCGCACCGGGTCGCCACCATGGAACGTTTCGAGCACTTCGTCTCGCTGAACGTACGCGGCCATCGCGTCGGGCCCATCCAGCTGCGCGGGCCCCACCTCGACGACGTCTTCGCCGACCAGGCCCGCCCGAAGAACGTCCCCGCCCTGGAGCGGGCCGCCCAGGCCAACGCCGGGGCCCTCCCGCTGGACCAGCTCCACATCCGCGCCGCCGGCCAGCTCGGCCGCGTCACCGCCTTCCTCGCCGCGCACGCCCCTGCCGGCGCCTCCTCAGCCCGCCTGTCGAAGGACAACGAATGGAACTGACCACCGCCCAGCCCAAGGACCGTACGACGGCGGGCTTCACGCCCAGCCCCGTGGAACCTCTCGTGCATCAGCTCCTGGCCACGCTCGCCCAGCACCGCATGGCATCCACCAGGCAACTGCATGTTCTCCTGCGTCCCGACCGCTCCCGCCAGTCGGTCTCGGAGCGGCTGAACCAGCTGCTCGGCGAGCGCCTGGTCGACTTCGTCGTACTCCCCCAGTCCAGCCGCACGCGGGTCTGGCACCTCACGGCGAAGGGCGCCCGCCTCACCAGGGACTGGCCCGCACTGCGCGGCCGCCCGCCGTATCCCATCACCTCGG
Organism: Streptomyces sp. MBT53; assembly: GCF_016654115.1. GTDB lineage: Bacteria > Actinomycetota > Actinomycetes > Streptomycetales > Streptomycetaceae > Streptomyces. The sequence continues at coordinate 13,861 of NZ_JAEQAZ010000051.1, forward strand.
CCACGGCCGCCTCGCTGAAGACCCCCCACACCCTGACCGTCCTGCGTACGCATCTGGAGTTCGTCGCCGACGCCCGCCGACGCGGCGACGAGCACGGTCACCTCGACTGGACGCCCGAGGTTTTCCACGCGATCGGTGACGGCGAGAAGGTCGTGGCCGACGCGGTCATGCACTACACCCTCGTCGACGGCCAACAGCGGCACAAACTCAGGGCGTTCGTGGAGGTCGACCGGGCCACCACGAGCAGCGAGCGCCTCGCGGCCAAACTGATCGAGTACGCGCGGCTGTGGTCCTACGAACCGCAGCCGGTCGGCCGGCGCGGGCAGCAGTCCGGGCCCGGCTGGCTGCGCTGGTACCCCGTCTTCCCCGGATCCTGTTCGTGCTGACCGGCGCCGGGCGCCAGGCGATGGACAACCGGATCAGCGACCTCAAGGCCATGACCGCCCACCATCCGCACGTGGCCGACTTCGCCCTCGACGTGCCGCTCGGGGCCGTTGTCCTCGACGACCTCGACGAGCACGGCCCCACCTCCGATGTGTGGACGCCGCTGGCCGGCGGCACGCCCCGCCCGTGGACCGAACTGTGACACCGCATCACGCCCGAGGCCGAATGTCGCAGCTTCGCAACTGCCACAGAAACCGCTTGAACTTTGCTCACGCGAACCAATAGTTTACTACTGCACAGCATGGCGTCGGCTTCAACAGGCCCTGCAAGCAATGAATTTAGGGGATGCCGGATGACACGAGCTACGGGCGACGTTCGCAGCAACGAAATGTGTGCCACGGTCACGTGGCCCGTCTCGACCCGGGCCGTCACGCACATCGGGAGCGCCTGCGTGGTCGAGGGGACCGGCGACTTCGACCTGGACGATCTATGCCTGGTGCGCCGCCGGTTCCCCGGCCGGCTCGTCACCCTCGACGGCGACGTGATCACGGTATGGCCGCCGCCCTCACCCACCCCGTGAGCCCCCTGCTCCGAACAGAGGCCACCCCGACAGGGCACCGGCCACCGCAACCAGCCCATCCCGGGACCACTCCACGGAAAGGACTCACTTCAATGAGCACACGGCTCACCGCAGCGACCGGCAGGCGCCTGGCCGCGCTGACGATCACGGCCGTGCTGGGCCTCGGAGCCGCCGGCTGCTCGAACGGCAGCCCCCAGCACGGCGGCGCGCCGGCAGCAGCAACGGCGCACGGTGAGTCCGCTCCGCGCGAGCAACTGGTCCGCACGGGCGATCCGCTGACCGAGCTCCAGGGGCAGAACGGCCTGTCACTGACGATCACGTCGGCCCGGCGGGACCCGGCCGCCTACCTCACCGTCCGCGGCGACCTGAAGAACGACGGGTCCCAAACAGCCGTCGTCCCCGCCGAGTTGCGCGGCGACGAGCTCGACGTGCTCAGGACCGGACCGTCGCTGGCCGGGGCCACCGTGACCGACTTCGAACAGCACAAGCGCTACTACGTGCTGCGCGACACGAGCGGACACCCTCTCACCACGACCGGCCTGTCCACGCTGAAGGCCGGTGAGAGCGTCCGCGTCTTCATGCAGTTCCCCGCACCGCCCGCGACGACAACCACGGTCGGTTTCCAGCTGCCCCTGTTCGACACCGCAACCATCAAGATCTCCGGATGAGGTGAGGCACTCATGCGCCCGATCCGATCCCGCCTCACGGTCTCGCTCCTCACCCTCACCACGCTGGCCGCGGCCCTCAACACGGCAGCCGGCAGCAGCCAGCAGGCAGTCGCCAGCCCGTACCGGAGCAGCTCCGGCCTTGCGCTGCGCGGCGGTGCCACGCTCGCCCCGCCCAGGATTCTCGATCTCCGTTCGGATCCCGTCGCCCTCAGCCGGGTGGTCGAGGACCAGGACGGCTCCCAACGGCGCAAGGACACCAACGCGGAAGTGACGTACACGCTCCAGGCCGAGGTGCTGTTCGCCAAGGACAGCGCCCGGCTCAGCAGTCAGGCGCAGTCCCGCATCGCCGCGATCGCCAGGCAGATCCGCCGGCCGCTGCCGTTGAAGGTCCGCGTCTTCGGTTTCACCGACGACCTCGGCTCCTCCGCCCACGGCGACATCCTGTCCGCGCAGCGGGCCCAAGCCGTACAAGACGTCCTGGCCGGCGAACTCCCCTCAAAGGTCTGTTTCGAGACACGGGGGTTCGGCGAACGGAATCCCGTCGCATCGAACAGCACCGACGCAGGCCGACGAGCAAACCGGCGCGTCGAGATCTCATTCCCGCAGGCAGACAGCTGATCACACGAACGAAGACCCGCCCGAACCATACGCAAACGGAACGAGCAAACATACAGAACCACAAACGACATCCGACTCCGAAAGCGACCAAATGAAACCCGAGTTGTTCGAGTCAACTCGCTTACCCCACCGAAAGATTGGCTGGCATATGCGTAATCTTGCCGCTACGCAAACGCATCACCGCAGCTCGACCAGGCCGCAGGCTGGGCAGGGACAACACGGAGCCCGGCGTTGTGGTCTCCACGCATCGTGTTCGTACGGGGAGACAACGTGACACGAGAAGACCGACGCATGCCACCGCTCACGGCTGTTCGCATCCGAAATCGGTCCACGGTGTCCGTGGGCCTGATGGCACTCGCTGCGATCGCCGCGACAGCAGGCTGTTCACCCAGCGATGGTGACACGGCACAGAAGTCGTCGAGCCCGACTACCGCCTCGCCCACGACCACGGTGTCCGCAGCCGAGGCCCAGACCCGCAAGGACGTCATCGCCGCCTACCAAGGCATGAACGACGAACAGGTCAAGGCCTACGCAAAGTCCTCGCTCGCCGGAAGCAACATCGCCAAGTACGCGACCGGTGCCGCGCTGCGGGACACGAAGGACACGGTCTTCGTCAACATGCAGAACGGCATCATCGTCAAAGGTGAGCCCAAGGTGACAGTCACCGAGGACGACGTTGCGATCGATGCCACTGGCACGCGGGCGACCCTCACGGTGTGCTTCGACCTGAACACCTGGGAATCGGTGGACAAGAAGACAGGCAAGAGCGTCACCCCGCCCAACCAAGTCAAGCGATACACAACCGTCGCACACCTCCAAGAGCAGGGCTCCCGGTGGCTGGTCACCGACGAGAAGGCAAACAAGGCGAAGAGATGCTGAACCGGCCCGCCCTGGCTAGTGCCGTGTTAGCAGCGCTCGTCTTCTTAGATTCGGGAGAGGCCACCGCATATGCAGGTAGTGGCAAGGTCGTCTGCAACGAGAGGGGTCTGTGCCGAGTCGTCGCCGACGACACCATCCCTACACCGGGCCAGGCCGGTGGCGACCAACAGGCCTCGAACGGCAATGCCGCCAAGCCCAAGTGCTACGACAGCCTCGTCGGCAACCAGGAAGTCCCCTGCTACCTGAAGAACTACGGGTACTGGGCCAACGGCCGCAACTGCTACTTCCAGCAGGCCGATCCCCAGCCGGCCGCGGGCGATCCCCGCTGGGAGGGGCATGACCCCGCCGACGGCGCGATCTACGACGCGTACTGCCCGGACAACCCGAACATGACCAGTCAGTGGTTCGCCCAGCCGCCGGCTGAAGGCGCGGCGGTGGATCCTGCGGTACTGGCCCTGGAAGCCGTCAAGAAGATGACGCTGCGCGGCCCAGACGTCGCCAACCCCCGTGCGGCCGGTACGTACACGGTCGGGGTTCCGATGTGGATGTGGGTCAACCAGAGCGCAACAACGTATGGCCCGCAGTCCGCGTCGGCGACGGCTGGGGCCGTGACCGTCACGGCAACCGCGAAGGTGTCGAAGATCGTGTGGCGGATGGGTGACGGCGCCACGGTGACGTGCGCGGGCCCCGGCACGGTCTACGCGGCCTCCGCCGGCATGGGCGAGTCCCCGACGTGCGGCCACCTCTACACCACGACCTCGGCCAGCGCGGGCAGCGGCAAATACGAGGTGACCGCGGCCTCGACGTGGGCGATCGACTGGCAGGTCACGGCCGGCGGAGGACAGACCGGCCAGCTCACCGAGATCCGGCAGACCCAGACACAGGTGGCGATCGGCGAGCTCCAGGTCGTCAGGTAACGCCATCGGAAGGATGCAGCGTTGAGCAAGACCCAAGAACGCACAGGAGGAACAAGTGCGAGCGGAGTCCCCCAGCAGGGGCAAGTGGCCGCACCGGTCGCGCCGCCGCGGGTGTCGGCCCGCAGGCGCCGGCCGGGCGTGATCGCCCTGTCGCTAGCACTGATCGCCGCCGGTGGGGCGGGTGTTGCCGTCTTGCTGCTCCAAGTCGGCCACCGCACCCAGGTGGTCACCGTGGTCCGCGACGTCCAGGTCGGCCAGGTCCTTACCGAACAGGACCTGGGGACGGCCTCGATCTCCCTGGACCCGTCGGTGAAGGCCGTCCACGCGGACGATGTGAAGGCGGTGGTGGGCAAGCGGGCGGCCGTGGAACTGAAGCCGGGCTCGCTCCTGACGCCGTCGCAGGTAACCAAGGACTCTCTGGTGAAGGCCGGCGAGCAACTGGTTCCGATCGGGCTCAAGCCCGAACAGGTTCCCGCCACCAGCCTGGTCCCCGGCCAGAGAGTCGAACTGGTCCACGTTCCCGCGCAGGGCGACACGGACACCGACAAGTCCTCCACCGCTCCGGAGACGATCACCGGACGGGTCGTGAAGGCGTCCAAAGCCGCCCCTGGCACCGGGGTTGTGGTCGTCGACGTCGCGACCTCCGCGACCGACGGCCCGACCGTCGCCGCGTGGGTGTCGGCGAGCACCCTGCGCCTGGTCCTCACCGCTGCGGACGGCAGCTGATGGCCGTCATCGCGCTGGCCGGCTGCACCGGCGCACCCGGAGTGACGACCACTGCGCTCGCGCTGCTGTTGTCGTGGCCGCTGGAGCCGGGCCGGAAGATGATCCTTGCTGAGTGCGACCCGGACGGCGGGGCCGTCCTGCACGGACTGCTGCAGGGCACGCTCGGCGACCGGTACGGGCTGCGGAACCTGTCGGTGGCGGCCCGCAAGGGCGAGTTCGGCGACGCTTTCTGGCGTCAGCTGATCGCCCTGAACGGCGAGGAGGGGAAGCCGGAGTCACCGCGTGACCGGCTGCTGCTGCCCGGCGTCACCGACCCGGCCCAGGCGGCGAGCCTGGGTTCGGTCTGGAAGGGCCTGGCGTCCATGTTCCGGGGCATTGAGACCGAGCACGGTCACGACGTTCTGATCGACCTCGGCCGCAGTGGCGCCTTCGGTCTCTCCGGGGTCCTGGCCGAGCAGGCCGACGCTGTCATCATGGTGGTGCGCAACACCCTGCGCTGTCTTCAGGCCGCGCAGGCCCGGGTGACGGCTCTGGAGGAACGTGTCGGGGACGTCGGCCTGCTGGTGATCGACGAAGGTCCCTACCCCGCCGGCGAGGTCCAGCGCGTGCTGCAGGTACCGGTCGTGGCGACACTGCCGTACGCGCCGCAGGATGCGCGGGTGCTGTCGGACGGCGCCGAGCAGCCCCGACGCTTCACCAGGTCGCCGCTGATGAAGGCTGCCCGCACGAGCAGTGCTCTGCTGGTGCAGCGGGCCGCCGTACGCCGTTCCCGCCTCGATCAGCGCCGCGTCTTCGCCGGCGGGGAGGCGAACCGTGGACGCTAAGCCTCTGCACCCCGACCCGTCCGTCACTCCCCCGCCCGGCCGCCCTCAGTCGGCCTACCGGGCTCCGGCAGGAGCCGCTTCGAGTTCACACACGGTCGGCACGGCAGCACCGCAGATCACCGTCGACTACCAGGCGGCCCGGAGCATCGCGGCCCAAGTCGCCCGGCAGCGTGAGGAGTTGCTGAAGACCGTCCCGGGGATGAACCGGGCCAGCGAGGAGCAGCGCTGCCTGGGCTGGATCAACGAGGCGGTCGCGTTGTGGTCGGACGCGCACGCGATGACACCGCGCGAGGACGGTGCGCTGCGGGGTGCCGTGTATGACCTGCTCTACCGGGCTGGGCGGCTGCAGCCGTATCTGGACGACGGGCGGGTCGAGGACATCATCATCCAGGGGCCGGGCGAGGTGTGGCTCGACTACGGCGACGGTGAACGCCGGATGGTCGGGCCGGTAGCGGACTCGGAGGAGGAACTCCTGGAACTGCTGCGGGAGTTGGCCCGCGACTCCGGGCACAACGAGCGCACCATCTCCACCGCGCACCCCACCCTCGCGCTCTCGCTTCAGGACGGCTCCCGGCTGCAGGCGATCACCGGGCTCGGTCCGATGACGTATGCGGTCATCCGCCGTCACCGGGTCTTCCACGTCGGCCTCGATGACCTGGTGGAGCTGGGCACGATCGATGCGATCCTGCGGGAGTTTCTCGGCGCGTGCGTGCGCGCGGAGAAGAACGTCATGATCGCGGGAAAGCAGAAGGCCGGGAAGACCACGCTGCTGCGGGCGATGCTCCGCGAGTTCGATCCGGACTGCCGCTTCGCCACCATCCAGACCGAGGACGAGCTGTTCGCCCACGCCAACGGCTACCACCGCCAGGTCGTCAACCTGGTGGGGCGGGAGTCCAACGGGGAGAAGGACGTCACCGGCCGCGGCGCGGGCGAGATCACGTTGCTGGACCTGATGCATCCGGCACTGCGGATGTCGCTGGAGCGGATTGTGGTCGGTGAGGTCCGCGGTCCCGAAGTCGTCGCCATGATGCAGGCGTTGACGAACGGGTCGGGCGGCAACCTGTGCACGATCCACGCGCGTCGCCCCGACATCGTCTTCGACCGGATCGCCGAGCTGTATGCGCTGGCCCAGGGCAACCTGTCCGAACAGCTGGCGTACCGGCAGACCGCCAACGGCCTGGACTTCATCGTGTACGTCGACATGACGGACGAGACACGGATCGGCGGCCACCGTCACCGCTATGTCTCCCACGTCCTGGAGGTGAGCGGGATCGGCGAGTCCGGGCGCCCGGCGACCAACGAGATCTTCGCTCCGGGAAGGGAGTTCGGGGAGCTGCGGGCGGTACCGCGGATGGACCCGGGCTGTGTGGATGACCTGCGCCGGGTGGGCTTCGACTCCGGCCTGCTCCAACTGCCCTACGGGGCCTGGGAGCGGCCGCTGGCTCTGAAGGTGGGGGCCGGCCGGTGATCCTGTTGTGGGCGCTGCTCAGTGGCATGGCCGTCATCGGCGGACTGATCGGTACTGTCGCCGGTGTGGTGGGGACTTCGGTGCAGCGCCGGGCCCCGCTGCGCGAGCGGTGGAAGGCGGTGCGCGGCGGCGCCGAGCTGGGCGAGGAGGTCCGGCTGCGACGTCGCACGCTGACCGTCGCGGCGCTGGTGGTGTTCGTGGGCGTGTGGCTGGTCTCCGGGAATTTCGTGGCCGGTGCGATGGTGGGTGCGGCTGTGGTCGGGGTGCCGTGGTTGATCTCGCCGGCGCAGATCGCGCAGGAGCGCATCGGGCAGTTGGAGGCGCTGAGCGCATGGACGCAGCATCTGGCCGGGCTGCTGCGGCTGGGCATGGGCCTGGAGCAAGCGATGATCACCAGCCGTCGGGGTGCCCCGGAGGAGCTGGCCGGGCAGATCGTCAATCTCTCCGACCGGCTGCGCCTGGGATGGCGGCCCGAGGAGGCGCTCCGCGCGTTCGCCGACGAGCTCGACGACATCACGGCCGACAAGGTGGCGGCCGCGCTGATCCTCTCGGCGGGCGACCGCGGCCCGGGCCTCGCGCAGGGGCTGGAGGACCTGGCCGCGACCGTCCGTGAGGAGGTGGCCGGCAAGCGGAAGGTGGAGGCCGACCGGGCCAAGTCGCGGACGACCGTGCGGTGGATGACCCTGATCACGCTGGGCATCGTCGTCGCCGGGTTCTTCGTGCCGTCCTTCACCCGCCCCTACAACACCCTGCTGGGCCAGCTGGTGTTGGCGTTCCTGACCGCCGGATTCATCGCCACGCTCGCCCTGATGCGCTCGCTGGGCACCTTCCGCCACATCGCCCGGTTCCTGATCGCCGACGCGCGCAGCACCGTCCGCCTGCCCACACCCGCTCCAGAACCGGACCAGGGGCGCATGCGGGAAGGGGTCACGCCGTGAATCTGCTTCCCGTCGTAGCGGCCGGAGGCACCGTAGGCGGCGGTGTCGCCCTACTCGTGCGTGAACTGCTGCAGCAGCCGCCCGCGTTGGCGGTGGCGCTCAAGCGCACCGGTCCCGCGCGCCTGAGCATGCCCGAGCCGGAGCTGGACCGCGACGAGCGGTGGGGCAAGTGGCTGCTGGCCCGCCTCGAGCACCTGCCCGGCGTACGGATCCCCGTCAAGAATCTTGCCCTGCTCGGACAGGGGCCGGGCCAGTTCATGCTGAAGAAGACGGCGCTCGCCGCGCTCGGCCTGCTCTGCCCCGTGCTGGTGTCCGTCCCGTGGATCATCGCGGGCGTCTCCCTGCCCTTCTACGTGCCCGCGGCCGCCGGACTGGCCATCGCCGGCCTGCTGTTCATCACTCCCGATCTCGCCGTACGTGACCAGGCCAAGCGGGCACGAGAGGAGTTCGCGCACGCTCTGTCCGCCTACCTCGACCTGGTGGCGCTCAAGCGGGCCGCGGACGCCGGGCCGGCTGAGGCGCTGGAGAAGGCAGCAGCTGTCGGGCGGGGGTGGCCGTTCCTGTATCTGCAGGGCGCTCTGCGCCGTGCCCGGCTGGAGAAGATCCCGCCGTACCAGGCGCTGTCCGAACTCGCCGACGAGTACGACCTGCCTGTCCTGACGGATGTCGCCGACATCATGCGCGGCTCGGCCACCGACGGCGCCGCCGTCTACAAGGCCCTGCGGGCCCGCACCGCCGCACTGAACACCGAACTGCTCGCCGACCAGGCCGCCGAGGCCAACACGGCCAGCGAGAAAATGACCGCCCCCGGCGCTCTCCTCGCCGTCCTGGTCATGTTGCTGATGGCGTTCCCAGCGGTGATCCGCATGCTCACTGTCTGAATCCGTTTCCGACCGTCGAACTCGCTCAATCTGGTGGAGGAGCACGCCCGATGAAGTACACCGCCTTACGGTCCTGCCGCGCCGTCCGCCGGCTGGCCACACGCATCGAGGAGGCCACGCGTCAGCCGGACCGTGGCGACATCAGCATCACCACCGTCATCATCTGGGTCGCCGCCGTCGGCGGCGCCCTGGCGATCGCCGGCACGATCGCCGTAGTGATCGCGAAATACAACCTGAGCCTGAGCGGGATCTGATGCCGGGCGGCCCCCGTATCCGGGCCTGGTGGCACGGGCGGCGCTGGGGGGACGACCGGGGCGACGCCTCCGTCCAGATGGCGATCGTCTTCCCCTTCATCCTGCTCGCCACCATCGCCGTCATCCAGGCCTCCATGTGGTACTACGCCCGGGAGATCGCCCTGACCGCAGCCCGCGAGGGCCTCACCGCGGCCCGCGCCTACCAGGCGTCCCCCGCCGACGGCACGGCCCGCGCCCAGGACGTCCTTGCGCGCAGTGCGGGGGACAGCCTGCGCGGCTACGGCGTCTCGGCCGCCAACGACGGGCAGCGCGTACGCGTACGGGTCTCCGGTACGGCCTTGTCGATGATCCCGGGCCTGTCCGGGCTCAAGATCACGCAGTCGGCGTCGGGGCCCGTCGAACGCTGGACAACGGCCGGGGGGTGTGTCCGTTGCGCATCAGGGCCCGTTGGAGGCAGCTGGCCGGTGGGGACGAGGGCAGTGTCGCGATCGAGGCCGCCATCGTCCTCCCCTCTCTGATCATGTTCCTGTGCCTGGCGATCGCCGGCGGACGGCTCGTCACCTCCGGCGCGAAGATCGACGCGGCGTCCGAGGACGCGGCACGCGAAGCGTCCATCCACCGCACCGTGGCCTCCGCGCAGGACGCCGCCCACGCGGCCGCCCTCGAGTCCCTGAACGATCAGGGCATCACGTGCGCGTCCGCCAGCGTCCATGTGAACACCGGCGGCCTCAATGTGCCCGTGGGACAGGTGGGGACGGTCACCGTGACCGTGAGCTGCACGGTCAACCTGTCCGATCTCCTGCTGCCGGGCGTGCCCGGTGCACGGACGCTGACGTCGACGGCAACGTCGGTCGTTGATCAGTACCGGCAGCGGGGGGACTGATGATCGCGCGGCCGGCAGGCCGATACCAAGGACGGCTGGACGACCGGGGCGGGGTCACGGTGTTCGTGGCCGTGTGTGTCGTCGCGCTGATCGGCATCATCGGTATCTCCGTCGACGGCGGCAGCACGATGCGCGCCACCGAACGCGCCGACTACATCGCCGGTGAGGCCGCCCGGGCCGGCGGGCAGGCCATCGACCCGGCGCAGGCCATCACCGGCACGGCGGTCGTCGTCGACCCGCAGGACGCGCAGGCCGCCGCCCAGGCCTATCTCCGCTCGGCCGGCGCCACCGGCACGGTCCGTGTGTCCGGGAACGGCAAGACGCTCACCGTGACGATCACCGACACCTACGCCACGAAGTTCCTGTCCGCGGTCGGGATTGACTCTCTCGCGGTGACCGGCCACGGCGAAGCGACTCTCCTGCACGGCGTCACCGCACCCGAAGGAAACTGAATGCGCACTCCCCACTCCCCCGCCGCAGTCCGTTCCCTCCCGGCCCGGATCGTCATCGCGGCGTGCAGTCTGCTGGTCCTGGTCGGCGCCGTCGCCGGGCTGCCGCTGCTGCTGGCCCGGGTGACCCCCGCCCTGTGGGCTTCGGGCCGCGACGACCTCACCCACCTGCTGGACCGGCAGGACACCGGCGGAGCGTTCCTGCTGCTGCTCGTCGCCGTGGGATGGACCGGGTGGGCGCAGTTCACGTTCTGCGCCGTACGGGAGTTGAGCGCGCAACTGCGCGGCCGGTTCTGGCACGCTCCGCGGGGGCTGGGTGCCTCGCAGCGCGCCGCGGCCGTCCTGATCGGCGGGATCCTGGTGCTGCTGCCCACCGGCTCCGCGCTGGCCACCCCCGCCCAGGCCGCCCCCAGCGCAACCGCCGTCCAACTGCCGGGTCAGGTAGGCGCGGAGAGCGCCGGCGCGGACCGCACGGCATCGGCCGCCGACCGCGTGCAGGACGAGACGTACACGGTACGGGAGGTGCGGCCGGCGGAGAGCCTGTGGAGCATCGCCGAGAAGGAACTCGGCGACGGCGAGCAGTGGCGGGAGATCGCCGACCTCAACGCGGGCCACACCATGGCGGACGGGGAGATCTTCCGTGCGAACAGCTTCCTGCAGCCCGGCTGGCAGCTCAGGATGCCGCACGCCGCCGGTACGGCAGGAGGCTTCCGTACGCAGTTGGGAGACGACGCCCCGGCTTCCGCGGACGGCAGCGAGCACGTCGTCACCGTCCACGCGGGCGACTACCTGTCGAAGATCGCGGAGAAGGAGCTTGGCGACGGCAACGAGTGGCCGAAGCTGTACGAGGCCAGCCGGGGCAAGCCGCAGCCGGACGGGCTGCCCGCCATCACCGACCCGGACGAGGTCTTCCCGGGGCAGCAGGTGACCGTGCCCGGCGTCCAGGCCGGCCAGCACGCACCGCCGCGCGACAGTGGCGACGGTGAGAAGGCGGGCGGCCAGGAGGCCACTCCCCCGGCCGCCCAGACGCCCGACGGTCAGAAGCCGGGCGATGCCGCGGGGGATGAGCAGGCTCCGACGCCGGGAACCACCACGGCGCCCGCGCCGGAGTCCACGCCCTCCAGCATCCCGAGCAACCGTCCCGCCGAGCACCCCGGCCAGGAACAGTCTCCTTCCGCGACGCTCACGCCCACCACGAGCTCTGCTCCCTCTGTTGCCTCTCCGTCGGCGTCGTCCGAGGCGTCGAACTCCGCTGCCTCCTCCCCCGCCGCCACGGCATCCGCGCCGCCGGTATCGACTCCGACGAGCAGTCCGCTGAACCTGCGCACCGTGCTCGGCGCGGGCGCACTGCTGGCGGCCGCCGTCACCGGCGCTCTGGCGCTGCGCAGGACGTTGCAGCGCCGCCGCCGCAAGCCGGGCGAGACGATCGCCATCGCGCCGGAACCGTCGTCGGCTGAGGCGCAGTTGGCGGCGGCCGCCGAGCCTGGCGGCGCCGCCCGTCTGGACGTGGCCCTGCGCACGATGGCTTACCGGGCGGCCGAGGAGGGGGACGAGGCGGGCCTGCCCGCGCTGCGGGCCGCGCGGATCGGTGCGCGCGCGGTGGAGGTGCTGCCCGAGGACCTCGTCCAGGAGCCGCAGGCGCCCTTCACCTCGGGCAAGGCCGGTTGGTGGGTCCTGGCCGCCGACGCCGATCTCCTGGACGAGGAGACGGCCCATCAGGTGCCGGCGCCGTATCCGGGACTGGCCACGATTGGCAGCACCGAAGCAGGCGACCTGGTTCTGCTCAACCTCGCTCGGGTGTCCGCCCTGCTGCTGGACGGCAACCCGGTCCACATCACCGAGGTGTGCATCTCCCTCGCCCTGGAACTCGGGATGAGCCCGTGGGCGAGCGACGTCGAGATCGTCACCCTCGGGTTCGGCGAGGATCTGCCCGGGCTGCTGCCCACCGCGCGGATCGCGCACATGCGGCAGGCCAGACACGCGCTGCGCGACCTGAGCGAGCGGCTGCTGGAAGCACACCAGCTGCCCGAGACCAGCCACCAGCCCTACCTGCTGCTGTGCGCATCATCGTTGGACACGGACACGGCCTGGGAGTTCGCCGAGGTCATCGACAAGGCCGCAGCGGTGCCCGTCACCCTGATTGCGCCGGCGTCGTCCGCGGCCGCGCACTTCCCCGAGGCCGAGATCCTCAACGCCTCGCTCAGCACACCGCAGCCCCTCGACTCCGTCGGCGCCGACATCACCGTGCAACGTCTGGAGCACGCCGCCTACCAACAGATCACCAACGCACTGACGTTGTCCGCCCAGTCAGCCCACCCGGCCGAGGGGCCCTGGCAGGACGTGCCGGACGAGCCCGACAGCACGGCGCCGCCCCAGCAGACCACGCCGGCAGAGCCCCCAATCACACCCGCGGCCGGGGACACCACGGGCCCTGCGGTGGCGCCGGCAGCGGACGGCGCCAACGGCATCTTCCCCGCTCTGCTCGCCGCCTCCACCGACCCGTCCGGACTTCGGCTGCTGCCCACCGCTGAACCGCCGCCCCAGGCCGAGGCCAACGCCCCGAATGCCGGCTCGGCAGCGTCTCCCGCCGCAAAAGTCCCAGAGAGTGACGAACGGGGCGCCGGTGACGACGTCCCCGTACCGGAGACCACGGACGGGAGCGAGGAGGCTCATGACGTGCACGCGCCGGAGATCCGGGTCCTGGGTCCGGTCCACGTGACCGGCGTGGAACACACCGGCCACGGCCCACGCATGGCACAGCTCGCCGCGCTGCTGCATTTCCGGCCCGGACGAAGCGCGGACGTCCTGTGCTCCGACATGGACCCAGTCAGCCCCTGGTCGCCGACCACCCTCAACGCCCGGATACAGGGCCTGCGCAGTTCCCTGGGCAACGACCCTGACGGCAACCCCTACGTGCCACGCCGCAAATCCGGCGGCGACCCCTACCGGCTCTCCCCCGGCGTGTGCTGCGACTGGAACCGCTTCCTCCAACTCGTCGAACGCGCACTGCCGCTGGGACCCTCCGGCCTCCCCGATCTGGAGCGCGCGCTCGCCCTGGTGCAGGGCCGGCCCTTCGGCGGCAGGCCCCTGCCATGGGCCGAGCCCTACCAGCAGGAAATGAGTACGCGGATCGTCGACGTGGCACACACCATCGCCACCTACCGCACCCCCGCCGGCCCACACCACGATCTCAGTGCCGCCCGCCAGGCCGTCGCGACCGGCCTCGACGTCGACAACACAGCGGAACTCCTCTACCGGGACTGGCTCCGGATCGAGGCCGCGGCCGGGAACCGGCAGGGCCTTCACACCGCCATCACCCGCGTCCAGCAGGTCAACCGGACATTGGACTGCTCACTGGAGCCGGAGACCGAGCAACTCATCAACGACCTCCTGGGCACGCCTCGCTCCGACGGGACGCAGTTCTGATGAACTCGCCCCGCCCCGCACCGCCCTCCTCGCAAGCCCACATACCCCCGCCGGCCCACCCCACGGGGCGCGGTCCGCGCCGTGTCCCGGCCGTTCTCAGCCGTACCCAGCGGGTGCTCGTCGGCGTGGTCGTCTCCGGTGCGATGGTCATCGCCGGAATCGGCTTCGCCGGTTCGTACGCCGCCGTACGCGAACTCGCCCTGAAGAAGGGCTTCGGCAACTTCGCGTATGTCTTCCCGGTCGGTATCGACGCGGGCATCTGCGTCCTGCTCGCCCTGGACCTGCTCCTGACCTGGATCAGGATTCCCTTCCCGCTGCTGCGCCAGACGGCGTGGCTGCTGACGGTCGCGACGATCGCGTTCAACGGCGCCGCGGCCTGGCCCGACCCGCTCGGTGTCGGTATGCACGCGGTGATCCCGATCCTGTTCGTGGTCTCCGTGGAGGCGGCCCGGCACGCGATCGGCCGGATCGCCGACATCACGGCCGACAAGCACATGGAGGGCGTCCGCCTCACCCGCTGGCTGCTCTCCCCCCTCCCGACGTTCCTGCTGTGGCGCCGGATGAAGCTGTGGGAGCTGCGTTCCTACGAGCAGGTCATCAAGCTGGAGCAGGATCGTCTCGTCTACCAGGCGCGCCTCCACTCCCGCTTCGGCCGCGCGTGGCGCCGCAAGGCCCCGGTGGAGTCCCTGATGCCCCTGCGCCTGGCCCGCTACGGCGTCCCGCTCGCGGAGACGGCCCCCTCGGGTCTGCCGGCGGCGGGCATCGAGCCCGTACTGCTGCCCCCCGCCCCGCAGTTGGAGCCGACCGACACGGCCGCACGCAGCCGACCCCCCGAGGCGGCACCAGCCGTACGCAACGACACGGCACCGGCCGGCGAACACCATCCAGACCTTGATGACAACGAGCCCCCCAAGCAGCCGGAACACACTCAACACCCGGGGCCGGACGCAAGCCTGTGGTCCTACACTCTGCCGCAAGAAGCCGCCCACGAAGACGACTACGACCCCGGACACGACCCGGAGGAGGATCCCCACAGGGACGAGGAATGGGAGTGGGCGTGGGCGTGGGCGTGGGACGAGGAAACGCCTGCCCCGCACACCGTCCCGGATGAAGCAACGTTCAACTCCGCTCCCCCAGACCCGGGAGCCGCTGAAACACCCCGCACCGGACGTTCCTCAGACGCCGTGCCTCCCCCGCGAAATGCACAGGCCCCACATCCCGGCCAGGACAAGGAGCCCAACAGGGGGATTCCGCCCGCCGAGTCGACGCCCGACAAAATGACGACATCGCCTCCACGCAGCCTCACTCCTGTCGACCGCTACTACCTGGCCTGGCACGACCTCCAGCAACAGCACATGACAGAGCCAGACGCGACCGAGCTGTCGGCGTATCTCGCCAGCCAGGGGATCCTGGACCGCGACAACCAACCCATCAGAGCAAAGACACTGGCCCGCTACTTCCTACAATTCCGGATCTACACCATCTGGGCCCAGCACCGAGCCATCGATGACCGCCCGGCCCCCGACCACGTCGCCAAAGACCTCGCGCAGCACGGCATCACCGCCCAGTACAACCAGCCCATCCACCCACACGACCTCAACAAACACCAACACACCTTCGAACAACGCTGGCAGGCACTCCGCCGGCAAACAACGCCCTGACCCAGACAAAAGAGCCTGATGCACGCTTCGGGTGACAGGCTCGGTCACGCGGTCCGGTGGGCCGGTGTGATCGAGACGGTCTCGAATTCGACCGGGGCCAGCCGAGGAAGCGAGGCCTGCCCCAAACGCCGGTGAGAGACAGCGCGTGCACGACCGGTGCCAGGGCGCGCAAGGGGTGTTCTCGTGGCTGCGGCGCCTGCCAGGTGTAGTGCGATTCGCCCTTCTCGCTGGTCTGGGTGCCGATGCCTGTGAGGTACCGGGAAACGCCCGTCCACAGAGCCCGCGCCCAGCGCTCGCACAGCGGCAGCCGATAACGCAGATCACAGCCTTCCTAAATGGCCACGCTGTTGGCGCTGAAGGTGATGGCCTGGTGCGCGCGGCGGGAGAGGTCGATGACTCGGGGGTCGCGGTGCCAGGGCGCCATGGCACGGACGACGCCGGCGAGGTAGTCGGTGGCGCGGGTCGACCGTACGCGGCTGAGGATAATGACGGCGCGCTGTCCGTGTGCAAGGGCTTGGTCCAGGTCGCGGTTCTGGAGATGCGCGGTGGCCAGAACGGTCATCCGCAGTCCGACGGAACGGGTGAAGTCGTTCGTGGACATGGGGGTGGCCCGGTTGTTCCAGCGCAGGGCCGCGACGGGCAGGCCGAGGTCCCGGTGAATCTCCACGGCGTCGGCCGCCATCCGGGCGGGCGTGTAGTAGCTGATCCATGCGGGTTCGTCGCCCTGGCCGGTATCGGCGCGTTCCAGGAGCTGTTCGGAGGAGGCGAGCGCGCCGGCGGCGGACCGGGCGTCGCCGAGACCGGCGTGGGCGCGGGCCTCGATGAGCTTGGCGAAGGCCAGGACGCGCGGTGCTGCCACGTGCCGTGCACGGTCGTAGGCGCCCTGCACCATGTCCACGGCTTCGTCGGGGTAGCCGCGCAGGATGGTCTGGAGGGCCATGTTGGTGAGGACGTGGCAGCCGATGTCCAGGCGTCCTGCGGCTCGGGCCATGCGCAGGGCCTGGATGAAGTGCCGTTGAGCCAGGGCGTGGTGGCCCATGTCGAGCGCACTCCAGCCCGCGACGCGGGCCAGTTCGGCGGTGCCGGCGAACAGCTCTTTGCCCACGGCGTCGGTGCAGTCGGCGTGCAGGAGCGGGATGGCGCGCTCGTTGAGGAAAGCGGCTGCTGTCGAGGCTGTGCGGGTGCCGCCGCCGTACTTCGAGTCCGAGCGCTGCGCGGCGGCGGCAGCCGTCCACAGTGCTTCAAGGTCCTGGCGTCCGACGCGGTTTCTGCCGCGGTGGGCGGCGTCCGCGTCGGTGGGGACGGCCAGCCACCGGGTGACCGGTGTGCTGTAGGCGCCGACGGCGAAGGCGCTGGTGACGAAGGTACGGCGGTGCACGGTGCTCCAGAATCGTGTCGCGGTATGGACTGCCTGGTGAACGTCCCGGTGGAAATCCAAGCCGACGCGGTCGGCGCTTTGCCCTGCCTGGGCCATGCCTATCTCGGCCGGGTCGACCGGCCGGCCTAACGGTTCGGCCAGAACCTGGGCGATGAACGCGGGGATGGGCGGGCGGGGAACCATGCCGCGCCGGGTCCAGTTCACGACACTCGTATGGGTGTAGGAGGAGGCGATCCCGGCCTGCTCTGCGAGGTCGTTCACGCGGCGGGCCAGCGCGTGGTGGCTCATCCCGGACGCCTCGATCAGCCGGGCCAGTGCTTCGTTCGGGGTCCTGGCGGTCCTGGCCGGGTGGTCGCTGAGTTCCATGGCAGAACCTCCTGGGAACCGGGTCCCGCCGGATACGCCGTGCGGCAGGGCCAGTTGGGCTTTCGAGCCTAGGAGCCTGCGACCTGCTGCCGGGCTGTTTCCCCGTTGTGAGCCCCCTTCGTGAGCCTGTGCGGGGCGCAGCGGCGGCGTTTCATGCGGTCATCGCACTTGCTTTCGAAGTCGCTGCCGGAAGGCCGCGAGGACTCGGGACCCGCCCCGCTGTTCCTCGCGATCAGGTGCTCCCGGCGGCGTTTCACCCGTCGCGCAACCCCGGGGAAGGGGAACAAGCCCATGAAGGTGCTCGTGACCGGCGGGGCCGGTTTCATCGGCTCCCACTACGTCAAGTCGCTGCTGGAGGCAGACGGTATATCCCAGGTCACCGTGTTGGACGCCCTCACCTACGCAGGCCACGTCGAAAACCTCGGGGAGGCTTTTCTCGACCCGAGGATGACGTTCGTGCACGGCAGCATCCTCGACGGCTCGCTCGTCGAGCAGGTCATGGCCGGGCACAGCCACGTCGTACATTTCGCGGCCGAGTCCCACGTCGACCGCTCCCTGCAGGCCGGCGGGCCGTTCGTCCAGACGAACGTGATGGGCACCCACATCCTGGTGAACGCCGCCGTGCGGCACCGGATCGAACGGTTCGTGCACGTCTCCACCGACGAGGTGTACGGACCGCTGACGGAGGGGACAGCCACTGAGGCCTCTCCGCTGCTGCCGACCGTGCCCTACGCCGCCTCGAAGGCCGCCAGCGACCTGATCGCCCTGAGCGCCTTCCGCACCTACGGGCTCGGCGTGTGCGTGACCCGCTCCTCGAACAACTTCGGGCCCGCCCAGTATCCGGAGAAGATCATCCCGCTGTTCGTCACCCGCCTGCTGCGCGGCGAGGCGGTCACGCTCCACGGCCGGGGCGAGCATGTCCGCGACTGGCTGCACGTGGCCGACAACTGCCAGGGCATCGGCGCCGTCATGCGCGACGGAGAACCGGGCGAGATCTACAACATCGCAGGCGGGAGCGACCTGACCAACGCCCAGCTGACGGAGATGCTGCTGGAGGTGTGCGGCGCCGAGCAGGACCTGGTGACCTACATCCCCGACCGGCAGGCCAACGACCGGCGTTACGCCATGGACTGGTCCAAGATCGCCACCCGGCTCGGCTACCGGCCCGTCCGTGACCTGAAGGAGGAACTGGCTGCCACCGCCGACTGGTACCGCCGCAATCCGGAGCGCTGGGCACCAATGCTCCAGACTTCCCGTGCGCTGCGTCCGCTCGCCGTCCCGGCCGGAGCGTGACGCCATGACCGACACCACCAGCGGGCGTCCCCGGCGGATCCTCGTCACCGGCGTGGGCGGAGCCCCGGGCCTCGATGTCGCCCGTCGTCTCCTGGCCCTGGGCTGTGAGGTCATCGCCGCCGACAGCGACCCGGACGCGATCGGCCTGCGCCTGCCCGATGTCACGGCGCGGGTCACCGTGCCCGCCCGCGACGCCGGCTACGCATCGAGCACGCTGCGGCTGAGCGCCCAACTGCGGCCCGACGCCGTGGTCTCGGCCGTCGAACAGGAACTGCCCCACCTGTTCGGCCTGCGCAGCGACCTGGCCGGCCTCGGCGTGACGCTCTGGCTGCCCGACCTGCCCGCTATCGCGGCCTGCACCGACAAGGCCCGCTTCGCCCGGGTGCTTTGCGACCACCACATCCCCACCCCGCGTACGGTCGGGCCCGACCAGCTCGACGCGGCCCCCGACGGGCCGCTCGTCGTCAAACCCCGCCGCGGGCAGGGCTCCAAGGACGTCATCCACTGCCGCACCCGTGCCCAGGCGACCGTCCTGTGTGAACTGGTGCCCGACCCGATCGTCCAGGAACAGGTCGAGGGACGGGAGTTCACCGCAGACTGCCTCATCGACCGCGAGGGGTGCGCCAGCGTCATTCTGCGCCTGCGGCTGGTCGTCAAGGGCGGACTGGCCATGGTCACCGAGACGTTCCACGACGCCGAGGTGGAGCAGCAGGTGAGGGCGGTCCTGGCGGCCACCGGCCTCGTCGGCGCCTGCTGCGTCCAGGGCTTCCTGTGCGAGGGCGGCCCGCACCGAGTGGTGATCATCGAGGCCAACGCACGGTTCGGCGGCGGTTTTCCCGCCGCCGAAGCCGCCGGCGCCGACCTCGTCGGCCAATACCTCAATGGCCTCACCGGCCACCCCGTCGACCACGACCGGCTCCGCTACCGCCCCGGCGTCCGCCTCACCAAGTCCTACGAGACGCTCGCCGTCACCGAAGGGATCGCCCCGCGATGACCACCTCCACCGCCTCCGTCACAGGTGCCGGCGCCAACGCGCGCCCTTACCTGTTCGGGACCGAGGACTACTCGCTCCTCACCGCTCTGCACAGCGGCCACTACAACCACTCCGACGCCTGCGACCAGTTCGAGACACAGGTCGCCGATGTCCTGGGCGTCACGGACGCCGTCGCCGTCTCCTCGGGGACCGCGGCCCTGCACGTCGCACTGCTGGCCGCCGGGATCGGCCCCGGTGACGAGGTCGTCGTGCCGAGCTTCACCTTCTGCGCCACCGTCCAGGCCGTCCTCGCCACTGGGGCCACCCCCCGCTTCGCCGACGTCGATCCCATTACCCTGTGCACCCAGGGCGCCGAAATCGCCGAAGCTCTCACCCCGGCGACCCGGGCTGTGCTCCCCGTCCTGTACGCGGGCCGGGCCGTCAACCTGTCGGCGATACGCCCCGAACTCGACCGGCGGGGCATCACCGTGATCGAGGACGCCGCGCATGCCTTCGGCTCCGCCCACGACGCCGCCCATCCCGTGGGAGCCACCGGCGACCTGACCTGCTTCTCCTTCGGGCCGGTCAAGAACCTGACCTGCGGACAGGGCGGCATGGTCATTCCCCGCAGCGCCGAGGAGGCGGCCGTCTGCCGGGCGCTGCGCAGCCTCGGCATCACCGACACCGTCACCAGCCGCGCCGACATGACCAGTTACCCCGTCAGCGGCTTCGGGCTGCGCGTGCAGATGCCATCCCTCAACGCCGCGATCGGCCTCGCGCAACTCCCCCACCTTCCCGAGATCCAGCAGCGGCGCCGACAGCTGTGGCAGGACTACGCCGCAGCCCTGGAAGGGATCGAGGGCATCGACCTCGTCAACCTCGACATCGAGCGCACCGTGCCCCATCTGTGCGCAGTCCGCGTCCCCCACCACCGGGAGCACGTCTTCCGCACCCTGCGCGCGCACGGCATCGGCGTCGGCACCCACTACCCGCCCAATCACCTCCAGCCCGCGTTCGCCTCCTGGCACCGGCCCCTGCCGGTGACCGAGCAGGTCGGCCGCGAAATCCTCACCCTCCCCTTCCACCTCCACCTCCACCCAAATGGCATCGCCCAGGTCGCGGACGCGCTGCGCACCACGCTCTCCCGGGCACGGCCGTGACCGCGGCGTCCCGGCCCCGGCGCGTGCTGGTCGTGTGCCTGGGCAACATCTGCCGCTCCCCGCTCGGCGCCGCCGTCCTCGCCCACCGGGGCGGAAGCGCCGTCGAGGTGCGCTCGGCCGGCCTGCGGGACAAGCACGCCGGCCGCCCCGCCCATCCGCTGATGATCGACGCGGCAGCCGCCCTCGGCTACGACCTCACCGGGCACCGCGGCCGCCGGGTCGACCGGGATCTCATCGGATGGGCCGACACCGTCCTCGCCATGGACCACGCCGTCCTCTCCGCGCTCCATGCCCTGGCCGTCCCGCCCGACCTGCCCAAACTGCGCCTCTACCTGGACGGGCAGGACGTCCCCGACCCCTACGGCGGCGACACCACCGCCTTCGCCGAGGTCGCCGCGGTCATCGACGCGGGTGCCGACCGCCACCTGTAGCCGCTCCCTGGGCCGGGCGCAGAAGACCCCCGGGAGGGTAATCGCCTTCCGGGGGTTCCGCATGCGTAGCGCGCAGCGGTCGGGATCCCAGCCGAATCCACCAGCTTCGCCACGGCGTCGGCAGGCTCGGTCGCGTGGTACCGATCGGGCCTGCCCGCCAGTCCCTGCCCCGGTCCCCCGCTGCCGCCCGAAAGGCAGGCGCGAGGCCTCAGATCCTGTGACCAGACGGAGCGGCGTGACGCCGCTCCTCTCAGACACCAACGCACGTTCCGGCCTGCGGTAACGGGCGTCCAGGGCCTTCCGATGCTCTCCTGCGGTTGGGGTCAGCCGGCCGCGGCGGACAGGATCACGTCCACCAGCCTCTCGGCCGCGTCCGGCCTTCCGTGTGCGCGGGCCCGCTCCGCCATCGCCGCCCGCAGGCCCGGATCGGCCAGCAGCGGCTCCAGTGCACTGGCGAGAGCCTGCCCGGTAACACCGTCGGTCAGCGCCACGGCGGCGCCCGCCTCCTGGAGGTAACGGGCGTTGTGGTATTGCTCGTTGCCCGCCGAGGACGCCAGCGGGATGAACAAGGCCGCCTTGCCGAGCGCGGTCAGCTCGGCGAGTGTGCCCGCTCCGCTGCGCGAGATCACCACGTCGGCGAGCGCGAGCACGTCGGGCAGTTCCGCCCCCACGAACCCGCTCACGTAGTAGCGGCCGACGGACTCCGGCGGGAGTGACGCCGCGCGGCGGCGCAGGCTCTCGACGTGGTCGGGCCCGCACTGGTGGACGACGTTCGCGTGCGTGAGCAACCAGGGCAGCACTTCCGCCACGACCTCGTTGATCTGCTGGGAGCCCTGGGCGCCGCCGGTCACGTACACCGTGGGCCGTCGGCTGTCGAAGCCTCGCAGGCCGAGCGCCTCGATCGCCTTCGCGCCGTGCCCCGACAGCACCTGAGGCCGTACCGGATTCCCGGTGACGACGGCGATCGCCCGGGAGGCTGCGGGAAGCAGCTCCAGCGTCGACTCCGAGGAGACCGCGATCGCGGTCGCCGACCCGGCGAGTTTGCGGTTGGCCAGGCCCAGACGCACCGTCTGTTCGTGCAGCACCAGCGGCCGTCGGCAGATCCGGGCCGCGAGCCCGGCCGGCACGGCCACGTAGCCGCCCGTCGCCAGGACGGCGTCCGGCCGGAAATCCGCAATGATCTTGCGGGCCTGTGCTACCCCGAGCGGTACCCGCGCCATGTCCGTCATGTTGGCCCCCGACAGCATCTTCAGCGGATTCGCCGACCGCCGGATCTTGCCCGTGGCGACCGTCGTGAACGCGATCCCCTCAGCGGGTGCGACCCTGGCCTCCAGACCACCCTCCGTGCCGATCCACAGCGCCTCCAACGCCCGGCCGGACACCGCCAGACGTTGCTGAAGCGTCCGCACCGCCGTCAGCGCAGGATAGGTGTGCCCACCGGTCCCGCCACCCGTCACAACCAACCGGAAAACGCCAGCTGACACGGCGTCATGAGCACTGTTCACCAAGGAAATCCCATCGGGCTGTACGGAGGACGCTCGTACCGTAGCGGACCCGATGGGCCCCGACCCCGTCACGTGCAACGGGAGCCAGCTCCAGACTGTCGTGACCGAGATCCCCGTGGATCGTGCCCGGCACGGCCCGCAATGGATCGAAGTGACTGATCAGCTGGCACAGGTGGCTGTGGATGCCGGGCTCGCCGTAGGCGAGGGCGACGGTCACGGGCTTGCCCGCGTAGGTGTCGTCCAGGCAGGCGGGGATGTCCGGGTCGGGGAAACGGTCCGCGCCGACGATGAGATCCCATCCCTGTAGTGCACATGGACCTGCCACGGCTGTACGGTCCGGTGCGGCGGCTCATCATCGTGCAGCCGGAAGCCTCGATCGGCGTCAGGACGGCGCCGGTGAGACCGCGCTCGACGGCATCCGGCTTGCGCAGGATGACCGCCCAGCGGTCGAAGTCGATGTCCTGGGCCACCGCGCCGCGGCGCCGGTTCGTACGGAGTACGTGTTCGTGGCGCGGGACGTCCGCGATGGCGGAGCCTGTGGTGTTGCGGGGCATCGCCGCGAACGGGAAAGACAGCGCCGCCGGCCCGAAGTCCGCCTCCTCAAGGACGCGCTTGACGCGCTCGGCGTCGGTGTCGTTGACGTGGGCGGACCGGACAACGTGTGTCAGTAGGCGGACCCACCCAGACGGATACCGCCGGCGCTGCAGTCGCGTACGGACGCCGAGTAGCGGCCGATCATCCCCAGGTCCCGGCGGCCGGCGAGGTGCCAGAGGGCCTCGGCGGACTGGAACACCCGATTTCGCCCGCGCTTGGCCAGATACGGCAGACGCTGACGGGGATCCGCGAGTCGGAAGCTGACCCCGATCACTTCACGGGCGGCATTACCGCACGCGTCAATCCCGTACTCCGCCTGCTCCCCTGCCAGACGCAGCAGAGCGAGGTAGGCGCCCCCGACACTGCCCAATAACAGCGCCGCGAGCAAGACACTCTCCAAAATGAGGGAACGGACAGCCCTGCCGAGAAGTGGTCTGTCTGATGGGATCCGGGGCCCTTCGCCCCCGGGCCACCGTCTGGTCCCGGGGAACGAAGGGTGTCCCGCTCCCCGGCGCCAAGCACAGAGCCGGAGCTCCGTGTCCAATACCGGCGAGGTGAGGGCCCGTACGCGGCGGCGAGCCCCAACCCGGCCGCCGCGCACGGGAGTTGGATGCCGATCAGGCCGGAGTGAGTCCCCTGTGCAGATCGAGGTCAGTCACGGTGGTGCGGTGAACGGCGAGTTCGTGGCGGGCCGCGTTCCTGTAGTGCGCGGCCACCTCCGGGGTGAGCAAGTCCTGCGCCGGGAGGGGGCAGCCCTGGAGGGCGTCGAGTGCCTCCTGCAGTGAGCCCGGTACCGGTGGTGCCTGGGGGTCGTCGAAGGCGCTGCCGATGTAGGGCTGGGTTGGTTCAGGCTTGTGGTCGAGGCCGGCCAGGACGGCGGCGAGGGTCGCGGCGAGTGCGAGGTAAGGGTTGGTGTCGGCGCCGGGCAGACGGTTCTCCAGGTGGAGGTTCTCGCCCCGGCCGACGACCCGGATGGCGCAGGTGCGGTTGTCGCGGCCCCAGGTGAAGGTCGTTGGGGCGAAGGTTCCCGGGACGTAGCGTTTGTAGGAGTTGGCCGTCGGCGCATACAGGAGCCCCAGGTGCGGCAGGACGTCCAGGAGGCCGCCGACGGCGTAGCGGGCGGCATCGGGCATCCGCCCCTCGGTCTCGGCGAACAGCGGCACCTTGTCGCGGCCTTGGAGAGAGAGGTGGATGTGGCAGCTGCTGCCGATGCCGGTCGCGGGTGCGGCCATGAAGTTCGCCACCAGTCCGGCCTGCTCGGCGAGGGTCCGCGCGGCATGCTGGAACAGCAGGTGGATGTCGGCCGCCCGCAGCGGATCGCCGTAGGGGAACGTCACTTCCACCTGCCCCGGGGCGCCCTCGGTCTTGACCGCCTCGACCGGCCACCCCATGGCACCGAGGCACTCCTGCAGCTCCTCGAAGAAGCGGGTCAGCAGGCGCGGGTGGTCGAGGGCGTAGTCGAGGTTGCGGTCGAACACCGGCCGCAGGGGGCGGCGGTGGGAGTCCGTGGCGTCGGCGTAACTGAGCACGAACTCGGTCTCCAGGCCGACCCGGGCGGTGATGCCGCGGGACGCGAGCCGGGCGAGCTGGCGTTGCAGGATCTGCCGCGGGGCCACGCTGACGGGCCCTCCGTCGCGGCCGATCGCGTCGGCGAAGACCAGGGCGGTGCGCTTCATCCAGCCCAGCTGGTAGACGGCGCCCGGGTCGGGAAGCAGGCTCACGTCGCCGTAGCCGGTCTCGGCGGAGGCCAGGGCGAAGCCGTCGAGCGCCCGGTTGTCGACATCGGTGGCCAGGACGTAGGCGCACACGTCGCTGCCGCCGAACGCGACGCGGTCAACGAAATGGTGCGCGTCGATCCGTTTGCCCTTCAGCCGGCCCAGCATGTCGGGCACAGCCAGCAGCACGGTGTCCGCGGCTCCGCGCTCCACCAGTTCGCACAGGGCCGCAAAGTAGGGGGCCTCCGGCCGGCGAGAGGTCTCACTCATACGAGGTCCTCCCCCAACAGGGCGCGCTCCTTGGCGGTCCCGTACTCAGGGATCCCGTAACTGCGTCGGCCGCGGGTCGCCCATCCGACGGTGGCCAGGAGCAGGACGGCCGCGAGCGCGACAGGGGCGTAGTTGAAGGAATCCGTGGTGACCGGGGAGACCTGCGGGAGACAGAACACGATGCTGATGAAGGCCACCCAGCCGACGGCGATCCAGCCGATGGGTTTGCTCCAGCGGCCCAGAGACCAGGGCCCCGGGACGAAGCGGTCCCCGGCGCGCAGGCGCAGGTAGACGGGGATGGCGTAGGCGGGGGTGATCCCGATGACGTTGATCGCGGTGACCGCGGAGTACGCCGTCAGCGAGTACAGCGACGGCAGGGCCAGCACGAAGGGGACGGCCACCGAGAGCCACACGGCCGGGACCGGGGTCTTGGTGCGGGGGCTCAGCCGCTGCCAGGTCTTGGAGAAGGGCAGGGCACCGTCGCGGGAGAACGCGAACACCATCCGTGAGGCGGAGGCCAGTCCCGCGTTCGCGCAGAACAGCTGGGCGACGATCACGACCAGCAGGAGGATCTTCGCGCCGGTCAGGCCGAGGGCGTCCAGGAAGATCTGCGCGGGCGGCACCCCGGTCGCACTGCCGACGGTGCCGGCGTAGTCCTGGATCGCGAACAGCATCCCGGCGAGCAGGACGAAGCCCACGATCCAGGAGTAGAAGATGGAGTTCACGATGCCCTTGGCGGCGGATATCTGGGCGTGGGCGGTCTCCTCGGAGAGGTGGGCGGAGGCGTCGTAGCCGCAGAAGGTGTACTGCGCGAGGAGCAGCCCGAGCGCGATCACGTAGAGCGGGTTGCCCCACCCGGTGGTGTTGGCGAAGTGGGTGAACACGAAGCTCGCCGACTGATGCCGGGAGGGGACGAGGGCCAGGGCGCCGACGATCACCGCGACGCCACCGATGTGCCACCACACGCTGACCGAGTTCAGCACGGACACCAGCCGCACCCCGAACAGGTTCAGCACGGCCAGCAGTAACAGGATGGCGCCGCAGATGGCCAGCGTCTTTCCGGGGGTGGGCGTGAAGCCCCACTGGAGGTTCAACCACGCGCCGACGAACAGCGACATGCCGTAACTGCCCCCGGCCATGCCGCCGAGCAGACCCAACAGGTTCAAATACCCGGTATAGAAGCCCCACTTGGGGCCGCCGAGCCGGCCGGCCATGTAGAACAGGGCACCGGCGACGGGGTAGGCGGAGGTGACCTCGGCGAGCGCGGCACCCAGACACAGCACCGTCAGACCGACGAAGGCCCAGCCCCCCAGCATGACCGCCGGACCGCCGGTAATGAGCCCGAACCCGAACAGGGTCATGCACCCGGACAGCACCGAGATGATCGAGAAGCTCAGCGCGAAGTTCCCGAACGGGCCCATACGGCGGGCCAGTTGGGGCTTGTAGCCCATCTGCCGCAACACATCCTCATCGTTCGGGGCGCGGCGGTGGGTGGTTCTTGGGGAAGACAACGGAAATACCTCCACAAACGGGGGCGGGGACGGTGAAACGACCAGGGGGGCCGAGCGGTGGCCTGCGGGGTGAGGGAGTGCCGAGACGGCGGGGCGCGGCAGGTGCTTCGGCGACCGGTCACCGGCGTCGCGCCGCGTACCGCGTGCCGCCCGCCGCAGCCGCAGCCGCAAGGCATTTGTCGCGGGCGCGTTCGAACTGCTCCAGCCACATGTCCGGCGCTTCGGCGACGTACTTCCACGGCTCCGGGGTGACGAACGGCCCGATCGCCTCGAAGACCGGGGCAGCCTCCCGGTACAGGCCTGTGGAGAACAGCGTCTGCGCAAGGTGGCCCAGGTCCTGGGGCAACCACTCGGTCCGGTCCGCGTGCCAGAACCACCCTTCCAACGCCCGCCACGCGGAGTGGGAGATCAGGTCGGTGGTCCAGTACAACGGGGTCAGCGCACCACGGGCCCGCTCCTTCGCATAGTGCTCGGCGTGCACATACAGCGGCAGCAACAACAGCGACGAACCCTCCGGCGCCCACGAACAGATCCACCGGACCACGTCGCGGACATTCGCCCCGTACGCCCGCAGCGCCTGGACCATGCGGTGCCACGCCTCACGACTGCCCGGATCACGCTTGTCGGCCTCGTGCAACAAAACCCACGGCCCGGACGGCAGCATGTACTCCGGGGGCTGGACCCGGTGCTCGGGGCGCCGCCGCCACTCCTCGGGCCAGTCCAGCTGCGCCAGCGCCACCAGACACACCCACGGCACCGGATCAGCAGGCCCGTAACGCGCCGCCTCAAAGCACGCCGCCCGGGCACGGCCCGCAAGCACCCCCACACCGCGCTCCCCCGCCCGGTACGCACCCAGCGCCTGCTGCACCCTCACCCGCGCCCTCATCATCAACGCGTCGGCGCTCGGCTCCTCCTGCAACCACGCCTCGACCGCATCCCCCTGAGCCGCCACCACCGCCGCCGCCAGAACCTGACTGCGAGCGGTACGCACCCCCCAGGTGCGGCAGTTCCTCAGCAGTTCGCTCGTCGACCGCCACCGGCCGGCACGGATGTCGTCCAGCGCCGTCCGCAGCGCGCCGTCGAACCCCGCCGGGTGAAACTGGGGCTGAACAGCGCCGTTCATCGGCAGGTCCCGTTCCTGCGCGGGCGCTCCGGAGTCTCTCCCGTGGCGAGGGCGCGGGCAACGGGGAGTGTGGCTAACGGCCTGAGACAGAGCCGGAGCGCTGGTAAGGGGGTCATCGGAGCCTCAAGAAGGTTGAAAAGAAGGGGAGTTGGCCGCCGGGACGGGCGCCTCGACGGGGGAGGCAAGGCGCGCAGCACCCCGGCGGCCGGTCAAGGGGGACGATGCACGACGGGGGTTAATCGGCCAGCGCACGCGGCGTAATCAAGGCTTGGACGACTTTCCCGTCGTCCACGGGGGCGTAGGCGATCTCCGCTCCGCGCCGGCGGGCGATCCACAAACCGCGGGGACGGTCGCCCTCGGCCGGCTCCCACTTCATGACCTCGTCGAAGTCGGGGAAGTCACGACGGCGGTCACGCACCTGGATGACGACGTCACCGGAGGCCAGGAGCGCCCACTCCACGGTGATCTGGGCGTACTCGGGCACACGCGCATGGCGTACGGCGTTGGCCATCAGCACACCCGCGACCGCGCTCGCATCCTCGATGTCCACGAAGACGTGCTCAAAGTCCGCATGCAGGTAGAGACGGGTGAAGCGGAGAGCATTCCCGGCCGCGAGACTATCGGCGGGGAACTTCTCCTTCCGAATCCACCAGGTGTCTTCGCCCGCGAGATCCAGGACCACGGTACTGGCGCGCTGTTCCATGCCGTCGTTCCTTCTCAAAAGGGGAGGGAGCACCAGGTCGTCATGCCGTCAGGGCTGACACCCCAGTCGTCGGCGATGGCGGAGACGAGGAAGAGACCACGTCCGGCCTCGTCGTCGAGAGCGGCATCGCCCAGCACGGGAACTTTGGGAGAACCGTCCCGCACCTCGATCAGGAGGTGCGTATCGGTGAGGTACAGGCGCACCCCGACATCACCGCGCCCGTGTTTGAACGCGTTCGTGACGAGCTCGGTGACGAGCAGATCAGCATCCTCGACGAGCTCTTGCAGTCCCCAATACCGCAGCGCGGCCCGGACGATAACGCGTGAACGAGACGGCACGGCGCGGTCCGCTTCGGCGATCACGCCAGCCGTGGAACCCGCACTTCGCCTGAAGGACATGTCGAATCCGGGGTACACGCTGAGCACGGAGCGCATGGTCACGTCCACACCGGATCCTCCGAACGCCCCACGGAGCGGGACATCAGGCGCTACGGACACCGGACACGTGGCTGCCTCGCCAGCGTGGCCAGCGACTTTCGGGGACATCCTCGTCACCTTCTCCGTCTCGTCATGAAGCAGTGGCGCGTCCGGCCCGGCGCGGAAGTCCCGCTGTCCACACCCACGGAAGTGGACGGTTCCCAGCAGGAACCGAGCCGTACGCGAAGCGCGGATCGTCGCAGGGCCGCTCACCAGCACCCGTCACACGAAAGCGCCCACCGAGCACTCCGCTCTGAACGTGACGTCCGATCCGGCGCGCCCAACTAGATTGGCGCCGAGGCAGGTTCATACGCAATCGAATGTGTACTGCATATGCACTGGCGCATGGATTGGTATATGCCGCAAGATGCAGTGAGGGCTACAAGAAGGGGACTTGGGGTGTCAGGCTCCGAGCTCGGATGGCAAGATCGGTAGCTCCCGTGCGTACACAGGCGACTTGAGACGCTGGAGGATGCAGGGTATGGCCAAGCAGATCGGGACGACGGCACCACGAGTGGACCTCGGCATCCAGATGCGCGAGCTTCGCAAGACCGCCGGCTTGACCATCGAAGAGGCCGCGAAGACGGTCAACGGGCTCACCTACGACAAGTTGCGACGCATCGAACTCGGCCAGAGCGCCTTCCGAATGGTCGGTGACCTTCGCAAGCTACTGATCGCCTACGGCGTCGCGGACGACCTCGACCTGGTGCAGTCGCTTGAGGATCTCTACAAGGCCCCGGCAAGTCAGGACTGGACAACCCAGTTCCGCACGGTCCTCACCACCACGAGGACGTTCGCGGGGATCGAATCCGTCGCCCAGGCCGTCAGCGTCTACAACCCCAACGTGATTCCGGGGCAATTGCAGACCGAGGGGTACGCACACGCCCAGTTCACCGAGGTGCAGCCGATCGAAGAAACGACAAGCGAGTTCATCATCAGCAACGTCGCGCTACGCATGAAACGTCGCGAGCCTTTCACTCGTGACGAGGAACCTCGGAAGCTGTGGGCGATCCTGGGCGAAGCCGCGTTGCGGCACCCCGTCGGCAGCCCTGCTGTGATGCGGGGCCAGTACGACGAGATCCTTCGCATGGCTGCGCTGCCCAACGTGACTATCCAAGTGCTGCTGACGGATGCCCCGGTCAAACGTCTCTGGAGCAATTTCACGATCCTTGACCTCGGTGGAGACCGCCCTACCACCGTGCAGGTCGACACAGGCCTCGGCAGCGCCATGTCCATGTCCGACCGACCTGCCACCGTGGCCCGGTTCACCCGCTGGTTCAACTCCATGATCGCCTCGGCGCAGCCGCCCGAGGAAACCCCTGCATTCGTTGAGACACTAAAGCGAGAGAAGACATGATCCATCAGCACGCTGTCTCCACCGAACTTGCCCCCGAGGGGGCCTGGTTCAAGTCCTCCTACAGCACAGGCGAGGGGGGGAACTGCGTCGAGGTCGCTGCCTTGAGCACTAAGGTCGGGGTCCGAGACTCGAAGAACGCGGCGGGACCTGCGCTTGCCGTACGCACCGGGGCTTGGTCCGCTTTCGTCAGCCTATTCCGCTCGCACTCATTCGATCAGTAGCCCGCTCACGAACGGAAGCGTCGATGCATCTCCCCTGACTTGCAGGGATGGGCATCGGCGCTTTTCGCCCACCGCACTGACGCAGGTCGGGGTGCGTTGACTGTGCAGTCCCAGGTGATGCTTGACGCGGTTGTTGCTGGACTTGCTTGACGGTCGCGGGAGACTTTTGACGGTCCAAGCACATCCCTGACGGGTGATGCCTAGGGTGCTGGCCGTGAACACCCGCCGTCTGATCGACGCCGGCGCCTTCACCCCTCCCCCGGCCTTCGCGGACAGCCCGGCACCCCAGCAAGAAAACTCGGGGGCCTGCCGCCCGGCCCGCCCCATCGTGCAGCTGCTGTACGTGCGCTACCTCGCCGCCCGCCCGGTGGACGAGATCCAGTGCATCGCCCCGACCCGGCGCCGTCACCGCTGCACCAGCACCCTGCTCTCCCCCGATACCCCAGCCGGCACCTGGAGGCTGGTCCCGGCCACCGCGACGAGCGGTCAGCTGGCCCTGCCCGCCGCGGTCATGGCCCTCTACGACCTCAGTGCCCTCCCGTACGCCGAGCAGCTGCGCTGGCGCGCCCAGCGCTGCCCGCAGCACGCAGCCTCGCCCACGGCCGCCGACCTGGCGGTGGCCGAGTGGGAACCCTTCGACCCGCTGCGCCACCACGAGCACATCCACGCCCGCCTGCCCGCCCCCGCCCGGCGCCCCGGGTCTGCGGGCCGCGCTCGGCAGGGGGTCCGGCCGTGATGCCGCACCACGCCGTCGAGAGCACCCTGACCAGACCCGCCACCTCCGGCGAACTCCGGCATGCGCGCTGCGGTGTGCCGCTGGCCGCGAACGCGGACCGTACCCGGCTGATGGCGGTCCGTGGCGCGCGCAGTCCCGGCGGGGCCCTGCATGCGCTGCGGCGCCGGCTGGACGTGCTGCTGCCCATCGACGTCCTGAGCACGCACTACCCCGACCGGCACGGTCAGGTCCTGCTCAACGTCGCCCTCGGCCACACAGCCGACAGGGCACTGCGGCGGGACGCGGCCGTCGTGGGACAGCGGCCCCGGGACCTGCTCCGCCGGCGTGTGACCGCGGCCCTCACCCGGGCCGAGCAGGAACGCGCCCGACGGCTGGAGGACCGGCTGGAGAGCCTGCTCGCCCACCACACGCCCCACGAAGTACTGGCCTGCGTCGACGGGCTCCTGCACGGCCGTCAGCACCAGCCCACCCGCGCAGCGCCGTGACTCCCCCTCCCCCGCACCACCCGCGGCACAGCGGTTGCAGACCCCGCCTTGCGTTCCCCGATCCCTTTTTCATCGGAGCCCTTGTTGCACACGCCCACCGGCGAACAGGCCCATGCCGTCGATGCCTTCCGGGCCGGTCACCATCTCGTCCTGCAGGCCGGCGCCGGGACGGGGAAGACCAGCACGCTCGGCCTGCTCGCCGACAGCACCCGCCGCCGTGGCCGCTACCTCGCCTTCAACAAGGACATCGCCCGGGATGCCGCCACCCGCTTCCCGCGCACGGTGCGGTGCAAGACCGCCCATGCCACGGCCTACGCCGCCCTCGGCCACCGCTTCACCAGCCGGATCAACAGCCCCCGCCAGCCCGCCTGGAAGACCGGCCAGGCACTCGGCATCACCCGGCCGGTCCGCATCGGCGATCACGAGATCAGCCCCCGGGCGCTCTCCCACTCCGTGCTGCGCACCGTGACCCACTACTGCTATTCCGCCGACCGGACCCTGGCCCGCCACCACGTGCCGCGCCTGCGCGGCCTCGACACACCCGCCGGGCACGCCCAACTCGCCCACCAGGTCCTGCCGTTCGCCCTCGAAGCCTGGGCCGACCTGCACAACCCCGAGCGGGGCGTGGTCCGCTTCGAACACGACCACTACCTGAAAATGTGGGCCCTCACCGAGCCCACGATCGAAGCCGACTTCCTCTTCCTCGACGAGGCCCAGGACACCAACCCGGTCCTCGAGGAAGTCTTCGCCGCCCAGCGCGGCCGTGCCCAGCTCGTCGTGGTCGGCGACTCCGCCCAGGCCATCTACGGCTGGCGCGGCGCCCAGGATGTGATGACCGGCTTCGACGCCACTCCCCTCACCCTGACCCGCTCCTTCCGCTTCGGCCCCCTCATCGCCGAAGAGGCCAACCGCTGGCTCACACTCGCCGACGCCCCCATCCGCCTCACCGGCACCGACACCATCGCGACCGAAGTCGGCGACCTCGACCGGCCGGACGCGGTGCTGTGCCGCACCAACATCGGCGCCCTGGCCGAAGTCATGCGCCTGCTCACTACCGGCCACCGCGTCGCCCTCACCCGGGGAGGACAGCAGCTCGCCGCGCTGGCCCTCGCCGCCCGCGACCTCAAAGACGGGCGCCGCACCACCCACCCCGAACTCGTCCTCTTCCCCTCCTGGAGCGAAGTCCAGGACTACGCCGCCCACGATCCCGCCGGTCGTGACCTGCAGCCCTTCGTCGACCTCGTCGACACCCACGGCCCCGACGCCATCCTCACCGCCGTCGACCAACTCACCGACGAAGCCCACGCCGAGGTGACCGTCTCCACCGCCCACACCGCCAAAGGCCGCGAATGGCCCACCGTCCAGATCGGCAACGACTTCCCACCGCCCAAGGACACCGACCGGCACGACGACCAGGGACACCCCGTCCCAGAACCCGTCAACGACACCGACGCCCGCCTCGCCTACGTCGCCGTCACCCGCGCCCGACAACACCTCGACCTCGGCGGCCTCTCATGGATCAACACCCACCCGTCTGGCGAGGTCAGCCGTGCCGTTCGCGTTCTCCGGTGACGAGGAATTTCACGTCACGGCAGAATTTGCCGAAGGAGGGCGCTGCGGCGCGCGCGGCGTCCAGGTCGAACTGTGCTGCGAAGGACGGCTGGTGTGCGGTCTCCTGGTACGTCGCGCCCGGTGGCATCTGCCGTGAGAGCCACTCCTTGGCGCCCCGGATGCTCTCTGGACGCGGTGGCGGCTGGAGGCCGTGCGGCAGTCCGGCGCGGCCGGCCAGGCTGGCCGCGCCGGCGAGGAACCAGGCTTCGAATTCACGGACTGCCGCGACTGCGACCAGCGGGACGTTGTGGTGAGTGGCTTGTGCGTGCTCATGCAGGGTCCGGGCCGGCTCGACGGGGCAGTCGTCGTCCGAGTCCAGCAGAGCCAGGACCCCGGTCGGCCGGGGGGAACGCGTCTGTCGTGTTCGGCCCGCCCGGTCTGGTTGCAGAGGCCGAGGCGGAGCAGCGTGTACGCGGTGCCGCCGCTGTGGCTGGCTTCGACGGGTATGGCGTAGTGCGTGGTCGGCATGCCGATGTCGTCGGGTAGACCGAGGCCGGCCGCGGCGTGAGGGAGCGGCCGTTCGCACAGGGTTCGTCAATCCCGCATCGGTCTGGACGAGGCCTTGTCGGCGGTGATCGATATGGTCGGCGCACCTGATCAGCTGAGGAGCGCAGACCATGAGATCTCCGGCCGAGCTGGACCGTGTCCGGTGGCATTCCCTGACCCACGCCTACGGTTCCGCGGAGGACGTGCCTGAGCTGATCAAGGCGATCTACCAGGACGACGGGGAGATGGCCGACGAGGCGATTTATGAGCTTTACGGCAACATCCACCACCAGGGGACGGTCTACTCAGCGTCGGCGCCTGCCGTCTCCTTCCTCGCGCACGCCGTGCGGCACGCCCCGAACAAGCGCGCCGAGTTGTTGATGCTGCTCGCCGTCCTTGCCGACCACGACCCGGCGGACGTCGACTTGCCTCACTGGCCAAGCAGTTCGGTCGCCGCAGTTTGCATCGAGCTCTGCCAAGTGCTCCCAGAGCTGTTGTTCTGCCTCGAGGACACCGAGCGAGGGATACGCCGGGCTGCACTGCGGGTGGTCGCGGCCGTGGCCGATCTGCTTCCAGTGGAGCAGCGGGCCTCCGTCGTGGCACAGCTCGAGGGGGTCTACGCCACCGATCCCGTCCCGGCGGTACGGGCGGACGCGATGGTGGTCCTGGCCCGATTCGGACGGGAGACAGGGGCACTCGACGGCCCGCTGCCTGAGGTCAGGCTGGCGGCGGCCATGCTTGCCGTCGCACGATCCGGGCCGCCCTACCCGGCTGATCTGGTAGATGTGATCGCCGAGGACGGTGCCGAACCTGACCCAGGGGACGAAGACTTTCCCTGGTCTGGCACCACTACCCAGGACGAGCAACTAACTGACCGTTTCAGAATGAGCTGGACGTGGGAGGCGACGTCACTCTTGCTCGTAAGAGCAGTCACAGGACTTCATCCCAGACGTCGCCGCCGTCAGCCCAGGTCCACAGCCATTTCCGTAGTGAGGCGGTCGCATGGCGAAGGCCGTCGTGAGGGCCTTCCCCGAAGGTGTAGCCGTCGGCGTCGTAGAGAAGCACTGGGTTGTCGACTGCGCTCAGTGAGACATGCCATTCCATCGTGCAGCCGCCGTAGGTGAGGAAGAGCCACGATGGTGGCATGCCCTCTGACAGGTTGCGTTCGTGGACGCTGGCCGCGCACGGCCAGTCGCGCAAGTGCCCTGGAGCCCGGTTGCCGTCGGTCAGGGAGGCAAGCCCGCCATCGGGTCCGAATCCTCCGTTGGCGACCTCGGTGTAGAGGCGCCGAAGCAGTTCGGGAAGACGGCGTCCGATTCTCTGCTCTGCCTTCTCGACCTCTGACAGGGAGATCGGAGGGAACAGCGGCCCGCGAGGAGCGTCGGCGTAGTAGTCGGTCACCTCCTCGGTCTCGGCCTTGAGCTCAACCGTCCCATCACTGCCATACGAAACTATGTCGTCTCGCATCCGCTCCAACCGGGGCTTGCCATAACGCTCGACGATCCACGCGGCAGGGACGTCCGCGCGGTCGAATCGCAGGCCCGGATCCCATGCGCGAGCCTGCAGAGCTTTGATCAACGCGTCGTCGTCCGCTTCTTGCCTGGCCTCCGGGCTGGGCTCATGGCGGAGTGGCGCAGGTACGCCGTGAGGAGAAAAGGTCACGCGTCAGGAGCCTACTGCTGCGCTTCGACTGCTCTCAGAAGCCGTCGGAGACAGATGATTCCGCAGGCGAGTTCGAGCAGGCCTTGATGGAGGTCGGCGCGTCGCTCGTAGCGGGTGCGGAGTCGTTTGAACTGGTGGAGCCAGGCGAAGGCGCGCTCGACCACCCAGCGGACCTTGCCCAGCCCAGAGCCGTGGGCGACACCGCGTCGGGCGATCACGGGTTTGATGCCACGCTTCCACAGCAGGCGGCGGTACTTGTCGAAGTCGTAGCCCCGGTCCGCGTACAGTCGCCGAGGCTTGCGGCGGGGGCGTCCCCGCAGACCCCGGATGGATGGGACCGCGTCCAACAAGGGCAGGAGCTGGGTGACATCGTGCCGGTTGCCGCCGGTGAGCGTGACGGCGAGCGGGGTTCCGTGACGGTCGACGATCAAGTGGTGCTTGGAGCCGGGGCGGGCCCGGTCGACGGGCGAGGGGCCGACGTGATCCCCCCTTTGAGGGCCCGGATGTGCGAGCCGTCCACGGCGCAGTCGTCCAGGTCCAGCAGGTCGGCGCGGTGCAGCTCGCTCAGCAGGGCGGCGTGCAGGCGGGGCCAGACGCCAGCCTCGGTCCAGTCTCGCAGTCGGCGCCAGGCCGTCACCCCGGAGCAGCCCATAGTCTCCGCGGGGACGTCACGCCAGGCGACACCGGTCCGCAGCACGTACAGGACGCCGGCGAGTGCAGTTCGGTCGGGAACACGCAACCGCCCCGGATGGCGCAGGCGCCGCTCGGGAGCGGTCGGCAGCAGCGGAGCCACCCGCTCCCACAAGTCGTCAGGAACAAGATCAGCACGCACTCCGGACACCCTGCCGACCAAGATCACTGAGCGCAAGACCCGCAGCTCAACTCATTCTGAAACGATTAGTAAGGCGTCTGCTCACCGGGGATCCGGACGCCGGCCTCACTGTGGCCGCTCGCTGGATCACGGCCGGAGACATCGGCTCGCGCGGTTCCTGGCTGGCCGAGGAGATCGCCGAGATCTGGCGAGATCGGGAACCAACTGTGCTGGACCTGCTGCTGGCAGCCCTGCCTCAGCAGAGGAGCACCCGCGCCCTTGCCAGCCGCCTGCGCACGATCGGCCACTGGATCGAGCACCTGCCCGACCCGGACGCCGGTCTCCGCGACACGCTGCACCGGTACGCAACAGGTGCCGCCGAAGAGACCGCCAGGCCAGCACTCCTCGCTCTGGTGCACTCCCGTGACCTCCGGAGCCTGGAACTGGTACTGCGCCGCCCCAGCGCCCCACTGCTCGCAGCGGCAGCGCGCCGCTTCCCCGACGCGGCCGTGGCTTCGTAGCTGACAGGCGACACCGTGTATCGCTGAGTTTGGGCAGCGCTTGGTGATCACGGGGCGGGAAAATATCGATGAGAACTGACACCGTCAGTGAGTTTCCTTGAACCCCTCTAGGTTGGCCTGCTCCTCTCGGTGTCGCGGGGGCCTCACTAGGCGGGCAAGGTGCAGGTCGAGAGACTCTGTGCCTCCAGGCAGTGGAACTGTGGGGTCCCACCAGCGGAAAGCTGAGACTTCCTCGTTGTCCCGGAAGGGCCCAGGGTGTGTGACGTTGCCGATGAACAGCGCTCCGTACTCCATCCGCAGATCAGGTTGAAGCATGAACTTCGCGTAGCCGACGAACTGTGAGGGGGCATCAGTCTTCTGACCGGTCTCTTCCAGTAGCTCGCGTGAAGCGGCTTGGCGTGGGCTTTCGCCCGGTTCGATGATTCCTCCGGGCAGCTCCCATTCCTGTCGTTGTCTGCCGAAGACCAGCAGAACCGCGTCGTGGTGCCAAAGAGCCACCAGCGACAGCGGCAGGGGGGCGTCGTCGGGTGGGGCGTCCTCTGCCTCAGGGATGAACGCGATCAGAGCGTTGCCGTTGCCGTCGACGGCAAGCGGCTCGATCCGGGATTCCGGCATCGGAGCATGTTGCCGCATCTGGCTGACTGCATCAACGGAAATTGAGCTTGTTGCCTTGCTCGGCAGCGTTGGGGTCAGCTGGCGGCGTCTTGTGCTGCGGCCCGGGCCTGGGTGAGCGCGAGGCGGTAGGATTCGGTGCCGGTCTGGATCAGGTTGCCGCCGAAGGTGAGGCGGTCGACGATGGCCGCGCAAAGCCGGGGATCGGTGAAGGTCTTGGTCCAACCGCTGAAACTCTCGTTCGACGCGATGGCGACGCTGTTCTTCTCCTCACGCTCCGTCAGAACCTGGAACAGCAGCTCAGCGCCCCTGCGATCCAGTTCCATATAGCCGAGCTCGTCCACCTATGCCGATATCCGCATAGATCGACCTATGCCGAGACCGCGACTATGCCGAGGTGACCATCAGCAAGCGTGATCGCGGGCTGCGTGGCGGCTGTTCTGCTCGGCATAGTCGCAGGCTGGGAGGATCTATCCGGCCCACGGGTTCGGACCCTGCTTGAGGATGACAAGCTCGCGTGTCTTGTCGGCGGGCCAGAGGTCGATCCGATAGAGGAAGTGGTCGCCAGGGCCGCCGTTGGTGTCGACGTCGGGCGCTTCAGCCGGGATGTAGGAGACCCGGGCCCGCAACAAACCGGCGGGAACGGTCATGCTGGGCCCGTCCTCCGGGTGGAGTCCCGGGCTGGACATGGTGAGTTGACCGGTCGGGGCGTCCAGGTCTGTCTCCACGATGTGCTCGGCCGTCGGCTCGGTCATCGGTTCGAACTCATGGACGATGATCAGTGACTCGACCATGTCGTCCCGGGCAGTGCCGACGGAGAGCGAGTGCGGCTCCACCCCGATTCGATGGATGTGGACCGCTTCCTGGGTCCAGCCGGCTGGCGGCAGGTCCGGGTCCGTCGCGTGCTCAGCCATCCACGCGTCATAGGGCCCCAGGTCTTGGACATAAAACTGCCCGTGATCGGCATCGATCAGGAACTTCAACAAAGCATCGGCCACCGCCGCAGGCTATCGGAGTCGATGGCGCCGACTGAGCTGGGTCTTCGTCCGAGGTCTTTCCAGCCGCGAGGGTTCGCCCTGCCCCACCTCATAGACGGTCGAGGAAATCTAGAACCTTGTCGGTGGGCCGGTAGCGGCCGGGCTGAGCGGTGATTGGTGCAGTCAGGGCCAGGGCCTTCTCCTTGATGGTCATGTCGGCGTGGACGTAGGCGTCGGTGGAGCGGACGCCGGCGTGGCCGAGCCAGAGCGCGATGACCGTGGTGTCGACGCCGGCCTGCAGCAGCGCCATCGCGCAACTGTGCCGCAGGACGTGCGGGTGGATGCTCTTGTCGAGCAGGGACGGGCAGACTCGCACCGCAGTCTGGGTATGGGTGCTCAGGCGTTGAGCGACGGCGTCGCGGCTGAGGCGTCGTCCGGTGCGGGTGCAGAAGAGGGGATCGCCGCGGCGCCCGGCGCGTTCGTTCAGCCAGGCGCCGAGCAGATTCTGGACGGGGCGGTCGAGGGGGACGGTGCGCTGTTTGCGTCCCTTTCCCTCGCAGCGAACAGCGGCGCCGTCGCCCAGAGTGATGTCGTCGCAGTTCAGGCTGGTGAGTTCGGTGACGCGCAGGCCGGTCTGGACGGCCAGGGCCAGCATGGCCTTGTCCCGTCGTCCCTCCCAGCGTTTCGGATCCGGTGCCGCCAGCAGGGCGTCGACCTCGGTGGCGGTCAAGAACGTGACGGTCCTCTTGTCGAACCGCTTGGGTGGGATGTCCAGGACCCGCTGGATGAGCAGGGCGTGTTCGGGGTGCTGGAGGGCGGCGTAGGAGAACAGCGACCGGATCGCGGTCAGGCGGACGTTGCGGGTCCGGGTGCTGTTGCCGCGCTCGTCCTCCAGGTGGTTGAGGAACGCAGAGATCACGTTCGCGTTCAGGTCGTTCCAGTCCAGCTTCGCCGGGGCGGTGCCGGTCTGCTGCTGGACGAAGCCCAGCAGGAGGCGGAGCGCGTCACGGTAAGCGGCGATGGTGCGGGGGCTGGCCTGACGCTGGCGGCCGAGCCGTTCGGTGAAGAACGCCTGCAGGGTGGGTGCGATCAGGGTCATGGGCGGGCCGCCTTCCGGACGCTGTCGCGGCGGGCGGCGGCCAGGGCGAGCAGTTCCGGGGCCGCCGACAAGTACCAGTAGGTGCAGGCTGGTTCGCGGTGTCCCATATAGGTGTCGGCGTACGCCTGAATGTGCTCAACCCCGTACAGGTAAACGTGCTCAGTTGGTGATGGCTGACCACGGGCTCTCGTCAGTCCGCTATAGATGGTCGACGGCACCGGGCGGCCAGGCCACTTCTCATGCCACCTTGATGACAACCTTGCCCGCAGCGTGGCCGTTCTCGACGGAGGCGAGTGCGGCCAGGGCGTCGGAGAGCGGATGGACCGCAGTGATCACGGGTGCGAGAACTCCGTCGAGTGCCAGCCTGGCGGACCGCTCCAGACTCTCCCGGTCGAGGCGCCGCTCGATGAAACGCCCACCGAGATCGGGCACAGACATATCACCCACGGCGATGACGTTGCGGGGATCCCGGGCCAGCGGAGCGACCGTCCGCAGCGAGGCGCCTCCGACCAGGTCGACGATCCCGTCGAAGCCTTCCGGAACCAGCTGGCGTGCCGCGGCGACGACGTCCCCGGCGGTGTAGTCGATGAACCGCACCCCGATGGCCTCGGCCTGCTCGCGCTTGGCAGTACTCCCGGTGCCGATCACACGCAACTCGCGCCCGATGGCCAGCCGGGCGACGACGAGGCCGACCCCACCCCCGACCCCGTTGACCAGGACCGTGGCACCGGCCGGGAGGCCGAGCTGGTCGAGCACGTCCACCGCGGTCGTCCCGGTCACGGGCAGTGTTGCCGCCACGGTCACGGACAGGCCCGCCGGGATGCGCGCGGTGTTCGGCGCGGACAGCACCGTCGTCTCGGCGTAGGTGCCGCCACCGGTGAGTGCGAAGCCGAAGACCGCGTCACCCACCTCGAGCCCGTCGACGTCCTCGCCCCGGGCGAGAACGGTTCCCGCTGCCTCCATCCCCAGCACAATGGGAAACGGACGCCCGCCGTCGAGCCCGGGGACCAGACCCGAGCGCAGCATGTGGTCGAGGGGATTCACGCCGGCCACGTCGACCCGGATCAGTACCTCGCCGCGACCAGGGGCGGGATCGGGACGATCGAAGAACTCCTGCACCTCGGGCCCGCCATACCTGCCGAAACCCCACGCCTGCCCCATCTTCTGCCGCCTCCCATGTGACCGACCCGGTGATTCCGGGCTCTGCAGTCATCCTCACCTGTCACATCGATGTCAGGGGCAAGCGGCTGAGACGCAGGTCACAGCATCAGTCCAACCGTGCCGCCGACTCCGGCGACGTGGACAGCTCCGCCCGGTGCCGGCTGTTGGCCCTGATCAGCACGTCGAGCGCATCCCGGGTCTCGATCAAGTGCGCGATGTCGGCGTCGATCCGGTCGCGCTCGCGCATCATCGCCGTGAACGTCTCCTCGGCGACGCCCAGGTCACCCGGGACGTCCACACACGGCAGCACAGTCGCGATCACCCGGCTCGACATACCCGCGTCGAACAGCTGTCGGATGAGCGAGACGCGCTGGACCGCCGCAGCGGAATAGTGACGCTGCCCGGTATCGGAGCGTGAGCTGGTCAGCAGGCCCTGCTCTTCGTAGTACCGCAATGAGCGCGGACTCACGCCCGTGCGCGTGGACAACTCGCCGATCCGCATTCCTGAGAGCCTACGCTCGCGTGCTCCAGGCGCAGACCGCCGGCCAGTCATGGACACCCACGGACGCCGCCACAACCGCAGGGTTGTCGTCCCGGTCCCACAACTGAGCACGTTCGTCTGTACGCGCCTGACCACCTTTCTCAGTACGCCGACACGAGTGCACGCGTTCGCCCGACGCTGGCAGGTGACGGGCCTGCTCACCGAGCTCCACGACCGGCTGCGCGACAAGGTCCGCCAGAAGGAAGGCCGTTCGCCGGACCCGACGGCCGCCACCGTGGACTCGCAGTCACCGCGGGCGGCGACGAACATCCCGCGCTCGACGTCCGGGTGGGACGGTGGGAAGAAGGTGGGCGGCCGCAAGCGGCACCTGGCCGTGGACTGCCTCGGCCTGGTCCTGGCCGTCGCGGTGACCGCGGCAAGCGTGCAGGACCGCGACGCCGCCGTCCCGCTGCTCGAGCGGCTGCGCACCATGTACTTCTCCATCCGCCTCGTCTGGGCGGACGGCGGTTATGCGGGCCGGCTCGTCGGCTGGGCAGCAGAGAAACTCCAGCTCACCCTTGAGATCGTCAAACGCACCGACGACACCAGCGGGTTCGTGGTGCTGCCGCGCAGGTGGGTGGTGGAGCGCACCCTGAGCTGGCTGATGCGTTCGCGCCGCCTGGTGCGTGACTACGAGACACTGCCCGCCATGCACGAGGCCATGGTGCTGTGGTCCATGACCATGCTCATGAGCAGCCGCCTGGCCGGGCACCGGCCAGGCGCCTTCAGCCGGCCGACGCCGCGAGCGGGGTGAACACCCCCGGCCGCACCTGGAGCGCCCACCCCCGCTCCACCAGGCGTTTCGCCTTGGACCGCAGCCCCTCGACCTTCGCTGGAGCCGCCTGAAGGCCCAGGGCCGCGGCCAGCTGCTGGCACCGCATACCCTCCCGGGCCGCATCCGACTCCAGCACGGACATGATCCGCTGGTAGTCCGCAGACAGGACCGCCGCCGTCATGCCCTCGGTCCGTCTGG
The DNA here is from genome assembly GCF_016654115.1 of Streptomyces sp. MBT53. Lineage (GTDB taxonomy): Bacteria > Actinomycetota > Actinomycetes > Streptomycetales > Streptomycetaceae > Streptomyces. Next base: position 56,168 of record NZ_JAEQAZ010000051.1, read on the forward strand.
GCACCACCGACCCCGCCACCGCACTCACCACCGGCTCCGCGACCGCGACGGGCGGCTCGGCCAGCACCTCGGCCACCGTCACGCGGGCATCCGCCAGACGCTGAAGTGCCCGTTCCGCCTCGCCGAGGGCAGCCTCCACCCGCTCGGCCTCCTCCCGCAGCCGTGCCACCTCTTCCCGGACTTTCTTCTCCCGAGCCTCCAGCAGACCTAGCACCGACGGCACCAGCCACCTCCACAAGCGAGACGAGCAGACGAACCACGCCCATCTCTCCCGCCGCCAGCCGGAGTTCATGCCCACCCAGCCCGAACCAAACGATCACGTTCGGAAAGCGGATGGCTTCTGAGCTTGACGTTTATCCAGTACGACGGGGTTTCGTGCCGACCTTGTGGTGGGCGGGCCGGCTGTATGCCTCGCCTGTCACGAGGACTCTGCCCACGTCATGACGGGTGGCTGTGCGGCGGTTTTTCGAGCCAAGTGGTCTTCCTGGTCCGGGTGTTGACGATTTCGGTGCACCGGCTGGAGAGCCGGTCTTCGCTCGCAGGTTCCTGAACCCCCGCCGGACCCGGGCGGGGGTGAGTCTGTTCGGCTCGGCCGGCTTCTCCCAGGGACGCCGTAGATCGGCGGCCAGTGGGCGGGCGAGCCGGAGCTGGGTGTAGGCGGCGACCACAAGCCACGTCCACCGGTCTGCCGCCTCCGGGCTGCGGAGCCGGGGCCGGGTCCATCCGAGCGTCTGCTTGAACAGGCGGAACATGTGCTCGATGTCGAAGCGTCGCAGGAAGGACTGCCAGCAGCGGTCGAGGTCCGCTTCTGTGGCGGCGGTGCCCGACCACCACAGCCACAGCGGCTTGTTCACCCCGCCGCTGGGCAGCTTCTCCACCGCCAGGCGGATGACGGTGCCCGCGATGATGGGCAGCGGCCCCTCGTGATCGAGCCAGGCCGCCCGCCGGGTCAGCCTCGGGTGGAGCCGGTCCCACGCCTGGGCGGTGGCCTTCCCGTAGCGGCGGGTGCAGGTGGCTGTCACGGCCTGCTCCGTGCCCCAGGTTCCCGGGTCGCCGAAGACGAACTCACCGCCGTGCTTCGGCGGTCGCCCGCCTTGGGGATAGGACAGGGCGTACTCCTTGAGAGTGGGCGTCGGCCGGCGCATCACCCGGTCCGACCGCAATCGGCCCAGGACCTCGACGGGCAGGTCACCCAGTAGGTGGGCGATGCGGGGCGCGTCGTATCCGGCGTCCAGCACGACCAGGACGTCGGGGTCGCCCTGTTTCCACTGGCCGGCGGCGACTAGCCGTTCGACGACTTCGCGGAGCTGGACCGTGGTCACCGCGGCGACGTCGGCGCCGGGGTCCAGACGGACCGCGTCCAGTACCGCCGTCCATGAGGTCCGGCCGGTTTCCAGCGCGACCACGACCGAGTATGGCCAGCCCGGGATCATCTGATGCTTTGCCCCTCCGCGGCCGTATGTGTGACAAAAAGCCCGGTCAGGGCAGGTGTTGGCGTCCGGTCGCAGCCACGGTGAGACGTCTGCGGCCAGCACGATCCGGCCGTCCGCCGCTCGCGGCAGCGACACCGAGGCCAGCGCCCGGCGCAGCCGGGCCACATCGATCCGCCCCTGATTGAGACCGGCGTAGAGAGCCCCGTGCCCGCGGCGATGTTCCGGTGCGAGTGCGAGATCGACCAGCGTCCGCACCGGCCCGTCCGTGCACAGCAACGCGTCGCACAACTCGAACAGTGCGTCGCCCCGCGCGGTCAGACACGCGTACAACTCCGTCCGGAAGTGTGACACTTCCGCGAAGGCATCCCGCAGGACATCCTGATGTACCAAACTCACGACACGGCCTTCGCGCTGGTCCACTCTGTGACGGAGTAAAGGATCAGACGAAGGCCGCCTTCGTGTCCGCTGAACTGCGAAAACGCTGATCAAGTTCGACCTGCGTTCGACGCCGGACCGTAAATGACAAGCTCAGCAGTTCTTGACCCAGTGGACCCAGTACCAAGGTGCGTCCGCGTCCCAGTCTTCGGCGCCCTCGTCATGCCAGCGTGAGACGCCGCTGTCGTCCAGGAAGTTGGCGACGGTACCCGTGGTCTGGTCGTTGTACCACGATCCGTCGGCTGTCCATGGAATGCGGTATCGGGCGCAGCTGTACATGGGAATCGACGTGCCCGTGAAGCCGGTGCCCTTGTAGGCGCAGAAGTATCCGTAGGGAATAACACCGTCGCAGACGTTAACCAGCGCCCCCTTGGTCATGTCGCGGGGGTGAGCTTCGCCAGGGACAGCCACGAACATGAGGTTCTTGCCGCCCAGGTCGATCACGTTGGCGGCCACTTGCCTTCCGCCCATCTGGGCGAGATACCGGTCCACTTCGTGCTGGAGGGCCGAAGTCTGAGAGGCGGTGAGTCCCGACTGCCTGGCCTGGGAGGCGTAGGGACTGGTGGCGCCTTCAGCACCGGCTGATGCGACACCGGTGCTGAAGGTCAGCGCCAGCGCGGCCACGGCAACCGCGAACATCGCCCTGACCTTCGTCAATCTGCTTCGCACGAGTACCCCTTATCTGGTGCGTACCAAGGATCGCTGCTCGGCTGGGATTGCTGGATGCCTCAACTTAGGTGTCGCCGAATGGCGGGCGCCAAGGATTCGAACACCGTCGAAGCGTGTTTGATGGTGCAGCGACCGAGAGGGGCCATGGTGGGACGAGAGCGCGTGAAGAAGGGGCCTTCCCCCGTGAAGGTGGGCACGCGGTTATTGATCACGCGGCGAGCGTGAGTTTAGCGGTGTGGTGTCGGTGTTCGTATTCGTTGGGGCTGAGGTGGCCGTTGGCGGAGTGCCGGCGGCGGGTGTTGTAGCGGGTCAGCCAGGCGAAGACGGTCCTGCGGCAGGTGTCGGAGTCGCCGTAGTCGTGGGCGCCCTGGAGGGTCTCGCGTTTCAGGGACGCGTGGAAACTCTCGCAGGCCGCGTTGTCGGCGCTGGTGCCGACCGCGCCCATCGACCGGGTGACCCCAAGCTGGTCGCAGAGGCCGGCGAAGGCCCGGGATCCGTACTGCGCTCCGTGGTCGGAGTGGAACACCGCGCCGTCCAGGCCGCCGCGGGTCGAGGCCGCCATCCGCAGTGCGTCGGCGACCAGGCCAGTGCGCATGTGGCCGGCGATGGACCAGCCGACGACCTTGCGGCTGAAGCAGTCCAGCACGGTCGCGAGATAGAGGAACTCCCCGTTGTCCAGGGGGAGATAGGTGATGTCGCCCATGTATTTCAGGCCGGGTTCGCTGGCGGTGAAGTCCCGCTGGAACAGATCCGGGACCGGTGAGGTGGCCGGGTCCGGGACGGTGGTGCGCACGCGTCTGCGCAGGCGGATCCCGGTGATGGAGAATCTCAATGATCGTGT
>NZ_JAEQAZ010000521.1 GCF_016654115.1 Streptomyces sp. MBT53
CCCGCGATCGTGCACGGCATGCTCGCCGGAATCGGTGTCACCATCGCCGTCGCGCAGCTGCACATCGTGCTCGGCGGGACCCCGCAGAGCTCGGTCCTCGCCAACCTCCGCGCGCTGCCCGCCCAGTTGGCGGACCTGCACCCCGCCGACGTGGCGATGAGCGCGCTGACCCTGACCCTTCTGCTGCTGTGGCCGCGCGTCCCCGGCCGGCTCGGGCATCTGATGCGGAAGATCCCGGCCGCGCTCGTCGCCGTCGCGGGGGCCACGCTCACCGCCTCCCTCTCCGGGCTGACCCTGGCCAAGGTCGACCTGCCGTCCTGGAGCAGCCACGCACTGGCCGGACTGCCCGAGGGCCCGGTGCTCGGCCTCGCCGCCGCCGTCCTCACCACCACGCTG
>NZ_JAEQAZ010000522.1 GCF_016654115.1 Streptomyces sp. MBT53
CCCGCTGGCCCCGCCCCGCCGACCTCGCCCAGGACGCCCCCGGCGAAGCCGTCCGCGCCTGGGGCCGCCTCGGCTACCCCCGCCGAGCCCTCCGCCTCCACGGCGCCGCCACCGCCATAACGGAACGGCACGGCGGCGACGTCCCCACCGACCACGCCCAGCTCCTCGCCCTCCCCGGCATCGGCGAGTACACGGCCGCCGCCGTCGCCTCCTTCGCCTACGGCCAGCGCCACGCCGTACTCGACACCAACGTCCGCCGAGTGTTCGCCCGCGCCGTCACCGGCGTCCAGTACCCCCCGAACGCCACCACAGCCGCCGAACGCAAACTCGCCCGCGCCCTGCTCCCCCCGGACGAGCAGACAGCCGCCCGCTGGGCCGCCGCCTCCATGG
>NZ_JAEQAZ010000523.1 GCF_016654115.1 Streptomyces sp. MBT53
CGCGTTGGTGACGAGTTCGGAGGTCACGACGACAGCGTTGTCCCGGACGGCTTCGCGGACGCCCCACGCGATGAGCAGTTCGTCCACGGTTCTTCGGGCGGGACCGACCGACGCCGGGGTCGCCGGCAGGCCGAACAGATGGCTGTGGCGGGGGTGTTGGTTCCCGGAGGCGAGCCGGCCGGGGCCTTGGGGCCCAGGGAGTCGGCCAGGACGCCCGCCTCCGGGAGGTCGGTCCAGCGGCTGGGGAAAAGAGGGCGGAGCCATCGCCGTACGCCTTTCGTGTGCCTTCGCACCCTGGGCGGTGCCGGTGTCGAGCCGACCGGCCGCGCACGAGGCGCGGTTGGCGACCCGGCCGGGCCAACGCAGGTCGCAGCCCTTTTCCCCCAACTGGGCTGCGCCGTCTCGCTCTTCGACGAGCTGTGACGACGTGCTTACTGTGACACCTGCCAACAACGCATCGCAACCAGCAAGTTGAAAATTGCATCTCGCGAAGTGCATGCTGCTTCCGCCAGGAAGTGATCGAAAGAGTCTGTGAAGAGCGAAACCCTGCCAGACTGCCGCCCGGAGCTGGAGGCGCAAGGGAGGTAGACCGTGACCGCGGAGACCGACTGGGGCGGTGTCCCCTCCGTCCTGCGCATGATCCTCGGCCGCCAGCTGGAGGAACTGCGGACCCGCGCGGGGCTCACGTACGAGGAGGCGGGCGCGGCCATCGGGGTCAGCCACTCCACGATCCGCCGGATGGAAGCCGCCAAGGTGGCCCGGCTGCGCCTGGCGGACGCCGAAAAGCTGCTGCAGGTCTACGGCGTGACGGACCGTCAGGAGATCGACACCTTCCTGAAGTCGGTCCGCGAGGCCAGCAAGCGCGGCTGGTGGCACACGTACCGCGACGTCATGCCGGACTGGTTCGCCGCGTATCTGAGCCTGGAACAGGCGGCGTTGCAGGTCCGCGCCTACGAGAACGAGTTCGTGCACGGGCTGCTGCAGACCGAGGAGTAC
>NZ_JAEQAZ010000524.1 GCF_016654115.1 Streptomyces sp. MBT53
GGGGAGATGAAGGACCCTGACAGCTCAGACGACGAAGAAGAGGCATTCGACGCACTCTTGGAGGCGTCAAGCCTTGGTGCCCCGCATGTTAAGGCTGCGGCTGAGGAGGTCCCGGAAGAAGTCCGTGAGCAACTGCGTCGCGCCAGCGTGGAGCGCAATCAGTCACGGATAGCCGAGGGGTGGGCAGAGCACGAAGCGCGAATGTTCGAACTGGAAGAATTGCGGCGGCTGACCTCGCCCACTCCAAGTCAGCTTCGGCGCATTGCTGAACTCCAGCTCGACCTCCACGGTATGGGCGTGGCTCTCCGGTACTGGCGTGCTGCGGCAGACGCCGGGGACCAGGATGCCAAGGACATCGTGGCTGACTGGGATGCCGACTTCAAGGGTG
>NZ_JAEQAZ010000525.1 GCF_016654115.1 Streptomyces sp. MBT53
GTTCTGAGAAGTCTGAACTCACCACACTGGAGTAATTGATGACGCAGGACAACTGGGACTTTGACACGCTCTCCGGCCCCGTGGTGACGGCGGATACCGCACTTGCCCAGCCGGAGACGGTTAACGCCCAGGTACAGAAGGCCCTCGGAGAATCAATCGGCAACATTCCCTCGGTGCCGGAGCCGTCGGACAGCCACGTAACTCTGCCGGGCGGCATCTACTGGGACGGTGATCTCCTGCGCCATGCGGAAGTGCGGGAGATGACGGGCGATGACGAGGAAGAGCTCGCCCGGGTGAAGGGCAGCCTTGCCCGCTGGGTCAGCGTGCTTCTGGAGCGCTGCGTCGTCCGCATCGGGGACA
>NZ_JAEQAZ010000526.1 GCF_016654115.1 Streptomyces sp. MBT53
ACGACTGTTCGGGGGTCGGAGGACTGTCGTGGACGTCACTGGACAACCCCGGCAGCGCGGCGGTGGCCGACACCTGATCGGCCGCGGCCTGAATCTGCGCGGTGACGGCGGCGACGACCCGCCCGTTGCGCCGCGTGACCTCCTTCTCGGCCTCGGTCACGCGGCCCTGGGCGATGGTCTCCTGCCGCCTGGCGTCCCGCAGGTTCCGCTCCTGGAGGAGCACGTCCGCCGCGTCCTGCCGGGCCTCCTCCACGGCCTCCTCGTGCTTCCCCTCCTCCTCGCGGATACGGGTCGGGCCCATCTCGACGATGTGCTCCGCCCGGTCCAACTCGGTCTGTTCGGCGGTGAGTTGGGTGGTGGCCTGCCGGATCGCGTCGT
>NZ_JAEQAZ010000527.1 GCF_016654115.1 Streptomyces sp. MBT53
GCAGTGACCTGTGATTGGTGGTCGGCGCGTGGGGACCTGTGGCCGTCGGCTTGAGATGTGGGCGTGCCGATTGGTGGCCGCTGCGTGGCGACCTGCGGTCGTCGGTCTGGGACCTGGGCGTGGTGATTGGTGGCCGTAGTGAGGGGACCTGCGACTGTGGGTCTGAGGACTTGGCCGTGGTGATTGGTGGCCGTCGCGTGGCGACCTGCGGCCGTCGGTCTGAGACCGGGGCGTGGCAACCGGTGGACCGTCGCATGGCGACCCGCGGCCGTCCGTCTGGGACCTGCGTGTGGCTCGTGACCTGTTGCCGCGGCATACCGCGACCCGCGCCCCCCCCGTAACTCGCTTTACCCGCGCCCCGCGCCGGGCCGCG
>NZ_JAEQAZ010000528.1 GCF_016654115.1 Streptomyces sp. MBT53
CGCCGGGGGTGGCGGCGGCGGGTCTGTCGGGGGCATCGGGTCCGTCGGCGCTGTCCGGGCCGTCGGGTTCCTCAGGTCCCTCGGATTCCTCAGGTTCGTCGGGGAGTGCGACGCCGTCCCTCGGCAGGAACGCGACGACCGCGAAGCCGCCCTGGAACGTGTTCCCCGCGGTGAGGTGTCCGCCGAGCATGGCCGCGCGCTCCCGCATACCGAGCAGGCCGTGTCCGGCGCCCGGGGAGGGCGGGGCGGCCTGCTGCGGGCGGGAGTTGGTGATGATCAGCCGTAGTCCGTCGGGGTCGTGGGCGACCTCGACGGCGACGGTGGAGCCGGGGGCGTGCCGCAGCGCGTTGCTCAGGGCCTCCTGGACGATGC
>NZ_JAEQAZ010000529.1 GCF_016654115.1 Streptomyces sp. MBT53
GGAGCGGGACGGGGCTAAGGGGAGCGGGGCGAGGCGGGATCGCGGCTCGGTGGACCGGGGTGTGGGCCCTCGGCGGCCGGGAGGGGGCAAGCGCGACCGGGCCCGGAAGCGAAAACCACAGGCCATAGGTCACAGCCTGCAAACCGCAAGCCACGAGCCACGGACCGCAAGCCGCCCGGAACGCGTAACTGGCTCGAAGTAAAGCCGCTAGCCCCAAGCCGCAGCCCGCGAACCGCAGGCTTCAAGCCCCAAGCCGTTAGCCACAGGCCTCAAGCCGCAGCCAACCGCCGGCCGCGAACCGCAGGCCCCCATCTACGAGCCGCAGCCTTGAGCCGCCCCCGACGCGTGCCCGCTCCACTCCACCCC
>NZ_JAEQAZ010000530.1 GCF_016654115.1 Streptomyces sp. MBT53
ATGCCCCACCCGTCTCCGCCGACCGGACCCATCGCGCGCCAGGCCCGCCCCCGTGGCAAGGCACGTGTTGTGCTCGCCGTCGCTGCCGCAGTGGTCGTCCTCGCCGGTGCCGGAGTCGTCGTCGCCCACTACGTCAACTCCGGTGGCGCGTCGGACACTTCGCAGGGCGGCTCACCGCCGGTCCAGGACGCCGGCGCCTCCTCGCCCACCGCTCGCGCGGACGCCAAGCGCTCGGACTCCGCCAAGCCCACCGGACAGGGCGCCGACGGGACCCAGGCACCGACGCGGAAGCACACCGGCAAGGGTGAGGACCCGACGGCCAAGCAATCTCCCACCGCCTCGCCGAGCAGGTCCACGTCCTCCG
>NZ_JAEQAZ010000052.1 GCF_016654115.1 Streptomyces sp. MBT53
AAGTGACACACTTTTTTGGAGCAGGTCCCCTCTGGAGGCGCCGGCGGCGCTACTTCCGGGGCACCCCCGAAGACCCCCGCACCATCAACTCCCCGCGAACCGTGGCGATCCCGCCCGGCGGCGGCTCCTCGCGCCCCATCGCGATCCGTCCGGCCCGCGCGCCCGCCTCCGACAGCGGCAACCGCACCGTCGTAAGAGAAGGCACCGCGTCCACGCTGAACGGGAGATCGTCGAAGCCGGCGACCGAGACGTCCTCCGGGATGCGGCGGCCGGATTCGCGCAGGGCCGCGCACGCGCCCACCGCGACGGAGTCGTTCGCCGCGACCACGGCCGTCAAGCCGCGACCACGGCCGACGACCGCCGGTCCGGCTACGAGGCGACGCTCGAACTCCTGCGCCGCGACCACGGCGTCGACGGCCGTGGTCGCGGCGCAGGAGTTCGAGCGTCGCCTCGTAGCCGGACCGGCGGTCGTAGCGGCCGTGCACGGTCCACCGCGGGTCCTCCGCGATGCCGTGCGCGGCCAGCGCCTCGCGGTGGCCCTCCAGGCGGTGCCGGGTCGTGGTCCGTTCCTCCGGGCCCGCGATGTAGCCGAGGCGGCGGTGGCCGAGGCCGATGAGGTGCTCGGTCAGTTCACGGCCGCCCCCGCGGTTGTCGAAGGTCAGCGCGAACGCCCCCGTGTCCGGCGCCGGCGGGCGCCCGCACAGCACCACGCGCGTCCCGGCCTCCCCGAGCTTCCGCAGCTTCGCCGCGACGGCGGCCGCGTGCGGCGCGTTCTCCATGGCGCCACCGGTCAGGACGACGGCCGCCGCCCGCTGCCGCTGCAGCAGGGTCAGATACGTCAGCTCGCGCTCCGGAGAGCCCCCTGTGTTGCACACCACAGCCAGCCGCTCCCCGCCCGCACGTCCGCCGGGCCCCCCGATCTCCGCCTGGATCGCGCTCGCCATGATCCCGAAGAAGGGGTCGGCGATGTCGTTGACCAGGATGCCGACGAGGTCGGAGGTGGCCGCCGCGAGCGCGCTCGCGGGACCGTTGAGGACGTAGTCCAGCTCGTCGACCGCGCGCAGCACCCGCTCGCGGGTGGTGGCCGCGACCGGGTAGTTGCCGTTCAGTACGCGCGACACCGTCGCGGGGGAGACCTGGGCGCGGGCCGCCACGTCCGCCAGGGTCACCGTCATGTCGTTCGTCCTCCGGTCGCGCATCTTGTCGTACGCCGTTGTGCATAGGTTGCTCAAAGGAAGCCCCCGTCCGAGCAGACGATAAGGCCATACACCCCTGTCGTTCGCCCCCTCGAACAACTCGACCCCATCACGGTCTTGTACAGACCTATGTGCAAAGGCTAGCTTCTGCATATATAGAAAGCGCTTGCTGCGTTGTTGAGACGTATGCGGACGAAGGGGAACACGTGACACGCAAGACGGTGCGTATCGCCATGAACGGCGTGACCGGGCGAATGGGCTACCGACAGCACCTCGTCCGCTCGATCCTCGCACTGCGAGAGCAGGGTGGTCTAGACCTCGGCGACGGAACCGTGCTGTGGCCCGAACCGATCCTCGTCGGCCGCCGCGAGCACGCGCTGAAGGCGCTTGCCGAGCAGCACGGGCTCGACCCGGCGAACGTCTCCACGGACGTCGACGCGGTCCTCGCCGACCCGACCGTCGAGATCTACTTCGACGCCCAGGTCACCTCGGCCCGCGAGGAGGCGCTCAAGAAGGCGATCGCCGCGGGCAAGCACATCTACACCGAGAAGCCGACCGCGACCGGCCTCGACGGCGCCCTGGAGCTGGCCCGCCTCGCCGACGCGGCCGGCATCAAGCACGGCGTCGTCCAGGACAAGCTGTTCCTCCCGGGCCTGCTCAAGCTCAAGCGCCTCATCGACGGCGGCTTCTTCGGCCGGATCCTCTCCATCCGGGGCGAGTTCGGCTACTGGGTCTTCGAGGGCGACTGGCAGGCCGCCCAGCGCCCGTCGTGGAACTACCGCTCGGAGGACGGCGGCGGCATCGTCGTCGACATGTTCCCGCACTGGGAGTACGTCCTCCACGAGCTGTTCGGCCGCGTCAAGTCCGTCCAGGCCATCGCCACCACCCACATCCCGCAGCGCTGGGACGAGAACGGCAAGCCCTACGACGCCACCGCCGACGACGCCGCCTACGGCATCTTCGAACTCGACAGCGGAGCCATCGCCCAGATCAACTCCTCCTGGGCCGTCCGCGTCAACCGCGACGAACTCGTCGAGTTCCAGGTCGACGGCACGGAGGGTTCGGCGGTCGCGGGTCTGCGCAACTGCCGTGCCCAGCACCGCAGTTCCACCCCCAAGCCGGTGTGGAACCCCGACATCCCCGCCACCGAGGTCTTCCGCGACCAGTGGCAGGAGGTCCCCGACAACGCCGACTTCGACAACGGCTTCAAGGCGCAGTGGGAGCTCTTCCTCCGCCACGTCTACGCCGACGCCCCCTACCACTGGGACCTGCTGGCCGGCGCCCGCGGCGTCCAGCTCGCCGAGCTGGGCCTGAAGTCGTCCGCCGAGGGCCGCCGCCTCGACGTCCCGGAGATCTCGCTGTGACCATCCAACTCCCGGACACATCAGGGGCCTTGACGGCGTACGAGCCCCGCTCCGAACCCCTCGCCGTCACCTCCGGCACCCCCTTCACCTCTCGTACGGTGTTCTCGGCGGCGCACGTCGTCGCGGACCCGTTCGCCGACACCAGCCCCGACTCGCCCGCCGCCGTCGACTGGGACGCCACCCTCGCCTTCCGCCGCCACCTCTGGTCCCACGGCCTCGGTGTCGCCGAGGCGATGGACACCGCCCAGCGCGGCATGGGCCTGGACTGGGCGGGCGCGAGCGAGCTGATCCGCCGAAGTTCCGCAGAGGCCAAGGCAGTTGGCGGCCGTATCGCCTGCGGTGTCGGCACCGACCAGATCACCGGCGGCACCCTGGCCGACGTACAGGCCGCGTACGAGGAGCAGTTGGCCCTCGTCGAGGAGTCGGGCGCGCAGGCCATCCTGATGGCCTCGCGGGCGCTCGCGGCCGTCGCGAAGGGCCCCGAGGACTACCTCGAGGTCTACGGCCATCTCCTCCGCCAGGCCACCGAACCCGTCGTCCTGCACTGGCTGGGCCCGATGTTCGACCCGGCGCTGGAAGGCTACTGGGGCTCGTCGAACCTCGACACGGCCACCGACACGTTCCTCGAAGTCATCGCGGCCCACCCCGACAAGGTGGACGGCATCAAGGTGTCGCTCCTGGAGGCTCAGCGGGAGATCGACATCCGGCGCCGACTGCCCCAGGGCGTCCGCTGCTACACAGGCGACGACTTCAACTACCCCGAGCTGATCGCGGGCGACGACCAGGGCTTCAGTCACGCCCTGCTCGGCATCTTCGACCCGCTCGGCCCGCTGGCGGCGGAGGCGGTCCGCGTCCTGGACACCGGGAACACTGCAGGCTTCCGCGAACTCCTTGACCCCACCGTCGAGTTGTCCCGCCACCTCTTCCAGACCCCGACCCGCTTCTACAAGACGGGCGTGGTCTTCCTGGCCTGGCTCGCGGGCCACCAGTCGCACTTCACTATGGTCGGCGGCCTCCAATCCGCCCGCTCCCTCCCGCACTTCGCCCACGCCTACCGACTCGCCGACGGCCTGGGCCTGTTCCCCGACCCGAAGCTCGCGGAGGAACGGATGAAGAACCTGCTGTCCCTGTACGGAGTGACCCAGTGAGCGCCGCCGACCTCTCCCGCTTCTCCATCAACCAGATGACGGTGAAGCAGCTGAGCATGCCCGAACTGGTCGACGCCTGCCTGGAGTTGGGCGTCCCCGGCGTCGGCCTGTGGCGCGAGCCGGTCCAGTCGTACGGCCTGGACGCCACCGCGAAGCTGGTCCGCGACGCGGGCCTCACGGTGACAACGTTGTGCAGGGGCGGCTTCTTCACGGCGCTCGACCCGGCCGAACGCGCCGCCGCCCTGGACGACAACCGCAAGGCGGTCGACGAGGCCGCCACGCTGGGCACGGACACCCTCGTCCTGGTGTCGGGCGGTCTCCCGGCCGGCTCCAAGGATCTGCACGGCGCGCGCGAGCGGATCGCCGACGCGCTGGGCGAGTTGGGGCCCTACGCCGAGGAGCGGGGCGTACGGCTGGCCATCGAGCCGCTGCACCCCATGTTCGCCTCCGACCGCTGCGTGGTCTCCACGCTCACCCAGGCCCTCGACCTCGCCGAGCGCTTCCCTGCGCAGCAGGTCGGCGTCACGGTCGACACGTACCACATCTGGTGGGACGACCAGGCTCCGGCGCAGATCGCCAGGGCGGGCGCGGGCGGCCGTATCCACACCTTCCAACTCGCCGACTGGACCACCCCGTTGCCCGAGGGCGTCCTCAACGGACGCGGACAGATCGGGGACGGCGCGATCGACATGCGGGAGTGGAAGTCGTACGTCGAGGCCGCCGGATACACCGGCCCGATCGAGGTCGAGCTGTTCAACGACGGCCTGTGGGCACGGGACGGCCGCGAGGTCCTGGCGGAGACGGCGGCGCGGTTCGTGGAACACACGGCGGACTGACGGGTCCGTGGCCTGCCCCGCTCCGCTCCGGCGGGGTGGGGCGGTTCCGTTGGCCGGAACGGGGCGGGACAGGCCACTCGCGGCACGTACACACTGCCCGCGGACGGTCCGGCATCGCGGGGGCACGGAGCCGTCGCGGCCGTCCGACGGGGGGATGAGATGGCCGTTTCCAGTATCTGCAGACGCGCGGGGGCGCTCCTGGCGCTCCTGGCGGTCGTGGTGATCGGCGGCGCGGGCACCGCCAGCGCCCAACCGGCCGGTTCGGCGCTGGCCGGCGCGTACTTCAAGGTGGTCAACCAGAACAGCGGCAAGTGCCTGGACGTCAGGCGCGAGGACCCCAAACCGCTGGCCGGGGTCCAGCAGTACAGGTGCACCGGAACGGACAACCAGCTGTGGACGGCGGTGTCCACCGGCGACGGCTACTCCTACCTGGTGAGCAAGGAAAGCGGCCTGTGCATGCAGCCCTTCCTGTTCACCGTCACCGTGGTGAACACCTGCAGCGGAGCGACCGGCCAGCAGTGGCGGGCGGTACCCGCCGGGTTCGAGTGGAACGAGCTCCGGTCGCGGCTCCTCGACCAGCAGTGCCTGTGGGTGGTGAGCTCCAGCGTGGCCGATTCCGTGGCGACCAGACTGGCGGCCTGTGACGGCAGCGCCGCCCAGCATTGGCAGTTCGTCACCGTCTGAGAGTTCTGCCCCGCATCGGAGATTCGTCCGGCGGGGCAGTTTCATGTCCGGCGGCGGAATGTGAGAGTCGCCTTCACACAGGTCTCTTTAATAAATGCAGATCACGGCGTGTGTAATGGCCGCAATTCCTGTGACTGAGCTGTCGATTCTTCTTTTTCGGAGCCTTCCGGAACCGTATCTCCCCAGGTCGTGTCTATAGGATCGTGCTCGCCGCGAGGCCGGGAGAAATCCCGGAAACGCGGTGGGCCGGGCTTTCTCTCGCATGAGAGAAGTCTGAGAGCCGCATAAGAGAAGTAATTCTCGGAATCGAACAAGGAGTTATCTGTGAACGTGCGTATCGCCGCCGTCTCCCTGGCTTCCGCCGCGCTCGTCGCCGCCGGTGCCACCGCCGCCGTCGCCGCGCCCGCCCCGGCGCCGAGCATCACGCTCAAGGCCAACCGCACCACCGTGAAGCTCGGCGACGTGGTGACCTTCACCGGCAAGTCCGCCGGTCTGAAGGAGGGCTCCAAGGTGACCCTCCAGGTCAAGTCCGGCGCGAGCTGGAAGTCCCTGCCCGTGACCGCCAAGGTCAACCACAGCGCCTACAAGCTGACCGACAAGTTCCAGAAGAAGGGCGTCTCGGTCCTGCGCGTCAAGGACGGAGCCACCGTCTCCAAGGCGGTCTCGGTCACCGTCCGCTGACGTCGGCCGCCCCGCGCCGAAACACCCCTGAAGTACCCCTGAGCCCTGCCCCACCCCGTCCGATCCGGGGTGGGGCAGGAGGTCAGGAGTATGCCGTACCCGCCCGGCCCGCACCCGCAGGGCCTACTTCTTCTTCGCCGCCCGCTTCGTCAGCACCGTCAGCACCACCGGGATCAGCATCTCGACGACCCGGGCCACGGTCGCCGGCGGCAGGCCCGTCTTCTTGGCCACCGCGTCCGCCACCGGCTTGGCCGCCTTGGCCAGCACCCCGGCCATCAGCCCACCGGTCGCGAAACCGCCCAGCGTGGCCACGCCCTGGAGCGGAGCCTCCTGGGGTGTCTCGACGGTCGCCGCCTCGCCGGACAGTGCCGAGACCGTCGTACCGACGACCTCCCTGGCGCCCGCCTCGTCCGTCCCCAGCAGGCCCGCGATCTCCTGGACCTTGTCGCCGCCCAGTTCGTCGAGGACGGCGCCCTGGAAGGCCGTAGCAGAGTCTTCGCTCATGCCTGAAACGCTACGTCTGCCCCGATTCATCGGCACCTGGAGACCGGCCGGCAGCCGTCCGGAAGCCGTTTTGAAAAATTCTCAAGACGGCGTACAACCCTCCCCGCAGTCCGCGGGTCCTACTTGGCATCAGGACTCTTGGAGGGGGATCTGGGGGGATCTTGAGGGGTCCTGATGTTGGAGGGGAATAGCCGAGGGGGCTTGGTCGACGGACCGGGCCCCCTCGAATGTGTCCCGGCCCGGCCCCCTGGTTTCAGAAGAACACCCCGCACCGCAGCAGCACATTCGCGTACGGCCGCGCCTCGCCCGTCCTGACGATCAGCCGCGCGCCCGCCGACAGCTCCTTGAGCTGCTCGTGGGAGACGAGGTCCAGGTCGGGGAAGCGCGCGTCGAGGAGGGCGGTGGCGGCCCGGTTGGCGCCGCGTATCTCACGTGCCGCCGTCGCGCCCTCCACCACCAGCTCGGCCAGCAGCCCGTCCAGCACCTCCGCGAAGGACGGCACCCCGGCCCGGAACGCCAGGTCCACCACCCGGGGCCCGGCCGGGATCGGCATCCCGGCGTCGCACACCAGCACCCCGTCCCCGTGCCCCAACTCGGCCAGCGCACCGGAGAGATGACGGTTGAGGATTCCTGCCTTCTTCACAGCGCGGCGACCTCGTCCGCCGTCGGGAAGGACTCCTGCGCGCCCTTCCTGGTGACGGCCACCGCCCCGACCCGCGCCGCGTACGCCGCGGCCTCGGCGAGGGACGAACCCGTACCCAGCTTCCAGGCCAGCGCTGCCGTGAAGGCATCGCCCGCGCCCGTCGTGTCCACGGCGTCCACCTTCACGGACGGCACCCGGGTGACCCCGTCCTTGGAGGCCACCAGCGCGCCCTCCGCACCCAGCGTCACGACGACCGAACGCGGCCCCTTCGCCAGCAGGATCCGCGCCCAGTCCTCGGGCCGTTCGCTCACACACGCGTCCCCGAGGATCACCCGCGCCTCGTGCTCGTTGACGATCAACGGGTCGCAGGCGGCCAGGACTTCGGAGGGGATTGGCCGGGGCGGCGACGGGTTCAGCACGAACCGGCTGTCGGGCGCCAGACTCCGTACGACCTCCACGACCGTCTCCAGCGGGATCTCCAGCTGTACGGAGACCACGCGGGAGGCGTGGAAGAGGCAGGCGGCGGCCTGGATGTCGACCGGGAACAGCTTCCCGTTGGCCCCCGGTGACACGACGATGCTGTTGTCGCCGGACGGATCCACCGTGATCAGCGCGACCCCGGTCGGCGCCCCGCCCACCAGCACGCCCACCGTGTCGACCCCGGCCGCCCGCTGCGAGTCGAGCAGCAGCCTGCCGTACGCGTCGTCGCCGACCCGGGCCAGCAGGACCGTACTGGCACCCAGCCGGGCGGCCGCGACCGCCTGGTTGGCGCCCTTGCCGCCGGGGTGCACGGCCAGGTCGGAACCGAGGACCGTCTCGCCGGCGCCCGGCCGCCGCTCGACGTCGATCACGAGATCGGCGTTGGCCGATCCGACGACCAGGAGGTCGTAGTCGTACATGAAGTGACTCCCCACAGTGGTGACTTGGTGTGGTGACCGGTCCGCTGTCAGCCGGTGAAACCGGCGACGTTCTCCTGGGTGACCACCTTCACGGGCACCTTCACCGTCGTCTCCACCTTCTTGCCCTGAGCCGCGCGCAGCGCGTTGTCCACGGCGATTTTGCCCAACTGGCTCGGCTGCTGCGCCACGGACGCGTACAGCGTCCCTTGCTTCACGGCGGTCAGCCCGTCGGGCGTGCCGTCGAAGCCTACGACCGAGACGGACTTGCCCGCCTTGGAACCGAGCGCCTTGATGGCGCCGAGGGCCATCTCGTCGTTGGCCGCGATGACGCCCTGGACGTCGGGGTGGGCCTGGAGCAGGTTCGACATCACGTCGAGGCCCTTGGTGCGGTCGAAGTCGGCGGGCTGCTGGGCGAGAACCTGGATGCCGGGGTAGGCCTTCAGCCCCTTGGCGAAGCCCTCGGCCCGCTCGCGCGCCGCCGAAGTACCCGCCTGGCCCTGGAGGATGACGATCTTGCCGGTGCCGCCCAGCTTTTCGGCGACGGTCTTGGCGGCGAGTTCACCACCGGCGATGTTGTCGGAGGCGACGAGGGTGTCCACGGCCGCCTTGTTGACGCCCCGGTCGACCGCGATCACCGGGATCTTCGCCTTGTCGGCGGCCTTCACGGAGTTGCTCGCCGCGTCCGAGTCCACCGGGTTGACGATGATCGCGCCGTAGTTCGAACTGGTGAAGTTCTGCAGCTGGTTGGCCTGCTGCGAGGCGTCGTTCTGCGCGTCGGTGACGGTCAGGTCCAGGCCCAGCTTCTTCGCCTCGGCCTGCGCACCGGCCCGGATCTGCACGAAGAACGGGTTGTTGAGCGTGGAGAGGGAGAGGCCGAGCTTGGGCTTGGACGACGTGGAGGAGTCGTTGTGCAGGAAGGAGGTCGCACCGACGATCGCGACGGTGACGACGGCGGCGAGGGCGTAGGTCGTCGCCTGCTTGCCCTTGCCGCCACCAACACCGGCTCCAGTGACGGGAGTTGCGCCCGCCTTGCGGCGCACGGTGTCGAGGAGGACGGCGAGCGCGATGACGACACCGATGACGACCTGCTGCCAGAAGGCCGATACCGAAAGGAGGTTGAGGCCGTTGCGCAGCACCGCGAGGATCAGCGCGCCGATGAGCGTGCCGGACGCCTTGCCGGTGCCGCCCGCGAGGGAGGCGCCGCCGATGACGACAGCGGCGATCGCGTCCAACTCGTAGCCGTCGGCGGCCTGCGGCTGCGCCGAGGAGAGCCGGGAGGCGAGGACGATGCCCGCGGCGGCGGCGAACACGCCGGACAGGGCGTAGATCGCGAGCTTCTGCTTGGAGACCCGCAGCCCCGAGAGCCGCGCGGCCTCTTCGTTGCCGCCGATCGCGTACATGGACCGCCCGATGTACGTCCGCCCGAGGATGAACGCGGCGATCAGCCCCATCACGATCATCACCAGGACCGGCACCGGCAGCCAGCCGCCCAGCGTGTCACCGAGGTGCGAGACCGAGTCGGGGAAGGCGATCGGCGAGCCCTGCGAGATCACCAGCGAAAGCCCGCGCGCCACCGACAGCATCGCCAACGTCGCGATGAACGGCGGGAGTTTGCCGTAGGCGATGAGGAAGCCGTTGACGAGACCGGCCGCGATGCCGGTGGCGATCGCGAGGATCACCGCGAGGAAGACGGGGACACCGTGCTGCGTGGCGCTCCAGGCCAGCACGGTGGCGGAGAGGGCGGCCACCGAACCGACCGACAGGTCGATACCCGCCGAGACGATCACGAAGGTGACACCGAACGCGAGGATGGCGGTCACGGCCGCCTGGACACCGACGTTGAGGAGGTTGTCGGTGGTGAGGAAGTCGCCGGAGAGCGCCGACATGGCGATGACGAGGACGATGAGCGCGGTCAACGCGCCGTTGTCGAGCAGGAGTCGGCGGATCCCGGAGGCGCCACTCGCGCCCGTCGCGCCCGGCGTGCTCTTGAGCGTGTCAGTGGCCACGGTGGTCCTCCACAGCGGTAGGTGCATCAGCGGTGGTCGCTGGAGCGGTAGTTGCTTGGGTTGATGTGCCGGGTGTGCCGGGTGTGCTGACGGCGAGTGCCATCACGGAGTCCTGCGTGGCCTGTTCGGCGGAGAGTTCGCCGGCGATGCGCCCCTGGGCCATGACCAGCACCCGGTCGCTCATGCCGAGGACTTCGGGCAGATCGCTGGAGATCATGAGAACGGCGGCGCCGGCGGCCGTGAGTTCATTGATGAGTTGATAGATCTCGACCTTGGCGCCGACGTCGATCCCGCGCGTCGGCTCGTCGAGGATCAGCACCTTGGTGTCGGCCAGCAGCCACTTGCCGATGACGACCTTCTGCTGGTTGCCGCCGGACAACGTCCGCACCTGCTGCCCGAGTCCCGCCATCCGTACGCCCAGTTGCTCGGCGATCCGCGCGGCCGCGACCCGCTGCCCCTTGAGGTCGACGAGCCCGCCGTGGGTCGCGGCCCGCATGGTGACGAGCCCGAGGTTCTCCTCCACCGACTGGTCGAGAACGAGCCCCTGCCCCTTGCGGTCCTCGGGCACGAGCCCGATCCCCGCGGTCATGGCCGCGTTGACGTCATGCCCGCGCAACGCGGAGCCGCCGACCTTCACGGTCCCCTGGTCGTACGGGTCGGCCCCGAAGACAGCCCGTACGACTTCGGTACGACCCGCCCCGACGAGCCCGGCGATCCCGACGACCTCCCCGGCCCGCACCTCGAAGCCGATGTCGTGGAAGACACCGTCCCGGGTGAGCCCCTCGACGGAGAGCAACGCACCGCCGGTGTCGGCCCGTTGACGCGGATACTGCTGCTCGATGGACCGCCCGACCATGAGCCGTACGAGCTCGTCCTCGGAGGTGGAGGCAGGCACCTGCCCCACACTCTTCCCGTCCCGGATGACGGTGACGCGGTCACCAAGGGCGGCGATTTCCTCAAGATGATGGGTGATAAAGACGATCCCGACCCCGTCGGCGCGCAGTTGACGCACGATGGAGAACAGCTTCTCGACCTCTTCGGAGGTCAGCACGGCGGTGGGCTCATCCATGATCAGCACACGCGCGTGGAGACTCAGCGCCTTGGCGATCTCGACCATCTGGAGCCGGGCGATACCGAGTTCACGGACGCGAGCACGCGGAGACACGTTCACGCCGACGCGCTCCAGCAGCACGGCGGCGTCGGCCTCCATCCGCTTCCGGTCGATCATCCCGAACCGGCGCGGCTGCCGCCCGAGAAAGATGTTCTCGGCGACCGTCAGATCGGGAACGAGGTTGAACTCCTGGTAGATGGTGGCGATCCCGAGGTGCGCGGAGTCCTGCGCGCTGTGGATGCGCACCTCCTCGCCACCGGCCAGGATGCGACCGCCGTCGGGACGGTAGGCACCGGAGAGCATCTTGATGAGGGTGCTCTTGCCGGCGCCGTTCTCACCGAGCAGCACATGGACCTCGCCCCGGCGCAGATCGAAGTCGACGCCGTCCAGCGCGACGACACCGGGGAAGGTCTTGCGGATGCCCTCGATGCGCAGCAACTCGTCGTCGTTGCTCACGACTTGCTCCTTCGAACGGTTTCAACACTTCCAACAGGGGGTTGCGCGGGGCCCGGTTCACCGCACGAGCGGCGCACGACCAGCCGGGCGGGAAGGGTGACGGACTCCGGCACCCGCCCCTCGATCCGGTCGACGAGGGCGCGCACGGCGGCCCGCCCCAACTCGGGGGTCGGCTGGGCGATCGCGGTGATCGGCGGATCGGTGTGCACGAACCACCGGATGTCGTCGAACGCGGCCAGCGCGAGATCCTCGGGAACCCGCAACCCACGCGCGCGTACGGCGTCCAGGGCGCCGAGCGCCATCAGGTTGTCGGTGGCGAAGACGACCTCGGGCGGCTCGGTCAGATCGAGAAACCCGTCAGTCACCCGCCGCCCGCTCTCGGCCTGGAAGTCGCCCTGCCCGATGTATTCGTCGGGGAGCGGAATCCCGTACTCGGCGAGCGCGTCCCGGAAGGCGGCGACGCGCTCACTGCCGGTGGTCGTGGCGGCGGGGCCGGCGATGATGGCGAGCCTGCGATGCCCGAGCCGGTGCAGATGCGCGACGAGATCCCGGATCGCGGCGCGACCGTCGGCCCGCACGACGGGCACGTCGAGCCCCGGGATCCACCGGTCCACGAACACCATGGGGGTCCCGGCACGGGCGGCGTCCAGCATGCCCGGGGAGCCGCCGTCGGTCGGGGACACGAGCAGTCCGTCGATACGACGGTCCAGCAGCGTCCGCACGTGGTGGTCCTGGAGCTCCGGCCGCTCGTCGGCGTTGCCGATGATGACGCTGTACCCGAGGGCGCGGGCCTCCTCCTCGACGGAGCGGGCCAGCTCGGTGAAGTAAGGGTTCAGCACATCGCTGATGACCAGCCCGAGGGTGCGGGTCTGATCGGTGCGCAGCGACCGGGCGACGGCGTTCGGACGGTAGTCCAGCGTCTCGACGGCGGCCAGCACGCGGGTACGTGCGTCGTCACTGACCGACGGATGATCATTCAGCACCCGCGACACCGTGGCCACGGAGACCCCGGCCTCGGCGGCGACGTCCTTGATGCTCGCCATCGCCGTTCCACCTCCTCGTGGAATCGATTACACGGAGGATTGGAATCGATTACATGGGAGTTAACAAGGGGGTGTGACCGGATTGTGATGTGGGGGGCGTCCCTGTGCCTTTGGCAGAGGGAAACGGAGGTGCGTCGGGCCGGCGGCCCCGGCGGCATGGCGGGGTGGCCGACCTGCTGTGGGATGACGTGAAGTGCTTCTTCGACCCGGATCTGATGGGGTCGCTGCCGGACGTGCGGATGTGGCCGACTGCAACCAGTGTCACGCCGGGTGTCATGACTCGCCCAAGTAGCAGTGAGCAGCGGGCGAGTTGGGGCCTGCCCTCGTACGTTGGGGGTGGGCCCCTCTTGTCAGGAAGGATCACCGCATGTCATTGGCTGAGTCCTGGGACAGGTGCGCGGTCGGGAGTGAGCCACGCGGAATTGTGAACACCAAGGGCGATACGACCTGGCTGAACTGGACCCAGTACGCCGATCACGGGCCGGACGAGAGCGTTCTGGGTCCCGTGGCCGGACGCCGTGTACTGGAACTCGGGTCGGGGAGCGGGAGCAATCTGGCCCATCTGGTGACCCTGGGTGCAAGCGGTCTCGGAGTGGACGTAGCACCCACCCGCGAGGCGGTCGCGCAAGGAACGCTGGAGTGGTCTGCCGGGCCTTGAGTTCCGTACTGCGGAGGCGACGGCGTTCCTGAACGACACCGACGAGAGGTTCGATGTCGTGCTCTCGATCTTCGGTGCCGTGTGGTTCGTCGATCCGGACACGCTGCTGCCACTGATCCGGTCCCGCATGACGTCGGGCGGCACCCTGGCGTTCTCACACCTCCCCGCGGATGGCCAAGCCCTACGACCAGGCACGGCGGGAATGCGGCACGATCACAGTCCGGGTGCTTGGGAGTGCCTCCTCACCGGCCACGGATTCGCCGACGTGTCGGTGTCCTTGATCGATCCACCGGAGGGCGCGGCTGAAGGCACGATGCTCGTTCGCGCGGTGGCTGTCTAACGCGAACGACACGGCACTTTGACGGATAGGGGAGTGCCTGTCCAGCCGTGCAGACTCAGATTGAGAGTCGGAGCAGGGCTGTCGTGTGCTGGGGTGTGACTGGTCGTGGCCGGTCGCGGGGTCTTCGAAGTCGGGCAGTGCGCGGGGACCTTCGCCAGCAGGAGTGTGCAGCTCGGAAAGTATGACACTTTGCGCTGCAATGTCACTCTTCGTGCAGGATGGTCCCCTCTGGGAGGACGCCAGCAGGTCGTCATCCCGCACGAGGTTGTCATTCACGAGGCTGCGCTGCGTTTCAGGGTCAGTGACCGCGCCACCACAAGGGCCCAACTCCGCCAGCTTCTTGAGCTTTCCGAAGCGGATCACGTCACCCTGCGTGTCGTTCCTTTCGACCTGGACGACTTCGCCAAAGCCTCAAGCACGATGACGTATGTGGCGGCCCGCTGTCGAAGCTGGACACCGTGGTCCGTGATGCGCCCCATGGCTCGGTCCTCATCGACTCCGAGGCTCAGCTCACTACCTACCGAACAAGCTTCCGTAGAGTGGAGGCCGCGTCACTCGAACCCGAACGGTCGCGCGGATTCATCCACAAGCTGGAGAAAGAGCTGTGAGGCAACGCATGGACAACTGGCGGAAGTCGTCCTACTCCGGCGAGGGCGACGGCAACAGTTGCGTGGAGATCGCGAACACCCCGACCCGCATAGCGGTTCGCGACACGAAAACCCCCTTCAGCGCCACCCTCACCTTCCTGGCCCCCGCCTTCACCGCCTTCGTCGAAGCGCTGAAGCGGCACCCCCACCGCTGACTTCCCGGACCTCGTCCGATTCACTCCAAGGACGACAACGCACCCGCTATCAGAGAACGCGCCGCCGCACCCCTCGCGGCCCCTTGAGAGAGCCGTTCAAATGCTCGGGTGTACAGCTCGACCTGGCTCGGCCGGGTGAGAGCGGAAGCGGCATCCAGCGAGTCCGCGTGCACCCTGCTGTCGTCGAAGATCGTGAACGTGGGCATGGGCCACACAGTCCGTTGCGCTGAGAACGGGACGATGCCCACCGCGACGTTCTGGAGATCCATGACCCCGAGTAGATGGCCGAGCTGCGCCGCCATGGTCTCGGCGCTGCAGAGCCGGTATCGCAACACCGACTCCTCCAGTACGAACGAGAACCGCCGGGAGCCGTTGCTCAGCACGGCGTTGCGTCTCATGCGGGCCGCCACCGCAGCGCTCACGTCGTCCGGAGTCCCCCGGAAGTCCGCGATGGAGGACAGGAGTGCGGTGGCGTATCCGGGTGTCTGGAGGAATCCGGGGACGACATCGGACACGTAGACGCGGAACATCCTGGTCTGTTGGTAGAGGCCGACCACGGACTCCTGAAGGAGACGGAGACCGCTGCGCTGGAGCCGCCTCCACTCCACATGGGCGTCGGTGGACTGCCTGTTCGCCGCGATCAGATCAGGGGCCTGAGCCTCAGCGGCGCAGGCCCGGCACCACGCAGAGATGTCCGCGTCGGAGGGAGGAGTCCTGGCGTTCTCGATCCGGGACGACTTCGACTCCGACCAGCCGCACCTGACAGCCAGTTCCCGGCCGCTGATCCCGGCATCCTTCCGAATATCGCGCAGACGGCCGGCGAGGCCTTCGCGTGCCTTCTGGACGTTGGAAGAGGGATGCGGGGGCATGGAACTGGCTTTCCGTCAGATCTTGTACAGGTGGTGAGGTATCGCGCGCTCCCAGACCGTCTCGAAGGCGGTCGAGCACAGTTTCACGGCCTCCGGGTCTGCTGTGAACTCGTCCTCGACCACCACTCCGTCACCAGAGAAGTGGTGCACCCGGAGCAGCGCGCCATCGAACAGCCAGAAGTCGTTTCCGGGAAGAGGGATGTTCGTGGCCCGCCGTCGTGGCAGCCACCGAACCTCCTCACCTGCCGTGACATTGGCCTGCGTGACGTAGTGCTCCCAGCGGATGTACTCCGACACGGGTTCGGAGACCACCCGTGCGCGGCGGATCGTAATGCCGCGGGCAGCCGCGTCCGTGATCGACTGGTAGAAGGGATGCCACCAGGCTTCGCGGTCCGCCCAGTTGATCCGCTCACCCCGCTTCCACGCCTCGAACCGCTCCGTCGAGGCGTAGGAGTCGCGCAGCTCCAGATGGAAGGCGGACCGCTCGCACCGGCCAAGCAGCTCAGCGAAGCCGGGCACGCTCGACGGCATCACACGCCTCCCTGATCATCGGGATCATCCGAGCCGGAATCCTGACGATGGCCTCGCTGCCCGGCACCCCGCCGTTCGCGGGGCTGCTCGTCTCGCACTCCGCCTGAGTCTCGCTGCTCGGCTTCCACCCCTGCAACAAGATCTCCTGCGCTTCCGCGTCCACCCACACCGTGGGGCAGTGGTCCAGGTCGGTGTCGGGGTCGATTCCGACGAACTCTACGGCCATGCTCGGCTCCCGGGTTCGAGTGCTTGCTGTGACTTGCACCAGCTTTGCTGAACTGCGGATACAGCGTCAATGGCGCCGTCAGCCATGCCAATTGACGTGCAAGTCGATGCAAGTTCGTGGAGTACCGCGCCCACGACTTCGTACGGTCGGCACATCCACATGGAACGGCGTTCGGCACTGGAGGAACACCATGCAGACCGCAGCGCGGACAGCAGCTCACCGTCCTTGGGGTCTCCGCCGACTCGGGCCGTACCCGAACACGGTGAAAATGCCGTTCACCACGGTCACGGTCGATCCGGACACACAGGCCGGCGTCTTTCGTGACGCCGGCGGTCAGGTCGTCGAGATGGGCAAGCACGGCACCAGTTCCGCCACCTCGACGAGCACCGTCACGAACCTGGACTCGAAGAACGACCAAGGCTCCGACCAGGATTCCCAGCAGGACTGACGCGCATGACCGAGACCGACGGGCCCGTCCTCGTGGCCACCGAACCACTCGACCTGACCGCTGACATGGTGATCGCCGAACTCAACCGCAAGGGTGTCGAGGTGGTCCGCTTCAACCCTGCTGACATCGGCGCCGACTTGACGGTATCGGCCCGGTTCGGATGCCTCCCGGCCCCCGTGGCCGGACAGCTCCGTACCCTGTCGAGAACCGCCGCCCTGGAGCACGCGCGGGCGGTGTACTGGCGTCGTCCCGGCTGGCCCACCTTCGATCACCTGGAGGCCGCAGACGCCCGTTACGCCCTCGCGCAGGTGCGTTACGGGTTGGGCGGCATCCTGTACGCCCTCGACGGTCCCCTGTGGGTGAACCATCCCCACCGGGACGCGGCTGCCGACTACAAGCCCGCCCAACTCGCCGTCGCCCAGCGACTGGGGCTGAGCGTCCCGCCCACCCTGGTCACCAACGACCCTGACACAGCACGCCAGTTCATCGCGGCGCACGGTCCGGTCGTCGCCAAGACGTTGCGATGGACACCGTACGAGCGTGACGGGGTTCCCATGACCTCGTGGGCCGAACCGGTGGTCACCGACGAGATCGACGACACCCTTCGCGCAGCCCCTCACCTGTTCCAGGTCCGTGTAGAGAAGGTCGCCGACCTAAGGGTGTTGGTTGTCGGACGCCGGGTGTTCGGCGTCCGGATCGACTCCTCTCTGTTGGACTGGCGCACGGATTACGACGCACTCTCCTACGCCGTCGTCGGTCTCCCCGACCGCCTGGTGAAGGCGCTGCACGCTGTTCTGGACCACTTCGGGCTCGCCTCCGGATCCTTCGACATCGCCTTGGACGGCGACGGTGCATTCCACTGGTTGGAGTTGAACCCGAACGGCCAATGGGGCTGGCTGGAGGAGAAGACCGGCCTGGGGATGGCCGCCGCATTCGCGGATCTGCTGATCCAAGGAAAACCTGGGAGAACCTGATGGACACCGCCCCTGAGCGCCGTGCACTCGCCGACCGGCTGACGGCGTCCGGTGTGCTGCGACCGGAGTCACCGTGGCGGCCGGCCGTCGAAGAGGTGCCGCGCGAACTCTTCCTGAATCCAGGGGTGTTCCTGCCGACCGACGGCGGACTCTGGCAGCCGGTGACCGCGCTCGGCACGCCCCCGTCGGAGTGGTCCCGGATCGCCTACCGCGACGAGTCGCTGGTCACACAGCTCGACGGCCACCTCACCGCCGACCGGACAACCGGACTCGTGACCGGTGTCCCCACCTCGTCCTCCACCACCCCGACCACGGTCGTCGGAATGCTGGAACAACTCGACGTAGCCGACGACGATTCCGTCCTCGAAATCGGCACCGGTACCGGCTACTCCAGCGCCCTCATGTGCCACCGTCTCGGCGACGACAACGTGACCACGGTCGAGGTCGACCCCCAGGTGGCCGCCCGCGCGGATGCGGCTCTGGAAGTGGCCGGGCACTCCACGTGGACGGTCACCGGTGACGGACTGCTCGGCCATCCGGCCCGATCGCCCTATGACCGTGTCATCGCCACCTGCGCGGTACGGCGTATCCCGTACACCTGGGTACGCCAGACCAGGCCCGGCGGGATCATCCTCGCCACGATCGGCTCCTGGCCGTACGGTACGGGCCTCGCCAAGGTCGCCGTGAACGACGACGGTTCGGCAGAGGGACAGATCATCGGCCGCTCCTCCTTCATGCACGCCCGTGCACAGGCCCTGCCCCCGTTGGCCGGTGACTTGTCGGCTCGCACCGCCTACGCGGACACCGAGCGCCCTGCCAGGATCCCGCCCGTGCTGCTGGGGGAGTGGATGCCCGCCTTCCTGGCCCAACTCGCTGTTCCCGGCGCACAATTCGTTCGCGCAACGGTTGGCGACGGCACCGAGAACCTCTACCTCTTCGACGCCGAGCGGGAGTCGTTCACCGCGTTCACCGAGGACACCGAAGGCTGGACGGTCCGCCAGGGCGGCCCCTTGGCTCTGTGGGACGCGGTCGAGGAGACTCTGACCGCCTGGCGGGACGCCGGGAGCCCCGACATCGCGAGCGTCCGCCTCCACATCACCAAGGAGGCGCACACCTACTGGATCGGCGACCAGCAAGCCCTCCGGTGGGAGCACCCCCTCCACCGACTCCCCTGAGCACTGTCACACCCACCCGCTACCGTCGGACCCATGCCCACCCAGCCGACAACCGCGGGGAACCCCACAAACGAGCGCCGTCTCGCCGTCCTCGAAGGGGTCCTGGAGCGGATCACCTACGCCAACGAGGACAACGGCTACACGGTCGCCCGCGTCGACACCGGCCGCGGCGGCGGAGACCTGCTGACCGTCGTCGGCGCGCTGCTCGGTGCCCAGGCCGGCGAATCCCTCCGGATGGAAGGCCGTTGGGGCTCGCACCCCCAGTACGGCAAGCAGTTCACCGTCGAGAACTACACGACCGTCCTCCCCGCCACCATCCAGGGCATCCGCCGCTACCTCGGCTCCGGCCTCGTCAAGGGCATCGGGCCCGTCTTCGCCGACCGCATCACGCAGCACTTCGGCATGGACACGCTCCAGATCATCGAGGAGGAGCCCAAGCGGCTGATCGAGGTCCCGGGGCTCGGGCCCAAGCGGACCAAGAAGATCGCCGAGGCCTGGGAGGAGCAGAAGGCGATCAAGGAGGTCATGCTCTTCCTCCAGACCGTCGAGGTGTCCACGTCCATCGCCGTGCGCATCTACAAGAAGTACGGCGACGCCTCCATCTCCGTCGTCAAGAACCAGCCGTACCGCCTCGCCTCCGACGTCTGGGGCATCGGCTTCCTCACCGCCGACAAGATCGCCCAGTCCGTCGGGATTCCCCATGACAGTCCGGAGCGCGTCAAGGCGGGGCTGCAGTACGCCCTTTCGCAGGCGACGGACCAGGGCAACTGCTATCTCCCCGAGGAACGGCTCATCGCCGACGCGGTGAAGCTGCTCCAGGTCGACACCGGCCTCGTCATCGAGTGCCTCGCCGAACTCGCCCTCTCCGACGAGGAGTCGGGCGACCCGGGTGTCGTACGCGAAAAACTCCCCGGGCCCGACGGCGACTCCGAACCCGTCACCGCCGTCTACCTCGTCCCCTTCCACCGCGCCGAACTCTCCCTCGCCGCCCAGCTCCGCCGCCTTCTGCACACGCAGGCCGACCGTATGCCCGGCTTCCACGACGTGGCCTGGGACAAGGCGCTGGGCTGGTTGAAGGGGAGGACCGGTGTGGAGCTCGCGCCCGAGCAGGAGGCTGCCGTCCGGCTCGCGCTCACCAAGAAGGTCGCCGTTCTCACCGGCGGCCCCGGCTGCGGGAAGTCCTTCACCGTGCGCTCGATCGTCGAACTCGCCCGCGCCAAGAAGGCCAAGGTCGTCCTCGCCGCCCCAACCGGCCGTGCCGCCAAGCGACTTGCCGAACTCACCGGCGCCGAGGCATCGACCGTTCACCGTCTCCTCGAACTCAAACCCGGGGGCGATGCCGCCTACGACAAGGACCGGCCCCTGGACGCGGACCTCGTCGTGGTCGACGAGGCATCCATGCTCGACCTCCTCCTCGCCAACAAGCTCGTCAAAGCCGTACCCCCGGGGGCACACCTCCTCTTCGTCGGTGACGTGGACCAACTCCCCAGCGTCGGCGCCGGCGAGGTGCTGCGGGACATGCTGACCGAGGGCGGGCCCATCCCCGCCGTACGGCTCACGCGCGTGTTCCGGCAGGCCCAGCAGTCCGGCGTCATCACCAACGCGCACCGGATCAACTCCGGCCAACACCCCGTCACCGACGGCATGAAGGACTTCTTCCTCTTCGTCGAGGACGACACGGAGGAGGTCGGCCGGCTCACCGTGGACGTGGTGGCGCGCCGGATTCCGGCCAAGTTCGGGCTCGACCCGCGCCGGGACGTGCAGGTGCTCGCGCCCATGCACCGGGGACCGGCGGGCGCGGGCAATCTCAACGGGCTGCTGCAGCAGGCGATCACGCCCGGCCGGCCCGACCTCGCCGAGAAGCGGTTCGGCGGGCGGGTGTTCAGAGTCGGCGACAAGGTCACCCAGATCCGCAACAACTACGACAAGGGCGCCAACGGCGTCTTCAACGGCACGGTCGGCGTCGTCACCTCACTCGACCCGGTGGACCAGCGCCTCACCGTGCTGACGGACGAGGACGAGGAGGTTCCGTACGAATTCGATGAACTGGACGAGTTGGCGCACGCGTATGCGGTGACAATTCACCGTTCGCAGGGCAGTGAATATCCGGCCGTCGTGATCCCGGTCACCACGAGCGCGTGGACGATGCTTCAGCGGAACCTGCTGTATACGGCCGTGACCCGGGCGAAACAGCTGGTCGTGCTGGTCGGCTCGCGCAAGGCGATCGGACAGGCCGTGCGTACGGTGTCGGCGGGGCGGCGCTGCACGGCACTGGACTTCCGACTGACCGTAAAAAATGATCGATCAAATGAGTCGTGAAGGTCACACAGCACTTCCTGACAGCGGGGTGGAGGGGGCAGGATGAACAGGTTGACGGCACTCAGTGCCGCCAATAGGCCCAATGGTCGACCCCGAGTGCACTCTCCTGCGCCAAATGGGGGATGGTAGAGACAGTCAGGGCAACCTCGAAGAAGAGGCACAACGTCGGTGAGGGATGACGTGAGCGACAACTCTGTAGTACTGCGGTTCGGCGACGGCGAGTACACCTACCCGGTGATCGACAGCACCGTCGGCGACAAGGGCTTCGACATCGGGAAGCTCCGTGCTCAGACCGGTCTGGTGACGCTGGACAGCGGTTATGGGAACACCGCCGCCTATAAATCCGCCATCACCTACCTCGACGGTGAGCAGGGCATCCTCCGGTACCGCGGCTACCCGATCGAGCAGCTGGCCGAGCGTTCCACGTTCGTGGAGGTCGCCTACCTGCTGATCAACGGCGAGCTGCCGACCGTCGACGAGCTCACCGTGTTCAAGAACGACATCACGCAGCACACCCTGCTGCACGAGGACGTCAAGAACTTCTACAAGGGCTTCCCGCGCGACGCCCACCCGATGGCGATGCTGTCGTCGGTCGTCTCGGCGCTGTCCACCTTCTACCAGGACAGCCACAACCCGTTCGACGAGAAGCAGCGCAACCTCTCCACGATCCGGCTGCTCGCGAAGCTTCCGACGATCGCGGCGTACGCGTACAAGAAGTCGATCGGTCACCCGTTCGTCTACCCGCGCAACGACCTCGGCTACGTCGAGAACTTCCTGCGCATGACCTTCTCGGTCCCCGCCCAGGAGTACGACCTCGACCCGGTCGTCGTCTCCGCGCTCGACAAGCTGCTCATCCTGCACGCCGACCACGAGCAGAACTGTTCGACCTCCACGGTCCGCCTCGTCGGCTCCTCGCAGGCCAACATGTTCGCCTCGATCTCGGCCGGCATCAACGCGCTGTGGGGCCCGCTGCACGGCGGCGCCAACCAGTCGGTCCTGGAGATGCTGGAGGGCATCCAGGCCAACGGCGGCGATGTCGACTCCTTCATCCGCAAGGTGAAGAACAAGGAGGACGGCGTCCGCCTGATGGGCTTCGGCCACCGGGTGTACAAGTCCTTCGACCCGCGCGCCAAGATCATCAAGGCTGCCGCGCACGACGTCCTCTCGGCCCTCGGCAAGTCCGACGAGCTGCTGGACATCGCGCTGAAGCTGGAGGAGCACGCGCTGTCGGACGACTACTTCGTCTCGCGCAACCTCTACCCGAACGTCGACTTCTACACCGGTCTGATCTACCGGGCGATGGGCTTCCCGACCGAGATGTTCACGGTCCTGTTCGCCCTGGGCCGCCTCCCGGGCTGGATCGCCCAGTGGCAC
This sequence comes from Streptomyces sp. MBT53, assembly GCF_016654115.1. Lineage (GTDB taxonomy): Bacteria > Actinomycetota > Actinomycetes > Streptomycetales > Streptomycetaceae > Streptomyces. Next base: position 22,288 of record NZ_JAEQAZ010000052.1, read on the forward strand.
GAGATGATCAAGGAGCCCGGTTCGCGTATCGGGCGCCCGCGTCAGATCTACACGGGCGTCGTCGAGCGGGACTTCGTGCCGGTCGAGGGTCGCTGACCACTCCGCCAACAGCTCCGCCGGGTCCGTAGTTCGTCCATTGCGGGTCCGGTGGGGGCTGGTCGCGCAGTTGCTCGCGCCCCTGAAAGCCAAAACCGGCGGTGCTGCAACACGGCGCCCTTTCGACCCCCTCGCCTCAAGCGGCGAGTGAGCCGAAGGGGCGCGTCGTTGTCGAGAGGGCATGGGGGCCCCTCCCGCTCGAGCGAAGCCGAGAGTGGGGGAGCGCGGAGGCCCGCAGGGTCGAGCACGGTCGGCCTCTCGACAACGACTTATGCGCCCCGGAGGCGAACCGAGCCTCAAAAAAAGATGGAAGAAGGCGCCCTGCCGACGGTCCCCCCACGGGCCGGCGTACAGGGCGCCTTCCCATGTCCCGGTGCGGATTCCCCCCACGGGATCCGGCCGGGCGCCTGTGAGAACCAGCGCCTGAATCGCTGTCGTGCCGAAGCTCGATGAAACTGAGCTTCGTCGAACTGAGCAGAACGAGCAAAACTCCTCGTACTACTGGGTGGAGCCAGTGATGTGTGCGATCTGCCGGGACACCGCACGACGGGAGGGCCGCTCAAAGCTCCCCGGTGTACGTGTCCCGGCAACGCATCTCTGAGGAAGTCCCCCAAGACATCCTCAGATGCCAGTTCGCGCCCCCCAAGACGCTTGCTGACATCGTCAACTTAGACCTTCGAACCCCTTCGATGGTTACGTTCACATCACTGTGATCTGCGTCTCTTGCATATGTCCGTTAGATGCGCAAGAGCCCCGATGTCGCGGTCGGGGCCCCAGCGTAAGGATGATGCACGAGCCTTGTGAAGAGCTTATGTGAGGCCGTCGTCGGTCTCTAGAGGGACTCTTACTTCAACTCCCCGTAACTCCCGGTAACTTTGCGGAACTTCAGCGAAATGTCCGGAGTCGCAGGCTGTTGGTGACCACGAACACCGAGGAGAAGGCCATCGCGGCCCCCGCGATCATGGGGTTCAACATGCCCGCCGCGGCCAGCGGAAGTGCCGCGACATTGTATCCAAAAGCCCATACGAGATTGCCCTTGATGGTGCCGAGCGTCCTCCGCGACAGCCGGATCGCGTCCGCGGCCACCCGCAGATCCCCGCGCACCAGCGTCAGATCGCTCGCCTCGATCGCCGCGTCCGTCCCGGTGCCCATCGCGAGCCCCAGGTCGGCGGTGGCGAGCGCGGCGGCGTCGTTGACCCCGTCGCCCACCATCGCGACGGTCCTCCCCTCGCCCTGCAGCCGTCGTACGACGTCGACCTTGTCCTCGGGCAGCACCTCGGCGATGACGTCCCCGGGGGAGATCCCGACGGCGGCGGCCACCGCGTCGGCCACCGCGCGGTTGTCGCCGGTCAGCAGCACCGGGGTGAGCCCGAGGGCCCGCAGCTCGCGCACGGCCTCGGCGCTGGTTTCCTTGACCGCGTCGGCGACCGCGACGACCCCGCGCGCCACTCCGTCCCAGCCGACCACCACGGCCGTACGACCGCGGCTCTCGGCCTCGGAGGCCGCTCGGGCCAACTCCTCGGGGAGGGTGTCGTACAGGCGCCCCACGGCCACCTCACGGCCCTCCACGCGCCCGCGCACGCCACGGCCGGGCACGTTCTCGAAGTGCTCGGCCGGCGGGAGTGTGCCGACCCGCTCCTCCGCGCCCGCCGCCACCGCCCGCGCCACGGGGTGCTCGGAGGCGTGCTCCAGGGCGCCCGCGAGCCGCAGCAGCTCGTGCTCGTCGGTGCCTTCGGCGACGTGGATCTCCTGGAGGGTCATGCGGCCGGTGGTGATCGTGCCGGTCTTGTCGAGGACGACGGTGTCGACGCGGCGGGTGGACTCCAGGACCTCGGGGCCCTTGATCAGGATGCCCAGTTGGGCGCCGCGGCCGGTGCCGACCATGAGGGCGGTCGGGGTGGCCAGGCCCAGTGCGCACGGGCAGGCGATGATCAGCACGGAGACGGCCGCGGTGAACGCGGCGGCCGTGTCGCCGGTGACCGCGAGCCACGTCCCGAACGTGCCGAGCGCGATCAGCAGCACCACCGGCACGAAGATCCCGGAGATCCGGTCGGCGAGCCGCTGCACCTCGGCCTTGCCGTTCTGCGCGTCCTCCACCAGCCGTGCCATGCGCGCGAGTTGGGTGTCCGAACCGACCCGGCTCGCCGCTACGACCAGCCGCCCGCCGGCGTTGACGGTCGCGCCGGTGACCGTGTCACCCGGTGCCACGTCCACCGGTACCGACTCGCCGGTCAGCATCGACGCGTCGACCGCGGAGACGCCCTCGACGACGGTGCCGTCGGTCGCGATCTTCTCCCCGGGGCGTACGACGAAACGGTCCCCGACCTTCAACTCGCCGACCGGGACCCGTACTTCACGTCCGTCCCGCAGAACTGCCACCTCTTTGGCACCCAGTTCGAACAGCGCGCGCAGGGCCGCGCCCGCCCGCCTCTTGGAGCGGGCCTCCAGATAGCGGCCCAGCAGGATCAACGCGACGACTCCGGCGGCCACTTCGAGGTAGATCGTCGAGGCGCCGTCCGTGCGCGAGACGGTGAGACGGAACTCGTCGTGCATGCCGGCCATGCCCGCGTCGCCCCAGAACAGCGCCCACAGCGACCAGCCGAACGCGGCCAGGGTGCCGACCGAGACGAGGGTGTCCATGGTGGCGGCGCCGTGCCGGGCGTTGGTGAACGCGGCCTTGTGGAACGGGAGTCCGCCCCAGACGACGACCGGCGCGGCCAGAGTGAGCGCGAGCCACTGCCAGTTGTCGAACTGCAGGGCCGGAATCATCGAGAGGAGGACCACGGGCGTGGCGAGGAGGGCCGAGACGGTCAACCGCTCGCGCAGGGAGGCGAGTTCGGGATCGTCGTCGTCCTCGGAGGGCTGCGCCTCCGGCTCCGGCGGCGCGGGTTCCTCGGCGGTGTACCCGGTCTTCACCACGGTCGCGATGAGGTCGGCGACCTGGATGCCCGCCGGGTAGCTGACTTTCGCCTTCTCCGTCGCGTAGTTGACGGTGGCGCTGACGCCGTCCATGCGGTTGAGCTTCTTCTCGACGCGGGCCGCGCAGGAGGCGCAGGTCATCCCGCCGATGAGCAACTCGACCTCGGCCGCTTCGGCGGCTTCGGTGACCGGGGCTATACGTGTGTCTGTGGTGGTGCTGGTCATGTCCGGACTCCAGACATCGGACCGGACCGCGCGGAGCCAGTATCAGCTGGTCGGCACGGCCCGGTCGGAGACAACGGAAGTGTGGTGCCGGTGCTGTGTCAGGCCTGGCCGACGAGCTCGAAGCCGGCCTCGTCGACGGCCGCGCGGACGGCCTCGGCGTCGAGCGGGGCGGTGGAGGTGACGGTGACCTCTCCGGTCGACGCGACGGCCTTCACCGAGCTGACGCCGGGCAGCTCGGAGATCTCGCCGGAGACGGAGCCCTCGCAGTGTCCGCAGCTCATCCCGCTCACCTTGTAGACGGTGGTGACGGAACCCTGGGTGTCGGTCTGGGCGCTCATGTCGTTCTCCTCGTGGAGGCGTGTGGAGGCAGCTGGGGTCGGAGTGGCCCACGGTGGCTTGCTCTGAACTTCAGGGTATACCCCTAGGGGGTATTTCTCCAAGAGGGGTCGCGGCGGGCCAGCGACCGCACCCAGCCGATGCCGAGCAGTGCCACGAGCGCCATTCCGCCCACCGAGAACATCGTGAAGAGGTGCTCCTGCTGGCCGGTCGGCCGGGGGATGTATCCCTGGGCGAACAGGTGCCGGTCCAGGCCCGCACCCGACAGCCGGGCCACCAGCCAGATCGCGATGCCGTGCGTCGAGTCCCACAGGGCGTGCAGCACCGAGACGCCGAGATATGTGCCGACGACCGAACCGGTGAAGCGGAAGCGGCCGTTCAGCTGTCGGTAGGAGAGCAGGACCGCACCCGCGACCGCCGTCCACAGGCCGTGCCCGAAAGGGGCGAGGACCCCGCGCAGGATCTCGGTCTCCAGGAGCGCCCGCAGATCGATGCCCTTGGTGGAGACGGCCGCGTTGAAGGCGTACCCGGCGCTCTCCAGGGCCGCGAACCCGAAGCCGACCGTCGCGCCGAGCACCAGTCCCGCGCGGATCCCGTGCAACCGCGGCTGCCGGCGCAGCACGAACATCAGCGCCCCGAGCTTCGCGGCCTCCTCGATCAGCCCGACGCCGACGAACATCCCCAGGGAGGGGTGCAGCAGGTAGTACTCCATCACCGAGGCGCCCAGCACCCCGAGCGTGCCGCCGGTCAGGAAGCAGCCCAGGATCACGCTGACACCCAGGTCGCGCCCGTGCCGCTCGTACGCCCACAGGACGAAGGTCACCGGCACCAGGAAGCTGCCGAGCAGGATCAGCGTCGGCAGCAGGGTGGTGTTCCGCGTCGCGTACGTGACCAGCGCGGTCAGCGCCCACAGCGCAAGACCGCCGCCCAGACAGTGCTTCCACAGGCCGGTGCGGATCTGGGGGTACGTCGGCGGCGGCTGCTGCGGCCCGGGGATGCGGCCCCGGGGCGCGCCGGGCGGCGGAGAGTAGGTCACGGCGAATCCCCTCGTACTCCTACAGGGCAGATTTACCGGCACTTTATGGTAGATACGCCTCATGTCGCAGTCCGGGACGCTCGTCCTGATCATGGCCATAGCCGTACTGGCACCCCTGCTGGCCTACGGGATCGGCCGCCGGCTCCCGGTCCCGCTGGTCATCTTCGAGATCCTGCTGGGCATCCTCGTAGGGCCCGACGTACTCGGCTGGGCGGGCGACGGACAGGTGATCGACACCCTGTCCGACCTCGGTCTGACGATGCTGATCTTCCTCGCCGGGTACGAGATCGAGTTCGACCGGATCCGCGGCGACACCCTGAAACGGTCCGTACGCGCGTGGATGGTCTCCCTCGCGCTCGGCCTCGCCCTGGCCACCCTCCTCGCCGGCTGGTCCAAGGGCGTCTACGTCGGAACGGCCCTCACCAGCACCGCCCTCGGCACGGTCCTGCCGGTGCTGCGCGACGCCGGGGACCTGCACTCGCGCTTCGGGTCGGTGATGCTCGCGTTCGGCGCGGTGGGGGAGTTCGGCCCGGTCATCGCCATGGCCCTGCTGCTCAGCGGGCGGGCGCCCGGCCGCTCTACGGCCCTGCTGGCCGCGTTCGCGCTCCTCACGGCGGGCGCGGTGTGGTGGGCGCTGCGCCCGCGCCCGCCGTGGTTCTCCCGGGTCATCGCCAAGACCCTGCACAGCAGCGGCCAGTTCGCCGTACGGCTCGTGGTCCTCCTCCTGGCGGTGATGCTGGGCATCGCCCAGACCCTCGGCCTCGACACCCTCCTCGGCGCCTTCGCCGCCGGCCTGATCACCCGCCTGGTGCTGCACGGTGCGGCCCCGGAGAGCGCGGGTTCGGTCCTGGAGAAGGTCGAGGCGATGGGCTTCGGTTTCCTGGTACCGGTGTTCTTCGTGGTCACCGGCATCGAGTTCGACCTGGACGCCCTGCTGTCCGGGGGCCACACCCTGCTCCTGCTCCCGGTGTTCCTGGCGCTGTTCCTCGTCGTACGAGGCCTTCCGGTCTACGTCCTCGCCCCGCGCGATCTCCTACGACGGGACCGGCGCGCCCTCACCCTGCTCGCCTCCACCGCGCTGCCCCTGGTGGTCGCCATCACCACCATCGGGGTCGACGACAAGGTCCTGAAGTCGGCGGACGCGGCGGCGCTGGTCGGCGCGGCGATGGTGTCGGTGCTGGTGTTTCCGCTGGTCGCGCTGCGGCTGCGGGGCGAGCGGGTGGGCGCGGCGGACAGGGCGGAAGGGGCGGTCAGGGGGTCCGAGTCGTGGTGAGGTCCGCGGTGGCCCGGTCCCGGTACTCGGCGAGCAGCGGTTCCAGGTAGCGGATCAGGACGTTCTTCAACTCCCGGACGTACGCGTCGCGTTCGGCGCCCTCGTGGGAGAGGACCAGTTCCAGGCCGGCCTTGTAGAGGCCCAGGCACAGGTGCGCGGTACGGGTGACGTCGGCGGCCGGGGCGCCGGGCAGGAACGCCGCGACGAGTGCCTCGACCTGGCCGAGCAGGTGCGCGTGCAGCGCGTCGTGCTCCTCGGTGAGCCGGCCGGGGATGTCCGGGCCGTGCATCAGGGCGAAGAACACCGGGTGCTGGCAGCTGAAGGCGGTGAAACGGTCGACGAGGGTGCCGATCGCCTCCTCCAGCGGGATCGACGGGTCGACCGCGGCGAGCGCCTCGCCGGTGGTCTCCCGCATCTGGTGGATGAGCCGGTCGCCCAGCTCGATCGCGATCGCTTCCTTGTTCGGGAAGAACTGGTAGAGCGTGCCCGGTGAGACGCCGGCCTCGCGGGCGATGGCGTTGGTGCTGGAGGCCGTGTAGCCCGTCGTGCAGAAGACGTTGGCAGCGGCTTCCAGCAGCTGGGCGATGCGGCGCTCGCCGCGGGCCTGGCGGCGGGGGCCGGCCTTCTCCTGGTCCACGGACACGAGTTATCCCCAGCTCTCCGAACGGCGTTGACAAACGCGAGCGGTCACTCGCATTCTGATCCTGGCGAAACGCGAGCGGTCTCTCGCGTTTGCCAATTCTATTGCAATGCCGACCCCTGCCACCGGCCTGCGCGGAGGCACGGGTCATGGTGAAGGGGAGCACCGCGAGATGACCGAAGTCAACAGCCCGCCGAGCCTCGGAGGGTGGACACGTTTCGTGACCGCCCGCCCGCGGTTGTCGCTGCTCGTGGCCCTGGTGCTCACCGCGCTCGCCGTGGTGGCGGGCAGCGGGGTCGCCGACCGGCTGGGCAGCGGCGGCTGGGAGGACCCGACCGCCCAGTCGACGTACGCGACCAAGGCACTGGAGCGCGAGTTCCCGGCCTCCCAGCCCAACCTCCTGCTCCTCGTCGACACCGGCAGCGCCTCGGTGGACGACCCGGCGGTGGCCGCCGAGGCCGCCCGCCTCACCGCCCGGCTGACCGGCGAGCGGGGCGTCACGGGCGTCGGCTCCTACTGGGGGACCAAATCCCCGGCCCTGCGCGCGAAGGACGGACACGAGGCGCTGATCGCCGCCCACCTCACGGGCGACGAGAAGACGACGACCGACACCCTGGACCGCATCGCGCCCGCCCTCCGCGGCACGCACGGCCCGGTGAAGGTCAAGGTCGGCGGCATCGTCGCCGTGCGCCACGAGATGCAGACGACCATCAAGGAGGATCTCGCCCGCGCCGAGATGATCGCCCTCCCGGTGACCCTCCTCCTGCTGGTGATGGTCTTCGGCTCCGCGGTCGCGGCCCTCCTCCCGCTCGGCATCGGCATCGTCGCCATCCTCGGGACGAACGCGGTGCTGCGCGGTCTCACGGAGTTCACCGATGTCTCGGTCTTCGCGCTGAACCTCACCACGGCCCTGGGCCTCGGACTGGCCATCGACTACGCCCTGTTCATCGTCCGCCGCTTCCGCGAGGAACTGTCCACCGGCGCCGAGCCCTTGCCCGCCATCGCCACCACCCTGCGCACGGCCGGCCGCACGGTCCTCTTCTCCGCCCTCACGGTCGCGGTCTCCCTGGCCGCAATGCTCGTCTTCCCGATGTACTTCCTGCGCTCCTTCGCCTACGCGGGCATCGCGGTGGTGCTCCTGGCCGCGGCATCCGCCCTGATCCTGCTCCCCGCGGCCCTGCTCCTGCTCGGCCACCGGGTCAACTCCCTCGATCTACGGCGCCTGTTCCGCCGGGGCCGCCCGGCGAAGGCCTCAGGCTCCGACGAGGAGGGCACGGCCTGGGCCCGCCTGGCGACCCTCGTGATGCGGCGGGCCCCCTTCTTCGCCCTCGCCACCGCAGCCGTCCTCGTCCTCCTCGGACTGCCCTTCCTGGGCGTCAAGTTCGGCACGGCCGACGACCGGCAACTGCCCTCGGGCGCCGAGTCCCACGTCGTGCAGCAGCACATCCGCGACGGCTTCCCGGGCAACCCCGGCGGCACCCTCGAAGTACTCGCCGAGGGACGGGCGACACCGGCGCAGTACAGCGCGTACAAGGCGAGGATCGCCCAACTGCCCGAGGTGATAAGGGTGGACGGCCCTGTGGTCCAGGGCGACTCGGCGTACTTCACGGTGCTCCCCAAGGGCGAGGCGGTCGACACCACGGCCCAGCGCCTGGTCGGTGACCTGCGCGCCACGGACGCCCCCTTCACCACCAAGGTGACCGGCACGGCGGCCGTCCTGGTCGACTCCAAGCACGCGATAGCGAGCCGCCTGCCCTGGGCGGCCGGCCTCATCGCCGTGGTCACCCTGCTCCTGGTCTTCCTCCTGACCGGCAGCGTGCTGATCCCCCTCCAGGCGGTGCTGCTCAACGCCCTCAGCCTCACCGCGATGTTCGGCGCGGTCGTGTGGGTCTTCCAGGACGGCCACCTCTCCGGCCTCCTCGGCTTCACCAGCACCGGCTCCATAGAGACGACCCTGCCGGTCCTCATGTTCTGCGTCGCCTTCGGACTCTCCATGGACTACGGCGTCTTCCTGCTCTCCCGCATCAAGGAGGAGTACGACCGCACCGGCGACCACAACGAGGCGGTCCGCCACGGCCTCCAGCGCACGGGTGGCCTCATCACAGCGGCAGCGGTGATCCTGGCCGTGGTGATGGTCGCGATCGGCACGTCCCGGGTGACCAACACCAAGATGCTCGGGCTGGGCATCGCGCTGGCGGTGTTGATGGACGCGATGATCGTCCGGAGCCTGTTGGTACCGGCGGTGATGAAGCTGACGGGGAGGGCGACTTGGTGGGCACCGGGTCCGTTGCGTCGCTTCCACGACCGGTTCGGTGTAAGTGAGGGAGGAGAGAACTCCCTTAGGGGCGCGGGGAACGGCGCGACCAGCCACAACGCACCCGCAGACGAAAACGGCGATGGGAGCCTGAATGAAAGCGGTGGTGTACGAGCAATACGGTGACCCCGCCGAGGTAAGAGACGTACCCGACCCCCACCCCGCCGACCACGGAGTGACCGTCCGGGTCGAGGCCACCGGCCTGTGCCGAAGCGACTGGCACGGCTGGCAGGGCCACGACCCCGACATCACACTCCCGCACGTACCGGGCCACGAACTCGCCGGTGTAGTGGAGGAGGTCGGCGCCCGGGTGACCAACTGGCACCCCGGCGACAGAGTCACCGTCCCGTTCGTGTGCGCCTGCGGAACCTGCGAGGCATGCGCGGCCGGCGACCAGCAGGTCTGCGCACGTCAGACCCAGCCCGGCTTCACCCACTGGGGCTCCTTCGCCCAGTACGTGGCGCTGGACCACGCCGACGTGAACCTGGTCGCGATCCCCGACGGAATGTCCTTCGCGACAGCGGCCTCGCTGGGCTGCCGGTTCGCGACGGCGTTCCGCGCGGTGGTGCAGCAGGGCCGGGTCGCCGCGGGGGAGTGGGTCGCGGTGCACGGCTGCGGCGGGGTCGGCCTGTCGGCGGTGATGATCGCGGCGGCCTCGGGCGCCCGTGTCGTCGCCGTCGACATCTCGCCCCAAGCACTGGACCTGGCAAGGAAGTTCGGGGCGGCGGAGTGCGTGGACGGCACGAGCACCCCGGACCCGGCGGCGGCGATCCGCGAGCTGACGGGCGGCGGCGCCCACCTCTCCCTGGACGCCCTGGGCTCACCGGCGACCTGCGCCGCGTCGGTGAACGGCCTGCGCCGCCGGGGCCGCCACATCCAGGTGGGCCTGCTCCCCTCTCCCTCCGGTACGACCCCGGTCCCGATGGCCCGCGCGATCGGCCTGGAACTCGAACTGCTCGGCAGCCACGGCATGGCGGCCCACACCTACCCACCCATGCTGGAACTGGTCCGGTCCGGAGTGCTCCGCCCCGATCTCCTGACCACGTCCACGATCACCCTGGAGGAGACCCCGGCCGCCCTCGCGGCGATGGGCACGGCACCCGGAGCAGGGGTGACGGTCATCGAGCCGTGGCGGTGAGGGCGGCCCACTCGTGGTCGAGGATCGCCATGAGCACGTCGTCGACCCACTCCCCGTCCCGCAGCATGGCCTCGCGCCGCACGCCTTCGACCACGAACCCGACCTTCTCGTACACCCGCCGGGCCCGGTGGTTGTGGCCGTAGACCTCCAACTGGATCCGGTGCAGGCCGAGTTGCTCGAAGGCGTGGCCGACGATCAGGCGGGTCGCCTCCGTGCCGATGCCCCGGCCGCGGCCCCGGGGGCCGATGAGGGTGCGGAAGGTGCAGCTGCGGGCGCTGGGATCCCACTCGTGGAGGACGACCTCGCCGAGGAGTTCACCGGTGGCGGGGTCGGTGACGGCGAGGTCGAGGCGGTCGGGCTGGTCGGCCCGCGTCGCGTACCAGGAACGCAGCCGCTCCGGCGTCAGTTCGGTCGACGGCTCGAAGGTGAAGCGGACGACCTCCGGGTCCTGGATCAACTGCCAGATGCCGTCGGCGTCGGACTCGGTGAACGGGCGGAGGACGGTCTTCTCGCCGGTGAGGACGGGTTTGACGGAGAGGTTCATCCGGGGATCCTCGGCGCCGGTCGGCAGTGCGGGCAACCGAATTGGCTGTTCGCGGACGCGACGAGGGCGACCGGGGCGACCGGGGCGACCGACGCGGCACCGGGCGGACACCCGGTACCGCGTCGCCCCGCCGGCTCGGGTCAGTCCTCCCTGCGCCCCCGGTTGCCCGGCCGGGCGGCCACCCAGGCCCGGACCGTGTCGGCGTACCAGTAGGGCTTGCCGCTCTCCACGTGGTCGGGCGGGGGCAGCAGGCCGTGCTTGCGGTAGGAGCGGACGGTGTCGGGCTGGACCCGGATGTGGGCCGCGATTTCCTTGTACGACCAGAGCCGTCGGTCGGTCATCAGTGCACCTCCCTGCGCGCGCCGCGGCGGCGGCCGGGGGCGGCCGTCGGGGGAGCCGTGCGCTGCGCTGGCGATCACAAAGCCTGTGCCCGGTCAACGACACAGAGTGAGGAACGGGAAGCGCCTGTGGACCGGGTGTGACGCAAGACCCGCGTACACGCGACATGTGTGACGCGAAGGGGGCTTTTGTGACGCAAGTGACGCAAAGGCGCACGCGGGCGCGGAGGCGCGGCGCGTTGACACCTGGCGCGGGGACAGACCCGCACTCGGCAAATGGCCGGTTACGTCCGTCATCGTGCAAGCCCTTACCCTCAAGCTGTCCACGTCTCGTCCGAATGTCTGGACAAAACATTGACAGGGCTCGGGCCACGGGACTACAAACCGTGGAGAGCCGAAACGAAGGGGAAGTCGATGGCGTACGACCTGATCACCATGGGGCGGCTAGGGGTGGACCTCTATCCGCTGCAGACGGGCGTGCCGCTGCCCCAGGTGACGACCTTCGGGAAGTTCCTCGGCGGCTCCGCGGCGAACGTCGCCGTCGCCGCCGCCCGGCTGGGCCGCGAGGTCGCCCTGGTCTCGCGCACCGGCGACGACCCCTTCGGCACCTACCTGCACGAGGCGCTGCGCGACTTCGGCGTCGACGACCGTTGGGTCACCCCGGTCGCCGACTATCCGACCCCGGTCACCTTCTGCGAGATCTTCCCGCCGGACGACTTCCCGCTGTACTTCTACCGGCAGCCCAAGGCCCCGGACCTGGAGATCGACGCCCACGAGCTCGACCTGGACGCGATCCACCAGGCGCGGATCTTCTGGATCACCGGCACGGGCCTGAGCGAGGAGCCCAGCCGTACGGCGACCCTCGCAGCGCTCGCGCACCGCGCCAAGTCCGGTACGACGGTCTTCGACCTCGACTGGCGGCCGATGTTCTGGAAGGACCCGAGCGCGGCCCGCCCGTTCTACGAGGAGGCCCTGCGCCACACCACCGTCGCGGTCGGCAACCTCGACGAGGTGGAGGTCGCCACCGGAGTGCGCGAGCCGCACGCCGCCGCCCGCGCGCTGCTGGACGCCGGTGTCGAACTCGCCGTCGTCAAGCAGGGCCCCAAGGGTGTCCTCGCGGTCAACCGGGACGGCGAGTCGGCCGAGGTGCCCCCGCTGCCTGTGAACGTCCTCAACGGACTCGGCGCCGGTGACGCCTTCGGCGGCTCGCTCTGCCACGGACTGCTGGCCGGCTGGGACCTGGAGAAGATCATGCGGCACGCCAACGCGGCCGGGGCGATCGTCGCCTCGCGCCTGGAGTGCTCGTCCGCGATGCCCACGGTCGCCGAGGTCGAGGGCGCGATCGCGGCCGGAGCGGTGCTGTGAGGGCCGGCCGCGTGGCGGGCGCCGAGCACGAGCGCGAGGGCGGCGACGGAAACAGGGACGGGGACGGCGTGACGCACGCGCATCTGGACCACGAGGGCGGCGACGGCCTCACCGGTCACGAAGGCGACTCCGGCACCTCCGGTCCCGCAGGCAACTCCGGACCCTCCAGCCATGACAGTGGCACCGGCCCCCGCGTCGACATCTCCGAACTCGTCCGCGTCCGCGCCCGTCACCCCGAGGCGATAGCCGAGGCCGCCGCGCGCCGCGTCCGGCGCCCCCTCCTCGACGACGCCGGCCGGCTGATGATCGTCGCCGCCGACCACCCCGCCCGCGGCGCGCTCGGCGTCGGCGACCGCAAGTTCGCCATGGCCAACCGCGCCGAGCTGCTCGAACGCCTCTGCCTGGCGCTGTCCCGGCCCGGCGTCGACGGTGTCCTCGCGACCGCCGACATCCTGGACGACCTGCTCCTCCTCGGCGCCCTCGACGGCAAGGTCGTCATGGGCTCGATGAACCGCGGCGGCCTCCAGGGCGCCCGCTTCGAGCTCGACGACCGCTTCACCGGCCACCGCGCCGAGGACATCGAGCGGCTCCGCTTCGACGCGGGCAAGCTGCTGCTGCGCATCGACTACGACGACCCGGGCTCCCTCACCACCCTGGAGTCCACCGCCCGCGCCATCGACGACATGGCAGCGCGCCGACTCCCGCTGTTCGTCGAGCCGTTCATCAGCCGCCGCACCGACGAGGGCAAGCTGAAGAACGATCTGAGCGCCGAGGCCGTCATCAAGTCCATCGCCATCTCCTCGGGCCTGGGCGGCACTTCGGCCTACACCTGGCTCAAGCTCCCGGTCACCGAGAACCCGGACGACATGGCCCAGGTCATGGAGACCTCCACCCTCCCCGCCGTCCTCCTCGGCGGCGAGGTCGGCGACGACCAGGACGGCGCCTACGAGAAGTGGCGCGGCGCCCTCCAACTCCCCACCGTGCGGGGCCTGGTGGTCGGCCGTTCGCTGCTCTACCCGCCGGACGGAGATGTGGCCGCCGCCGTCGACACCGCCGTAGGGCTGCTGTGAGGGCCGGCTGATGACGGCCGCCGGTGACGGGCAGCGGATCGTGCTTCCGATCAGCGGTGGATGTACCGTGCGAATTACGGACCAAAAGGTCCAACTTGTTGCGGACCGAAAGGTCCAACTCGTGGACCCGACGGTCCAACTCCCGGGCGGGGAAAGCATGTTCGCCCGGACACAGAACGCCTCCGGCGCGGGAGGCCGCTTCGCCCTGGCAGGAGCGAAGTGCGAGCGACGACTCCCCGCTCGCTACGGCCCCGCGCCGGAGGTCTCCAACACGGCTGATCACCCTGCGTGTTGGAGCATGCGCACTGAGGTTCCCGGCCTCGGGCATCGAGTCGGACGGGGTCGCGGAGCCGTACCGGAGTTGCGGATCAGCTTGCACCCGGAACACACGGAGGAACACCGATGACCTCAACGACGAGGCTCACGGTCGCACAGGCGCTCGTACGCTTCCTGTCCGTCCAGTACACCGAACGCGACGGCGTACGGCGGCGGTTGATCAGTGCGACCTGGGGCATCTTCGGCCACGGCAACGTGGCCGGGCTCGGCCAGGCACTCATCGAGTACGCCACCGTGCCCGGCGGGGAGACATCCCCCGCGTCACCGGTCATGCCGTACCACCAGGGCCGTAACGAACAGTCCATGGTGCACGCGGCAGTTGGCTACGCGCGCCAGTCGAACCGGCTGTCGACGCACGCCGTCACGACCTCCATCGGCCCCGGCGCCACCAACCTCGTCACCGGCGCCGCGCTCGCCACGATCAACCACCTCCCGGTCCTGCTCCTCCCCGGCGACACCTTCGCCACCCGCCCCGCGGATCCGGTGCTCCAGCAGCTCGAAGTCCCGTACGCGGGCGATGTGTCGGTCAACGACTGTCTGCGCCCGGTGTCGAGGTACTTCGACCGGATCACCCGCCCTGAGGCGCTGATCCCGGCCGCCCTGAACGCCATGCGCGTACTCAGCGACCCCGTCGAGACCGGGGCCGTAACTCTCGCTCTCCCGCAGGACGTTCAGGCCGAGGCGTACGACTGGCCGGACGAGTTCTTCGCCGAACGCACCTGGTACGTACGGCGACCGGCCGCCGACCCGGCCGAACTCGCCGAAGCGGTAAGGGCAGTTCGCGAGGCGCGGAGGCCGCTCGTCGTCGCGGGCGGCGGAGTCCACCACAGCCGCGCCGAGGCAGCCCTCGCCGAGTTCGCGTCCGCCACCGGCATCCCGGTCGCCTCCACCCAGGCCGGCAAGGGCTCCCTGAACCACGACCACCCGCAGGACGTCGGCGGCATCGGCCACACCGGCACCGCGACCGCCGACGAACTCGCCCGGATGGCCGACCTGGTGATCGGCGTCGGCACCCGCTACACCGACTTCACCACCGCCTCCCACACCCTCTTCGAACGCCCCGGCGTCCGCTTCCTCAACCTCAACATCGCCCCGTACGACGGCCACAAACTCGCCGGACAGCCGCTGATCGCCGACGCCCGCGGCGGACTGACCGCGCTGGCAAAGGAGTTGGGCCGCCACGGCCACCGGGTCGACGCGTCGTACATCGCCGAGTACCGCGAGGACAAGGAGCGTTGGGAACAGCGCGTCGACGCCTGCTACGAGGCCGACGAGCCCGACGTACGCCCCACCCAGCCCCAAGTCCTGGGCGCACTCGACGAGATCGTCGACGCGTCGGACATCATCGTCAACGCGGCCGGCTCGCTCCCCGGAGACCTGCACAAGCTGTGGCGGACGAGGTCGTTCGACCAGTACCACCTGGAGTACGGCTACTCCTGCATGGGCTACGAGATCCCGGCCGCGATCGGCGTGAAGCTGGCCGCGCCGGACCGGCCGGTGTGGGCGCTGGTCGGCGACGGCACGTATCTGATGATGCCGACGGAGATCGTGACCGCCGTACAGGAAGGCATCGCGATCAAGGTGCTGCTGATACAGAACCACGGGTACGCGTCCATAGGCGGCCTGTCGGAGTCGGTGGGTGCCGAGCGGTTCGGCACCGCGTACCGCCACCGCGCCGACGACGGCACCTACACCGGCGCCCCGCTGCCCGTCGACCTCGCCGCCAACGCGGCCAGCCTCGGCATGCGCGTGCTGCGCGCGAAGACCGTCCGTGACCTGCGCACGGCGCTCGCCGAGGCGCGGGCCGCGGACACTCCCACTTGTGTCTACGTGGAGACCGAAACCGCAGACACTGTGTCGGGCGCGCCTCCGGCGCAGGCCTGGTGGGATGTTCCTGTGGCCGAGACCGCGGCCCGATCGTCCGCGGTCAAGGCACGAGAGCTGTACGAACGGCACGTCACCACCCGACGCCGCCATCTGTGAAGGAGCAACTGGGCATGACGAAGATCGTCAACCACTGGATCGGCGGCAAGACCGTCGAAGGCGCGTCGGGGAACTACGGGCCGGTCACCGACCCGGCGACCGGCGCGGTCACCACGAAGGTCGCGTTCGCGTCGGTCGAGGAGGTCGACGCGGCCGTCGCCGCCGCCAAGGACGCCTACGCGACCTGGGGCACCTCCTCGCTCGCCAAGCGGACCACGATCCTCTTCAAGTTCCGGGCGCTGCTCGAGGCCAACCGGGACGCCATCGCCGAGCTGATCACCGCCGAGCACGGCAAGGTGCACAGCGACGCGCTGGGCGAGGTCGCGCGCGGCCTGGAGATCGTCGACCTGGCGTGCGGGATCACCGTGCAGCTCAAGGGCGAACTCTCCACCGAGGTCGCGTCGCGCGTCGACGTGGCGTCGATCCGCCAGCCGCTGGGTGTCGTGGCCGGCATCACGCCGTTCAACTTCCCCGCCATGGTGCCGATGTGGATGTTCCCGATCGCCATCGCGACCGGCAACACCTTCGTCCTCAAGCCCTCCGAGAAGGACCCGTCGGCGTCCCTGAAGATCGCCGAACTGCTGGCGGAAGCAGGCCTCCCGGACGGCGTCTTCAACGTCGTCCACGGCGACAAGGTGGCCGTGGACCGCCTCCTCGAGCACCCGGACGTCAAGGCGGTCTCCTTCGTCGGCTCGACCCCGATCGCCCGCTACATCCACACCACGGCCTCCGCGAACCACAAGCGCGTCCAGGCCCTGGGCGGCGCCAAGAACCACATGCTGGTCCTGCCCGACGCCGACCTCGACGCGGCGGCCGACGCGGCCGTCTCCGCCGCCTACGGTTCGGCGGGCGAGCGCTGCATGGCCATCTCGGCCGTGGTCGCGGTCGGCTCCATCGGCGACGAGCTGGTCGAGAAGATCCGCGAGCGCGCCGAGAAGATCAAGATCGGCCCCGGCAACGACCCGACGTCGGAGATGGGCCCGCTGATCACCGCCGTGCACCGCGACAAGGTCGCGTCCTACGTGACGGGCGCGGCGGCGGAAGGCGCCGAAGTGGTCCTCGACGGCACCGGCTACACGGTCGAGGGCTTCGAGGACGGCCACTGGATCGGCATCTCTCTCCTCGACAAGGTGCCGACGACGGCGAAGGCGTACACGGACGAGATCTTCGGCCCGGTCCTCTGCGTCCTGCGCGTGGACACCTACGACGAGGGCGTGGCCCTCATCAACAGCTCCCCCTTCGGCAACGGCACCGCGATCTTCACCCGCGACGGCGGCGCCGCCCGCCGCTTCCAGCTGGAGATCGAGGCCGGCATGGTCGGCGTCAACGTCCCGATCCCGGTCCCGGTGGGCTACCACTCGTTCGGTGGCTGGAAGGACTCCCTCTTCGGGGACCACCACATCTACGGCAACGACGGCACGCACTTCTACACCCGCGGCAAGGTCGTCACCACCCGCTGGCCCGACCCGGCCGACGCCCCGACCGGCGTCGACCTCGGGTTCCCGCGCAACCACTGAGCAGCCTTCAGCAGGCCTGAATGGGGCCGTCCGTATCGCGGACGGCCCCATTTTTTCGCTACGACGGCTGCGGTAACCGCAGGAACCCGAACCGGGGCCACCACTGCCCACGGACGCCGAATACGTCACTCTCGACGGTCTGGATCAACGGATTCCGTAGGTGAACACCCATTGACGTGATGGTTTCCGTCAATGTTCCATCAGGCCCGTGACCGACACCCTCCCCACTGCCGAGGCCGCCGTTTCCGAGGCGCCGTCGGACAGCTCCCGAAGCCCCCGGCAGCTCAAGCGCTCCATCGGCATAGTCGGTGGCACGCTCCTCACGCTCTCCTGCGTGACACCGGCCTCCACGCTCTTCGTGGTCGTCCCCGACCTGTTCGGCACGCTGGGCACCGCGACCGCCCTCACGATCGCGATCGGCTCGGTCCTCTGCATCGCCGTCGCGTTCTGCTACTCGGAGCTGGGCACCCTCATCCCCAGCGCGGGCGGCGAGTACGCGATGGTGTCGACGCTGGCGGGCCGCCTGGCGGGCTGGCTGGTCTTCGTCCTCTCGCTCCTGGTCGTGATGATCGTCCCGCCGGTGATAGCGATGGGCACGGCGGACTACCTGACCCCGATCGTCCACCTGAACCCGTCGATGACCGGCGCGGGCGTGATGCTCCTGGCCACGCTGGCGGGCCTGTTGGACCTGCGCGCCAACGCCTGGATCACGGGCATCTTCCTGGTCCTGGAGGTCATTGCGGCGGGAGTCGTGGCCCTCCTCGGCTTCACGCACAGCCACCGGGGCCTGGGCAGCCTGACCTCGATGCAGGTCGCGGGCACCGGCGGCCACACGGACACGGTGACGGCGATGCTGGTGGTCTCCGGCCTGGCGATCGCCCTCTTCGTCACCCAGGGCTTCTCGACGGCGGTCTACCTCTCCGAGGAGCTGGAGAACCCGCGCCGCAACGTGGCCCGCACGGTCCTCGCCACCCTCGCGATCTCCACGGTGATCATCCTGGTCCCGGTGGTCGCCATCACCATGGGCGCGTCCGACCTCTCGGAGCTGGCCGGCGGCGACATCAGCAGCATGGTCACCGCCTGGTCCAACTCGGCGGTCGGCACCTTCGTCAGCCTCTGCGTAGCCCTCGCGATCATCAACGCGGGCATCGTCATGGTCATCCAGAACTCCCGCGTCCTCTTCGCCTCCGCCCGCGACAAGGCCTGGCCCACCCCGGTCAACACGGTCTTCTCCAAGCTCGGCCGCTTCGGCGCCCCTTGGGTGGCCACCCTCGCCGTAGGCATCCCCGGAGCAGTCCTCTGCTTCGTCAACCTGGACACCCTGTACGGCGTGACGGGTGTGTCGGTGACGGGCATGTACCTGCTGGTCGCGGTAGCTGCCCTGCTCTCCCGCCGAGGCCAACACAGGCACACGCGCGCGTGGCGCATGCCGCTGTGGCCCGCAATGCCGATCCTCCTGATCGCGGTCCTGGCGTACATCCTCACGCAACAGGAGACGAGCTATCTGCTGTGGACAGGGGGCATAGTCGCCGCGGCCACCCTCTACTGGGCGTTCTACCTGCGCCCACGCCGCGAAACCCGCTGGCTTGTGTCGATCCCTGAGGAGGACTGAGGCCCCGAAGGGGCCGAGTCCTCGTCAGGGGCGCGGGGCTGTATCAATTTGCGGCTCCGCCGCGTGGGCGCGCCCAGCCACAACGCACCCGCACCCGGCACCCCACATAAGCCTCCCGAGCTACTAGCCATACACCAAGCGCGGTACACCCCTCACCCCCGGTTCACCCCAGGGTCGCCCCCAACTGTCAGAGACGCCCCGTACCGTTGACGACATGGATCTTCGCCCGCAGCTACGACTACGACGCCCCCGGCGCTGGCTCGCCGCCACCGCCGCCGTAGCCGTGCTCGCCGCCGCCGGCACCTGGACGGCCGTGGCCTCCGACAAACCGCCGGAGGTACACCGCTCCGACCGCACGATGGCAGTCGACGGCGTGAACCTCGACACCTCGTACTTCACCACCGGCGGCACCGCCCGCCGCCCCGCCGTCCTCCTGGCGCACGGCTTCGGCGGCAGCAAGGACGACGTACGGAAGCAGGCCGAGGGCCTGGCCAGAGACGGCTACGCGGTACTGACCTGGTCCGCGCGCGGCTTCGGGAAGTCGACCGGCAAGATCGGGCTCAACGACCCGGACGGCGAGGTCAAGGACGTCTCCAAGCTGATCGACTGGCTGGCGAAGCAGCCGGACGTCCAGCTCGACAAGCCCGGCGACCCGCGCGTGGGCGTGGCGGGCGGTTCCTACGGGGGAGCGATCTCGCTGCTGGCCGCCGGGTACGACGCCCGCGTGGACGCCATCGCCCCGGCGATCACGTACTGGAACCTCGCCGACGCCCTGTTCCCGAACGGCGTCTTCAAGAAGCTCTGGGCGAGCATCTTCATCAACTCCGGTGGCGGCTGCGCCAATTTCGAGCCCCAGTTGTGCGCGATGTACGACCGGGTCGCCGAGTCGGGCAAGCCGGACGCGGCGGCGCGCGCACTCCTCGATGAGCGCTCCCCGTCCGCCGTCGCCACACACATCAACGTGCCGACCCTCCTGCTCCAGGGCCAGACCGACTCCCTCTTCCCGCTCGGCCAGGCCGACGCCGCCGCGAAGGCGATCCGCGCCAACGGCGCCCCCGTGGACGTCGACTGGATCGCGGGCGGCCATGACGGCGGCGACATGGAGACGAGCCGCGTCCAGGCACG
Organism: Streptomyces sp. MBT53; assembly: GCF_016654115.1. Classification (GTDB taxonomy): domain Bacteria; phylum Actinomycetota; class Actinomycetes; order Streptomycetales; family Streptomycetaceae; genus Streptomyces. Next base: position 42,155 of record NZ_JAEQAZ010000052.1, read on the forward strand.
CGTGACCTCGTGGTTCGACCGGTACCTGAAGGACGACAAGAACACCGACACCGGCCCGGCCTTCCGCGTCACCCGCACCGGAGGCGTCGACTCCACCGACGGCGCCGCCCAACTGCGCGGCGCGAGCGGCAGCGCCTACCCCGGCCTGGAGAGCGACCCGCGCGCGATCGCCCTCACCGGCCGCCGCGAGCAGTCCTTCACCAACCCGGCCGGCGCCAGCCCGCCCGCGATCTCCGCCCTGCCCGGCCTCGGCAGCGCGGGCGGCCTGTCCCAGCTGTCCTCCCTGGGCGTCGGCATCTCCCTCGACTTCCCCGGCCAGTACGCCGCGTTCGACTCCAAGCCCCTCACCCAGGGCCTCCGCATCACCGGATCGCCCACGGTCACCGTCCACGTCAAGTCGACGAGCGACGACGCCGTCCTCTTCGGCAAGGTCTACGACGTCGGCCCGGGCGGCACCCAACAGGTGCTCCCCTCCCAGCTGGTGACCCCCCTCAGGGTCGAGGGCGCCAAGGCGGGCAAGGACGTCACGATCACCCTCCCGGCCATCGACTACGACGTCCAGAGCGGCCACCACCTGCGCCTGGTCCTCGCCTCGACGGACCTCGCGTACTCCTCGCCCACGGCCCCGGCGACGTACACCGTCACCCTGAAGAGCGACCTCAAGGTGCCGACGGCCCCGGGTGTGACGACCGCGGCGGCGACGCTGCCGTCCTGGGTGTGGTGGTTCCCGCTCGCCGGCGCGGCGCTCGCACTGGCGCTGCTGCTGACCGGACGCCGCCGCACCTCCGCGACACCCCCCGACCCGGAGCTGGCCGAAGTTCCGCTCCAGATCACCGACTTGAGCAAGCGGTACGCGAAGTCGGCGGACCGGTACGCGGTCCGGGAGCTGTCCTTCCGCGTGGAGAAGGGCCAGGTGCTCGGCCTGCTGGGTCCGAACGGCGCGGGCAAGACGACCACCCTGCGCATGCTGATGGGCCTGATCAAACCGGACGACGGCGAGATCAGGGTCTTCGGTCACGCGATCCGCCCGGGCGCCCCGGTGCTGTCCAGGGTCGGCGCCTTCGTCGAGGGCGCGGGCTTCCTCCCGCACCTCTCCGGCCGCGAGAACCTGGAGCTGTACTGGCAGGCGACGGGACGGCCCCCGGAGGACGCCCACCTGGAGGAGGCCCTGGAGATCGCGGGCCTCGGGGACGCGCTCGCCCGCGCGGTGCGCACCTACTCCCAGGGCATGCGCCAGCGCCTCGCCATCGCCCAGGCCATGCTGGGCCTGCCCGACCTCCTCATCCTCGACGAACCGACCAACGGCCTCGACCCGCCGCAGATCCGCGAGATGCGCGAGGTGATGATCCGCTACGCGGAGGCCGGCCGCACGGTCATCGTCTCCAGCCACCTCCTCGCCGAGGTCGAGCAGTCCTGCACCCACCTCGTGGTCATGGACCGCGGCCGACTCGTCCAGGCGGGCCCGGTCGCCGAGATCATCGGCTCCGGAGACACCCTCCTTGTCGGCCTGGCCGCCGACATCCCCGACCCGCTGGTCGACAAGATCGCGGCCCTGCCGGACGTCGAGTCGGTGACCCGCGCGGACGGCGGCCTGCTGTTGCGGCTGGCCTCCGACGACGGTCCGTCCTCCGGTGACCACCCGGTATCCGCCGATCAACCGGCCCTCGGCGACCGCCTGGTGTCCGCCGCCTCCCCGGCGGGCGGCGCCGTGGCGGAGGGGGCCGGCGCGGCGCGCGAGGCGCAGGGCGCCACCACCGCCGAGGCGTCCGGCGTCGCACTCGCCGAGCCGGCCACCTCCGCCACGGCCGACGCCCCCGGCACCGCACTCGACGCGCCGGTGCCCCCGTCCCTCGCGGAGGACCCGGCGACCCCGTCCACCCCACCGAGCCCCTCCTCGGCGCCCTCCGCTCACGGCTCGCCCACCGCCGCCCGACTCCTCGTCGAACTCGTACGACTCGAAGTCCCCGTCTCCTCCGTCGGCCCCCACCGCCGCCTCGAAGACGCCTTCCTCACCCTGATCGGAGGTTCCGCATGAGCACGCTCGCCGAGCCCGTAGAGGTGGCCTCCGGCTACCGCGCGGGCCGCACACTGCCCCTCCGGGTGGAACTGGTCCGGCAGTTGAAGCGGCGCCGCACCCTGGTCATGGGCGGCATTCTCGCCGCGCTGCCCTTCATCCTGGTGGCCGCCTTCGCGATCGGCGGCACCCCGGGCGAGCGCAACAGCCAGGTGACCCTGATGGACACGGCCACCTCGTCGGGCGCCAACTTCGCCGCGGTGAACCTGTTCGTGTCGGCGGGCTTCCTCCTGGTCGTCCCGGTCGCCCTGTTCTGCGGGGACACGGTCGCCTCGGAGGCCAGCTGGTCGTCCCTGCGCTATCTGCTGGCGGCACCCGTGCCCCGGGCCCGCCTGCTGTGGTCGAAGCTGGTCGTCGGCCTGAGCCTCAGCCTCGGCGCGATGGTCCTGCTCCCGCTCGTCGCCCTGGCCGTCGGCACCGCCGCCTACGGCTGGGGACCGCTGGAGCTGCCCACCGGCGGCGCGATCGGCTCGGGCACGGCCGCCCAACGCCTGCTCGTGGTCGTGGCGTACATCTTCGTGTCCCAACTGGTCACCGCCGGGCTCGCGTTCTGGCTCTCGACGAAGACCGACGCACCCCTGGGCGCGGTCGGCGGCGCGGTCGGCCTGACCATCGTCGGCAACGTCCTGGACGCCGTCACCGCCCTCGGCCACTGGCGCGACTTCCTGCCCGCGCACTGGCAGTTCGCCTGGGCGGACGCCGTGCAGCCCCATCCGGAGTGGTCCGGCATGATCCAGGGCACGGCGGTCTCCGTTACGTACGCCATCGTGCTGTTCGCCCTGGCCTTCCGGGGTTTCGCCCGCAAGGACATCGTGTCGTAGGTCAACGGAGCATCACCCACCGGTCACGACAGGCCATGATCGCGACCCCTTCGAGACGCTTCCGCAACTCCCCGTAGCGCACGTTCCCGTCCCCTCCGCCGTCACAGTCGCAGAAGCCGACGTCAACGGACCGAGGGGGCACGGGAGATGGGAACCGACCAGACCGACCGCACACGACCGGCGCAGGAGTACGCCCGCCACCGCACCCGGCGACCTCGACGCCTGCGCGCCACCCTGCTCGCCCTCACCGCCGCGGGCGGCCTGCTGCTCACCGGCTGCAGCGCGGGCGGCAGCAGCAACTCCAACAGCGCGGACGGGGCGAACCGGACCGGTTTCCCGGCCCCGGCCCCCGCCACCACCTCCGGCGGTGACAACAGCAGCGAACAGGACGGCGAACAGACAAGCACCCCCGCCGACAAGATCGCCCCGTCCCCCGACTACCTCTCCACCTTCGCCCTCGACGTCGACACCGCCTCCTACGGCTACGCCCGCCGCGTCCTGGCCGACGGGCAGCTGCCCGACCCGTCGACGGTCCGCCCCGAGGAGTTCGTCAACAGCTTCCGGCAGGACTACGAACGCCCCGACGGCAACGGCTTCACGGTCACCGTCGACGGCGCCCGCACCGACAGCGCCAACTGGTCCCTGGTCCGCGTCGGCCTCGCCACCCGCACAGCCGACGACAACGCCGAACGCCCGCCCGCAGCCCTCACGTTCGTCATCGACGTCTCCGGCTCCATGGCCGAGACGGGCCGCCTGGACCTCGCGAAGAAGTCCCTCGACGAGATGACGGACCGGCTGCGCGACGACGACTCGGTCGCCCTCGTCACCTTCAGCGACGAGGCCGAGACCGTCCTCCCGATGACCCGCCTCGACGGCCATCGCGGCACAGTCCACCACGCCGTCGACGAGTTGGAGACCCAGTCCTCGACCAACCTCGGCGCCGGCGTCGCGACCGGCTACGCCACCGCCACCGAGGGACTGCGCGAGGGCGCCACCAACCGGGTCGTCCTCATCTCCGACGGCCTCGCCAACACCGGTGACACCAACGCCGATTCGATCCTGGAACGCATCTCGAACGAACGCCGCGACCACGGCATCACCCTGTTCGGCGTCGGAGTCGGCAGCGACTACGGCGACGCCCTGATGGAGAAACTCGCCGACAAGGGCGACGGCCACACCGCGTACGTCTCGGACGACGCCGACGCCCGCAAGGTCTTCGTCGACCAACTCCCGCAGAACATCGACCTCACCGCCCGCGACGCCAAGGCCCAGGTCGCCTTCGACCCCGAGACGGTCGCGCAGTTCCGGCTCATCGGCTACGAGGACCGCAAGGTCGCCGACGACGACTTCCGCAACGACAACGTCGACGGCGGCGAGATCGGCCCCGGCCACACCGTGACCGCCCTCTACGCCGTCCGCACCAGGCCCGGCGCCGACGGCCACCTCGCCACGGCCAGTGTCCGCTGGCTCGACCCCGACACCCGTGCCCCGCACGAGGAGTCGGGCCAGCTGGAGACCGACGCCCTGCACGACTCCCTCTCCAGCGCGTCCCCCCGCTTCCAAGTCACCGCCGTGGCCGCCTACTTCGCCGACTGCCTCCGCTCCGGCGACCTGCCGGGCGACCCGGGCCTCGACGAACTCGCCGACCGCGCCCACGCGTTGGCGAAACAGACGGAGGACAAGGACGTACAGCAACTCGCCGAGGCGATCGACGAGGCGAGCCGCATGAACTGACCCCGACCCAACCGGTACTCGATCCCACCGGCCCCATTGACCTTCCCCTACTTGCGAGTAAGTTGACGCCCCAGTCACCGTCTCACCGCCGACCGGGAGCAGCCGACATGGGCGTACGCAAGGACCTGAAGCGGGCGCGGCAACGCACCGACCTGGCGGCCCGCACCCGGGTCGAACTCACCAGGGACGCGCGGGGAGTCGTACGGGAGGCGAGCACGCTGCCGCTCGCCTCGCGCCCGACGACCGGCAGCACCGCCGACCTGCCGTTCACCAACGCGGCGGAGGCCCCCGACACCGTGGTCCTCCGCCGTGAGCAGAACGGCGGCTGGCACCCCGTGACCGCCGCCGCCTTCGCCCGTGAAGTCACCGCCACCGCAAAGGGGTTGATGGCCGCCGGCCTCGAACCGGGCGGCCGGGTCGCGGTGATGTCCCGCACCCGCTACGAGTGGACGGTCCTCGACTTCGCGATCTGGGCGGCCGGCGGCCGGACCGTGCCGATCTACGCGACCTCGTCCGCCGAGCAAGTGGAGTGGATCGTCAGGGACTCGGGCACCCGCTTCGTCGTCACGGAGAACAGCGAGAACACCGACACGGTCATGACGGGCACCGCCCGCCACCCCCAACACCCGCGCATCTGGCAGCTGGACGCGGGCGCGCTGGCCGAACTCGCCACCCTGGGACGGGACATCACCGACGAGGAGGTCACCAAGCGCCGTACCGCGCTCACCCCCGACACGGTCGCGACGATCTGCTACACCTCCGGCACCACCGGCCGCCCCAAGGGCTGTGTCCTCACCCACGCCAACCTGCACGCCGAGGCCGCCAACACGGTCGAGTTGCTGCACCCCCTTTTCACCGAGGTCACCGGCCAGGTCGCCTCCACGCTCCTCTTCCTCCCGCTCGCGCACATCATGGGCCGCACCCTGCAGATCGCCTGTCTGATGGCCCGCATCGAGATCGGCCACTGCCCGAGCATCAAGCCCGACGAACTCCGCCCGGCGCTACGGGAGTTCAGGCCCACGTTCCTGGTCGGGGTGCCATACCTCTTCGAGAAGATCCACGACACCGGCCGCGCGACCGCCGAACGGATGGGCCGCGCCGCCTCCTTCGACCGCGCCGACCGCGTCGCGGTCCGCTTCGGCAAGGCCTACCTCGACAGGTTCCTCGGCACCGGCAAGGGCCCGAGCCCCGCCCTGTACGCCGCGTGGGCCCTCTACGACCTGCTGGTCTACCGCCGTATCCGCAGCGAACTCGGCGGCCGGATGCGGTACGCCATCAGCGGCGGCTCCCCGCTCGACCGCGACCTCAACCTCTTCTTCGCCGCGGCCGGAATCATCGTCTACGAGGGCTACGGCCTCACCGAGACCACGGCCGCCGCCACCATCGTCCCGCCCCTGCGGCCCCGCCCCGGCACGGTCGGCCTCCCGGTGCCCGGCACCACGGTCCGCATCGCCGACGACGGCGAGGTGCTCATCAAGGGCGGGGTGGTCTTCGGCGCGTACTGGAACAACCCGGCGGCCACCGACGCCGTACTGCGGGACGAGTGGTTCGCGACCGGGGACCTCGGGGCGCTCGACGAGGACGGCTATCTCACCATCACCGGCCGCAAAAAGGACATCCTCGTCACCAACGGCGGCAAGAACGTCTCGCCCGCCGTCCTGGAGGACCGCCTCCGCAGCCGCGCCCCGGTCGGCCAGTGCCTGGTCGTCGGCGACAACCGCCCCTTCGTCGCCGCCCTGATCACCCTCGACCCCGAGGCCCTCGCCCACTGGCTGTCGGTGCGCAAACTCCCCGTGGACACCCCGCTCGCCGAGCTCGTACGGAACGGGGACCTGCGCGCGGACGTCCAGAAGGCCGTCGACCACGCCAACCAGGCCGTCTCCCGCGCCGAGTCGATCCGCGCCTTCGCCCTGGTCGAGGGCGAGTTCACCGAGGACAACGGTCTGCTCACCCCGTCCCTGAAAATCAAACGCCATGTGGTGACGGCGGCCTACGCGGACGACATCGAGGCGCTCTACGCGAAGCCGAAGCCGACATAGCAAGAAGCGGGCCGCCGAGGTGCTCGGCGGCCCGCTCTCGTGGTGCTGGTGGGGTCAGCTGCCCACGGCGCCGTTGCCCGACAGGACCGGGATGTTGTCCAGGATGTGCGACAGCGGCTCGTCGCCCTTGGCCTGGGTGGAGTTCTCGGTGCACTGCTGGTTCTGCGGGGCCGACAGGATCGGCACGTCCTGCAGAACGGTGACCGGCACGACGCCGACGATCGAGGCCAGGTTCGCCTTGACCGGCAGGCCGACACAGGGCTTGTTCAGGGTGCCCTGGACGAGGGAGAGCTGGGGGCTCATGTCGCCCTTGGTCTCCTGGTTGCCGTACTTCTGGACGGCGCCGTTGCCCTGGGTGGTGGTGACGCCGTCGTCGTTGCCGATCGCCATCGCCGGGGTGGCGACAGCGGCCGTGGCACCGGCGAGGGAGGCGGCAACAGCCGCGGTCGCCCACAGCTTCTTCATGTTCAAACCCTTTCGGAGGACGGACCCCGTTGCGGAGCCGCGCGATGATCAACTGGGTGACGGCCGGTTTGGTTGCGGCCTTTGCCCTGAATGGAGCAATAAGTCTGTTGGGGTGACAAGTCGGCTCCCGGACGAGCGGGAGCGTGTCCCCGTGGACGGTCCGCGCCTGCGGAGGCAAGCCAACGGGCCGCCGAGAAGTCGGCGGCCCGTGGTGCGCGTCCGGGGATCAGCTGCCCGCGGAGCCGTTGCCCGACAGGACCGGGATGTTGTCCAGGATGTGCGACAGGGGCTCGTC
>NZ_JAEQAZ010000531.1 GCF_016654115.1 Streptomyces sp. MBT53
ACCACCCCGGAGCAGCGCGAGGCGCTCGAACTCGCCGTACGCCACCGGCTCGCCGCCCACGAGGTCGCCGCCGTCCTTGGGATGGATCTCGCCACCGCGCGGGAGCTGTTGGCCTCCGCCGCCTGCGAGGTGGAACGCACGCGGGCCGCCCTCGCCGTCGTGGAGACCGGGACCTGCCCGAGCGTCGCCCGGCTCACCGGTGACCATCAGCTCGTGCTCAGCAGCGCGCTGCGCCGCGAACTGGTCCGGCACGTCGACGACTGCCCGCGCTGCCGCCGTACCGCCGAGCGCGCGGTGCCCGGCACCTGGCCCGGCGCCGGAGTCACGCCCGCCGAACTGCCCGTCCTGGAGGCACCCCGCGCGGCCCTGCATGTCGCCATGGCGCACCTCCCCGCCGATGCCGGTGCGGGGCCCCGCGCGCGGGTCGGCAAGGGCGACGGCAAAGGCGGCAAGAACGATGTCTCCGTGGAGGTCATCAGCGTCGCCGGCACGGGGGGCAAGGGGGCCGGGCGGCTCGCCGTCTCGGCCGCCAACAGCGCCGACACCACGCTCGTCACCCTCACCGCGTCCGGCGCGGCCCCGGTCCGCTGGTCCGCGACCACCACGGCACCCTGGCTCTACCTCAGCCAGTCCTCGGGAACCCTCGCCCCGGGCGAATCGTTGACGATCAAGGTGTACGTCGACCATCTGCGCGAGCCCTCCGGCCCCTGGACCGCGCGCGTGGCCGTCTCGCCCGCCGGCGCCGTCGTCTCCATCGAGGGCTACGGCAGCGCGCCCGCCCCGACCGAGCCGGGCGAGCCGTCGTATCCCTCGCATCCCGATCCCGGCGGGCCGCCCTCGTCCGGGCCGGATCCGACGCCCACGGAGACGGCTCCCACCGGTCCGACGCCGAGTGATCCGCCGCCCTCGTCCGCCGATCCGGATCCCACTCCGACGGACTCGTCCTCCGCCGACCCGGGGGGCTCGGCGCCGCCGTCCGACGGCGGCGAGCCGGGCCCGTCCTGAGCGGTCAGCCGACCGGGTCCGCCGGATGTGGTGCCAGCAGCGGGAGTTGCGAGGCCAGGCGCTGCTCGCACAGCTCGACCAGACGGTCGTAGCCGGCCTTGCCCATCAGCTCGGTGGTCAGCTCCGGGCGGTAGGACACGTACACCGGGTCGCCCGCGCCGTGCGCCGAGGTCGCCGACGTGCACCACCAGTGCAGGTCGTGGCCGCCGGAACCCCAGCCCCTGCGGTCGTACTCGCCGATCGACACCTGGAGCACCCGCGTGTCGTCCGGGCGGTCGATCCACTCGTACGTCCGCCGCACCGGCAGCTGCCAGCAGACGTCCGGCTTGGTCTCCAGGGGCTCGCGGCCCTCCTTCACGGCGAGGATGTGCAGCGAGCAGCCCGCGCCGCCCGCGAAACCGGGGCGGTTCTGGAAGATGCACGAGCCCTTGAAGGGGCGGGTCTGGCGGTCGCCGTCCTCGTCCTCCGAGGTCCAGCCGTTCTGCACGCCCTCGTCGTGGTGCTGCCAGATGTCCGGCGTGAGTCTCGCCACATGCCCGGCGACCCGTTTCTCGTCGTCCTCGTCGGAGAAGTGCGCGCCCAGGGTGCAGCATCCGTCGTCCGCGCGGCCCGCCTGGATGCCCTGGCAGCCGCTTCCGAAGATGCAGTTCCAGCGAGAGGTCAGCCATGTCAGATCGCAGCGGAAGAGCTGTTCCTCGTCCGCCGGATCCGGGAACTCCACCCACGCGCGCGCGAAGTCGAGCCCCTTCTCGTCGGCTTTCAGAGCCTTCTTCGACATCGTCGACGTCTTCGGGGGCTTGGCCGACGTCGTCCTCGGGGGCATGGCCGACGTCACCGGCGAAGAATCGCCGGGTGATTTGGCCGCCTTGTCGTTCTTCGCCTTTTTCGTCTTTGGCACGCGTCCAGGGTAAGTCGCCCGGGGCGGCCCCAGAAACCGCTCCGAGGACGGAGATCGGTGCAGGTGGCAGTAGCGTTCCGTATATGAGACTCGGTGTCCTCGACGTGGGATCGAACACGGTGCATCTGCTGGTGGTGGACGCACACCCGGGAGCGCGACCGCTGCCCGCGCACTCGCACAAGGTGGAACTCCGCCTTGCCCAACTCCTCGACGAGGACGGCGCGATCGGACCCGAAGGGGTCGACAAACTCATCGGCGTCGTCCACGAGGCGTTGC
>NZ_JAEQAZ010000532.1 GCF_016654115.1 Streptomyces sp. MBT53
CACGGTCTCTCCGCGCCGCGGGGCCTTCGTGACGTAGGCGACGAGGTCCATGTTCGTGCTGCCGAGCACGGCGATGAGGGTCATGGGTGGGCGGTCTCCTGGTGGGTGAGCCGGGCGAGGGTGTCGAAGCCGATGCCGTTGAAGTCGCCTACGGAGGTGGCGAGTCGGTTCTTGAGGGGGGTCGTCCAGCGGTCGGGGAGAGCGGCCGGGCCGCCCGCGAGCAGGGCCGAAACGGAGCCGACGGTCGCGCCGTTGGAGTCCGTGTCCCAACCGCCCGACACCGCACGGCAGATGGAGTCGGTGAAGTCGCCGTCCGCGTGGGTGAGGGCGGCGGCGATCAGGGCGGTGTTCGGGATCGCGTGGACCCAGTGGTGGGTGCGCGCGTGGGTGGCGTGGAGTTCGTCCACCACGGCGTCGAAGTCCCGGTGTTTGCGGGCCAGTTGGAGGGAGTGGTGGACGGCCTTGGCTAGGCGGGAGTCGGGCGGGACGACCGTGAGTCCCGTGCGCAGGCAGGTGTGGATGTCGTGGGTGTCGGTGGCCGCGGTGGCGATGACGGCCGCCGTGAACATCGCCGCGTAGACGCCGTTCGCGGTGTGGGTCAAGGTGGCGTCGCGGTGGGCCTGTTCGGCTGCCGCGCCAGGGTCTCCGGGGTTGGTCCAGCCGTGGACGTCGGCGCGGATCAGGGCGCC
>NZ_JAEQAZ010000533.1 GCF_016654115.1 Streptomyces sp. MBT53
GCAGGCAGAAAACGGGACTTCTGCGCATCGGTGCCATGCGCGATGAGGGTGGGAGCAAGCAAGTTCTCCCCGATATGCCCGGACCGGGGCGGCGCGTCCGACCGAGCGTATTCCTCGGCCCAGGCGACCTGTTGAGTGAGAGTGGCGCTGCGATTCCCATATCCGGCTTCGGGCCAACCCAGCCCGATCCAGCCGCTTTTACCGAGAGTGCGCTCCCAAGCACGACGGTCCTGACCACTCTCGGCATGCGCGGACAGCCAGGCCCGAGCTTCGACCCGAAACTCTTCGTCCTCACCAGCGAATCCAAAATCCACAGGGGCTCCTAAAAACACCGCTCAGGTTTCCCACCTAAGGGGCGCGGGGA
>NZ_JAEQAZ010000534.1 GCF_016654115.1 Streptomyces sp. MBT53
CGTGAACTCGCCCACTGGGCGCGGCAGCCCGTGCAGGTCGTGGTGAGTCTCGTCTTCCCGGTGATGCTGCTGCTGATGTTCGGCTATCTGATCGGCGGTGGGCGGGCGGTCGAGGGTGCCTACGTCGACTATCTGGTTCCCGGGATGCTCGCGTTGACCATGGCCTTCGGGCTGGAGGGCACGATGCTTGCCGTCACCCAGGACCTCAACAAGGGGGTGATCGACCGGTTCCGGTCCCTGCCGATGGCTGACGGAGCGGTTCTGGTGGGGCGTTCGGCCGCGGACATGCTTCAGTCGGCGATCGGGCTGGTCGTGCTGATAGGGGTCGGGCTGGCGCTGGGGTGGCGTCCGCAGGGGGGAGT
>NZ_JAEQAZ010000535.1 GCF_016654115.1 Streptomyces sp. MBT53
GCGAGGTAGGCGACGAGGCCCGCCAACAGGCCGTAGTAGATGGGCTCGTTGGCGAGGAGGCCGTCGGTCACCATGAGGACGACGACCGTGGTGCCGCCCGCGATCATCGAGGCCATGGCGCCGGGCAGGTTGCCGCGCCTCCAGACGAGACCTCCGAGGATGGGCACCAACAGGCCGCCGACCAGCAGGTTGTAGGCGACGGTGAGGGCTTCGATGACATCGCCGAGGGCGCAGGCGATGCCCATGGCGGCGATGCCGAGGACGACGATCGCGAGGCGGTTGGAACCGATCTCGTCGTCCTTCGAGCCGGTGGCCGTGCGCTTGCGGAGGCGTGCCCAGATGTCGTTGTTGGCGAC
>NZ_JAEQAZ010000536.1 GCF_016654115.1 Streptomyces sp. MBT53
GGGTGGTGGTGAGTGTGGTGGTGGGGGTGTCGGATTCGCGGAGGTGGATGGTGGTGGGGGTCGCGGCGAGTTCGACGCAGTCGTTGCCTTCACCGCCGCCGGAGAAAGATGACTTCTGCCAGCCGATCTCCACGCAGTCGTCTCCGTCGCCGCCGCCCGAGAAGGATGACTTCTGCCAGCTGATCTCGGTGACCATAGGTCGGTTCACAGCTCCTTCGTCATACGGTGGATGTAGTCCCGTGTCTTGACCGGGTCCAGCGCTGCTGCCTCCACCTTACGAAAAAGCGTTCGGTACCGGATGAGTTGGGACTCGGCGTGCAGGAACGGGCCGCCCTGCGGCGCGTCCCGCTTGGCTG
>NZ_JAEQAZ010000537.1 GCF_016654115.1 Streptomyces sp. MBT53
GACATTGCCGTAGGACTTGCCTGTTTTCTGCAGCTCAACTACCGGTGCGGCACTGTCCGTTGCGGTGTTCGCGAGAGTGGTCGGGTGGGTGGTGGTCACTGGATTCACCTCCGGGTCGCCGCTCGGCCGACCCACAGATTGATGAGGGTGGCGCCGAGGAGCATCACGCCGAGGAAGGCCTTGAACCAGTCGGGGTTCCAGCCGGCGTAGACGATGCCCTGCTGGACCATGCCGAACATGAAGGCGCCGAAGAGAGGGCCGATCGCCGAGCCCGAGCCGCCGGTGAGGAGGCAGCCTCCGATGACGGCCGCCGCGATGTAGATCAGTTCCTGGCCGACACCTTCGCCGGACTGCACGGTGTTGACTGC
>NZ_JAEQAZ010000538.1 GCF_016654115.1 Streptomyces sp. MBT53
TCACCGTCACGGTCCGCGGCATCTACTTCGACAAGGCGGAACTTCTCGGTGGCGCGAGCACGATGACCATCGCCGGCGTCCCGGCCGAACTTCCCGGGGACGACCCCGCCCCCACGACCGAACCACCCGACCAGGAGACCTTCGAGGTCGTCGTCCCCGATCCGGGGCCGGGAAGCTACGGACAGAAGGTCGCCGTGAGCCTCACCCACAACGGGGGAACGCCGGTGACCCTGAAGAACGCCTTCACCCTCGTCGCTCCAGGCTCCCCCGACGAATCGCCGGTCACCTCCCCCGGGACCTCCCCCTCGACAGACGCCACCCACTCCCGGTGAACGCCCCCACACCAGAACC
>NZ_JAEQAZ010000539.1 GCF_016654115.1 Streptomyces sp. MBT53
CCCCAGCCCCACCCACACCCCCATCCCTATCCCCACAACCCCCACCTCCATGGCCTCTCCCTCCCGTGACGGCGACCTCCGCCGCACCTTCCCCGCGTTCCCGCCGAAGCCGTCGAAGGACACGCACTTCGCCGAGACCTGGTGGGGCAATGCCTGGGTCACCGCGTTGGAGGAAGGCGCGCTGGACGCCAAGCGGCTTGTGCGCGGGCGTGGTTACGCCGAGAAGGGCCACGTCGACGCGATCACCGTGACACCGGGACTCGTGCTCGCGTATGTGCAGGGCAGCCGCCCGCGGCCGTACCGCGTACAGGTGCGGTTGCGGACGCTCGACGACGCCGACTGGGACCGGTTCCTGGACGCCGCCGCCGACCGGCCCGGACACATCGCCGCACTGCTCGACAAGGAGATGCCCAAGTCCCTTGCGGAGTGCGGAGTTCCGCTGCTGCCGGGGCCCGGCGACCTCGACCCGCATTGCAGTTGCCCCGACGTCGGTCACCCCTGCAAGCACGCCGCCGCCCTCTGCTACCAGACCGCGAGACTTCTGGACGCCGACCCCTTCGTGCTGCTCCTGCTGCGAGGCCGGGGTGAACGCCCGCTGCTCGACGCGCTGTCCCGCCGCAACGCGACCCGGGCCGCCCGCGCCGC
>NZ_JAEQAZ010000540.1 GCF_016654115.1 Streptomyces sp. MBT53
ACTTTTTCAGACCCCCACCCCACCCCACCCCACCCGGGGCCTCACCTCGCTTGCCACCCCATCAGCGTCCTGCTCCTCGCCGGGCTCCGCGATGGCACCTTTTACCGGAGAACCCGTGACGCTTGAGGAGTTGGTCAGTCAACTGGCTGGGAGGGATGACGGCTTGACCGTTTTCGCCAGTGAGCCCTGGACTGCGCAGAGCGACGCAATGGCCGTCCCCAACCAGGAACCGTCAACCCAGCCAGATACAGAAGGGTGCACCTACCTGCTGGAAGCCGTCCTGATCCGCGACGTTCTGGAGCCCCCCACCCCCCCCGGGGGCCTCGGGGGTCTCTCC
>NZ_JAEQAZ010000053.1 GCF_016654115.1 Streptomyces sp. MBT53
AGGTGCTCGTCCTGGAGGCCGGCCGGCCCGACTACCCGTGGGACGTCTTCATCCACATGCCCGCCGCGCTGACCTACCCGATCGGCAGCCGGTTCTACGACTGGAAGTACGAGTCGGAACCCGAGCCGCACATGGGCGACCGGCGCGTCTACCACGCCCGCGGCAAGGTGCTGGGCGGTTCCAGCAGCATCAACGGCATGATCTTCCAGCGCGGCAACCCCATGGACTACGAGCGCTGGGCCGCCGACGCCGGCATGGAGAGCTGGGACTACGCGCACTGTCTGCCGTACTTCCGGCGGATGGAGAACTGCCTCGCGGCCGATCCCGACGACGAGTTCCGCGGCCACGACGGCCCCCTCGTCCTCGAACGCGGCCCCGCCACCAACCCGTTGTTCGGCGCCTTCCTCAACGCCGTGCAGGAAGCGGGCTATCCGCGCACGGACGACGTCAACGGCTACCAGCAGGAGGGCTTCGCACCCTTCGACCGCAACGTCAGCCGAGGGCGCCGACTCTCCGCCTCCAAGGCGTACCTGAAGCCCGTACGCAAGCGGCCCAACCTCACCGTCACCACCCGCGCGATGGTCAACCGCGTCCTCTTCGAGGGCAAGAAGGCCGTCGGCGTCGAGTACAAGCATCACGGCAAGCTCCACCAGGTGCGCGCCCGCGAGGTCATCCTCTGCGGCGGCGCCATCAACTCCCCGCAGCTGCTCCAGCTTTCGGGCGTCGGCAACGCCGAGGAGCTCAGCGCCCTCGGTATCGACGTCGTCCACGACCTGCCGGGCGTCGGCGAGAACATGCAGGACCACCTGGAGGTGTACATCCAGTACGCCTGCAAGCAACCCGTCTCCATGCAGCCGTACATGGCGAAGTGGCGGGCCCCCTTCATCGGCCTGCAATGGCTCTTCCGCAAGGGTCCCGCCGCCACGAACCACTTCGAGGCCGGCGGGTTCGCCCGCAGCAACGAGGACGTCGACTACCCCAACCTGATGTTCCACTTCCTGCCGATCGCGGTCCGCTACGACGGCTCCTCGCCGGCCGGCGGCCACGGCTACCAGGTGCACGTCGGGCCCATGTACTCCGACGCCATCGGCTCGGTGAAGATCAAGAGCAAGGACCCGCTGGAGCACCCGGCGCTGCGCTTCAACTACCTCTCCACGGAACAGGATCGGCGCGAGTGGGTCGAGTCGATCCGGGTCGCCCGCAAGCTCCTCAACCAGCCCGCACTGGCCCCGTACAACGACGGCGAGATCTCGCCCGGCCCGTCCGTCGAGAGCGACGAGGAGATCCTCGCCTGGGTCGCCAAGGAGGGCGAGACCGCGCTGCATCCCTCCTGCACCTGCAAGATGGGCACCGACGAGATGTCCGTCGTCGATCCAACCAGCATGCGGGTGCACGGAGTCGAGGGGCTGCGGGTCGTCGACGCCTCGGTGATGCCGTACGTCACCAACGGCAACATCTACGCGCCCGTCATGATGATCGCCGAGAAGGCGGCCGACCTGATCCTGGGGAAGGAGCCGCTGGCTCCCTCCAAGGCCGTGTACTACCGCCACCGCGACGCCCAGAAGCAGGCCGGGTAGGGCGTGTTGGGCGGCGACGGTCTCAAGGCGCTGTTGTCGAGCGTCCGTTACGAGGTGCTGCCCGCGAAGGCGACCGAGGAGAAGGTTCTGGCCCATGTGCCGCGCGATGTCGTCGTCACCGTGACGGCGTCGCCGGTCAAGGGCCTGGAACCGACCCTCGACCTCGTCGAGCGATTGTCCGCGCACGGCTACCGCGTGGTCCCGCACGTCCCCGCGCGGCTGCTGCGGGACGACGCGCACCTCAAGGATGTCGTCGAGCGGCTGCGGCAGGCCGGTGTCGACGACGTGTTCGTCCCGGCCGGCGACGCCGATCCGCCGGCCGGGGTCTACGACGGGGCGCTGCCGGTGCTCCGCAGGCTCAGCGAGTCGGGCGGCCCGTTCGCCCGCGTCGGCATCACCGGGTATCCGGAGAGTCACCCCCTCATCCACGACGACCTCACCATCCAGGCCATGTGGGACAAGCGCACCCATGCCACGTACATCGTGAGCAACCTGTGCTTCGACGCGCGCGTGCTGGGGGAGTGGGTCGGCCGGATCAGGCGCCGTGACGTCACGCTGCCGCTGTACGTGGGTGTCGCGGGGCCGGTGCAGCGCGCGAAGCTGCTGGCCATGGCGACGAAGATCGGGGTGGGGGAGTCGACGCGGTTCCTCACGAAGCACGCGTCGTGGTTTCTGCGGTTCGCGGCGCCTGGTGGGTACTCGCCGGACCAGCTGCTCGCGCGCACCGCGGAGGCACTGACGGCACCCGCGGCGGGAGTGGCGGGGCTGCACGTCTTCACGTTCAACCAGCTCGCGGAAACCGAGCGTTGGCGTCGCGCGGCGCTGGCCCGGCTGGGCGGCTAGCCCAGCCGGGCCCGTATACGACCGTCGCTCACCGGAACACCACCGTCCGATTCCCGTACACCATCACCCTGTTCTCGCTGTGCCACTTCACCGCGTGCGCCAGCACCTGTGCCTCCACGTCCCGCCCCACCGTGACCAGCTCCTCCGGGTCGAGCGAGTGGTCCACCCGCACCACGTCCTGGTCGATGATCTGGCCCTCGTCCAGTTCCGGCGTCACATAGTGCGCGGTGGCGCCCACGAGCTTCACGCCGCGGTCGTACGCCTGCTGGTAGGGGCGGGCGCCCTTGAAGCTGGGGAGGAAGGAGTGGTGGATGTTGATGGCGCGGCCCTCCAGCTCCTTGCACAGGTCGTCGGAGAGCACCTGCATGTAGCGGGCCAGCACCACCAGGTCGATGTCCAGGTCGCGTACCAGCTCCAGAAGCCGCGCCTCGGCCTCGGCCTTCGTGTCCCTGGTGACCGGGATGTGGTGGAAGGGGATGCCGTACGTGTCCGCGAGACCCTCGAAGTCCCGGTGGTTGGAGACGATCGCGGGGATCTCGATGTTGAGGGCGCCGGTGCGCTTGCGGAAGAGCAGGTCGTTCAGGCAGTGGCCGAATTTGGACACCATGATCAGGGTCCTGGTCGGCGTCGAGGCGTCTCGGAGGGTCCAGGAGATGCGATACGCCTCGGCGACCGGACCGAATCGGTAACGCAGTGTTTTCAGGTCGGCGTTTGGATCGGAAACGTCGAAGTGGACCCTCATGAAGAAGCGGCCCTTGAGCCGATCATCGAATTGCCGGCTCTCCAGGATGTTTCCGGAGTTCCGGACGAGGAAGCCGCTCACGGCATGGACCAGTCCGGTGGTGTCCGGGCACGAGAGGGTGAGGACGAATTCGCGGCCAGGGTGCGGTCGAGGGGACATGAACGGCCTCCGTCGGTGCGTGTTGCGCAACATGGTGAGCGATACGCAACATGGTTGGGCCGTGCGCCGCTCGCGGTCAAGAGGTGGCCGGGCAATGGGCCGCATGGCGAAATCGTCATCTGCCAACCCCTTGACGTATGTCTGCACATTCGCCAGGGTGTTCCACCACAAGCAATACGGTGCACAATGCGCAACGGAATTCGCTCGAAGGGCTCCACACGTGGCAGACCTGTATGTGGACGGAGAATGGCGCGACGCGGTGGCCGGCGGTCACCGTGAGATCCGCTGTCCCGCCGACGGCACGCTCACCGCGACCGTGTCCGAGGGAACACGTCCCGACACCGAGGCCGCGATCGCCGCCGCCCGCCGCGCCTTCGATGAAGGACCCTGGCCGCGCACCCCCGAGCGGGAGCGCGCAGCCCTGCTGCTGCGCACCGCCGACATCCTCGAACGCGACGCCAAGGAGTTCGCCCGCGCCGAGTCGCTGGACTCCGGCAAGCGGCTGGTGGAGAGCGAGTACGACATCGCCGACGTCGTCTCCTGCTTCCGCTACTACGGCGGGATCGGCGGCACCGACGCCGGACGGGTCATCGACACCGGGCGCGACGACGCCGTAAGTCGGGTCGTGTACGAGCCCGTCGGTGTGTGCGGGCTCATCACGCCCTGGAACTACCCGCTGCTGCAGGCCAGTTGGAAGGTCGCTCCGGCGCTCCTCGCGGGCAACACGATCGTCCTCAAGCCCAGTGAGCTGACGCCCTCCACCTCCATCCTGCTGATGAAGGCGCTGGAGGAGGCAGGGCTGCCCGCCGGGGCCGCCAACCTCGTCCTCGGGACCGGACCCGAGGTGGGCGCACCGCTCTCCGAGGACCCCGCCGTCGACATGGTCTCCTTCACCGGGGGCCTGGAGACCGGCAAACGCATCATGGCCACCGCCGCCGCGACCGTGAAGAAGGTCGCGCTGGAGCTGGGCGGCAAGAACCCCAACGTCATCTTCGCCGACGCCGACTTCGAGACGGCCGTGGACTTCGCGCTCACGGCCGTCTTCCTGCACTCGGGCCAAGTCTGCTCGGCCGGCGCCCGGTTGATCGTCGAGGACTCGCTGCACGACCGCTTCGTGGACGAGGTGGTGCGCCGCGCGCGGCAGATCAGGCTCGGCGGGCCCTTCGACCCCGAGGCCGAGACCGGCGCACTGATCTCCGCACAGCACCGCGAGAAGGTCGAGGCGTATGTCGCGGCCGGCATCGCCGAGGGTGCCGTACTGCGGTGCGGCGGCGAGCGGCCGACCGAACCCGCCCTCGCCGACGGGCACTTCTACCCGCCGACCGTCCTCGACGGCTGCACGCAGGACATGCGGGTGGTGCACGAGGAGTCCTTCGGACCGGTCCTGACCGTCGAGCGCTTCACCGACGAGGACGACGCCGTACGCATCGCCAACGACACCGAGTACGGCCTCGCCGGCGCCGTCTGGACCCAGGACGCGGGCAAGGCCCAGCGGGTCGCCCGGCGGCTGCGGCACGGCACCGTGTGGATCAACGACTACCACCCCTATGTGCCGCAGGCGGAATGGGGTGGCTTCGGACACTCGGGCGTAGGACGGGAGTTGGGACCGACCGGCCTGAACGAGTACCGAGAGCCCAAGCACATCTGGCAGAACATCCAACCCCGGCCGCAGCACTGGTTCCGCGGCTGAACGCCGAAAAGAGGTCGATCGTGACCCCAGCACAGACCGAGGTGCCGCAGCGGCGCGGCACGCCCCAGGACTCGGGCCCCACCCCGGTCATCTCCGTGCGCAAGCTGTGGAAGGTGTTCGGGCCGAAGGCGGACCAGGTACCCGACTCAGAGGAACTGTGCGGGCTCACCCGACGTGAGCTGATGGACCGCACCGGCTGCACCGCCGCCGTACGCGATGTGAACTTCGAGGTCTCGCCCGGCGAGGTCTTCGTCGTCATGGGCCTGTCCGGCTCCGGGAAGTCCACCCTGGTGCGATGTCTGACCCGGCTGATCGAACCCACCGCGGGTGAGATCGTCTTCGAGGGCGAGGACATCCGGGACGCGGACGCCAAGCGGCTGCGCGAACTGCGGCGCCGTAAGTTCTCCATGGTCTTCCAGCACTTCGGGCTGCTGCCGCACCGCCGGGTCGTCGACAACGTGTCGTTCGGCCTGGAGATCCGCGGCATGAGCAAGGCCGAGCGCACCAAACGGGCTCTGGAGGTCGTCGAGTTGGTGGGCCTGTCGGGATACGAGAACTCCTACCCCGACCAGCTCTCCGGCGGTATGCAGCAACGCGTCGGTCTCGCCCGGGCGTTGGCGGGCGACCCGGACGTCCTCCTCTTCGACGAACCCTTCTCCGCGCTCGACCCGCTGATCCGCCGTGACATGCAGAACGAGGTCATCCGGCTGCACCACGAGGTCGGCAAGACCATGGTGTTCATCACCCACGACCTGTCCGAGGCGCTGAAGTTGGGCGACCGCATCCTCATCATGCGCGACGGCAAGATGGTGCAGTGCGGTACGGGCGACGAGCTGGTCGGCGCGCCCGCCGACGACTACGTGCGCGAGTTCGTGAAGGACGTACCGCGCGGCGATGTCCTCACCCTGCGCTGGATCATGCGGCCCGTTGTCGACGAAGACCCCCTGGACGGGCCGGAGTTGGGCCCGGACGTCGTCGTACGCGAGGCCACGCGCGCGGTGCTCGCGGCCGACAAGCCCGTCAAGGTCGTCGAGAACGGCAAGCTGCTCGGCATCGTCGGCGACGAGGAGATCCTCGCGGTCGTCGCCGGGCGGGAAGGCGACGCGTGATGACCGTCGCCGTGGAGAAACCGGAGCCCGCAGCTCAAGTCCAGGACGCCGTACCGGACTTGAAGGGGCCGCGACGCAAGATCACGCGCCCCATGATGGTGGGTGCCATCCTCGTCGTATGGCTGGTGCTGTTCGCCGTGCTGCGCGGGAAGCAGACCCTGACGCTCGCGGCGGCCGATCTCACCGGACTGCACCGGTGGTTCAACGACCTGAACGACTCGGTCGGCGCGAACCGCAACTCCAACCCGCTCTTCCTCTACTTCTTCAACGAGATCCGCCTGGTCATCGACAACCTGGTGACCTTCGTCCAGGATCTGATCTCGCAGCCGAGCGGCGACCGGCCGGTGCCGCAGATCGGCTGGCTCGGAGTCGTCGGCGTCACCGGCTTCGTGTCCTGGGCCGTCGGCAACTGGCGGGTCGCGCTCCTCGCCATGGCCGGCTTCGCCTTCTTCGGGCTCCAGGGCCTGTGGCAGGAGAGCATGGACACCCTGGCGCTCACCCTCTCCGCCGTGCTCGTGGCGCTGGTGTTCGCGATTCCGCTGGGGGTGTGGGCGGGGCTGTCCGACCGGTTCAACCGGATCATCACGCCCTTCCTCGACTTCA
Organism: Streptomyces sp. MBT53; assembly: GCF_016654115.1. Classification (GTDB taxonomy): domain Bacteria; phylum Actinomycetota; class Actinomycetes; order Streptomycetales; family Streptomycetaceae; genus Streptomyces. The sequence continues at coordinate 6,724 of NZ_JAEQAZ010000053.1, forward strand.
TGCAGACGATGCCGACCTTCGTCTACCTGGCGCCACTGACCCTGATCTTCCTCATCGGTCCGGCCTCCGCGGTGATCGCCACGGTGATCTACGCGGCCCCGCCCGCGATCCGCATCACCGCGCACGGCATCCGCAACGTCCCGGAGACGACCGTGGAAGCGGCCGACTCGATGGGTTCGACCCGCTGGCAGTCGCTGATCAAGGTGCTGCTGCCGATGGCCAAGCGGACCGTGGTGATGGGCGTCAACCAGACCATCATGGCCGCCCTCGCGATGGTCACCATCGCGGCCCTGATCGACGCGCCAGGCCTCGGCAAGACCGTCATGCAGGCCCTCCAGTCGCTCGACGTCGGTACGGCCTTCAACGCGGGCCTCGCGATCGTCATCATGGCCATCGTCCTGGACCGGGTCACCACCGCCTCCAGCACGAGGGCGGAACAGGCCCGGAATTCGAGCGGTCGCTTCCTCAAGTGGCGCCGCCCGCTGCTCGGTTCGGGCGCCGTGGGTGTCGTAGTGCTGATCTATCTGTCGCACACCTACCTCTGGGCGGCACAGTTCCCCGGCGACGGCACCACGGGCACGCACATCGCCAACGCGGCGGACAGCGTGACGACTTGGGCGCAGGACAACCTGTCCGGCGTCACCAACGCCTTCCGGGACGCGATCACCAACGGTCTGCTCAACCCGTTCCAGTCGCTGCTCACCGACTCCCCGTGGTGGCTCGTCGGCGCGGCCCTGATCGGCATCGGCGTGGTCGTCGGCGGCTGGCGCTCCGGGGTCACAACCGCCATATGCGTAGGGCTGCTTGTGGGCACCGGCGTGTGGTCGGACGCGATGACCACGCTGGCCTCCACCGTCGTGGCGACCGTGATCGTGATGCTGTTCGGCATCGCCTTCGGGGTGTGGATGGGGCGCAGCATGATGGTGGACCGGGTGTTGCGGCCCACGCTGGACGCGGCGCAGGTCATGCCGCCGTTCGTCTATCTGGTGCCGTTCCTTGCGCTGTTCGGCGCGACCCGCTTCACCGCGATCGTCGCCGCCGTCGTGTACGCCGTACCAGTGGCCATCAAGATCACCGCCGACGGGGTGCGGGCCGTGCCCGAGACTACCGTCGAGGCGGCCACCGCGGCCGGGTGCAACACCTGGCAGATCATCACCAAGGTTCAACTGCCGATGGCACGCAGCGCCCTGACCCTCGCGACCAACCAGGGCCTGATCTATGTGCTGTCGATGGTTGTAGTGGGCGGCCTGGTGGGGGCCGGCGCCCTCGGCTACGACGTCGTGGCCGGCTTCTCGCAGAGCGAGCTGTACGGCAAGGGCCTGGCGGCTGGGCTCGCCATCGTCCTGCTGGGAGTCATGTTCGACCGGATCACTCAGGCGGCCGCGCGCCGAACCAGCGCTTAAAGGAGCACGACACCATGGCAAGACACTGGCGTACCGGCGCGGCCGGCCTGGCCGTCCTCGGCCTCACCCTCACCGCGTGCGGCGGGGCGAAGGTCGGCGACACGTCCTCGGGCTCCGGCTCGGGCAGCAGCTCGGGCAGCTCGGCCAAGTGCGGGACCTTCAACCTCGCGGTCAACCCGTGGGTGGGCTACGAGGCGGACGCGGCGGTCGTCGCGTACGTCGCGCAGCAGAAACTCGGCTGTACGGTCAACAAGAAGGATCTGAAAGAGGAGATCGCCTGGCAGGGCTTCGGGACCGGCGAGGTCGACGCGGTCCTGGAGAACTGGGGCCACGACGACCTCAAGAAGAAGTACATCACCGGCCAGAAGACCGCCGTCGAGGCCGGCCAGACCGGCAACAAAGGCATCATCGGCTGGTACGTGCCGCCGTGGCTCGCCAAGGCCCACCCCGACATCCTGAACTACAAGAACCTCAACAAGTACGCGTCCAAGTTCAAGACCTCCGAGTCGGGCGGCAAGGGCCAACTCCTCGACGGCGACCCGTCGTACGTCACCAACGACGCCGCACTGGTGAAGAACCTGAAGCTGGACTTCAAGGTGGTGTACGCGGGCAGCGAGACCGCGCTCATCCAGGCCTTCCGCACCGCCGAGAAGAACAAGCAGTGGGTCATCGGCTACTTCTACGAGCCGCAGTGGTTCCTGTCCGAGGTGGCGCTCAAGAAGGTCACTCTGCCCGCGTACACGACGGGTTGTGACGCGGTCGCGTCGAAGATCGCCTGCGACTACCCGGTCTACGACCTCGACAAGATCGTCAGCGCGAAGTTCGCCAAGTCGGGCAGCCCCGCCTACAACCTGGTGAAGAACTTCAACTGGACCAACGACGACCAGAACACCGTCGCCAAGTACATAGCGCAGGACAAGCTGTCCGACGACGCGGCGGCGAAGAAGTGGGTCGACGCCAACCAGGCAAAGGTGGACGCCTGGCTCAAGTAGCCGTAGCGAAAAGCCGGTTGACCATGCCCGGTGGGCGGTGCGCGCGGACGCGTACCGCCCACCGGGCATCGCCGTGTTCGGGCCGGTGATCAGGGGCGTCGCCCGGGGTCTCGGACCCCTTGACACCCGCTCCTCGCGCCGGGCACATTGAGTTGCGCAACCTGAAGCATGTTGCGCAGACAGCAACCGGATTGCTCTCTAGCCGGAGGTGCGGCGATGGCGGGACCCCGAGTGGTCATCATCGGAGCGGGCGTCGTGGGGGCGGCGCTGGCGGACGAGATCTCCGCGCGAGGCTGGACCGAAGTGACCGTGGTCGACCAGGGCCCGCTGCCCGCCACCGGGGGCTCCTCGTCGCACGCCCCAGGACTGGTCTTCCAGACCAACTCCTCGAAAACCATGACCGAGTTGGCCCGCTACACGGTCGAGAAGTTCTGCTCCCTCGACGTCGACGGCAAGCCCTGCTTCCTCCAGGTCGGCGGCCTCGAAGTCGCCACCACCCCCGAGCGCGTCGCGGAACTCCACCGCCGGCACGGCTGGATCACCGCCTGGGGCATCGAGGCCCGCCTGCTCACCCCAGAGGAGTGCGTCGAGCACCACCCCCTGGTGAACCCGGACAGGGTCCTCGGCGGCCTCCTGGTCCCCACCGACGGCCTCGCGAAGGCCGTCCTCGCGGTGGAGGCCCAGATCCGCCGCGCCACGGACCGCGGCGTGACCTTCCTGGCCCGCCACGAAGTCCTGGACGTCCAGCAGGCCGACGGCCGCGTCACCGGCGTCCTCACCGACCAGGGCGAGATCCCCGCCGACATCGTCGTGTGCTGCGCCGGCATCTGGGGCCCGAAGATCGCCCGCATGGTCGGCATGAACCTCCCGCTGACCCCGCTGGGCCACCAGCTCGCCTGGACCGGTCCAGTACCGGCCCTCGCCGGTCAGACCGAGGAGGCCGTCCGCCCGATCCTGCGCCACCAGGACGCCGACCTCTACTACCGCGACCGCTTCGACGCCATCGGCATCGGCTACTACGGCCACCGCCCGATGCCGATCACGGCCGACGACATCCTCTCCGTCGACGAGGCCGCCGACATGCCGTCCGTCCTCAAGTTCACCGAGGACGACTTCGCGCCCGCGTGGACGGAGACCCAGTCCCTCCTCCCCGCGACGAAGGACGCGAAGGTCGAGGAGGGCATCAACGGCCTCTTCTCCTTCACCACCGACAACTTCCCGCTCCTCGGCGAGTCCCCGGACGTCAAGGGCTTCTGGGTCGCCGAGGCGGTCTGGGTCACGCACTCGGCGGGCGTCGGCCGCGCGATGGCCGAGTGGCTGGTCGACGGTTTCTGCTCGTCCTTCGACCTCCACGAGTGCGACGTCAACCGCTTCGAGCAGCACCAACTCGCCCCCGAATACGTCCTGGCCCGCGACTGCCAGAACTTCGTCGAGGTCTACGACATCCTCCACCCCCTCCAGCCGTCCGGTAAGCCGCGCCCGATCCGCACCAGCCCCTTCCACACCCGCCAGCAGGAACACGGCGCGGTCTTCCTGGAGGCGAACGGCTGGGAGCGCCCGCAGTGGTACGAGGCCAACTCGGGCCTGGTGGAAGGCCGTTCGATCCCGGCCCCGAACGACTGGGCGGCCCAGTACTGGTCCCCGATCGTCGGCGCCGAGGCCCAGGCCACCCGCGAGACGGTCGCGATGTACGACATGACGGCCCTCAAACGCCTTGAGGTGACCGGTCCAGGCGCCGCCGACTTCCTGGAGGGCCTGGTCACCGGCAAGGTCGCCAAGTCGGTCGGCTCGGTGACGTACACCCTCCTCCTCGACGAGGACGGCGGCATCCGCAGCGACATCACCGTCGCCCGCCTGTCCCGCGACCAGTTCCAGGTCGGCGCCAACGGCAACCTCGACCTCGACTGGTTCACCCGCCACCTCCCCTCCGATGGAACGGTCCAGGTCCGAGACATCACCCCCGGCACCTGCTGCATCGGCCTGTGGGGCCCTCTCGCCCGCAAGGTTCTCCAGCCCCTGACGGACGAGGACTTCACGAACGAGGGCCTCAAGTACTTCCGCGCCAAGCGGGCCTACATTGGAACGGTCCCGGTCACCGCCATGCGCCTCTCCTACGTCGGCGAACTCGGCTGGGAGCTCTACACCACCGCCGACCAGGGCCAGAAACTCTGGGACACCCTGTGGCAGGCCGCGCAACCCCTCGGCGGAGTCATCGCGGGCCGCGGCGCCTTCAACAGCCTCCGCCTGGAGAAGGGTTACCGCTCCTTCGGCACCGACATGACCTACGAGCACGACCCCTACGAGGCCGGCGTCGGCTTCGCCGTCAAACTCGACAAGGGCGACTTCATCGGCAAGGCGGCCCTGGAACGCCGAAAGACCGACGTGCAACGGCAGTTGACCTGCCTCACCATCGACGACCCCAGGTCGGTCGTCATGGGCAAGGAGCCGGTCTACGACGGCGAGCGCGCCGTCGGCTACGTCACCAGCGCCGCCTACGGCTACACGATCGGCAAGGGCATCGCCTACGCCTGGCTGCCGTCCGAACTCGCGACCCCCGGCACGACGTTGCACATCGGCTACTTCGACGAGCGCGTCGAAGCGGTCGTAGCGGCGGAGCCACTGTTCGACCCGACGATGTCCCGCCTCCGCGGTTAGCCGGAAGGACGAGAACGCCGAATGAACGCCCTGAACACGCCCCTCGCCGAACTGGACCCCGAGGTCCACGCCGCGCTCCGCGCCGAACTGCACCGCCAGCAGTCCACGTTGGAGATGATCGCCTCCGAGAACTTCGCGCCCTCCGCCGTACTGGAGGCGCAGGGTTCGGTCCTCACCAACAAGTACGCGGAAGGCTACCCCGGCCGCCGCTACTACGGCGGCTGCGAACACGTCGACGTCACCGAGCGGTTGGCGATCGAGCGGATCAAGTCCCTGTTCGGCGCGGGCTTCGCCAACGTCCAGCCGCACTCGGGCGCCCAGGCCAACACGGCAGTGTTCTTCGCCCTGTTGAAGCCCGGCGACACGATCCTCGGCCTCGACCTCGCGCACGGCGGCCACCTCACCCACGGCATGCGCCTCAACTACAGCGGCAAGATGCTGAACGTGGTGCCGTACCACGTCTCCGAGACCGACAACCTGGTCGACATGGACGAGGTGGAGCGCCTCGCCAAGGAACACGGCCCCAAGATGATCATCGCGGGCTGGTCGGCGTACCCAAGGCAGTTGGACTTCGCGGAGTTCCGGCGGATCGCCGACGAGGTGGGCGCCCTGCTGATGGTCGACATGGCGCACTTCGCGGGCCTGGTGGCCGCGGGCCTGCACCCGAACCCGGTCCCGCACGCCCACGTGACCACCACGACCACACACAAAACCCTCGGCGGCCCGCGCGGCGGAGTCATCCTCACCAACGAGGCCGACCTCGCCAAGAAGATCAACTCGGCGGTGTTCCCCGGCATGCAGGGCGGCCCCCTGGAGCATGTCATCGCCGCGAAGGCGGTGTCGTTCAAGGTCGCGGCCTCACCCGAGTTCGCCGAACGCCAGGCCCGCACACTCGCCGGCTCCCGCATCCTCGCCGAACGCCTCACGCGGCCGGACGTGGCGGCCACCAGAGCGAAAGTCCTCACCGGCGGCACGGACGTCCACCTGGTCCTGGTCGACCTGCGCGACTCCGAACTGGACGGCAGGCAGGCGGAAGACCTCCTCCACGAGATCGGCATCACCGTCAACCGCAACGCCGTCCCCTTCGACCCGCGCCCGCCCATGGTCACATCGGGCTTGCGCATCGGCACCCCGGCACTGGCGACACGCGGCTTCACGGAGGAGGACTTCGCGGAGGTGTCCGACGTGATCGCGCTGGCTCTCCAACCCGAGCCGGATGTAGGTGCGTTGAAGGCCCGTACGGAAGCGCTGGCGGCGAAACACCCGCTCTACCCGCACCTGTCCGAGGAGGACGACCCCCGATGACCCCGCGCACCCCGGGCGCCGACCTCCCCGAACACCCCGACTGGCTCTGGCGCACACCCGAGCCGAAACGCTCGTACGACGTGATCGTGGTCGGCGGCGGAGGCCACGGCCTCGCAACCGCCCACTACTTGGCGAAGAACCACGGCATCACGAACGTGGCGGTGCTGGAGAAGGGGTGGCTCGCGGGCGGCAACATGGCCCGCAACACCACGATCATCCGCTCCAACTACCTCTGGGACGAGAGCGCGGGCATCTACGAGCACGCGCTGAAGTTGTGGGAGGGATTGGAGGAGGAGTTGGACTACCCGATCCTCTTCTCCCAACGCGGAGTCCTCAACCTCGCCCACAGCCTCCAGGACGTCCGCGACAGCGTGCGCCGCGTAGAGGCGAACCGCCTGAACGGCGTGGACGCGGAGTGGCTCGACGAACGGCAGGTCAAAGAGGTCTGCCCGATCGTCAACATCTCGCCGGACGTGCGCTATCCGGTGATGGGGGCCACCTATCAACCACGCGCGGGCATAGCCAAGCACGACCACGTGGCGTGGGGTCTGGCCCGCTCGGCGGACGCCGCCGGCATCGACATCATCCAGAACTGTGAGGTCACGGGACTGGACATCGTCGACGGCAGGGTGGTGGGCGTACAGACGACACTGGGCCCGATAGCGGCGGGCAAGGTAGCACTCTGCTCGGCAGGCCACACATCGGTCCTCGCGGCGATGGCGGGCATCGAACTCCCGCTCCAGAGCCACCCGTTGCAGGCACTGGTCTCGGAACTCCTGGAGCCGGTCCACCCCACGGTCGTCATGTCCAACGCGGTCCACGTGTACGTGAGTCAGGCGCACAAGGGCGAGTTGGTGATGGGCGCGGGCATCGACTCGTACAACTCGTACACGCAGCGTGGTGCGTTCCACATCATCGAGGAGCAGATGGCGGCGGCGCTGGAGCTGTTCCCGGTCTTCGCCCGCGCGCACGTGCTGCGCACGTGGGGCGGCATCGTGGACGTCACCCCCGACGCCTCACCCATAGTGGGCCTCACCCCGGTGAACAACCTCTACCTGAACTGCGGTTGGGGAACCGGAGGCTTCAAGGCCACCCCGGGCGTCGGCTGGGTCTACGCCCACACCATCGCCCACGACACGCCTCACCACCTCAACGCCCCCTTCTCGCTCGACCGTTTCACCACCGGCGCGCTCGTCGACGAGCACGGCGCCGCCGCGGTGGCCCACTAGGGAGCCCAACGATGCTGCTGATCCCCTGCCCCTGGTGCGGGCCCCGCGACGAGGCCGAGTTCCACTACGGCGGCCAGGCCCACGTGGCCTACCCGGAGACCCCGGCCGACCTGACCGACGAGGAATGGGCCCGCTACCTCTTCTTCCGCGCCAACCCCAAGGGCCCCTTCGCGGAACGCTGGAGCCACGCGGCAGGCTGTCGCCGCTGGTTCAACGCGGTACGGGACACATCGACGAACGAGATCTTGAGGGTGTACAGGGCGGGGGAGGAGCGACCGGCTGAGGATTCAGCCCGTCCGGCGTTTGAGGACGAGGCCCCTTCAGGGCCGACGGGGGTCCAGGGGGCAGAGCCCCCTGGGAACGGGGTCGAAGGGGCAGAGCCCCTGGAGGACGGGACGGGTAGGGGCGGCGGGGGCGCTGCATCCATCGGCGGCTCCGCCGCGGGTCATCCGTTCCGCCACCCCACCCGAGGCCGAATCCACCGAAACATCCCCCTCACCTTCACCTTCGACGGCACCGAATACACGGGCTACAAGGGCGACACCCTCGCCTCCGCCCTCCTCGCCAACGGCGTCATCCAAACCGGCACCAGCATCAAACTCGGCCGCCCCCGAGGCATCTTCACCGCCGGCGTCGAAGAACCCAACGCGGTGATCCAGATCGAGGCCCCGTTCCCCGAGCCGATGCTCCCGGCCACGACCATCGAGCTGTACGACGGCCTGGTGGCGACCAGCCTCCCGGGCCAGGGCCGCCTCGCCACGGAGCCGGACCCCGCCCGCTACGACGCCGTCCACACCCACTGCGACCTGCTCGTGGTCGGCGCAGGCCCCGCCGGTCTCGCGGCAGCCGCAGCCGCGGCCCGCAGCGGAGCCCGAGTCATCCTGGCCGACGACCGTCCCGAACTGGGCGGCAGCCTCCTCGACTCGGCCCAACTCCTCGACTGGGTGGCTGAGTTGAGCGAGGAACTCACCACCATCCCCGAGGTACGCGTGCTACCCCGCACCACCGTCTTCGGCCACTACGACGACAACCACCTCCTCGCCGTAGAACGCCGCACGAACCACCTCGGCGCAGCAGCCCCCACCCACGTCTCCCGCGAACGCGTCTGGCGCATCCGAGCCCGCCGAGTAGTCCTCGCAACGGGCGCCCACGAACGCTCCCTCGCCTTCGCGGACAACGACCGCCCCGGCGTGATGCTCGCCGCCTCGGCCCGCGCCTACGTCAACCGCCACGGCGTCCTGCCCGGCCGCCAGGCCGTCGTCTTCACCACCAACGACAGTGCGTACGCAGCCGCGTTGGACCTCGCGAGCGCCGGAGTCAACATCGCGGCGATCGTGGACACCCGCCCGTCCGAGAACGAGCCGACGGAGTGGGCAGGCCGAGCCCGAGAAGCCGGCATCGAAGTGCTCACCGGCCACGCGGTCGTCGCCACCGAGGGCAGCACCGAGGGCACCCCGCGACTCACCGCCGTGACCGTCGCCCCGTACGGCGAAACGACCGGCACGACACGGCACTTCGCGACCGACCTCCTCCTGGTCTCCGGCGGCTGGAACCCGGTCGCCCACCTCTTCAGCCAGGCCGGCGGCAAGCTCCGCTACGACGACACCCTCGGCTCCTTCGTCCCCGACACCTGCCGCCAGGCGGTCGAGGTCGCGGGCAGCGCGAACGGAACGCTGGACCTGGCCGAAACCCTCGCTCAGGGCGCAGCCGCAGGCGCCCGCGCGATCGAGGCCGAGGGCTACACCGCCGAGGCACCGAACCTGCCCCAGCTGCCCACCGAACCCGCCACCACCCCCGCCATGCAGGTCTTCCTCGTCCCCTCCACCACCGACGCCCCCCGCTTCGTGGACCTCCAACGGGACGTCACCGTCGCCGACTTGACCCGCGCCACCTCCGCCGGCCTCAACGCGGTCGAACACACCAAGCGCTACACGACGGCAGGCACGGCCAACGACCAGGGCAAGACCTCCGGCATCCTGGCCAGCGGAGTGGTCGCCGAACTCCTAGGTGTGGACGTGTCGTCGCTCGGCACCACCACCTTCCGCCCGCCCTACACCCCCGTCTCCTTCGCCACCCTCGCCGGCCGCGACCGGGGCGCACTGCACGACCCGATCCGTACGACCGCGCTGCACGACTGGCACGTCATGCAGGGCGCCCTGTTCGAGAACGTCGGCCAGTGGAAACGCCCTTGGTACTACCCGCGGGACGGCGAGGACATGGAGACCGCGGTCCTGCGCGAGTGCGCGGCGGCCCGCGAGGGCGTCGCCTTCATGGACGGCTCCACCCTAGGCAAGATCGACGTACAGGGCCCGGACGCCCCCGTCTTCCTCGACCGCCTCTACACCAACATGATGAGCAACTTGAAGGTCGGCATGATCCGTTACGGCGTCATGTGCCGCCCGGACGGCATGGTCTTCGACGACGGTACGGCCATCCGCCTCGCCCCGGACCGCTACCTGGTCACCACGACCACGGGCAACGCCGCCGCCGTACTCGACTGGATGGAGGAGTGGCACCAGACCGAGTGGCCCGAACTCCGCGTCCACTGCGCCTCGGTGACCGAACAGTGGGCCACCGTCGCCCTGGTCGGCCCCCGCTCCCGAGAGGTGCTCGGCTCGCTCGCGCCCCAACTGGCCGTCGGCAACGACGACTTCCCGTTCATGGCCTGGCGGGACACCACCGTCGCCGGCATCGAGGCCAGGGTGTGCCGGATCAGCTTCTCCGGCGAACTCGCCTACGAGATCAACGTGTCACCGTGGGAGGCCCTCGCCTTGTGGGAGGCGCTCTACGAGGCCGGCGCCCCCTTCGGCATCACGCCCTACGGCACCGAGACCATGCACGTCCTGCGCGCCGAGAAGGGCTACCCGATCATCGGCCAGGACACCGACGGCACCGTGACTCCCCAGGATCTCGGCATGAGTTGGGCGGTGTCGAAGAAGAAGCCCGACTTCATCGGCAAGCGCTCCTACGCCCGCGCCGACGCCGTCCGCCCCGACCGCAAACACCTGGTCGGCCTGCTCCCGGACGACCCCGCCGCCTTCCTCCCCGAGGGCACCCAACTCATCGCCGACAGCGTGCTCCCGGCCCCGCCCGTCCCGATGCTCGGCCATGTCACCTCCAGCTACCGCAGCGCCGCCCTCGGCCGCACCTTCGCCCTCGCCCTGATCAAGGGCGGCCGGGACCGCATCGGCGAACGTCTCTACGCCCCCGTGGGCGACGAGTTGATCCCGGTCACCGTCGCGAGCCCCGTCCTCTACGACCCCGAAGGAGCCCGCCGCGATGGCTGACACCGTCCTCTCCGTGCCGCGCCGCAGCCCCCTCGCGGGTGCCGCGGGCCGGTTGGCCGCCGCGACCCGCTCCTCCGGCGGCACGGTCCGGCTGGCCGAACTGCCCTTCCTGGCCCAGGTGAACGTCCGGCTCGACGCGAAGGGCGCGGCGGCGGACGCCGTAGGACTCGCGCTCGGTCTGTCCCTGCCCCTGGAGCCCAACACGGTCGTGCGGGCAGGGGAGTTGAGGGTGCTGTGGCTCGGTCCGGACGAGTGGCTGGTGGTGGGGCCGCCGGACACGCAGCGGGATGTGGAGGACCGGATCCGGGCGGCGAGCGGTGACGAGCATGTGTCCGTCACCGATGTGTCCGCCCAGCGCACCACCCTGCTCGTCTCCGGTGCCCGGGCCCGCGATCTGCTCGCCCACGGCTGCCCGCTGGACCTGCACCCGCGCGCCTTCGGCGCCGGGCGCTGTGCTCAGACCACCGTGGCCCGTACCCAGGTCGTGCTGGTCGCCCGGGACGAACCCGGGGCCGGTTTCTGGGTGTTGGTGCGTTCGTCCTTCGCCGGGTATCTGACGGACTGGCTGCTGGACGCGGCGGCCGAGTACATGCGGGGCGACTGAACAGACCGTACGCCGAAGGCCGTTCGCCCGTCGCCGGGAGAACGGCCTTCGCGGCATGCCGACTTCAGGCCGCCTGGCCGACCTCCACCTCGTCGAGGCGCTTGCTCCTGGGGATCAGGGCGACGAGCACCGCGCCCACGGCGACGCAACCGACCACCAGCCAGAGCCCGTTGGTGAACCCGGCGTCGAGGTAGAACTGGGTGCCCTTGAGGACCGCCCCGTGCTGCGCCATCACGACGAAGGCCAGCTGGGAGACGACGATCTGGGCGACGCCCTGGCCGAGGTTCTGGACCCCGTTGGCCAGCGCCTGTTCCTCGGGTGTGACCACCTCGATGATCATGATGGGCACGATCGCCATGGTGATGCCCGTACCCAGCCCCGCGATCACGCCCATCTCGATGATCTGCGGGGCACTGTGGTGCAGATGGGTGCCGATGCCGTAGCCGAGGACCGCGAGTGAGGCGCCGGTGCCCAGGAGGATGCGTGCGTCCAGCCGGCGGGCGAGGAAACCGGTGGCCACGGCCCCGATGATGATCATGGCGCTGATGGGGCTGGTCACGATGGCGTTGTGGGTTCCCGACCAGCCGAGGCCCGCCGAGACGGTGGGGATGTCGGGCATCAGGATCAGGAGCTGGATCACCACGCCGACGGCGCTGAGCGAGCCGGCCGCGATGGACGTGGCCAGCAGAACGGTCCACACGGGGCGACGCCGGGTCATGGAGAGGGGGAACAGGGGTTCGGCGACCCGGCGCTCCACGAAGACGAAGACGACCAGCGCGACGGCGGCTCCGATGACGTAGCCGATGAACTTGCCGCTGCCCCAGCCCCAGTGCGAGCCCTGGCCGACGGCGTAGACGATCGCCGTGACCCCGCCGCCGAGGAGGATTCCGCCGACCCAGTCCATCCGGCCGGCCGCCGCGCGGACCGGGCTCTCCGGCACGAAGGCGCCCACCAGCAGGAAGCTCACGGCGGTGCTGATGGCCATGAACCACAGGACGCCGCGGAAGCCGTAATCGTCCAGCAGCCAGCCGGACAGGAACGGTCCACCGAAGGCGACGAGTCCGACACCGCCGGCCAGTATGCCGCTGGCGACGCCGACCCACTTGCGGGGGAACACGTCGCGGGTGATGGCGTAGGCGAGCGGCGCGCTGGCGGTGTAGATGCCCGCGATGCCGCGGCCGATCAACAGGGTGCGGTAGTCGGTGGCGACTGCGGAGAGCAGGTCACCGACCAGGCCGAGCCCGATGGCGACGAGCAGGACGCGCTTCTTGCCGAAGATGGCCGCTGCCTTGACCACGAACGGCAGGAAGAACGTTCCGGTCAACAGGGTCATCAGGGTGAACCACGCGATCTCCGTGGTTCTGAAGTGGATCGCGACGTCGGCCTGTGCGATGCCGGACAACGCGGCCATGAGCGCGACGAGTTGAACGGTCCACACGAGCGCGATGACCACGAGGGCATTGCGTGCGGTGGAGGGTGGTGTTTCGTCGTCCTGCGGGGGACTGATCTGGGTCTGGGAGGACATCGGCGGCCTTCCGTAAGTGAGCGGAGCGAAGGTCCAGTGAGCCGATAAATTAGACCTAACGGTCGGTACAATCAATAAGTTGCGCAGAAAGAAAACTGATGTTGCGGCGGGCGTCGGCTCCGGCCCTGGTCAGTGGTATCGCGCCAAGCCTTCGACGAAATCGTCAACAATAGAGTCGACGCTATTGCCTGTGGATTACCGGACAGCTACGTTCCTCGCCGTGCCTGCACGACCCCGGTCCGGCGAGCGAACGGAGTACTCAGCATGCCCAAGCTGTTCAGAAGGTGTCGGTGGAACTCGGCGACCTTCCTGGCCACCCTCGCGGCAGCCGTCGCCCTGGTGATCGGGGCGAGCCTGGTGCTGGCCAACAGCGCCGTCGGCGGTGCGCAGGCCGCCAACTCGGCCTCGGCGAAGGCCGTTTCGGCGGCCACCACGACCTCGGGCATCGCACCGGCCATGTCCTGCTCCGGCGTCACCCAACTCGACCTGGCCGCCGCCGTCCCCGGTGTGCCCTTCGAGATCAGCTCGGCCACCGAACTCGCCGCGAGCGCCAACACCCTTGGCGCCTGGGCGGCTTGTGACGTCAAGGGCGTGATAGCCCCGCAGATCCACTTCGAGATCAAGCTCCCCGAGACCGGCTGGCAGGCCAACTACCTCCAGCTCGGCTGCGGCGGCCTGTGCGGCAGCACCAACGTGACCAGCGCCCCCGCCTCGACCGGCTGCGTCCCGCTGACCGCCGGCGCCTTCGCCGTCGCCTCCAGCGACGAGGGCCACTACCAGGGCGGCGGCCTCTTCTCCACCGACCCCACCCTGAGCGCCGACTTCGGCTACAAGTCCGACCACGAACTGGTCCAGGCGGCCAAGGCGATCATCAAGCAGTACTACGGCCAAGCGGCCACCCACTCCTACTTCGACGGTTGCTCCCAGGGCGGCCATCAGGGCCTCACCGAGGCGCAGCGCTACCCGACCGACTTCGACGGCATCATCGCCGGCGCCCCGGCCAACAACTTCACCGCCCTGAACACCTTCTCGCACGCCTGGACCGCCCAGTCGGTGTACCTCAATGGAGGCCCGGCGACGATCACCAACGCCGACCTCGCCGACCTCCACAAGGCCGTCCTCAAGGGCTGCGACGCCCCGGCCGACGGCATCATCGCCGACCCGCTCACCTGCACCTGGGACCCCGGCACCATCAAGTGCGCGGCCGGTCAGACCTCGACGTCCGACGACTACTGCCTGACCGCCGACCAGGTCACCACCCTGCGCCGCATCTACGCGGGCCCGACCGACGAGCACGGCGAACTCCTGTACCCGGGCTACCAGTTGCGCGGCTCCGAGCTGAACTGGGCCGGCATCATCACCCCGGCCACCGCGACCGGCGCCAGCGGCGACATCGGTTTCGTCCGGGAGACCCTGCGCTACCAGATCTTCGACAGCCCCCAACCGGCCCTGACCTACAAGGACATCAAGTTCACGGCCGCCTACTACGCCAAGGTGATGCGGCCCAACGAGGGCATGTACGACGCCACCGACCCCGACCTCACCGCGTTCAAGAAGGCCGGCGGCAAGATCGTCCTCTGGCACGGTCTGGGCGACCAGCACATCCCGGCCGTGGGAACGATGGCCTACTACAAGGCGGTTGAGAAGGTCATCGGGAGTGAGGCGGCCACCCAGAGCTTCGCCCGGCTGTTCCTGCTCCCCGGCGTCGCGCACTGCGGCGGCGGCCAGGGCCCGAACACCTTCGACGCGCTGACCGCGATCACCGAGTGGGTCACCAAGGGCGACGCCCCGGCGAGCCTGACCACCAAGTCGGTGGACAGCAGCGGCACCACCACCGCCTCCCGCCCGGTCTATCCGTTCCCGTACTACGCGAAGAACACCACGGGCGGTCCGGACACCGACGCGAGCAGCTACACCCCGGTCAAGTCCACCGCCGAGGCCGGCCTCAGGCTCAACTGGCTCGGCTCCTTCCGCTCCGGCTACGAGACGGTCGGCAACTGGGTGGGCCGCAAGTGGGTGGTCACCAAGGGCAAGAGCTGACGTACGGCGAAAGCCGGGGAAGGCGACCGGCACGGCATCCATACGTTTCGGATCGTGCCGGGTGTCGTGTCCGTGCGGTGGGCCCGACTCTCCGGCACCATCGAGTCGTTGTGCACCCCCGTCACCCTGGAGCCGTCATGTCCCGATCGGAAGCCCGCGTCGTCACCGACCGACCGCAGCGCTACGCCAAACAACTCGCCTCCCACCTGGGCCGCCGCAGCGAGACCAGTTGGGACGAGGAGACCGGGGAGGGTCGTCTCGTCTTCCAGGACGGCACAGGATCGCTGACCGCCACCGAGGGGGCGTTGCTGCTCGCGGTGGAGGCGGAGCCCGAGTTCCTCGATCGGCTGGAAGACGTGGTGGGCCGGCATCTGGTCCGCTTCGGCACCAAGGACGAGTTGGTCGTCGAGTGGCGGCGCGACAACGGCGAGCCCGGCAGCAGTCAGCGCAGCCCGGGCGACACTGCCTGAGCCACGGTGACGGTCCAGGTCAGGACACGCAGCCCACGTGCGCCAGCGCCTGCTTGAGCAACACCCCGTGCCCGCCCGGCATCTCGCTGCGCAGCGCCTCCGAGGCGGCCTCCTCCGGGCTGAACCACACGAGGTCGAGGGCGTCCTGGCGGGGGCGGCAGTCACCGGTGACCGGTACGACGTAGGCGAGGGACACCGCGTGCTGCCGGGGGTCGTGGTACGGGGTGACCCCGTGCGTGGGGAAGTACTCGGCGACCGTGAACGGCTGCAGCGAGGCCGGGATGCGGGGCAGCGCGACCGGGCCGAGGTCCTTCTCCAGGTGGCGCAGCAGCGCGTCGCGGACCCGCTCGTGGTGCAGCACGCGGCCGGAGACGAGGGTGCGGTTGACGGTGCCGTCGGGGCCGATGCGCAGCAGCAGGCCGATGCTGGTCACCTCGCCGCTGTCGTCGACGCGGACGGGCACCGCCTCGACGTACAGGATCGGCATGCGGGCGCGTGCCTGTTCGAGGTCGTCGGCGGACAGCCAACCGGGCGTGGTATCGGTCATGTCAGACATTGCTTGATCATACTTTCAGTGTCCGTCGGATAGCCGGTAGACCCGGCGGGCGTTGTCCGCTCCGGCCCAGCGCGCCAGTCGCAGCGCGTCGGGCAGGCCCAGTTCGTCGGCGTCCACCCGGTCCTGGAGGAGATCCCCCAGACCCCGGCGGAACGCCAGCGCACCGAGCCCGTAGAACTCGGCCAGACCATAGGCGTCGGAGCTGTACAGCAGTTTGCGGAAGGGTGTGACCTCCAGCGCCTCGTCCAGTACCGCCCGAGCCCGGAGCGGACCTACATGATGCAGGGTGAGCCCGACATCCAGGTACACCCGCTCGAAGACGGCCGCCAGGTAACCGGCCTGGCGCTGGTACGGCCAGCAGTGCAGGAGCAGCACCGGGATGGTGCCGGCGGTCAGGTGCAGCCAGTCCGTGAGAAGGGCGGGGTCCGTGCGGTGCAGCCGGATGTCGTTGTCGCCGAAGCCCGTGTGGAGCTGGAGGGGGAGGCCCAGGTCGACCGCGGTCCACAGCAACTCCCGCATCAGCACCGGGTGTTCGAGGCGTCCGCCGCGGGCCAGCCAGGCGCGGGCCGCCCGGGTCACCTCCGCGTCCGAGGGCCGGGCCGGGTCGAGATCGAACCCGGTCCGGTACGCGGCCACCGACTTCACCCCCACCACCCCCGGCCGCCGCACCGCGTCAAGGGCGGCGGCCCGAAAGGCGTCGGCGTACCCGTCCGGCTCGACGCCCCTCGCGGCCACACCCTCCGCGACGGTTTCGAGCCGGACGACCTCGTGGGCGACCGCGCCGGTCACCCCGGCGAGTTCGGTGGGCGTCGTGATGGTGTGCGGGGCGAATCCCGTGTCGACGCAGAACACCCCGGTCCCGGCCGCGGCGAGGAAGCGCCGGTTGACCTCGCCCGGCCCCAACTCGGCGCGCCGGGCCAGGTATTCGTCGACGGGCGCGTGCCGCTCCAGGTCCAACAGGGGTGCGCAGTAACGGCGTACGGCGATTCCGACCGGGCTGTCGAACGGTGAGATCCCGCTGCCGGGCCAGACGTCTCCCTCCGTGAGCAGCGACTCGAAAGCCGTCCGGTCCAAGTCCTCGGTGACGACTCCGTGGCAGTGGTGGTCCACCAACTCCAGCGCGGCGAGCGCCTCGTGGACCGGTCCAGTGCCCATGATCAGTACTTCCAGCGGTAGGCCGCCGCGATCTGATCGTCGTCCAGCTCGGCCACGGCCGCGATCTCGCCCTGTCGTACGGCGATCACAGCGTCGGCCAGGACCGGTCCAAGTGCGGCCCGCAGCAGCTCGTTCTTGCGGAACTCGGCGACCGACTCGGCCAGCGAGGTCGGAAGTCGCCGTACCCCGCGAGCCGTTGCCTCCGGCGCGCCGAGGTGTGCGGGGTCGCCGGTGGTCTCCTCGGGGAGGGCGGTCGACGAGGTGAGGCCGTCGAGGCCCGCGGTGATCAGGCAGCCGAGGGCGAGATAGGGGTTGGCGGCCAGGTCGACCGGCTTCACCTCCAGGTTCGCGGACTGGGCGCGCAGCCCGGCCGTACCGGTGACGACACGCACCGCGGCCTCTCGGGTCTCCCGGCCCCAGGCGGTGAACACCCCTGCCCACTGGGAGGGTTGGAGGCGGAAGTAGCTGGCCGGGCTCGGCGCGGTCACGGCGGTGAGGGCCGGGAGGTGGGCGAGGACACCGGCCGCGAACGACTCGGCCTCGGGCGTCATGCCGTAGCGCCTCTCACCCCCGGTGTGCAGGTTCGTGCCGTCGCGCCATGCGGAGAGGTGGATGTGCCCGCCGTTGCCGACGCCCCGCGCGAGGACGGCTGGGGTGAACGAGGCGCGCAGGCCGTGCCGTTGGGAGACCGCGCGCACGGTCTGGCGTACCAGGACACTGCGGTCGGCCGCCGCGACCGGGTCGAGCGCGCCCACCGACAGCTCGAACTGGCCGGCCGCGTACTCGGGATGGAACTGGTCCACGTCCACGCCCTGCGCCGCCAGGGCCGACAGCAACTCGGCGCCGTAGTCGCTCAGTTCGACCTGCCGGGTCGCGCTGTACGCCGGACCCGTCGTGGCGGGGACGAACGCGCCGGCGGGTGCGGTGTCCAGGCCGAGGACCCACTCGATCTCGATGCCCGCCCGGAAGGTGACCCCGTGCCGCCGCTCCGCGTCCGTGACGATCCGGCGCAGGAACGTGCGGCTGCAGCCGGGGTGCCGCTCGCCCTCCTGGGTGATCCGGTCGACCGGCGCCCAGGCCCAGCCGGGCTGCCCGGAGAGGACGGCCAGCTGGTCGAGGTCGGGGTACAGGCGCAGGTCGCCGTCCGGTGAGCCGAGGACGTCGGTGGTGACGATGGAGTCGTTCGCCAGGAAGGTGTCGAACACCGGGGACATGCCGACGCCCCAGGCCGCGGCCGAGGCGAGCTTCGCGGTCGGGACCGTCTTCACCCGGCCCACGCCCGCGGTGTCGACGTAGGCCAGGACGATCCCGTGCACCCCCCGTCCGGTCAGCTCCGTGGCCAGTGCGGTGGCGCGCTCGACCTCGCCGGGGCGTCCGCCGGGCAGTGGGTCGGCAAGGGTGGTCATACGTCCTCCACGGTCGCGTCCTGGTCGGCTGCGCCGTCAGGGTTTCACGGCCACCGCTCCGAACTGCGGTACCACGGCCGGGGAGTCGGCGTCCGGGCGCCACTGCGAGCACGGGACCAGACCCGGGTCGAGGAGGTCGAGGCCCTCGAAGAAGGCGGCGACGTCGGCGCGGCCGCGGGCGGTGATCGGGGGAGTGGCGTTCGCGTTCCAGAACTCCATCGCCGGGACGTTGCCCTCGCCGCCGAGATCCGCGTCGAAGGTGGGGTGGGTGAGGACCAGGAAGCTGTCTGACGGGACCGCGGCCATGACGTCGCGCACGACCTCCCGGGCCTCGTCGGTGTCGAGGACGAAGTTCAGGACGCCCAGCATCATCACCGCGACGGGACGGTCGAAGTCGAGGGTGTTCGCGGCCCGTTGGACGATCGACGCCGGGTCGCGCACATCCGCCTCGATGTAGTCGGTGACGCCCTCGGGGGTGCTCGTCAGCAGTTTGCGGGCGTGGACCAGCACCAGCGGGTCGTTGTCGACGTACACGATCCGCGCTTCCGGTGCGACGCGCTGGGCGATCTCGTGCGTGTTGTCGACGCTCGGCAGTCCGGTGCCGAGGTCGAGGAACTGCCGTACCCCGCGCTCACCGGCCAGGAACCGCACCGCCCGGCCGAGGAAGTCCCGGTCGGCGCGGGCCACTTCACGGATCACCGGGAACATGCCGGCCACGTGCTCGCCGACCCGCCGGTCGATCTCGTAGTTGTCCGTGCCGCCGATCCAGTGGTTCCACACACGCGCGTTGTGCGCCACACCGGTGTCGAGCCGGGCCTGTCCCTCTGCCGGGGTGCCGCTGTCACTCACGTCTTGACTCCCTGTCGCCCGCGCTGCCGTCCCCGCCATTGTGCCGCCGGGCGATCACCCGGCCCAAGGGTTCGCGACAACGGGGCACATGTTCGTCGGGGACGGCCAACTGTCAGTCCAGGTTGCCTGGTTGGGCGGGCGGCGTCTTGCCGGCCAGGACGTCCTTCAGATGCGAGGTGCCCTGTCGCACGGCGGCCTCGGTCGTGTCGGACTCCGTGCCCCCGAGGCCGCCCGACGTGACGGTGATCGCGTCGGTGCCGACCCGGACGACGGCCAACTCCAGGGTGAGCGTGGTGGGTTGGGCGGCGCCCGTGCTCGTGACGGTCACCTGGAGACCCTGCCGGGCGTCGCCCACGGCGGGCACCTCGTTCTCGATGACCTGGACCGTGCGCCGACCGCCCTTGGAGTCGGTCGCGGTGAACTGGTCGCACTTCACCGGCAACGTCTTCAGCCAGTTCAGGGAAGTGCCGAGCCGGGCGCGGTCGTAGGCGGCGACCTGGTACAGCAGCCGGGACTCGCTCTGCTCGAACCCGGTCAGCGCGGACGCGCCGGACGGCTTGCCGAGGAGATCGTCGCCGTAGAGCGCGTCGAGCAGTTTCTGGCAGTCGGCGGCGTTCGTCTTCGCGGTGAGGAGGGCGCCGACGTCGACCTTGCCGATGACGAGCTTGTCGCCCCAGGTGGCGGCGTCCTTGACCTGGGTCCAGTTGTCCTCCAGGTCGGCCTCGGTGATCAGCGCGGCCTTGGCTCCCGCCGCGGTGAGGGCGGGGGCGGCGGACTTCCCGGTGCGGGGCGAGGCGAGCGGGGACTGCGCGGCCAGCGGGGAGGCGGCGACGTCCGAGGCGCTGTCACCGCCCGCACCACCGCTGCCGCCGGAGCAGGCCGCGCAGGTCAGCAGCGTGCCCGCCGCCAGGGCTGTGGCGAGGACACGGACGGGGCGGGAGGACGGGCGACGGTGCATGGCGGGGCCTCCAGGGGGAGTGGCAGTCCTCCTCAGGGCACCATCGGGCCGCTCGGCCCTCCAGCGCAGGGGGCCGTTCGGGTGAGAGGCGGATGTCAGCGTGAGCCGTCTGCCGGCGGCTCCGCCGGGCCGGAATGCCGGTGCGGCAGATGCAGATGGTGCTCGTGGTGCGGTCGGGGTTCGTGTTCCGCGCGGCGCGCCCGTTCGGCGAGCCCGGCCGCCAGCACGTGCACCGTGCGCCCGCCGCACTTCGGGCAGACCGCGTCGGCGAGCGGCGACCTCATGGCCCGGCCCTCCTCGTCGACGTACTCCTGCGTGGTCAGGCCGGTGACGTCGGTCGGGTCGGTGAAGAACATGACCTGGAAGGTGGCCTCCCAGGAGTGCCCGCAGTCACCACAGGTGAACGCGAAGGTCTCGGGAACGGCTCGGGGTTCCGCCGTCATGGCACGGTCCTCCGTCTCGTGGGCGGACGGGTCGGGCCGCCCGGCCCTCCAGCGCACAACGCCACAGGTCGTACGGCAACTCGAACGCCCCGTCCGGCATGCCCGCGTCCCCGCCCGCCCCGACACTGGCCCCAGGCCCCGGCACCGTGACGCGAAGGAGTGGCCATGCTGCCCGGATTCCTCACCAGGGCGGTCGAGTTGCTGCTCGGCCGGGAGGGCCGCTCCCTCCATCTGAAGGCGGCGGGCGGGGCGACGGCGGTCCTCGGCGTGGTGATGCTCGTCGGCTCCTGGGCCGTGGTCGCCGCCGAACACGGAGCCCGCGGCGCCAACCTGACGACCTACCCCAGGGCCCTGTGGTGGTCGATCGAGACGGCGACGACGGTCGGGTACGGCGACTTCTTTCCGGTCACCCTGTGGGGCCGCGTCGTCGGCTCGGTGGTGATGGTCGTCGGCATCACCACCTACGGCCTGGTCACCGCGGCCCTGGCCACCTGGTTCGTCGGCCGCGAACAGCGCCGCCGCCACCATCTCGCCCACGGCGCACAGGAGTTGGGCGAGGAGGCCGTCCGCGCCCTGCACGAACGCTTCGACCGGCTGGAGCGGTTGGTCGCCGGGAAGGGGGAGGACCCGTGACGGTGCGCCTCCCCCTCGGTCACGCGATCAGCGGCAGCGCGCGGAAGGCGTAGCCCTCCCACAGCCGCCGTGAGGTCTCCTCGGGGTAGGCGGTGACCACGGGGTGGGCGTCGAGAATCTGTACCGACCGGTGCTCGGTGTCGTAGGCGGGCCAGCCCGGGTCGCCCGTCCTCGCGAACTCCGCCCAGGACGAGCGGAACCGGGACGACAGCGCCAGCGCCTCGGGGGAGGGCTCGACATCGGCGAACAGCAGGTTTCCCAGGTCGGCGGTGAAGTTGCCGAACAGCAGCGGGACGTCGAGGCCGTGGCAGGCGCCCAGTACACCGCCCAACCCCGGGGCCGGCCAGGTGAGTTCGTAGACGAACGCGCGACCGCCCGCGCCGGCCTGCGCCTCGGCCAGATGCAGACAGGGCATGCGGAACACCCGGTCGCAGCGGACGAGTTCGTCCAGCTCGCCCGGCGAGGCGGCGGGGAAGGCGGCGCGATAGGCCTGTTCGGCGTCGGGCCCCGGACCGAACCGGCGCAGGCTCGCCGCCGCGTCCTCCTCGGTGATCTTCCCGAACTGCCCGCCGAGCACGGTGAACAGGCGTGTCTCGTCCCGGTTGTGACCGAGGATCAGCTCCACGTCCCGGGCCGCGCCGGCCGCGAGGCCCTCCCAGGGGGTGGTGGGCAGCACCTCCCCGTCGACGACGGGAGAGAAGGGTGTCAGCGTGTGCGCGACCGACCCCCACCGGTCCGCGTACTGGTGCATCTTGTCGGTCAACGTCTCGCCCGCGCCGGTCAGTTGACGCGGTGCCACGGTCGCGAGGTCGGCGGCCGTGGGGCGCAGTCCCGCCTCCGCGGCGATCGCGGACGCGATGTCCCTGGCCAGCGCGTCGGAGAAGAAGGTGTCCGGCACGCTCTGCGCGATCGCCCGCCGGAAGAGTCCGGACGCGCTCGGCATGACCAGCAGCGAGGCCACCGACCCGGCGCCGGCCGACTCGCCGAAGACCGTGACCTGGTCCGGATCACCGCCGAACGCCGTGATGTTCTCCCGCACCCACTCCAGTGCGGCGACCTGGTCGAGCAGCCCCCGGTTGGCGGGCGCCCCCTCGATGCGTGCGAACCCCTCGATGCCGACACGGTAGTTGAGGCTCACGACCACGACATCGCCGTCGCGCGCGATGTGCTGGGCGTCGTAGCCGGGGCTGCCCGCGTGCCCCAGCTTGTAGGCGCCGCCGTAGATCCACACCATGACCGGGCGGCGGGCCGCCGGATCGGGTGCGGGTGTCCACACGTTGACGGTCAGCCAGTCGTCGCCCATCGGTCCCGTCAGGACGCCCCGGCGGCCCTGGATGCCGGACTCCTGCGGGGGCGGCGGCCCGAAGGCGAGGGCGTCGCGCACGCCGTCCCAGCCGCGTACCGGGCGCGGTGCCTGGAAGCGGGCGTCCCCGACGGGCGGTTCGGCGAACGGGATGCCGCGGAAGACCGCGAGCCCGTCCTCCAGCCGTCCGCGCACCGCTCCGGCGGCGAGCCGCACCACCGGTGCGGCGGCCGAACCGGCCTTTGTGTCACGGGAGTTGGGTGTTGTCATCGGGGACTCCTCGCTCGGGGACGGCAGGGTGCGCGGACAGGCCGAGGGCGGTCGCCGTCCCGCTGGGTGCGGGGCGGCGACCGCCGGGTGTTCGATGAACCAGAATGCCTCAGGCCTTGGCCTCGGAGACCTCCGGAGCGGGGGCCGGTGCCTTGGCGGCCGGTGCCTCGACGGCCGTACGGGCCTTGGGGATCAGGCTCGCGAGGAAGAAGGCCAGCAGCGCGGCTCCGGCACCGATCGCCATGACCACCTTGAAGCCGTTCTCCGACGGAAGGGCGGCGCCGCCGAAGTCGGTGGTCATCTGGGCCAGGATCACACCCGCGATGGCGCTGGCGAAGCTGGTGCCCAGGGACCGCATCAGGGTGTTGAGGCTGTTGGCGGCACCGGTCTGGGAGGGGTCGACCGCGCCCATGATCAGGGCGGGCAGGGCGCCGTAGGTGAAGCCGACACCGGCGCCGATGATGCAGGACACCAGGATGAGGTGCCAGACCTCGGACATCAGCACGATGTTCAGGGCGTAGCCGGAGGCCACGATCAGCGCGCCGATCATCAGGGTGACCTTGGGGCCCTTGGCCTTGGTGACGCCCGCCGACACCGCGGACATGGCCATCATGACCAGGCCCTGCGGGGCCAGCACCAGGCCGACCGTCAGCATCGACTTGCCCAGGCCGTAGCCGGTCTGGGTGGGCAGCTGCAGCAGCTGGGGGAGGACCAGGGACATCGCGAACATCGAGAAACCGAGGGCGATCGAGGCCAGGTTGGTGAAGAGCACCTGCGGCTTGGCGGTCGTGCGCAGGTCGACCAGCGGCTGCGGGCTGCGCAGCTCGTACCAGCCCCAGGAGAGCAGGATCGCGACGGCGGCGGTGCCGAGGACCAGGGTGGTCGCGCTGGTCCAGCCCCAGTCGGAGCCCTTGGAGATGGCGAGCAGCAGGGAGATCAGTCCGGCGGAGAGTCCGAGCGAGCCGACGAGGTCGAAGCGGCCTCCGGTGCGGACCTTGGACTCGGGCACGAGCACCAGGACCAGCAGGAAGGACAGGACACCGAGGGCGGCGGAGATCCAGAAGAGGGAGTGCCAGTTGTAGTGGTCCGCGATGAAGGCGGCCGAGGGCAGACCCAGGGCGCCGCCGACGCCGAGCGAGGCGCTCATCAGGGCGGTGGAGCCGGCCAGCCGGTCGCTGGGCAGCACGTCCCGCATGATGCTGATGCCGAGCGGGACGACCGCTGCGGCCAGCCCCTGGAGCGCGCGGCCGATGACCATCGGGACCAGCGAGTCGGCCAGGGCGCACACGATCGAGCCGGACACCAGGAGCACGATGCTGGTGAGCAGCATCCGGCGCTTGCCGAACATGTCGCCGAGGCGGCCCACGACCGGGGTGGCGACGGCTGCGGCCAGCAGGGTGGCGGTGACGGCCCACGCGGTGTTGGACGCGGAGGCGTTCAGGTACTTCGGCAGCTCCGGGATGATCGGGATGACCAGCGTCTGCATCAGCGAGACGACGATTCCCGCGAAGGCCAGCACCGCGACGACGGCGTTCGACCTCGGCGGAGCGGAGGAACCCGCTTCGGCGGGTCGGGCAAGGGCGTCGGACATGGCAGAGCCTCCATCGGGAACGAGCTGAGACGATCAGGGACGAGCTGACTTGCTTGACTCACTCAACCATAATGAGATTGATTGAGTTACGCAAGTACATTCTGGGTGTGGGTCGGTGAACGGGGGAGCAACGGCAGTTCGGTGACGACCTCGAAGCCGCCCTCGGGCCGATGACCCGCGTGGAGTCGGCCCCCGGCGGAGAGCGCGCGCTCCCGCATGCCGATGACTCCGTAGCCGCCACCGGTGGCGGGGGAGGAGGGGGCCGCCGTACCCCCGTGGTCGGTGACGGTGATGCCCAGCCGGTCGTGCGAGTAGCTGAGCCGTACCTCGGCCGAACCGGTGCCCGCGTGCTTGGTCACGTTGGTGAGCGCCTCCTGCACGATGCGGTACGCCGTGAGATCCGTACCGGCGGACAGCGGCTGCGGCCTGCCCTCCGTGCTGACGCTGACGACGAGCCCGGCGGGCTCGAACGAGGCGGCCAGCTCGGGGAGTCGGGCCAGTCCGGGCGCGGGGCCCGAAGGAGCCTCCGAGTCGTCCGCGTGCCGCAACAGGCCCACGGTGGCCTTGAGTTCGCGTACGGCCGACAGCGTGGTGCCCGCGAGTTCGCCGGCGATCCGCTCGGCCTCCTCGGGGCGGCTGCGCATCAGCCGTACGACGGTGCCCGCTTGGAGGTTGGCGAGTACGAGGTGATGGGCGACGACGTCGTGCAGATCGCGGGCGATCCGCATCCGTTCCTCGGTGACGCGGTGGCGGGCCTCCTGCTCGCGGGTGCGTTCCGCGTGCTCGGCACGGGCCTGCACCGCCTCCAGATAGGCCGCGCGGAGCCGGGTCGTGGTGCCCAGCGAGGTCGGCAGCAGCAGCCAGAAGACGGGACCGAGCAGCTTCAGGACCAGCGGTTCGTTGTTGGGGCCCACCATCAGGGCCGTCCCCACCAGCAGGGTGATGCCGGCGGCGGTGAAGAGGTTCGCGGTGGTCCGCTCGGAACGCAGGGCCAGCGTGTACAGCGCGACCATGAGCGGCCCGATCACCAGGACCGTGACGATGTAGCCGAGCCCGGCCACCACCATCGCGCAGCAGAGGGTGACCACCACGGTGGTGCGCGGCAGGGTGCGCCGCCACAACAGGGCGAGCGAGGCGAGACCCGAGACCAACACACCGGGCCACCAAGGGACTTCGAGGTCGCGGCCCGGGATCGTCAGCATGCTGCCGGGGAAGGCGCAGGCGAGGAGCGCGACGGCGAGGACCAGATCGAGGGTACGGGGATGGCAGCGCAGCACCCGCTGCAGGCGGTGGATCATGGTGTGGGGGTCCTGTCCGAGGCGGTCGGACGCGCGCCGGTGGCCGCCGGGGGCGGTGGGGCCGGCGCGCCGTCCGCTGCTCGTCTACTCGTCGAAGGTGACGACGATCTTCTCCGCCGCGCCCGGAGTGAGCGCGAGCTCGAAGGCGTGCTCGACCTCGCCGAAGGGCACCCGGTGACTGATCAGCTTGGCGAACCGCTCGTGGTGCTCGACGATCTCCTGGGTGACCTCGAAGATCTCGGTGGGGTAGCCCTGCGAGGCGATCAGCGTCAGCTCGCTGCGCAGCATCCCGCCCAGGTCGATGTCGGCGCCCTTCTTCTGTACGGCGACCATCACCAGCTTGGCGCCCCACTTCGCGGAGTCGACCGTGGTGTTGACGACGGCGGCGACACCGGCGGCGTCGATGTAGATGTCGGTGCCTGCGCGAGGCTGGCCCAGCGCGTTGGCGGCCTGGCCGTGCAGCTCGGTGAGGCGTGAGGTCACGTCCTCCTCGGCGGAGTTGATGACCGCGTCCGCGCCGACCGCGAGCGCGGTCTCCAGGCGGGAGGCGATGACGTCGGCGACGACGACATGCTCGACCCCGCGCAGCTTCAGCCAGATGGCCGCGCCCAGACCGATCGGCCCGGCACCGAAGATGACGACCTTGTCGCCGGGCTTGGCCTCGGAACGGTTGACGGCGTGCCGGGCCACCGCCATCGGCTCGTTGAGGGCGGCGACGTCGAAGGGCACGGTGTCGGGGAAGACGGTGACGCTCTTGCCGACCTCGCAGTCCTCCAGCAGGAGGTAGTCGCTCATGGCGCCGTGCTTTCCGCCGCAGCCGATGATCCCGGAGGGCGAGCCCTGCGGGTTGACGACCACCCGGTCCCCGGTCTTCAGACCGTCGACCTCGGCACCGACCTCGACGATCTCACCGGCCGGTTCGTGCCCGAGGGGGACCGGCACCATGGCGCCGCCCGCGCCGAACGGGCCGCCGCCGATGTGCAGGAAGAAGGTGTCGGTACCGCAGATCCCGCAGGCACGGATCTTCATGAGGGCGTCCTTGGGTCCGGGCACCGGACGCTCGACCTCCACCACGTCGATCTTGTCGACGGCACCGGTCTGGACGGACTTCATCGTGGCCATGAGGGGACTCGCTTTCCATGTGCGTGAGGGGTGTCACCGGCCCCGGCGGTGGACGGGGGGAGTGCTCCGACCGCCGGGACCGGTGACGGCGCCATACTCCGTCCCCACGGCGTACGGCGCGACGGGGACACCTCCGCTTCGGTGACCCCAGCTCTGGACTTGCTTGAGTTAGGCAACCATAAATGCATTACTTAAGTCAAGCAACCGTCTCGACCTTGCTTAACTCAGGCAAGTACCTGTTACGGTGGACGCATGTCCACACCGCCACCCGCACCAGCGCCCGTCCCGGAGGACGTGGCCGAGATCGAACGGGTCCTGACCCGGATCGCCTATCTCGCCGGGCGGGCCCGGCAGCACGAGCGTCTGATGGCGCTGGTCGGGCTGCCCCTGGACCGGGCCGCCGTGGCGATCCTGCGCCACATCGCCGAGAGCGAGCCGCTCCGCCCCGGGGTCCTCGCGGTCCGGATGTCGGTGGAGGCCTCCCATGTCACCCGCCAGCTACGGCAGTTGGAACAACTCGGCCATGTCGTCCGCATCCCGGACCCCGACGACGGCCGTGCCCAGCGCATCCAGCTCACCGACAGCGGACTGGCCGCCGTCAACCGCATCCGCGACGTGAGCCGCAGAGGCATGGAGGTGGCGCTTGCGGACTGGTCCTCGGATGACCTGCGCCAACTCGCCGCGCTCTTCCACCGGTTGGTCGACGACTTCGTCACGCACGCGGAAGCGGCCGTGGACATCTCGGCCTGAGGGCCTTCAGGGGCTCGGCCGCACCTGACCGTGCTGCCAGGCCCAGGCCGCGATCTCGACGCGGTTCCGTGCGGCCAGTTTCAGCTGGACGCTGGAGAGATGTGTCTTCACCGTGGACAGGGAGACATACAGCTCGGCGGCGATCTCGGCGTTCGTCCGGCCGAGGGCGACCAGCCGGACCACCTCGGCCTCGCGGTCGGTGAGCGGCTCGCGCAACGCCGGTGCGGGTGGGGCCGGTTGGGGTGCCGCCGTCGTCGTGTCGGTGAGGTGCCTGAGCAGCCGGACGGTGACCGAGGGCGAGACCAGCGAGTCACCGGCCGCCGCCGCCCGGACCGCCTCCGCCAGCAGGACCGGTCCAGCGTCCTTCAGCAGGAACCCGCAGGCCCCGCCGCGCAGCGCGCCGTACACGTACTCGTCCAGGTCGAAGGTCGTCACCACGACCACCCGCAGCGGATCGGCCACGTCCGGCCCCGCCAGCAACCGCGTCGCCGCGAGCCCGTCCAGCTTCGGCATCCGGATGTCCAGCAGACACACATCGGGCCGCTCGCGCCGGGCCAGCGCCACGGCCTCCTCGCCGTCGACGGCCTCGGCGACCACGGTGATGTCGGGCTGCGCGTCCAGGAAGAACCGGAAACCGGTACGGACCATCTCCTGGTCGTCGGCGATCAGCACACGGATGGGCGGGGCGGGGACGGTCATGGCTCGATCATGCCTCAGAGGGAAGGGGGCGGTCGGTGTCAGTCCGTCGTCCGGGCCGGGTCCGCAGTGACCGCGCGCAGCAGCGGGCGGCTCGCGCCGATCGCGGCGAGCATGGCGAGGGCGCCGAGGGTGACACAGACGGCCAGCTGTACGGCGCCGGAGGTGCTGATCGTGCTGCCCGCCGCCTTGTTGACCTGGACGGCGGCGTACAGACCGGTCGCGGTGGTACCGCCGGCCAGTACGACCAGCGGGAGCACCGTCTCGCGGACCCTGGCCCGGTCCAACACCTTCAGCGGAGTACCGGACAGCCGCAGCAGACCGTACGTACGGCGCCGGTCGAGGACGTTCGCGGCGGCGGTCAGGCCCGCCGAGGCCGTCGCGACGAGGAAGCTCACCGCCAGTGTGGCGGTGCCGAGTTGGGCGAGCCGGTCGCTGACGGCGGCGTCCTGCGCCTCCGCGTAGGCACCCGCGTACGGCAGCCTGCCCGCGCCGAGCGGCTGGAGGACGGTGACGGCCGTGTCGAGGGCGGCCGGTCCGCCGGAGACATGCGCGACCACGCCGTCGGTGCCGCCGAGCAGGAAGCCGTCGTCGTCCGTACCCACGGTCGCGTCGACACCCGCCGCGCCCAGCAGTCGGCGGGCCTCGCCGACCGCGTGCCGGGCCTCGGCGGCGTTCGCGGTCGGTACGGCGACCTGGCCGCGGTGGTCGAGGCCGACGATGCCGAGCAGCCCGACGGTGAAGAACCCGGCGACGAACCCGGCCAGTACCAGACCACTCACCGTCCGCCAGGCACCGCGCGGATCGTCGCTGAGCCGACGGGCCGCCAGCAGGGTCGCCGGGCGGCGCGCGAACCGCCCCACGACCCGGCCCAGCCGGTCCACGAGCCACGGCCCGAACATCCAGAACGCGCCGTAGAACAGCACCATCAGCGCGACCAGCGTCCCCGGCTTCAGCGTGCTGCCGTGCGTGCTCACCCGGATGTAGACCAGCACCGCCACGAACAGCACGAGCCGGATCAGCCGGGTACGGCGCGGGTCCGACTGCTGGGCGACACCGAGCGGCGAGGACGCGACCTGCCGCAGCGTCGACATCGCGCTCACCGCGATCAGCCCGGCCACCCCCACCACGACCGCCACCACCCACGGCAGCCCCACCCACAACTGCCCGACGTACCAGGTCCCGATCCCGTACGGCACCTCGGCGAGCGCCGGCAGCAGCGCCCCGTAGGCCACCGCACCCGCCAGGGCACCGACCGCACCCACCGCCGCCGCCTCGACGCCGGTCATGGCGAGGATCTGCCGAGGAGTCGCCCCGGCCAGCCGCAGCGCCGCGAGGCGTTGTTCCCGGCGGGCGGCGCCGAGCCGCCCGGCCGCGGCGGCCAGCACGATCACGGGGACGACCAGGAGACCCACACCGAGGAGTACGGCGCCCTGGTCGTCGACGGTGAACACACTGCGCTGCGTACCGGCGAACCCGGAGACGACGGAGCGTGCCGTCAGTCCGTCGTCGTAAATGCCCTGCCTGTCGGCCGACTTGGCGACCGCCGGGTCCGTGGGAGCCCGGCCGATCACCGCCACAAGCTCGTCGGGCGAGGCGAGCCCGGCGGCGCCGATCGTGCCGTAGGGCGTCGACTTCGGGAAACGGTCGGCCAGTTGGGTCTGGGGGAGGGTGCGGAGGAGTCGCGCGAGGGCCGGGGAGACGTACCAATTGCCCTGCTTCGGGAAGGAGTCGAGGCCGGGTGGGGCGGGTGTCGGTGTGTGGTGGGGGAGTTGGGCCAGGGAGACGACGGTGATCGGTTCGTCGCGGACGTAGGTCGTGGCGAGAGCCTGGACCGCGGTGCCGTGGCGGTCCGGGGCGGGGGTGCGCCAGGCGGTGCGGTCGGCGCGGGCGCCCGCGCCCAAGTAGGCGGCGAGCAGGGTGAGTAGGACGAGGGAACCTATGGCCGCCGCTGTGGCGGCGAGGAGTTGGCTCTGTAGGCCGCGGCGGCCGGACGCCTTGGCGAGATGCCAGGTCAGGGGCAGTACGGGGGAACGCATCGGGGACTCCGGAGGCTCAACTGACGGTGAACTGGCTGTAGTCGCTGATCCGGCCGTCCCGGACCTGGAGGACCCGGTCGCAGTGCGCGGCCACCTCGGCGTCGTGCGTGACCATCACGAGCGCGGCACCCTGCTCACGAGTCACCGACGTCAGCAGCCGTACGACCTCCGTGCCGGTCGCCTGGTCCAGGGCACCGGTCGGTTCGTCGGCGAAGACCACGTCCGGCGCCACGGCCAACGCCCGTGCGATGGCGACCCGTTGGGCCTGACCACCGGACAACTGGCCCGGGCGGCGCAACTCCAGACCGTCCAGACCGAGCGGGGCGAACCAGCGCCTGGCGCGCTCCACCGCCTGCGCCCGGGGCAGCCCCTCCAGCATCAGGGGGAGGGCGACGTTCTCCTCGGCGGGCAGCTCCGGCAGCAACTGGCCGGACTGGAAGACGAATCCGAACCTCTTGCGGCGCAGCGCGCTGAGCCGGTTCTCGCCCAGGTCGTCGATCCGGTCCCCGCACAGCAGCACCTGGCCGCCGTCCGGGCGGACGATCCCTGCGAGGGTGTGCAGCAGCGTGGACTTGCCGGAGCCCGACGGACCCATGATCGCGACGGAGTCGCGGGCGCCGACCTCCACGTCCACGCCCGCCAGGGCCGTGGTGGAGCCGTACTTCTTGATCAGGCCGACACCGGCCAGGACGGCGCTCATGAGCGGTCGAACTTCCACGTGACGGAGTCGGCCGAGGCCTTGACCACGGTGACCGGGATGTCGACCGCCGTGCCGTCGCTCTTCCTGCCCGTGCAGGTGACGGTCGCTCCGGCGACGGCCTTCAGACCGGTGGGGCAGGTGACCCCCGAGACCTTGTCGCCGACCCAGGGGAGCGGGTGGTACCTGCTCTGGGCCCGGCCGGCCACGATGTCCGCCGACAGCGCCTTGTGGCCGTCCACCGTGACCGTGCTGTGCGCGTCGAGTTCGGTGGTGGACTGGGTGCCGGACAGCAGATGGGTGCCGAGCGCACCGAGGGCGACCGCGGCCGTCGCGCCGCCGATCACCCCGATGACGAACCTGGTGGACTGCATCACGTACTCCTGAAGCATGGGAGGGGAGGAAGCGGTCCCACTCTCGTCGGCCCGGACCCGGGCCCGCCTCGGCCGAACGGCCAGGGTTCGCGGCGCCCCCGCTCGACCGTTCGGCCGATCCCACCCCACCACGCCTCGCATACCGTGACCAGCATGAGATCCGTCACCGGCCGGGGCTGCGCACGGGGGCTCGCCGTGGGCGCCCTGCTCGGTCTCGCGGCCTACGACCTGAGTTTCACCGCCTCCACCGGCCGCTCGGCCTGGCCCGCGGTCCTGGTGCTCGGCACCGGCCTGGCCGCCGTCCTGTGGCCCGTCGCCCGGCGCCCGCGATGGCTCACCCCGCAGCTGCGCACCGCCGCGCCCGCCGTCCTATCGCTGCTGTACAGCGCGGGCGCGATCCTCGCCGATCACGCGGAGCTGTTCGGCCCCGGCGAGATCGTGATCCTGCTGACCCTGACCTTCATCGCCGTACGACACTGTCCGCAACCGTGGGCCGCGGTGTGCGGCGTCCTGGACGGCCTGGCGCTGCTGGCCCTGCCGGCCCGTTACTTCCACTCGCTCACCGACGACAACATGCTGCTGGTCACGACGGTCGGACTGGTCCTCGTCGGGGCCGTCGCCGGGTTCGCCGGCTATCTGCGCTCGCTCGACTACCGCCGCACCGTCGCGGTCACCGAGACCCGGCGCGCCGAACGCCTCGCCATCGCCGCCGACCTGCACGACTTCGTCGCCCACCACGTCACCGGCATCCTCGTGCAGACCCAGGTGGCCCGCATGATGGCGACCAGCAGGCCCGCGGACCTCGACCCCGTGCTCTCGGGCATCGAACGCGCCGCGACCGAGGCCCTGGCGTCCATGCGGCGCACGGTCGGAGTGCTGCGCGACACCGGACCGGACGCGGCCGACCGTCGCCCGGCCGGCGACCTCGCGGCCGTCGCCGAACTCGTCGAAGGCTTCGCGAGCCCGGTCCAGAAGGTCACCCTGCGCCGCGACCCCGCCCTCCCCGACGACCTCCCGCACGAGGTGCAGGCCGCCGCCTTCCGGGTCGTACAGGAAGCACTGACGAACGTACGACGGCACGCGGCCGACGCCCCCGAGGTCACCGTGGGGCTGCGCCGGGCGGGCCGTCGGCTGGAGGTCACGGTGACGGACGACGGCCGCGGCGGCACCCAGCTCCCGGCCGCCGCGCACGGCGGCGGCTTCGGTCTCGTCGGCCTCACGGAACGGGTGACGGCGCTGGGCGGCGAACTCCGGGCCGGTCCGCGCGCGGGGGGCGGGTGGGAGGTGCGGGCGGTGTTTCCGGCCGGGCGGTCATGAGGGGCGGCACCGGCGGGCGTCCCGTCAGGCCTTGAAGCCGATCCCTCCGTACAGCGAGATCGGTCCCTCGCCGAGCGGTGTCTCGCCCTCCGCGAGTTCCGGGTGCCAGTCGGCCACGGACACGATCCCGGGTTCGATCGGCTCAAGTCCCTTGAAGAAACTGCTCACTTCGGCGTGCGAACGGGCCACCAGCGTCACCCCGCCCGCCGCGTAGGCGGCGATGCCCCGCTCCACCTTCTCCCGCTCGAAGTCGGCGGTCATCGCGGACACCACCAGACAACTGCCCGGCGCCAGCGCGCCGATCAAGGTGTCGACCAGTTCGTGGGCGCCGTCCTCGTCCGCGATGAAGTGCAGCAGGGCGATGAGGGAGAGGGCGACGGGCTGGTCGAAGTCGAGTACGCGGGCGGCCTGTTCGAGGATCGTGAGCGGTTCGCGGGCGTCGGCCTGGAGGTACTCCGTCGCACCCTCGGGCGTGCCGCGCAACAGCGCCGCCGCGTGCGCGAGGACGATCGGGTCGTTGTCGACGTACACGATCCGCGCGTCCGGCGCGGTGGACTGGGCGATCTGGTGGAGGTTGGGCGCGGTCGGTATGCCGGTGCCGACGTCCAGGAACTGCCGGATGCCCGACTGCCGGACCAGCAGCCGCGTCGCGCGCTGCATGAACCAGCGGTTGGCCCGTGCGGTACGCGGGGCGCCCGGGTCAAGTGCCGTGATGTGACGGCCCAGTTGCTCGTCGACCGGGTAGTTGTCCTTGCCGCCGAGGAACCAGTCGTACACCCGGGCCGGATGCGGCTTCGACGTGTCGATCCGCTGGACGGCCGGTTCTGTCCCGGTCACGCGAGGCTCCTCTGCTCGACTCTGTTCCACGACGACCCCGTTGGGGTGTGCGAGCAGTTTGGCACGGTCATGTCGAGCGCGTGTCGCCGCTCAACACACCGTCCAGGAAACGGATCAGGTCCGCCAAGACCTCCGCCCGGTTCGTCTCGTGGAACACCTCGTGCCGGGCGCCCGGATACACGTGCTCGGTCAACTCCCCGCCGTTCAACCGCTCCACGCCCACGCGACTGCCGGGGAGCGGGACGAGCCGGTCGTCACCGCCGTGCAGCCACAACAGCGGCAGTCGGCCGATGTCACCCGCGTCGGCGACGGTCGTCAGGGTGCGGGCGAAGGCCTCCAGCGTCGGCCGCTTCATTGGACCGTGCCAAACCAGCGGATCAGCGGCGTACACCGCACCGACCTCCGGGTCACGGGAGAGCGCGGCCGGGTTGATCGGGACGTCCGGGATCTCGTCGAGGGCGAGCAGCCGGCCCGGCAGCGCCCAGGTACCGATCACCGGCCCGGACAGCACCAGCGCGGTGAGCTCGCCGCCGTACCGCTGCGCGAAACGGGACGCGATCAGGCCTCCCATGGAGTGGCCGATCAGGACGAGCGGGACGCCCGGGTACGTGGCGCGGGCCAGGTCGGCGACGGAGCGCAGGTCCGTGACCACGTCCTCGAAGTCGCCGATCAGCACGCGCTCACCGCCCGACTCGCCGTGACCCTGGTGGTCGGGCCCGAGGACGGCGGCGCCGTGCGCCACCAGTACGGCGGCCAACCCGGCGTACCGGCCGATGTGTTCGCCGTATCCGTGCGCGACGAGGGCGACGTACCGGGGGCGCTCGTGCGGCCACTCGCGTGCCGTGATCGTGTTCCGGGTACCGGGGAGGACATGCTCGCGGGTGTCGGCCACGGTCAGAAACTAGCACCGCCAGTCCGATGCCATGATCCACCGAGGTAGGGCAGGGGCCACCTGGCGAGACACTCCTTACGCGGGGAGATGTAAGGACATACGATCGGTCCTCGCATGAACACGATGACGCTCTGGCACATATCCGGCTGGGAATTCGCCGCGCTCGCCGCCGCGGCCCTGCTCGTCGGCTTCTCCAAGACCGCCGTGAGCGGGGCCAACACGGTCAGCCTGGCGATCTTCGCGGCCGTCCTGCCCGCCCGCGCCTCCACCGGCGTACTGCTCCCGATCCTGATCGTCGGCGACGTGCTCGCCGTCCTCACCTACCGGCGGCACGCCCACTGGCCCACGCTGTGGCGACTGTTCCCGGCGGTCGCGGCGGGCGTCGTGATCGGGACCCTGTTCCTGGTGTGGGCCGACGACGCGGTCGTGCGGACGTCGATCGGCGCGATCCTGCTGCTCATGGCCGGGGTGACCTTGTGGCGCCGCCGCAAGGCCGAGACCGACGAGGAGCCGGACTCGGTGGCCACCAGGTCCGGCCGTGTGAAGGCCCGCTCCTACGGCGTGCTCGGCGGTTTCACGACGATGGTCGCCAACGCCGGCGGCCCGGTGATGTCGATGTACCTGCTTTCGGCAGGCTTCCGGAAGCTGGGCTTCCTCGGCACGTCCGCCTTCTTCTTCCTGATCGTCAATGTCACCAAGGTGCCCTTCAGCGTCGGGCTCGGCCTGATCGACGGCCACTCGCTGCTGCTCGACGCGGCACTCGCGGCGTTCGTCGTGCCGGGTGCGCTGATCGGCAAATGGGCCGTGAACCGCATCAACCAGCGACTGTTCGAGCAACTCGTGATCGCGGCGACGATCATCGGCGGCCTGCAACTGCTCCTGCGCTGACGTGACCTCGTACGCTCGCTCCATGCCCCCGCACATCTTGATCCTCGGCGGCACCACCGAGGCACGCGAACTGGCCGCCGAGCTGGCGGTACGGCGTCCCGAGGTCCGGGTGACGACCTCGCTCGCCGGGCGGGTGTCGCGGCCGGGGGCAGTGGCCGGGGAGGTACGGATCGGCGGATTCGGCGGCGCCGAGGGGCTGGCCGAGTGGCTGCGGGAGCAGCGCGTGGACGCGGTCGTCGACGCCACGCACCCCTTCGCCGAGTCGATCACCGCGAACGCGGCGCGGGCCGCGACGGACACCGGGCTGCCCGTCGTGGTCCTGCGCAGACCCGGCTGGCAGCAGGTCCCCGGAGACCACTGGCACCCGGTCGCCTCACTGCCCGAGGCCGCCGACCTCCTGCCCGGACTCGGGCACCGCATCCTCCTCACCACCGGCCGCCTGGGCCTCGCCGCCTTCGCCCACCTGTCCCAACTGCACTTCGTCGTACGGTCGGTGGAGCCGCCCGAGCCCCCGATGCCGGCGGATATGGAGGTGCTGCTCGCGCGCGGGCCCTTCACGGTGGCCGACGAGGCGGCGCTGCTGCGCGAGCACCGGATCGACGTGGTCGTGACGAAGGACAGCGGGGGAGCGGCGACCTCGGCCAAACTCACGGCCGCGCGGGAGGCGGGCGTCCCGGTGGTGGTCGTAGGACGGCCGTCGTTGCCGGAGGGTGTGCGTGTGGTGCCTGATGTGGGCGGAGCGCTGGAGTGGCTGGGGCGGCTGGGGTTCAGCCCGGGGTGATGACCGTGGCCCGGAGACGGTCCACCGCGCGCAGCACCTCGTCCCGGTTCTTGGCGCTCTTGATCCAGGCCGGGAGCCGGGCGACCAGCGTCATCTTCCGGCCGGTGTCGTACCAGGGCGCGCGTTCGCGCAGGTCGGCGGCGACGAACCGCCTGATGAGGTCCAGGTGTTGGAGGTTGTACGCCCACAGCTCACCGTGCCGGGTTCCGGTCCGCAGCCACAGGGCCGGGCAGGTGCAGGCGCTGGAATACCGCGAGGAGTGGTCCGCGCCGATCCTGATCCGGCACAGGCCGCAGGACCGGCAGACCAGGCGGGTGTGCGGGTACCTTTTGCCGTCGGCGTCCGGTGGGGTGCACGGACGCTGTTCGAAGTAGGCGATGTGCTCGCAGCGCGGGCAGCGCACCAGCATCGACGATGTGAAGTCGGCGAGCGTGGCGCGCGGGTCGTGGAAGCGCACGGGCATCGGGGACATGCCGTGAGTGTGACAGCGGCTCCGCTCGCCCGGCACCCGGTTTTCAGGAGGCGGAGCTCTCCTTTCAGGGGTTTCAGGAGGTGGAGCTCTCCGCCAACTCCGCCGGGCGCTGCGGGAGTCCGGAGCTCAGGTCCTCGACCAGCAGGCGTTTGGCGATGGTGTCGACCGCGGCGCGGAGGTCGGCGCCCGAGGGGCGGCCGATGTCCTGCTGGACCCGGGCCTCCAGCCAGTTGCCCCACGCCCTGCCGATGATCTCGGCCTCGCGTTCGCCCGCCGCGGTGTGGGAGAGGAGGGAGCCGGTGCGGGTGAGGTAGCCCTCCTCGACCATGCGGTCGAAGACAGGGAGGAGCACCTCCGGGGGCATGTGCCTGCGGGCCGCGATCAGGCCGAGGCTGGCGTGGCCGACCAGTCGGCCGAACAGCTCGACCTGCATCACGGCCCAGGCGCCGGCGATGTCCAGCCGGGTGTCGGAGTCCGTGATGATCCGCCGTGCCGTGTCCAGGTCCGTGCTGCCGATGACCTTGCCGACGGCCGCTTCGAGGAGGCGTTGCGAGTCCGCGCCGCGCGGTGACGCGAAGCCCTCGCCCATGTCGGTGGAGCCCATCCGCGCACTGTCGCGCAGCTCCACCTGCTTGAGGAACAGGGCGACGACGAAACCGATCACCGCGACCGGGACCGTCCACCGGAACACCGTCTGGATGGTGTCGGCGTACGCGTTGATGATCGGCGCGGCGGCCGCGTGCGGCAGCTTGTGCAGGCCCTCGGGGCTGGTCGCCGCCTTGGTGATGGCGGCGGGGTTCAGGGCGCTCGTCCTCGCTGCGGACGCGATGCCGTCCTTGAGATTGGGGCCCAGAGTGTTGGCGTAGATCGTGCCGAAGACCGCGGTGCCGAAGGAACTGCCCAGCGTACGGAAGAAGGTGACGCCGGAGGTCGCGGTGCCCAGGTCGGTGTACTCGACGGTGTTCTGCACGGCGATCGTCAGCACCTGCATGCACAGCCCGATGCCGGTGCCGAGCACGAACATGTACACCGACTCCAGGAACGCGCCGGTGCCCGGACCCATGAGGGACATCAGATACAGCCCGACGCCCATCACCGCGGAGCCGATGATCGGGAAGACGCGGTACTGGCCGGTCTTGCTGACCACATTGCCGCTGAAGACGGACGCGATGAGCAGCCCCATCACCATGGGCAGCGTCCGCACACCGGAGACCGTGGCCGAGTCGCCGTCGACGTACTGCAGATAGGTCGGCAGATACGTCAGCGCGCCGAGCATCGCGAAGCCGACGATGAAGCTGAGGATCGAGCAGACCGCGAACACCGGGTTGCCGAACAGCCGCATGGGAAGCATGGGTTGAGCGGCCCGCGTCTCGACCCAGCAGAACAGACCGAGCGCGATCGTGCCGCCCACGAACAGGCCGATGATGGTCGCCGAACTCCACGCGTACTCGTTGCCGCCCCAACTCGTCGCCAGGATCAGGGAGCTGGCGCCGACCGCGACCAGCGCGATGCCGAGATAGTCGATGACGGGCCGTACGGCCGACTTGACCACCGGGATGGTGCGGGCCGCCGCGATGACGACGACGATCGCGATGGGCACGTTGACGTAGAACGCCCAGCGCCAGGTCAGATGGTCGGTGAACAGGCCGCCCAGCAGCGGGCCGATGACCGTGGCCACGCCGAACACCGCGCCGATCGCGCCCTGGTACTTGCCGCGCTCCCGCAGCGGGATGACATCGGCGATCAGCGCCATCGCCGTCACCATCAGGCCGCCCGCGCCGATGCCCTGCACCGCACGCCAGGCGATCAGCAGCGTCATGTTGGTGGCGAGACCGCACAGGAACGAGCCCGTGATGAACACGATCGCCGAGACCTGGAAGACCACCTTGCGGCCGAAGAGGTCACCGAACTTGCCGACCAGCACGGTCGCCACGGTCTCCGCCAGCAGATAGGCGGTGACCACCCACGACATGTGCGCGGCACCGCCGAGATCCGACACGATCGTCGGCAGGGCCGTCCCCACGATGGTCTGGTCGAGGGCCGCCAGCAGCATGCCGAGCATGATCGTCACGAAGACGACGTTGCGACGGCGGTGGTCCAGCACGGGGGGCTGCTGCGCGGAAGGCAGCGAGGTTTCCTCGGCGACTGTCACGAGGTCACTTTCACACCGGTGGACCATCCGTGCACAGTGGGCGGGGCCGCTCGGGTTGCTTCTTCGCGCGCTATTCCACTGCCGGGTGCCTGCGCAACAGATACGTGTCCATGATCCAGCCCTTGCGCTCCCGGGCCTCCGCGCGCAGCCGCTCGATGCGCGGGGCGGCCTCGGCTATCGGCCCGGACGCGAGGATCTCGTCCGGGGTGCCGATGTAGGCGCCCCAGTAGATGTCGATGTCCTGGTCGGCGTACTGCCGGAAGGTCTGCCGCGCGTCGAGCATCACGACCACGTCGTCCACCCCCTCCGGGAACCCCTCGGACAGCCGCCGGCCCGTGGTGATCTGCACCGGCCCGGCCACCCGGTTCAGCCCTGTGCGGTGCCGGGCGACGAGCGCCGAGACACTGCTGATGCCGGGCACGACGTCGTACTCGAAGGCCACCGCGCCCCGGTCCAGGATCTCCTCCAGGATCCCGAGCGTGCTGTCGTACAGCGAGGGATCACCCCACACCAGGAACGCGCCGCTCTCGTCCTCGCCCAACTCCTCGACGATGAGCCGCTCGTAGATGTCCGCGCGAGCGCTGCGCCAGTCCCCGACCGCGGGGGAGTACGCGGCACCCCCCGCCTTCCGGTCCCGCTCCGGGTCGCGCGCCTCGACCAGGCGGTACGTCCCCTCCGGTATGTGCGCGTCGAGCATGTCCCGGCGGAGCCCGGTGAGGTCGGACTTCACCTCGCCCTTGTCGAGAATGAAGAACACGTCGGTGCTCCGCAGCACCCTGACCGCCTGGAGAGTGAGCTGCTCGGGGTCGCCCGCGCCGATACCGATGACATGAATCTTTCGCACACCCCCGAGTCTGCCCCACGCCACTGACAGTCCGTACACCGCACCGACACCGACCGACACCGACACGGCGTCGACCGGCTCCACCGACCGGCTACGACGTCCCGCGCAGCCGGGGTGCCCGCGCCCGTGCGTCCACGTTCCCGCCGCCCCGCTCCACGTCGTCGCCGAGCCCGCGCGCCCAGGCGGCGACCCCGGCGAGATCCATCCCGTACGGCCGCTCCCGCCCGGTCAGCGTCGCCCACTCCTCCACGCCCCCGGCACCGCGCCGCAGCAGCCGGGCGCCGCCGGTGACGTTCCCCCGGGCCGCGTGGGTGAGCCCCACCGCGAGCTGGGCGAGCCCGCGCCACAGGGCACGCTCCTCGTCCGGCCCCGACTTCCAGGCGTCCTCGAAGACCTCGTGCGCGTGGAACGGTTTCCCCTCGTCGAGCAACGCCTGCGCCTCGACGACGGTCTCCTCCGGCGCCCGCACAACGCCCTCGGGCTGCCGCGCGACACCGTCCACGCCGTAGGGCAGCGGCCGCCCCAGCCCGTCCCGGGGCCGGGC
The DNA here is from genome assembly GCF_016654115.1 of Streptomyces sp. MBT53. Taxonomy (GTDB): domain Bacteria; phylum Actinomycetota; class Actinomycetes; order Streptomycetales; family Streptomycetaceae; genus Streptomyces. The sequence goes on from NZ_JAEQAZ010000053.1 coordinate 47,101, forward strand.
GTTGCGCGCCCGCCCTTCACCGTCCCGGTCCCGCACCCCGTTCGTACCGCCCATACCGCCCGCACCGTCCGAGGATGTGTCGCTCATACGACGATTGTCCCGCGCCCGGCACCGGCTTCGGCGCACCCCCGACCGTGGGGTAGGCTGCTGTTCGCGCGATCACGTGGTTCACCGCAGGAAAGCGCAACGGGACGTGGCGCAGCTTGGTAGCGCACTTGACTGGGGGTCAAGGGGTCGCAGGTTCAAATCCTGTCGTCCCGACTCGATGGAGTCGTTGGTCGAGGGGCGGTTTCGGAGGAATCCGGAACCGCCCCTCGATCGTTTTTGGGGCCGCAGGTGAGGGTGTCGTCAGGCACACCCCCGATCCGGTCCTCAGGCCCAGGGACTGTGTGTGCCGTCGGCGGCAGGATTCGAGGTGTACCGAATCCACCACACGGAAATTCCGGGGGACACCATGAATGAAATGTCGGCCAGGCGTCTTGTGGGCGGTGCGGGAATCGCCGCCGCGGTCGCTCTCATCGTCGAAGTTCCGCTCTACTTCATCTATTCGGGACCGCCGCCGGACGCGAATGTTCTGGCCCGGCTGCTGATCGGGATCGTCGCGCTGGCGTTTCTGCTGGTGTTCGTGACGGCCTTCCGCGAACTGGTGAAGCGCGTGAATCCCGCGTACGAGTGGGCCGGTTCCATGGCCTTCACCGCCGGGCTGGTCTACACGACGGTCACGCTGGTCTCCAGCGGTCTGGAAGCCGGTGCGGTCATCGCCGCCGACCATCCGATCGACCCGACGATCGACGTCAGCGGCACGTATATTCTCTACGGGTCGATCTCGCGGCTCATGCTCGCGTTCTTTCTGACCGCGCTGGGATTCGCCGTCTCCCGTACGGAACTCCTGCCGCGCTGGACCAGCAGGTCGGCCTATGTCCTGGCCGGGATCAATCTGGCTTTCGTGCCGTCCCTGTTCTTCGGGAACTCTCCCGCGAATTTCTACGCGGCGAACGGCTGGGGTACGACCGCTCTCATGGGCGCGATTCTCAGCTATTGGCTGCTCGCGCTGAGCATCTCCACCTACCGCAGCGCGAAAGCACCGGCAGTACCCGTAGCAGCGGCACCGGCGGTGCGGAACTGACCTCGCGTAGCCACCCCTTGTGCGGTCGCCATACCCAGGGAGGGTATGGTGACCGCATGACCCGTCCCGAGCATCCCGTAGTGCCGCACCCGAGGGTGCGGCACTACGGGATGCTCGTGGCCGCGCTGCTTCTGGGCCTGCTGGGCATGCACGGACTCGGGCCCGTTCCCCTGGCCCACCCCGCGCCGGGGCACGCCGTGACCGCCATGACCACGGCCGTGGCGGAGAAGGCGTCGGCGCCGGACGCCTGCGATCACGACGCGGGAGACTGCGGCAGCCACATGACCCACGCGGACGCGACCTGCGCCTCGGCCTCCGTCGCCGGTACTCCGGCCGTGGTTCCGCTGCTGGTGCCCGATGTGGCCGCCTGGGCCCAACTGTCGGACATCCGGGGGTCCTTGACCGGCGGTGGCCCCGACGGCGGCCGGGCCCCGCCCTCCCTCTCCGAACTCCAACTCCTGCGGATCTAGAGCGGCCCGCGCGCCCACCCGCGCGCTTCGGCATGCCCTGCACAGACGACCGTTCCAGTTCCAGGAGTACCACCATGACCGCACAACGCGGGTTCGCCCGTCGTACCGTCGCTCTCGCCGTCACCGCCTCGGTGGCCGCCCTCACGCTCGCCGCCTGTGGCGACAACAGCGACAGCAAGGGAAGCAGCGGGACCAAGGCGGGCGGGCACAACGCCGCCGACGTCTCCTTCTCCAAGGAGATGATCCAGCACCACCGGCAGGCCGTGGAGATGGCCTCGCTCGCCGCCGACCACGCCTCCTCGGCCCAGGTCAAGAGCCTCGCCACGAAGATCAAGGGCGCCCAGGACCCCGAGATCAAGACCATGTCCGGCTGGCTCACGTCGTGGGGCGAGAAGGTGCCCCAGGACATGACCGGTATGGGCCACGACATGTCGTCCTCGACGCCCGGCATGATGACCGACGCGGACATGGGCAAGCTGGAGAAGGCCTCCGGTGCCATGTTCGACAGCATGTTCCTCAACATGATGGTCGAGCACCACGAGGGCGCCGTGGCGATGGCCAAGACCGAGAAGGCGGACGGCAGTTACCGTCCCGCCACCGCGCTCGCCGCTGACGTGATCACGGCGCAGAGTGCCGAGATCACGCAGATGAACAAGATGCTCGGCAAGGGCTGACACACCACCGGCGAAGGCGAGAGCTGACGCCACCGGTGAACAGGGTGGGGCCTACCGCGTGTCCCGCGGTAGGCCCCACCCCCACGCTCAGGACCCCTCCGCCGCCTCCCGCTTGCGGCGCTGCTCCTCGAACAGCCGTAGGAACTCCTTGGCCTGTTCCTCCGCGATCCGCTGCTGCTCGGCCTCCTCCTCGCTCACCACGCGGTTCTCGTCGAACAGGCCCTCCGCGCGCAGCTGTTCCTCCTGGACGGCGGTCGGCAGTTCAGGGTCGTGGTCGGAGGGGCGCGGGCCCTCGGGGCCGTCGGGGCCGATGCGGACGAGCCGTTCGACCCGCACGATCCGCGTCCGGCACCCGTCGATCACGATCTCGTCGCAGCGCTCGGCGTCGATCCGGTCGGCCGCCCGCGCGTACTCGGCCCGGGTCTCCTCGTCTACTGACCTTTTCGGGTTGG
>NZ_JAEQAZ010000541.1 GCF_016654115.1 Streptomyces sp. MBT53
CCCGCCCCACCCGCCACCGGCTTGCGCGCCGGTGGCGGGTGGGGCGGGTGTTTCTCGCCGGGGACGCGGCGCATCTGCTGGGCGCGCTCGGTACGCAGGGGCTGGACGAGGGGCTGCGGGACGCCGACAACCTCGCCTGGAAACTGGCACTGGCCTGGCACCACGGGCCGCACGAGGCGCTGCTCGACAGCTATCAGGCGGAACGGCGGGCGGTCGTCGCGGCCCGGCTGCGCGCCGCCGACCAGGCGCTGCCGTTGGTGCGCGGCGGTGCCGGGCTGCGCGCGGTCGTGCCCGGCTCGGCCCGCGGCCACGACTCGCTGCTCACGGAC
>NZ_JAEQAZ010000542.1 GCF_016654115.1 Streptomyces sp. MBT53
GCGGGGGGACTCGGTGGGGCACGGGGGCGTTGCCGCCGGCGGCTTGGCCGTTCGGGGTGCTGCCGCTCTGGGCGCTGCCGTTTCAGGTGCACCCGCCCGGGGAGTCGCCCTTCCAGGCACATCCGCTCCGGAAGTCGCTGTTCCAGGTGCACCCGCCCGGGCAGTCGCCGTCCGAGATGCTTCCGCTCGCCGCATCGCCGTTCCCGGCGCCTCACTCAAGTGGCCTGCGGCCAAAGGCTCCTGAACGTCCCGTCGAGCCAAAGGCTCCTCGGCGTCTGACCGCGCCGCAGGCTCCTCGCCCCCTCCCCGCGCCACCGCCCCCTCAACTC
>NZ_JAEQAZ010000543.1 GCF_016654115.1 Streptomyces sp. MBT53
CCGCGTCATCGACTTCGGCATAGCGCGCGCCCTGGAGACCCAGGCCGGGGACGGGCTCACCCGCACCGGTTCACTGGTCGGCTCGCCCGGATTCATGGCGCCGGAACAGGTGCGGGGCGACCGCATCACCCCGGCCTGCGACATCTTCTGCCTCGGTTCCGTCCTCGCCTACGCCGCGACCGGCACCCTCCCCTTCGGCACCGCCAACAGCGGCGTCCACGCGCTGATGTTCCGCATCGCCCAGGACGAACCCGACCTGACGGGTGTCCCCGAGGGCATCGCCGAACTGGTCCGCGACTGCCTGCGCAAGGACCCGGAG
>NZ_JAEQAZ010000054.1 GCF_016654115.1 Streptomyces sp. MBT53
ACGTCATTGGGAAGTCTCCTCAGGGTTGGGAGCGCTCTCCCCGGGTTGTAACCGCGCCGCTGCCCGACGTCAACAACTGAAGCCAAACTCACGGCAGTTCGGGTTGACTCCAGGCATCGCCGCGGTATTCCGTTCAGGATCCGACCGTACGACACACCTCGACTCGGCTCTTTCTTCCAGTACTTGACGCGTCTGGTATGGACCTTAGAGGTGAAGTCATGTGGTGGAACAGGGTGGTTCGAAGTCCGTCGCCGTGAAGTACCTCGCCCATTCGGCTCTGGTGATCCGTGGGTACGCGGTGTCGCAGACGCGGGCGGCGACGCTGTCCGGGTCGGTGTTCCACAGCCGGATCGTGAAGTCGTTGCCGCCGGTGGCCAGGGTGTCGGCGTGCGGGCCGAACGCCACGGCCGGCACCGGGTTCGTATGGCCGCCGAGGACGACGGGAGCGGTCGTACCGTCCACGTGCCACAGCAGGGCCTTGGCGTCGGCGGCGCCGGCGACCAGTCGGCGGCCGTCCGGGGAGAAGGCCAGCGCGTAGAGCCAGGAGCCGTACGCCCGTAGCCGCTTCACCTTCGGCGGGTGGCCGAGGTCGCCGATGTCGATCAGCCAGACCGTTCGGTCGGGCCGGTGGATCGCGGCCAGGCTCCGGTTGTCGGGGCTGAACATGCCGCCGGTGAGCGGCTCGGACCGCAGTGGGGACGGGAGTTCGCGGGGGTGGCGCGGCTCACCGATGTCCCAGAACCGCAGGGAGCCGATGGTGCCCGTGCTCGTCACCAGTGTGCGGCCGTCCGGGCGGACGGACGCCATGGTGACATCCGGTCCGCCTTCGGCGAGGCGGCTCAGTTGCCGGGGACGGCCGGGGTCGGTCAGGTCCCACAGGCCGGCCCCGTGCTGCGCCCAGACGGCCAGCAAGTGGCCGCCGGGGGCGAAGGCCGCCCCCGCGACCTCGCCGGCGCCGCAGGGGACGACCGATCTGAGCCGGGGTCTGCGCGGGTCGGTCACGTCCCAGACGCGGACGGTGGTGTCCTCGCTCGCGGTGACGAGCGTGCGCCCGTCCGGGCTGAAGGCCACGGACCGGACGAACTTGGTGTGTCCGCGCAGGACCGCCAGCGGCCACAGGGCCCGGCCGCCGTTGACCCGCCACAGCCGTGCGGTGCCGTCCCAGCTCGCGCTGGCGAGCACATGGCCGCCGGGAGCGAACGCGAGGGAGGTGACGACGTCGTCGTGGGTCGCGAGCGACAGGTCCCGCAGGTCGAGCAGTCGGTCGGCGTCGGCGAGCACGCGGCCGTCCGGACTGAACGCGGCCTGGTAGGCCCCACCGGGAAGCGCGCTGACGCGCCGGGGACGGGCCGGTTCGGTGAGGTCCCAGAACAGGGTGGATCCGCCGACCGAGACGAGGGTGCGTCCGTCGGGGCCGAACGCCACCGACCAGACGATCGCGGTATGGCCGAGCAGGACGGTCGGTGGCCGCCGCGTCCGGGAACCGCCGTCGCCGAGGGGCCAGAGCCGTGCGGTGTGGTCCCAGCTGCCGGTCGCCACGGTCCGGCCGTCCGGGCTGAACGCCGCCGAGGTCACGGTGTCGGTGTGGCCGCGCAGCACGTCGAGTGGACGCGGAGCGGCCGGATCGGTGACGTCCCACAGCCTGGCGGTGGTGTCGCCGGTGGTCACCAGCGTGTGCCCGTCCGGGCTGAACGCCGCCGAGGTGACCGGGCCGGTGTGGCCGGTGAGGGTGGCCAGCCGTCGGGGACGGCGGGGATCCCGTACGTTCCAGAGCCGGGTCACGCCGTCGGTGTGGCCGGTGGCGACGACATCGCCGGCCGCACGGAACGCCACCCACATCGGCGCGCCCGGCTGATCAGGCAGGGTGCTCAGCGCGGCGGGCGCCCGCCGGTCCGTCACGTCCCACAGCCGCACCGACCCCTCGCCCGCCGTCGCCAGGACGCGACCGCCCTGCCCGAACGCGACCGACAGCATCCGCCAGGGCTGCCGCAGGACCGCCAGTCGGACCGGCCGGTGGGCGTCACGCACGTCCCACAGGCGGACCGTGCGGTCCCAACTCGCGGTGGCCAGCAGCGAGTTCCGGGGCGCGAAGGCGGTCGAGACCACGTCGGAGGTGTGGCCGGTGAGGCGGCTCGTGTACGGCGTGGAGAAGGTGTTCATGAACTGATCGCGGACGTCGGCCGTGGGGGCCAGCCGGTACGCGGCCAGGTTCAACTGCGCGGCCAGCGCCGGGTTCTGCTGCCGCAGCTCGGCCGCGTCCGTGGCGACCTTACGGGCGACGGCCACATTGCGCTGTCGTACGGCCGAGTTGCGTGAACCGACCGCCAGCACACCGGTGGTGACCGCGGTGAGCACCAACACGGTGAGCAGCGTGACCAGTTGACGCAGGCGGACCGTCCGCCGTCGGACCGCCGCCAACTCGCCGGCCTGCGCGTCGCTGCTCGCGTCGAGGAAACTCCGTTCCCTGCACGTCAGTCGGCCGGCGTCCGCGGCGACCAGGTCCAGCGCGGCGGACAGGCGGGCCCCTCGCCACAGGGCGTGCGGATCGCGGCCGTGCGCCTCCCAGCCGGCGGTCGCCTCGGTGAGTTGGCGGTGCAGGAGCAGCCGCTCCCGGTCCTCGGTCAGCCAGCCGCGCAGCCTCGGCCAGCACCGGATGATCGCCTCGTGGGTGATCTCGACATACCGCTCGTCCAGGGTCACCAGCCGCTGCCCGGCGAGGGATTCGAGCACGAAGGCGGTGTCGGGGCCCGGGTCCAGTTCGTCCGGGGTGATACGGCGCCGGGTGTCCTCGGTGCCGTCGCCCAGCGCGGTCAGCCGCAGGAACAGGGATCGGGCGAGATCCTGCCGCAGCGGCGACAGCGCCCGGTAGGCGGTCTCGGCGGTCTGCGCGAGCGCGTGCTGGATGCCGCCGGCCGCGAGGTATCCGTCGAGGGTGAGGCGGCTGCCGCTGCGGCGGCGCCAGGTCTCCACCATCGCGTGCGAGACCAGGGGCAGCGCGCCCGGCTGACCGGTCGCGTCCGCGACGACAGCCGCGAGCAGCGGGCCGGTCACCGTGCAGCCGGCGAGCCTGGCGGGCCGGGTGATGGCCTCGCGCAGCTCCTGGCTGCTCATCGGGCCGACGGCGAGTTGCGCGTCGCGCATGGCCTCGACCAGCCGGGGATCCTGGACGCAGTGGCCGTAGAAGTCGGCGCGCACGCCGAGCACCACCCGGGTCCGGCTGGTCGGCGCGGTGGTGGCGGTGGTCAACAGGGCGATGAACGCGTCGCGTTCGGCCCGGTCCCGGCAGAGGGTGAAGACCTCCTCGAACTGGTCGGCCACGATCAGGGTGTCGATGTCCGGTGCGCGGTCGACGGTGGCCTGCCGGATGCGCAGGTGCAGCGCCTCGGGGTCGTCGCGCAGTTCGGTGAGGAGCGTGCCGGGTGCCTCGCCCGTCAGCGCGGCCAGGCGGACGGCGCACTCCTCCAGGGGGTGGGGGCCCGGCGTGAGGAGCAGCACCGGCCGGCCCGAGGCCCGCGCGCGAGCGACGAGTCCCGCCCGCAGCAGCGAGGACTTCCCCGATCCGGAGGGCCCGAAGACCGTGAGGAACCGGCGGTCTCGTACACGCGCGAGGACTTCTTCGGTCAGCCGCTCGCGCCCGAAGAACCGGTCGGCGTCCTCCGGTTGGAACGCGGACAGCCCGGCGTACGGCGTGCTCGGTCCGCGGTCCTCGCGGGGCTCGCCGCCCTTCGCGCTCGCGGCGAGCTCGGCGGCGACGGCATGCCAGCGGGACTCCCACGCACGGCGCTCGCCCTGGCACGCCTCGACATAGGCGAGCGTCACGCCCAGGCTCGGGAACGTGCGTCCGCCGGCCGCGTCGTGGACGAGTAGTGCGCCTGCTTGGCCATCGTCCGGTACGGCGGTCCGCCCGCCTTCTCACGCAGTCTCCGCAGGTCGGCCGCGAAGCACGTCAGTGGACCGCCGTCCAGGTCAAGCGGCCGTTCGGCGCGTGGCATGCCGTTCCCCTCCCGAGGCCTTCCGGGGCGCCGACGGGCCCCGGTTGTCCGGCCGTTGATGTCCGGCGTCGACGGCCCGGCGCCGGACAACGCGCGACGGATAGCCATGGTTCAGCGCAACCGCGCACCGACCTCGCGGAGGAACAACATGAAGGCCACGAAACGACTGGTACCGCTCCTGGCAGCGATCGGGCTCGCGATCGGCGGTGCCTTGACGGCCCCGCCGGCCCACGCCGCGGCACCCATGCTCACGTCCCACCTGGACGAGCGGTGCGCCGACATCTTCATGTTCCACAACGAGAACGGCGCCTCCACCGTGACGTGGGACTGCACCGGCAACACCAACCAGCAGTGGCGCTGGGACGGCGAGCAGATCCGTTCGAGCATGAACGGCAAGTGTTTGGAGATCTACGGTTCCAATCCCGGTGACCAGGCGTCGGTGGACCTCTGGGACTGCAACGGCGGCAGCAACCAGAAGTGGTACTGGAGCGGCAGCGAGCTCCGCAGCCGGATGAACGGAAAGTGCCTCGACATCCTGGCGGGCCGCTCCGGCAACGGCCAGCTCCTGGTGATGTGGAGCTGCAACGGAGCGAAGAGCCAGAGCTGGAGCCTCTGAACGGCGGCCCGGCCCGGCACCCCAGGTGCGGGGCCGGGCCACGGTCGTTCGCGCACGGCGCGCACGTCGATCGCACACGGGTCGAGAGTCGCGTACCGCGCAGGGGGTGCGGTGGCGAACGGCGAGCTGTCACTCGAAGAGGTCACGAGCCCGTGCCCGTGGCTGTCCGCCGTCGGCGTTCCCTCGGGGCTAGTGTCTGTCGGGTGAGCACAGACGATGCGAACCGGCGGTGGACACGGTCCATGCCCGATGCCTACGAACGTCACCTGGTGCCGGTCTTCTTCCGGCCCTTCGCCCTCGACCTGGCCGCCAGGGCGGCAGCGCTGCGGCCCCGTACGGTCCTGGAACTCGCCGCCGGAACCGGGGCACTGACCTCGGCCCTGCTCACCGCGGTGCCCACGGCCTCGGTGGTGGCGACCGACCTCAACGAAGCGATGGTCATCGCGGGCTCGGCACGGGAACCGCGCGCGCACTGGCGCAAGGCGGACGCCCAGGATCTGCCCTTCCTGGACGGCAGTTTCGACCTCGTGGTGTGCCAGTTCGGGGTGATGTTCTTCCCCGACCGGCCCGCCGCCTACGCCGAGGTGCGCCGGGTCCTGGCCCCGCGGGGACGGTTCCTGTTCAACAGCTGGGGCCCGCTGGCCTCGCACGGATTCGGGGCCGCCTTCCAGACCGCCCTGGAGCAGTCCATGCCCGACGGGGCGCCCCCGTTCCTGAAGGACGTGCCCCACGGCTACGCCGACCCGGCCGTCGTCACCGCGGACCTCACGGCCGCCGGACTCACCCTGGCCGCCGCCGAGGAGGTCACGCTGGAAGGCGTGGCGGAGTCCGCGGCCTCCGTCGCCACCGGCTTCCTCACCGGCACACCGGTGAGCGCCGCCGTGGAGGCCCGCGAGGACGCGCAGGCCCTTCAGGCCGCCGTCACGCGGAAGATGACGGACCGGCTCGGCACCGGCCGTGTGACCGCGCCGATGACGGCGACCGTCTATACGGCGCACCGGTAGGCATGGCCCTCCCCATCAGGTTCGTCGCTGTTTGCGGTATCCGTCCAGGACGTCCTGGCGGAGCAGGAAGCCGAAGCCTGCGGAGTCCAGCCGCAGCCCCAACTGGTCGTCGCTGAGGCCGAGTTCGGCCGCGGTGTCCGCCAGGTGCCAGTCATGGGCGGCGAGCCTGCTGAGGAGGTGTCCGCGGCGGACCTGGCTCTCCGACAGCCGAAACGTCTTGAGGTAGGCGATCCGGCCGCTGTCGTCGGTGATGGCCTCGCCGATGTGGTTGCCCTGCTTGGGGCGGAACTGCGGCAGGAAGCGCGCGAGGGTGAAACGCCCCATCCGGTGGACCGACTGCCAGGTGAGCTCCTGCTTCAGCAGTTCCGTCGCCATGGTGGTGTCGTGGAACTGCGCCCAGGAGTCCTCCTGTTCGGCGACAGCGGTGCGCAGTTGGGCCAGGGAGCGGATCTCCGTGTCGGGGACGCGGGCTCGGAAGTCCTGGACCGGCGGCATCAACAGCGCGTAGTGGTGGATCAGTTCGCCGTACAGGTCCTGGAGGAGCGAGGCGTGCAGCGCCCGGTAGTCGTCGGGATGCGGGACCACGAACGCGGCCGCCAACGCGTCCGAGACATAGACCAGCACGCCGCACTGGCCGGGGTGGATCTCGAAGACGCGCAACGCGTCGGCGAGGCCGCGCACTTCGGCGCCCGCGTAGGCCTCCTCGACGCGCGGGGACAGTCCTTGGCGGATCGCGCGCTGGGACCATTCCTCCCAGGCGATCGAGGGGCCGCCGAAGTGCAGTGCCAGGTAGCCCTCCAGGGCGAGGTGCATGGGGAGGAACCGCAGCCGGTCCTTGGCCTGGCGGCGGGCCATTCGGCGATGGATGCGCAGGCCCATCGTGGCGGTGGGCACCGAGTCGCCGTCGGCGGAGAGCTGGGTGCCGTAGGCGGCTGCCGGTGTGCCGTCTCCGGTCCAGGTGGCGACGAAGCCGTGCGGGACGTAGGAGATGTAGGCCTGTCGCGGGCCGACCTCGACGAGGCCGACCGCGTCGCTGTAGAGCCGTGCGTGCAGACGGAGGTCCACTACGGGCTCGTCGCGGACGAGCGGTACGAGGCGGACGCCGCCCCAGATCTGGGAGGGGCGGGTGGTCAGGCCGGTGAGGTCGAGTGTGGTCATCGCGCCGGCTCCTGGTGGGTGGCGTCGAGCATGCGGGTGGCCCGGGTGTCGAGGTAGGTGATGAGTTCGGCCAACCCGGTGCGGCCTTCGGCGAACTGGGCGAGTTCCACGAGTGCGGGAAGGTCCTCGGCGTCGCGGACACCGGCGGTGGGCACGGTCGGGGACAGTCGGCGTACGTCGAAGTCGGCCGCGTCGTAGACCGGGTTGAGGTGCACGATGCTGGTGCGGCGCTCGGGGTCGAGCCGGGTCCTGAAGACGCGCAGCACCTCACCGGCCAGGCCGGGAGGCGCGTTGTCCCAGCCGTCGGAGACGATCACCAGTCGGGACGGCGCGGTGTCGAGCGCGTCCAGGATCCGGCGGCCCAGGGGCGTCGGCCCGTACGGACGGGCCAGCAGCGCGTCGGTCCGCCCGGATGTCCAGAGTGGGGTGTAGTCGTCGGCGAGGGCCGCGAGCAGGTGGTGGCAGGCCAGGGCGACGGCCAGTGGCCGACGTCGCTTGTGGACCGAGCCGAAGGTGGAGAAGCTGTCGTCCAGTACGGCGGTGACCTTGCCCCAGCTCCCCCGGTGCGGTCCGGCGACGCGCCCGGCCGCCGATTCCAGGGCATGGGTCAACTCGGCGCGCCGGCGCACACGTTCCTCGACCGGCAGCGAGAGCACATAGGTCGCCAACCGGGTCAGCGGCATCCTGGCGAGGTCGACCGGTGTCCCGGTGGCGCCGATCCGCTGCGCGGAGTCCCGCAGCCGCAGGGTCTCCAGGCGGGTCATCCGCGGGGCTATGCGCTCCAGGAACACCTTCCGGGGGATGTCGTGCCGTGCGGCGAAGCCCTCGGCGGCGGTGTAGGGCAGCTCGTACAGCGCTCCCTGCTCGTAGTGGGCACGGCGCCAGGCCTCCAGGAGCGGTGTCTCGTAGTGCTTGCGGGTGTGCGGCGCGAAGACGAACGCCCCCAACTCCTCGGTGGCGGGGGCGAGATGGGCGTGGCGGAGGGCTCGCTTGAGGCCGCCGCGGTACTTCACGGCGTCGAACGCCGCATCCGGGCGCGCGGCCAGCCAGTCGCGCATGATGGCGCGACTGCGACGGTTGTTGACCCGGGCCCGGCGCAGGGCGTCGAACAGTCCGTACACGCGCTGCGGCGGCAGGGTCGTCAGCCGGCCCGCGATCAGCCGGCCCTCGCTGCGCCGCTGGTCGGCGGTGGCCTCACCGGCCGTCTCCAGCAGGTGCCGGATGACCAGGACAGCGTTGTGGTCGTTGATGTCGAGTGCGAGAACCCCGGCGTACAGGTCCCGGTAGTTCCCCAGCATGTACGCGTGGAGGAAGTCCAGGGACAGTCGCTGCTCGCCCGCGTCGCTGTGGAACTCGCGCTGGCCGGTGGAGGTGATCGCCGCGTTGACGAAGAGCAGGACGTCGTCGGCCGCGATGAGGTCCCTGTACGAATCCATCCGACTCTTCCCCCGTCGTCCCCCATGGGTGTGGACGCCGGCCGGGGAATGGGGGCACGAGCTGCGAATCATTGCTTCATAGGCAGGTTCCGGAAGTCGCGCCGGAGTCCCGCGGCCGGCCCCAGGACCGTAACAGAGCAGGCCACAAGCCCTCCACCGACTTTGGGCGCGCGTCGACGCGACCGAAGTCGGTGGGCGGTGCGGACAACGCCGGGCTGGAGTCGCGCGCCGACGTCTCCGTCCGCCGGATTCACACTGAGCCGAGCAGGCCGTTGAGGATGCCGTCCTCGGCGAGGTAGAAGGCGAGACCACCGACGGGAGCGAGCACGGCGCACAGCCAGTGGCGGCGCACCCCGGAGCGCGCCAGACAGACGGTCAGGACAACGGTGATCAGCGCTCCGACGGTCAGAAAGACGGCCGCCTCTCCCCAGTAGTGGAGCGCCAGCCCCAGCCAGAGCGCTCCCCCAGAACCACCATCGGTATGGCCGCCCCGGCCACGGCCCGTACATCCCCCTGTCCACGGCGCACCGTCCAGCCGGCCCATGCCAGGAGCGGTCCTCCGGCCACGCCGGCCACCGACCACACCGCGGCGGTTCCGAGCCCTCCGGCTCCGAAGGTGTCCCCGAGCGCGGACGCCCCGTAGTAGCCGCCGCAGGTGGCGAGCATCATCAACGCACCGCCCCAGACGGCGAGTTGCCGGGCGCGGATCAGCGCACCGGCCACCGCGGTCCAGATGATCCAGGTGGACACCGAGTTGGTCGCCCGCTCCAGCAGGGGTGACGACCCGTGCAGGTCGTACGTGGCCCAGCCGAGCAGCAGCCCGAAGCCCACGGTCGCAGCGAGGACGGTGGCAGGGGCGTCGCGTCGGGACGCGGTTGTGGTAGCCATGCCCGCGTACTATACACATGACGTATACGCTCGATGTATAGCCGTCGGCGTCCCGATGCGCAGCACGATCCGTTCCGGGCGAGCGATGTGGAGGGGCATGTGAGCTGCCCCTCCACATCGTCGTACGTGACAGCGGTCAGCTCTTGCCGAGCAGTCGCCAGATCTGGTTCTTCTTGGTGCTCAGTACGCTCGCCGCGTCGCAGGTCCACTGGTGGACCAGCGCACCGGCGGTGGTCGAGACGCCGGTGACGTCGACGCACTTGCCGCTGTGGACGGCGACCAGCTGGTAGTCGTGGCTGTTGCCGAGCGCGGTGACGGGGTTGAGGGTGAACTGCTGGTTGGTGGCGCCGTTGCAGGTGTACTGGATGACGGCGGCGCCGTCGGCGGTCGACGCGCCCGAGACGTCGAGGCACTTGCCGCTCAACTCGTTGACGACCGTGTAGGTGTTGGCCGTACCGGCGACCGGCTTGAGGTCGAGCATCTGCTGGTAGCCGCCCTCGCAGTAGTACTGCTGGTACTGCGTGCCGTTGGCGGTACTGACCCCTGTGTCGTCCAGGCACTGGCCACTGTTCTGGCTGACGGCGACCGTGGAGACGGTGGTGTTGGACGGGGGCAGCAGGGTGACGGTGTAGCCGTCCTTGGCGTTCGTCCAAGGGAGGCTCACCGAGGCGGAGTTGCCGCTGACCGTGAGGGTGGTGTCGGCGATGGTCTCCGGGCCGGTGACGGCGGCCCCGCTGTTGTACGGGATGCGCTGAACGACGGCGCGGACCTGGCTGTTCGCCACGACGGACGTGGTGTTGAGCCCGGTCAGATTGACGGTGACGGTCCCGGTGTTGCCGCTGCTGCCGAGCAACACCTTTGCGTTTCCTGCCGAGTTGTCCTTGGTGGCCAGACCGTCAGCACCCGTGCCGGCGGTGAGCTTGACGATGTTGCCGGTCTGCGAGCCGTAGTAGCGGTACATGAACCACTCGCCCAGCGGCAGGTATTGGCCCGCGCTGTTCTTGGTGAGGAGGTTGGCCTCGTTGTCGTGCAGTGCGGTGCCGGAGGCCCAGTTGCCGCGCAGGCCGTCGGCGCCGGCACGTTCCAGGCGGCCGATGAACCAGGCGCCGCCGCCCGGTGACTGCATGGACAGGGTGGCGTACTCGTTGATCTGGTAGGCGCGGGTGTTGGTCAACCCGGCTGCCGCGAGGGTGGAGTTGGCGCGGCCGACGTCGGTGGCGGGGTCGCCGGGTTCGTCGTGCCAGCTGTAGATGTCGGGGGCGACGTTGTTCGCCTTGACGTAGGTCAGGTACGTCGTCCACCAGCTGTTGGAGGAGTTGGGCTGGCCCGCGATGCTCGGGCCGACGATGAGCTGGGCGGGGAAGGCGGCGCGCACCTTGGCGTAGAAGCGCGACCACATCGCGAGGTACTGGCTCTGCGAGGCGCCCCAGAAGCCGCTGCCGTCGGGCTCGTTCCACAGGTCCCACTGGACCGTCATGTTGTTGGTCTTGACGTCACTGATGAGCTGGGTGACGAAGGCGTCGAACTGCGTCCAGTCGCCGTTGTCGCCGGGCCAGCCCTGACTGGTGGTGCCGTCGGCGCCCCACAGGTCGTGCGGGAGCAGGACGAAGGTGCCGCCGAGGGCTGCGGTTCGCTTGTACTGGGCGAGAGTCGAGGCCCATCGGGTCTGGTAGTCGGCGAGGCTGGTGGCGTAGCCGCCGCTGTTGAGCTGGGCGCCGCCGGCCCGCATGAAGTGCCACTTGATGTCGGTGAAGAAGTGGTCCTGCGGCAGCGAGCCGTCCGGGGTCATCCCGTAGATCATCCCGGAGGCGTGGTACGTGGGGGCGCCCCCGGCGGTGGCGAAGTCGACGGTGACGGAGGTGTCGGCGGCGTGGGCCGTGGTCGCGGGGAGCGTGAGGGCGGCGAACGAGGCGAGGATCGCCGCGGCCACGGCGGTCCTGCGGCCTCTCGGGACGGGTGGTCTGCCGGTGCGTCCGGCTGGGGAAAGGAAGCGAGATATGCGCATGTGCGGGTCTCCCGAAGGGGGAACTTCCTGGGCGCGGCTCGCCCAGGGGGTCTGTCAGCCGACGGCCTCCGTGGCCTCGGCGCGCCTCAGCTCGTGGGCCTCGGCGAGGAGCAGATAACTGCTGGCGGTCCAGGTGTAGGCGCGGTCGCGCAGGCCCGCGCCGGTGAGGGCGTCGAAGTTCTCGGCGAAACCTGAGGTCTCGCACAGCGCCCGGAATCGGTCGCTGATCTCGTCGGCGAGACGGTCGTGTCCTGCGCGGCGCAGGCCGTCCTCGATCAGGACGGTGGACGGGGCCCAGATCGGGCCGCGCCAGTAGCCGTCGGCCAAGTAGTGCGGTGAGGTGGGCAGTTCGGTGGCGAGGCCGTGCGCGGTGAGGTGGGCCTCGATGCGTTCGGCCAGCGCGTCGCCGATGTGCTCGGGCAGGTGCTCGCCGAGCACGACGGGCATCAGGTCGAGCAGGCTGGAGCTGGTCCAGGTGACCCCGCCGTGTGCCGACCGGGCGACGAACCGGTCTCCGGTCCACAGCTCGTCGAACAGCGCCGCCTGCGTCGCGTCCGCCGTCCGCGTCCACTTGCGCCTGTCGTCCGGGAGTCCCAACTCGTCGGCCAGTACGGCGAGTTCGCGCAGCTGGAGGATGAGGAAGGCGGCCAGGTCGGCGCTGACGATCACGCGCTCGGGGTCGAAGGTGGTGGCGTTGTCCCAGCCGCTGTCGTTGCCGTGCTGGTAGTGCGGGAGGGCGGACCCCGGTGCGCGTCGCATGGTGAGCCAGAAGTCCGTCCAGCGGGCGAGTCGGTCGTAGACCTCGGTCAACTCTGCCTCGGCGAGCGGCTCTTGCAGTCGTCGGCGCAGGCGGCCCAGTGCCCAGCCGTGGATGGGGGGCTTGACGAAGTTGTAGAGGATCTCGGAGTGGGTCACCGAGTCGGGCAGCGCGCCGGTCTCGTCCTGGTGGTCGAAGGGCAGCGAGAACTGGTCCAGGGCGAGCCCGCGTGAACCGGGCGCCAGGGCAAGGGCGTTGAAGCAGTGGTCCCAGCTCCACACCTTGTCCATCCAGTGCTTCGACATCAGCACGGCGGGCCGGGTGACAAGTCCGGCCGGGCGCACGGTCGCGGACCACAGCACGTACGCGGCGAGTTCGGCGGCCGGGGTGTCCGGCGAGCGCCAGGGCGCCACCGTGTCGGCGAAGGCCTCGAAGGAGCGCCGGACGGCGGTGACCACCTCGTCGAACGTCGCCAGGGAGGCGTACGGGGGTCGCGCCGTGTCGAGTTCTTCCACGGCGGCCTCCCAGACACCGTCGGCACCCGCGCCGATCGTGACACCACGACCGGCACGGCCCAGCGTCTGAGCACCGGCGCTGTCGGTCACGCCGCCGGACAGGACCGTGATCCGGTAGCGCCGTCCGGTCTCATAGGAGGTGAAGACGTGCGCGTCGGCCACGGGGTCGTGGAAGAAGTACGTGCCGCTGAACGGAGTCAACTCCCCTGCCGCCGCGCCGACTTGCAGCCCGAGACCAGTACCCCGCAGCCGCACGGTGTCCGGCGACTCGTAGGCGAGGTCGACGCGCCCGCCGTCACCGGTCCAGCTGAGCAGGGCCGGTGTCGCCTGCGGGTGAACCCTGGCCCTCTCCCCTGTCACCGGGTCGAGGGGGACGATGCTCAGGACGGCGTGCATGCCGTTCTGGTGCGAGACGAGATGGAGGTCCTCGGCGCGGGTCCTCTCCGCGAGCACGGGAGAGATACCGAACCAGGATCCGTACGTGCTGAACGGGATGTCGTGGACGGAGAAGGCCGGGCCGGAGCAGGCGACGGTCATGGAGGCGTGACTCGTTTCTCAACAGGGTTTCTACAGCGGAAAAATGACGTTCCGTCAGTCCTTGACGGCGCCGGCCGTCACGCCCGCGGCGACGTAGCGCTGGGCGAGGACGAGGATCACCGCGGCGGGCAGCGAGGCCACGACGGCGGTCGCCATGATGGCGTTCCACTCCTGGTTGTTGTTGCCGATGTAGTGGTAGATGCCGAGGGTGATCGGTTCGTGGGAGCCGCCGTTGGCGAGGGTGCTGGCGAAGACGAAGTCGGACCAGGACCACAGGAACGCGAACAGCGACACCGTGACGACGGCGTTGCGGCTCATGGGCAGCACGATCGACCAGAAGGTGCGCACGGGTCCGGCGCCGTCCGTCTTCGCGGCCTGGAGGAGTTCGCCGGGGATGCCGGACATGAACGCGGTGAAGATCAGCACGGCGAACGGGACGGCCAGTGTGGAGTCCGCGACGATCAGGCCCGGCACCGACTGGAGCAGGCCGAGGCTGAGGTAGATGGCGTAGAAGCCCATCGCCATGATGATGCCGGGGATCATCTGGGCGACCAGGAAGAGGAAGCTGAGGACACCGCCGCCGCGTGGGCGGAGTTTGGCGAGTGCGTAGCCCGCGGGCGCCGCCAGTGCCACGGTGACGACGACCGTGCCCAGACCGATGACGAGGCTGGTGCCGAGGTAGGGCAACTGCTGGTCCAGGACGGCTCGGTAGCCCTCCAGCGTGCCGTGCAAAGGGATCAGATCGGGCGGGCTCTTGCGCATGTCCTGGTCGCGGGTGAAGGACACGTTGAGCATCCAGTAGACCGGGAAGAGCATCACCGCGGTGAACAGGACGCCGATGGCCGTCTGCCACCACGTGCGGTCGGTACGTCGGTCGATGACGGTGCCGCTCATGACAGTGCCTGCTTCCGCTGGACCCGGACGTAGACCAGGCCGAACACCAACGCGGCGACCACCAGCAGGTTTCCTACGGCCGCTCCCGGGCCGAAGGCCGGCAGGAGGTTGCCGAAGCCGAGCTGGTAGGACCAGGTGGCGAAGGTGGTCGAGGAGTCGGCCGGGCCGCCCTTGGTCATGATCCAGATGATGTCGAAGACCTTGAGGGTGTAGACGAGGCCGAGGAGGAGGGTGATCGCGGACACCGGGCGGAGCAGGGGGAAGGTGATCCGCCAGAACCGCTGCCAGGCGTTCGCGCCGTCGAGGGCGGCGGCCTCGTGGAGGCTCGCGGGGATGGACTGGAGGCCGCTGTGGAGGACCACCAGGTTGAACGGGACGCCGATCCAGATGTTCGCGATGATGACCGAGGCCAGCGACCAGCCCGGTGCGGTAAGCCAGTTGACCGCTCCGATGCCGACAGCGTGCAGGACGGCGTTGACGACACCGGAGTCGCTGTTGAGCATCCACGACCAGGTGGACGCCGACACGATCAGCGGGAGCAGCCAGGGCACGAGGAAGAGGGCTCGCAAGGTCGCGGAGAGCCGGAAGCGCTGGTTGAAGAAGACCGCGAGGGCCAGGCCGATGGCGTACTGGAAGACCAGGCACACGGTGGTGAAGACCACGGTGTGGAGCAGGGCCGGGGCGAAGGTCGGATCGTCCAGGACCGTGCGGTAGTTGGCGAGGCCCGTGAAGGGTGCGTCGCCCTGGACGAAGGACCGGACCGTGTAGTTGCGCAGGCTCAGGTCGATGTTGCGGTAGAGGGGATAGGCGTAGAAGAGGACGAGGTAGAGGGTCACCGGGGTGAGGAAGCCCCAGGCGGCCCACTGCTGGGAGGTGGGGCGACGCCGTGCCCGGGGCGGTGCGGTGGGGGCCGTTCCGCCGTGGTGGCGCACGGGCCGCCGTTGTGGCACTTGGGTCATGTGGCTCATCAACTGGCCCTGGTCTCTGGTTACTTGACGGCCGACTGGGCGGCGGACAGCGCGTCCTTCGGCGACTTCGAGCCGCTGAGCGCGGACTGGACCGCCTTCCACAACTGCTCCGAGATCTTCGGGTACTTGGTGCCCAGGTCGTCGCTGGTGCGTCCCTTGGCCGCCTTGACCGCGTCGACCCAGGGCTTCAACTCGGCGTTCGCGGCCACCTGTTTGTCCTGGACCTCGGTGGTGGGCGCCACGTACGACAGCGTGGTGTCGGTGTCGAGGAGGTTCTCGGTACTGGTCAGGCAGGTCACGATCTTCTGTGATGTCGCGTAGCGGGCGGTCTTCCCCTGGACCGGGACAGTGACGAACTCTCCGCCGGTCGGGGCTGCCGCGCTACCGCCGTCGGCGGCGGGAACCGGGACGACCCCGTACTCGAAGCCGGCCTTCTTGGCGTTGGCGAGCTGCCAGGTGCCGTTCTCGCTGAACGCGTAGTCGCCGGTCGCGAACTCCTGCCAGCTGGTCGTCTGGGTGTTGTTGAGGACCGAGTTCGGGGCGTAGCCGTTCTTCAGCCAGCCCTGCCACAGCGTGAGCGCGGAGACCGCCTTGCCGGAGTCGAGCGCGGTCAGTTCGGCGCCCGAGCCCCAGAACCAGGGCAGGAACTGGAAGGTGCCCTCCTCCGTGCCGATCGCGGAGAACGTGATGCCCTTCTTGCCCGCCTTCTTGACCTTCGCGAGCGCGGCGGTGAGCGACTTCCAGTCCTTGACCGAGGCGATGTCGACGCCGGCCTGCTTCAGCACCGCCTTGTTGTAGTAGAGGGCGAGGGTGTTGGCGCCGATCGGCATGCCGTAGGTCTTGCCGCCTGACTGTCCGGCGGCCAGGAGGTTGGGGTTCACCTTCGAGGTGTCCAGCTTGTTGTCGGCGGTCGTGGTGAGGACGCCGGCCTCGGCCAGGGTCGACACCACCGGGTTGTCGACGATGAGCACGTCGGCGGAGTTGTCCTGCTGGGCGGCCAGCAGCGCCTTGTTCGCCAGGTCGCCGGTGTCGAACGCGGTCCGCTTGATCTTCACCCCGGCCTTCGTGCCGCAGGTGTCGAGCAGCTTCGTCCACGCGGAGGTCTTGTCGAACTGCGGGTAGGGGTCCCAGATCGTGTACGTGCCGGTGTCGGCGGCCTTGGTGCCGGTGCTGCCCGAACCGGAGGAACAGGCGGTCGCGGTGCCGGCGACGGCGAGGACCGTCACGGTCGCGGCGGTGAGGCGGAGTCGTCTGACGGAGCTGTGCATTGCGCGTTCCTTCGTTTTTGGCACGGGTGTGCCGAGGGAGGGTGACGAGGGGGGAAGCGGGCATGCCGAACAGCCACGGCGAGGGGGGAGTACGCCCGTGAACCGTGATCAGAGAGTGGTGTCGGGGGTCGAGGTCAGCGCGCCTCGGTGGAGGCCGTACCGGTACCGGGCCCCGTACTGGCGCGGAGCGAGATCGGCGGTACGAGCAGGTGGTGCCGGGGCGGTGCGTCGGGCCGGTCGATCCGTTCGACGAGGAGGTCGACGGCGTGCCGGCCCATCTCCTCCGCCGGTACGTCCGCCGCGGTGAGCTGCGGGGTCACCGTCTCCGCCCACCGGCCGGCCACGACCCCGGTGACGGAGAAGTCGCGCGGTACATGACGGCCGGCCTGGGCCAGGCCCCGGTACAGGCCGCCGAGCGCGGCCTCGTTGAGGGTGACCAGGGCCGTGGTGGCCGGGTCCTCGTGCAGGATCTGTTCCAGGCACGCCTGGCCTGACGCGGCGTCGTCCCCGCAGCAGTACGTCCGCACGGTCAGCCCGCGCTCGGCCGCGGCCTTGGTGAAGCCGTCCAGTCCGTGGTGGGCGGACTCGTATCCGGCCCGCAGCAACTGCTCGGGACGGTTGACGAAGGCGACCCTGCGGTGGCCGAGGTCCGCGAGGTGATGCACGCACGCCGCCGCCAGCGCGGTGTGGTCAAGGCCGACCCACCAGGTGCCCTCGGGATGCGCGGTGCGGCCGATGGCGACGGAGGGGAAGCCGAGGGCGGCCAGGTGATCGACCCGGTCGTCCTCCAGTCTGATCTCCATCAGGATCGCGCCGTCGACCCTCCGCTCCCCCAGCATCCGCTGGAACGAGCGGTCGCTGTCGACGCCGCTGGGTGACAGCAGCACGTCGTAGTCGTGGGCCGCGGCGGCCTCCACCACGCTGCCGATGAAGTCGAGTTGCATACCGGTGTAGTGGTTGCCGGCCGGCGGGAAGACCAGGCCGATCGTGTCGGTCCGGCCGTTGGCCAGGGCGCGCGCACTGGCATTGGGCCGGTAGCCCAGTTCGTCGATGACGCGCTGGATCTTCCGGCGGGTGTCCTCCGACACGGCACGCTTGCCGCTCAGCGCATAGGACACGGTGCTCCGCGAGACACCGGCCCGCCGGGCGATCTCACCGATGTTCACGGGCACTCCTTGGCTGGGTCGAGCTGGATCGAACCGGTTCGATGTTGCGTAGCGGCGACAGCCGGTCATCGAACCGGTTCGCGTGAAGTGAAGGTAGGAACAACCCCGGCGGCTGTCAACACCTCGCGCCGCGCTTCTCGTAACGCCCCTGGAATCCAGGGTGAGCTGACACGACTGTCTGCGTCAGAGGTATTGCCGCCGGATTTCCGCGGTGCTAGCTTCCCGGCCCAGCACTATCGAACCGGTTCGACAATGTCCGTCCGATGTCCGCGCCCGCATGGAAACCAAGGAGACCCCGGATCCACCTCACCCGAGGAAGCTCAACCGCACCTGACGGTCGGCATTGTCAATGTTGGTGTCGACCAGACACACCGACTGCCACGTCCCCAACTCCAGCCGCCCGCCCAGCACCGGCAGCGTCGCGTGCGGCGGTACGAAGGCCGGGAGGACGTGGTCGCGGCCGTGGCCGGGGCTGCCGTGGCGGTGCTGCCAGCGGTCGTCGGCGGGGAGAAGGGTGTGCAGGGCGGCGAGGAGGTCGTCGTCGCTGCCCGCGCCGGTTTCGAGGATCGCGACGCCCGCGGTGGCATGCGGGACGAAGACGTTGAGGAGGCCGTCGCGGCCGGCCGCCACCTCCCGCAGGAAGGCCTCGCAGTCGCGGGTCAGGTCCATGACCCGCTCCCTGGAGCCGGTGGCGACGTGCAGAACTCGGGTGGTGAAGGCAGCTGGCATGTTCCCATCCTGACCCATGCGTCGGGTTGCCCACCCGGTCGGCCGACCGGCCCGTGATACGAGGGGTCCAGTCCGCGAGACACCGTTGACCGTGGCACGCCATCTGACCTAGTTTCGGCCGCATGTTGCGTTCAGTTCTGCTCACCACGCGCGGTCACATCGACCTGCTGCGGGTGGCCTCCGCCGCGTGTTGTCGCGGCTGCTGACGCCTTCTTCCGCCTCACCCCCTCCCTTCCCGCACTCCGTCGCGCCCGCGCACACCGTCGTGACGCGGCGGCGTTGAGGCGTACCCCCTTCCTCACCGGACGCTCTCCCCCACTCCGTGGAGCACCCATGAGCATCAGCCATGCCCCACCCGGCTCTCCCGGGCCCGACATTTCCCGTATATCCGCCTCGAAGGCCGATCCGGACGCCCGCTCGGACGAGCCCGCGCCCCTCGAACTCCTCCCCCTCGTCCCCACCTCCTCCCGCCGCACCCGCGTCCCTCGCTGGCTGCGCCGCACCACCGGCCCGCTCGTACTGCTCGCGCTGTGGCAACTCCTCAGCAGCACAGGCGTGTTGACCTCCGACGTGCTCGCCTCGCCCGGGCGGATCGCGCACGTCGGCTGGGATCTGATCGACAACGGCTCGCTGCCCTCCGCCATGACCACCTCGCTCCAGCGCGTCGCGATCGGGCTGCTGCTCGGCACCGTCATCGGCACCGGACTCGCCCTGGTCTCCGGCCTGTTCAGGATCGGCGAGGACCTGGTCGACGCGCCCGTGCAGATGCTCCGAACCGTGCCCTTCGTGGGGCTGATCCCGCTGTTCATCATCTGGTTTGGCATCGGCGAGGCTCCGAAGGTCGCCATCATCACGCTCGGTGTGACCTTCCCGCTCTATCTCAACGTCTACGCCGGAATCCGGGGCGTGGACAGCCAGTTGATCGAGGCCGGGGAGTCGCTCGGGCTGACCCGCTGGGGGCTCGTACGGCATGTGGTCCTGCCGGGCGCACTGCCCAACGCGATGACCGGGCTGCGCTACTCCCTCGGTATCGCCTGGCTGGCGCTCGTCTTCGCCGAGCAGATCAACGCGGACGCCGGGATCGGCTTCCTCATGGTGCAGGCGCGGGACTTCCTGCAGACCGACGTGATCGTGGTCTGCCTGATCGTCTACGCCTTCCTCGGCCTGCTGGCCGACTTCGTCGTCCGAACCCTCGAAAGGCTGTTGCTGCAATGGCGACCGACGTTCACGGGCCGGTGACCGCACAGCCGGTCACCTCGCAGGCGGTGCGCGTCGAGGGGCTGACCCGCTCCTTCGACGGCCGCCCCGTCATCGACAGGCTCCAACTCGACGTACGGCAGGGCGAGTTCGTGGCGCTGCTCGGCCGCAGCGGCTGCGGCAAGTCCACGTTGCTGCGCATCCTCGCCGGGCTCGACCGGGACATCGAGGGCACCGTCCTCGTACCGCGCCGCAAGGCCGTCGCGTTCCAGGCACCCCGGCTGATGCCGTGGAAGAAGGTGTGGCGCAACGTCCTGCTCGGACTGCCCGGCAAGCCCGAACGGACCGTGGCGGAGCGGGCGTTGGCGGAGGTCGGGCTCGGGGACCACGCCGACGCCTGGCCCAAGACGCTGTCCGGCGGCGAGGCGCAGCGCGCCTCGCTGGCCCGTGCCCTGGTGCGCGAGCCCGATCTGCTGCTGCTCGACGAGCCGTTCGGCGCGCTCGACGCCCTCACCCGCATCAAGGCCCAGCGGCTGGTGGGCGAGCTGTGGCAACGGCGGGGCTGCGCCGTCCTGTTGGTGACCCACGACGTCGAGGAGGCCGTGCTGCTCGCCGACCGTGTCCTGGTGATGGACGACGGCGTCATCGCGCACGAGCAGCACATCGACCTCGACCGGCCGCGCGACATCACCGACCCCCGGTTCGCCGAACTGCGCGCCGGACTCCTGGAACGCCTCGGTGTCGACACCGCCGCCGAAGCCGCCTGAACTCCCCCACGCCTCAACCCAGTTCAACCTTGTTCAACCCAGTCGTCCAGACCAGTTACCGAGAACGGACTCCCCCCTCATGCGACGAAGCCTCGTCCCCGCCGCCCTGTTGCTCCCGCTCGCCCTCCTGCTCTCCGCCTGCGGCGGGAACTCGGCCGCCGAGACCTCGACCGGCACCGACGGCAAGGGATCGCTCACCCTCAACGTCGGTGACCAGAAAGGCGGTTCGGAGGCGGTTCTGCGGGCCGCCGGTGAACTCAAGAACCTGGACTACAAGATCAAGTGGTCCACGTTCACCTCCGGCCCGCCGCTCCTGGAGGCCGTCAACGCCAAGGCCGTCGACATCGGCGGAGTCGGCAACACCCCGCCGGTGTTCGCGGCGGGCGCCGGCTCGAAGATCAAGGTGGTGGCCGCCTGGCACGGCACGTCCGAGGGCGACGCCGTCCTCGTGCCGAAGGACTCGAAACTCACCTCGCCGCAGCAGCTCAAGGGCAAGTCCATCGCCGTGGCGCAGGGTTCGTCCGCGCACTTCCAGCTGGTCGCCTCCCTCAAGGCGGCCGGGCTCGCACTGAGCGACGTCAAGGTCAAGTACCTCCAACCGGCCGACGCGCTGGCCGCGTTCACCTCCGGCAAGATCGACGCGTGGGCGGTGTGGGACCCGTACACCTCGCAGATCCTCCAGGCCAAGCAGGGCCGCGTCCTCACCACCGGTCAGGGCGTGACCAACGGGCTCACCTTCCAGGTGGCGGCGCCCGGCGCACTGGCGGACAAGAAGAAGGCCGCCGCCATCAAGGACTACCTGGACCGGCTGCGGCGGGCCCAGACCTGGGTGTTCTCCCACCAGGAGGCGTGGGCCAAGGTGTGGTCGAAGGACACCGGGCTGCCGTACGAAGTGGCGCTGGCCTCGGTGAAGCGCACCAACTCCACCCGGGTCTCGGTCGCCGTCGACAAGCCGCTCATCGCCTCGGAGCAGCAGATCGCCGACACCTTCACCCAACTCAAGCTGATTCCACGGAAGGTGGACTTCGCCGAGTTCGTGGACACGCGCTACAACGGCAGCCTGCCGGCCTCCACCTCCGCCCCGCGCACCACGGGAGGTTCGTGACATGGGTGTGCGTCTGCACTGGTTCCTGCCGACCGGCGGCGACGGCCGTACGCTCGTCGACCGGCACGCCTACGGCCCCAACCGCGCGGGAGCGGTCCGCGGGGTGCGGCCGCCGGACATCGAGTACCTCGCCCAAATCGCCAAGGCGGCCGAGCAGTTGGGCTTCGAGGCGGTACTCACGCCGACCGGAACGTGGTGCGAGGACGCCTGGCTGACCACCGTGGCGCTCGCGCAGCACACCGAGCGGCTGAAGTTCCTGGTGGCGTTCCGGCCGGGGGTGATCTCGCCGACGCTCGCCGCGCAGATGGCGGCGACCTATCAACGCCTCACGCGCGGGCGGCTGTTGCTCAACGTCGTCACCGGCGGCGACTCGGCCGAGCAGCGACGCTTCGGCGACCATCTCGACCACGACCGGCGATACGCCCGTACCGACGAGTTCCTGTCGGTCGTACGAGGGGTGTGGCGCGGCAAGCCGTACGACTTCGACGGGGTGCACTACCAGGTCGAGGGCGGGCTGACGGCACTGCCGCCCGATCCGGTGCCGCAGGTGTTCTTCGGTGGTTCGTCGGCGGCGGCCGGGCCCGTGGCCGCCCGGCATGCGGACGTGTATCTCACCTGGGGAGAACCGCCCGCGCAGGTCAAGGAGAAGATCAACTGGATTCGCGGGCTCGCCGAGCGCGAGGGGCGGGACGTGCGGTTCGGGGTACGGCTGCACACCATCTCGCGGGACTCGTCGGCCGAGGCGTGGGCGACCGCGAACCGGCTGCTCGACGACCTCGACGCGGACACGATCGCGGCGGCGCAGACGGCGCTCGGGCGCAGTGAGTCGGTGGGGCAGCAGCGGATGCTGGCGCTGCACGGCGGTTCGCGTGCCGATCTGGAGATCCATCCGAACCTGTGGGCGGGGGTCGGTCTCGTCCGGGGCGGCGCGGGCACCGCGCTCGTGGGCAGCCATGCCGAGGTCGCCGATCTGATCGAGGAGTACCACTCGCTGGGCGTCGAGCACTTCGTGCTGTCCGGGTATCCGCACCTGGAGGAGGCGTACTGGTTCGGCGAGGGCGTGATTCCCGAGCTGGCTGCGCGCGGGCTGGTCGAGGGGCCGGCGCGGGCGGGGGTGCCGTTCCTCGTGGGCAGCGGGCGCTGAGCGCGCGGGAGGGGGTTCGGGAAGATCCACGGCCTCGGTGCTGTTCGTAGAAGCGTGAACAACACCCGTGAGGTCGACGTGGTCGTCATAGGCGCCGGGCAGGCAGGACTCGCCGGCGCCTATCACCTGCGGCGCACCGGTTTCGAGCCGGAGCGCGACTTCGTGGTGCTGGACCACGCGCCCGCGCCGGGCGGTGCCTGGCAGTTCCGGTGGCCGTCGCTCACGTACGGCAAGGTCCACGGGATGCACGCGCTGCCGGGCATGGAACTGACCGATGGGGATCCCGACCGGCCGTCCGCCGAGGTCATCGCCGAGTACTTCGCCGCCTACGAGCGTGCCTTCGACCTGAGGGTGCGGCGGCCGGTGGATGTGCAGGCGGTACGGGAGGGCGAGGGCGGGCGGCTGCTCGTGGAGACATCGGACGGTACGTGGTCGACGCGGGCGCTGATCAACGCGACCGGCACCTGGGACCGGCCGTTCTGGCCGCGCTATCCGGGCCAGGAGACTTTCCGGGGGCGGCAGTTGCACACCGCTCAGTACCCGGGGCCCGAGGAGTTCGCCGGGCTGCGGGTGGTCGTGGTGGGCGGGGGCGCGTCCGGTACGCAGCATCTGATGGAGTTGGCGCCGTACGCGGCGACGACGACGTGGGTGACCCGGCGTCCACCGGTCTTCCGCGAAGGGCCCTTCACCGAGGACGTGGGGCGGGCGGCCGTCGCGCTGGTGGAGGAGCGGGTGCGACAGGGACTGCCACCGAGGAGTGTCGTCTCCGTGACGGGGCTGCCGCTGAACGACGCGATCCGGCAGGCCATCGCGGACGGGGTCCTGGACCGGCAGCCGATGTTCGACCGGATCACGCCCGAGGGCGTGGCCTGGGACGACGGCCGCCATGTGGACGCCGATGTCATCCTGTGGGCGACCGGCTTCCGGGCGGCGATCGACCACCTGGCACCGCTGAAGCTGCGCGGCCCGGGCGGCGGCATCCGGCTCGACGGCACCCGGGTGACCGCCGATCCCCGCATCCATCTGGTCGGCTACGGGCCGTCCGCGAGCACCATCGGCGCCAACCGCGCGGGGCGTGCGGCCGTACGGGACATCAGACGGCTGTTGGCCGGTGAGCCGGTCGCGGTCTGAAGTCGCCTCCCTGGGGGCGCGTCCGTCCTACGGGACTTCAGGCGGCCGTCGGCCTGAGGGGCGCTCACGGTCTGAGGCCGCCCTCCGGGGGCACTTCGCCCCCACCGGACCTCGGGCGGACGTCGGCCGGGGAGCCGGCCGCCGCCCGACGTCTTCCCGGGCAGGTCACTTCGCGGGCTGCGAACTGCCGCTCTTCTGAGCCGCGTTGAACTCCGCGACATTGCGCTGGTGCTCCTCGTAGGTGGCCGCGAAGCGGGTGTCGCCGGGCTTGACCGTGACGAAGTAGAGCCAGTCGCCCGGGGGCGGGTTGATCGCGGCGCGCATCGCGTCCTCGCCCGGGTTGTCGATCGGGGTGGGCGGCAGGCCCATGCGCTGGTAGGAGTTGTAGGGGCTGTCGACCCGGGTGTCGTTCGTGGTCGTCCTCAACGTGCTGCGGTTGAGGGCGTAGTTGATGGTGGAGTCCATCTGGAGGGGCATCCCGCGTTCGAGGCGGTTGAAGATGACCCGGGCCACCTTCCCCATGTCGGCCTTGGAGGCCGCCTCGGCCTGGACGATGCTCGCGATGGTGACCGCCTGGTAGACGTTCATCGCGTTGCGCTGGGCGCCGGCCGCGACCGGGGCGCCGTTGAACTTCCGGTTCGCGATGTTGACCATGAACGACAGCAGCGACTCCGGCGTGGCCTTCTCCTTCAGCGGATAGGTCGCCGGGAAGAGATAGCCCTCGGGGTTGCCCTCCGCGTCGTTCGGCAGCTTGAGGCCGGCTTTCGGGATGGCCTTCTTGGTGGTGCCGGCCGGGAGCGCGAGGGCCTTGTCGACGGCGTCGTAGATCTGGCCCGAGCGCCAGCCCTCCGGGATGACCAGCGAGGTGGGGCGTGCGTCCCCCTCGCCTGCCAGGCTGAGCAGCGGCACCGCCACGGCGGTACCGGCCACGACAGCCCCGGTCGCGATGAGGGCGACCCGGCCCCGGCGGGTCAGTCGAATCGTGCTCCGTGGCGGAGTGTTCATCTGCATGCGGGCACGGTAACCCGCATATCGTCACAATCCCGGCATATCTTCAGCTTGTCGGTTTCGGTTCAGCTTGTCGGTTCCAGTTGGGCGTCCCGGCGTACGAGAGCCGCGTACCGCCCGTCCAGTTCGAGCAGTTCCTCGTGCGTGCCCCGTTCCGCCACGTGCCCGGAGTCGAGGACCACGATCTGGTCGGCGCTGCGGATGGTGGACAGGCGGTGGGCGATGGTGAGCGTGGTGCGGTTGGCCGACAGGGCGTCGATGGCGTCCTGGACGGCCGCTTCGGTGCGGTTGTCGAGCGCGCTGGTCGCCTCGTCGAGGATGAGGACCGGCGGGTCGCGCAGGATCGTGCGCGCGATGGCAAGCCGCTGCTTCTCACCGCCGGAGAACCGGTGGCCGCGCTCGCCGACGACCGTGTCGTACCCGTCGGGCAGGCCCGCGATGTGGTCGTGGATCTGCGCCGCGCGTGCCGCCGCGTACAGCTCCTCGTCGGTGGCGTCCGGCTTCGCGAAGCGGAGGTTGTCGGCGACCGTGGCATGGAAGAGGTACGTCTCCTGGGAGACGACGCCGACGGCACGCGCGAGCGTGTCGAAGTCCAGGTCGCGGACGTCGACCCCGTCGAGGGTGACACGGCCGCCCGTCACGTCGTAGAGCCGGGGCGCGAGATAGCCGAGGGTCGACTTTCCGGCGCCGGTCGGGCCGACGATCGCGAGGCTGTTGCCCGCCGGGACGGTGATGTCGATGCCGTCGAGGATCGCGCCGCTCTTGTCGTCGTAGTGGAACTCGACGCCCTCGAAGGCGACTTCGCCCTTGATGCTGTCCAGGTGGACCGGGTTCTCGCGTTCGGTGATGTCGATCGGGAGGTCGAGGTACTCGAAGATGCGCGCGAAAAGCGCCAGCGAGGTCTGGATCTGGACGCCGGTCGACAGCAGGCTGACGGCCGGGCGGAACAGGCCCTGCTGGAGCGAGACGAAGGCGACGATGGTGCCGATCGAGACGTCCGGGCCGCCCATCTGGAGGGCGATTCCGGCGGTCCAGTAGATGACGGCGGGCATCGCGGCCATGACGATCGAGATGACGGCCATGCGCCAGCGCCCGGCCATGTTCGACCTGATCTCCAGGTCGACCAGGCCCTCGGACTCCTCCGAGAAGGACTGGGTGAGGGAGTCGGAGCGACCCATGGTGCGGCCGAGCAGGATGCCGCTGACGGACAGCGACTCGGTGACCGTGGCGGCCATCACGGCCATCTGCTTCTGGCGCCGGGTGGCGATCTTCTTGCGTTCGTTGCCGACCCGCCGGCTGATCCAGACGAAGACCGGGAGCAGCAGCAGCGAGACGACGGTGAGCCGCCAGTCCAGGGCGATCATCGCGATGATCGTGGCGACCACACTGGTCAGGTTCGACACCAGGGAGGTGGCCGTGGAGGTGACGGTGGCCTGCATGCCGCCGATGTCGTTGGCTATACGGGACTGGACCTCGCCGGTGCGGGTCCGGGTGAAGAAGGCGAGCGACATGCGCTGCAGCCGGCCGTAGACGGCCGTGCGCAGGTCGTGCATGACGCGCTGGCCGACCGTCGTGGAGATGAGGGTCTGCAGTACGCCGAAGATGCTGGTCAGGACGGCGCTCAGGATCATGCCGAGCGCGAGCAGGCTCAGCAGTCCGGTGCGGCCCTGCGGGATGGCGACGTCCAGCGTCTCCTTCAGCAGGAACGGGGTCGCCACGGTCACCAGGGACGCGGCACCGACCAAGAGGCCGACGACCGCGAGCCGGGCGCGGTAGGGCTTGAAGAGCTTGAGGATGCGGCGCACCTGCCGGGGCTGGTCGGTCGAGGTGCCTGGGGACGGTGTCCAGTTGATTTCGTCGCGGGGCATGGTCTCCTACGGGATGGTGAGGCGATCAGGACTGGTCGGGCGCTCAGGGCTCGTGGAGCGATGAGAACTCGTGGAGCATAGCTCATTGTTACCTATACTCACAATGAACCACGTCCTGATATTGTTCCCGCATGACCACCCCCGATTCCGACGGCCTCCTCGCGGAGCAGCTGCTGCGGCTCACCCGCCGGGTGCACCGCATCCAGAAGCGCCATCTGGAGCAGCGCGACCTCGGCATCACCCCGGCCCAGTCCCGGCTGCTGCGCACCCTCGCGCACTTCGGCTCGCCGCCGCGCATGGCCGACCTCGCCGAGCGCCTCGAGGTGGTGCCGCGTGCCGTGACGACACTGGTCGACGGCCTGGAGGCGAGCGGCAAGGTGCGGCGGGTGCCCGACCCGTCCAATCGGCGGGTCATCCGGATCGAGATCACGGACGACGGCCGCAAGGCGCTCAGCGAGCTGCGCGGCGCCCGGCGGGGCGCCGCGGACGAGATCCTCGCGCCGCTCACGGACGTGGAGCGCGAGGTGTTGCGGACCTTGCTGGACACGCTGGTGGACGGAGCGCCCGGCACCCATGAGGAGCACGGGCGGTCCTGCTGACCATCGACGGTCGCCACGGCCGACGGTCGCCACGGCCGACGGTCACTACGGCCGACGGTCACTACGGCGTCACTCCGGCCAGTCCGAGTCCTTGATCTTCTCGACGAAGTCGCCGCGCACGAAGCCCGGTACGAAGTGGGCCAGTACGTCCGCCTTGATGTTGCCGAAGGTGGTCTCGGGGCGGTCCTTGATGCCCTCCGTGAAGGCGGCGAGGATCCCGTTCTTGAAGTCCGGGCGGGGGTGCGCCGCCACGACGGCCGCGCGCTGCTCGTCGGAGACGGCGTCGTAGCCGATGCCGACGACGTCCAGCGACACACCCCGGTTCACCAGGGCGATCTCGGCCGACATGTGCAGCGGGATCTCCTGGGTGGTGTGCAGGGCGATGCTCGTCCAGACCCGGTCGGCCGGCTCACCGGTGATGCCGTGCGCGCGCAGGAACCGGCGGGCCTCGTCGGCGCCGTCGATCTCGAAGCGCTGATCGGTCCGGCGGAACTTCTCGGTGAGCCCGAGGTCGTGGAACATCGCGGCGACATAGAGCAGTTCGGGGTCGTAACGGACCCCCTGCTCCCGGCCGCGCAGGGCGCCCCACAGGAACACCCGCCGCGAGTGGTCGAACAGCAGCGGCGACGCGGCCTCGCGCACCAGCTCGGTCGCCTCCCGCGCCAGAGCGGAGTCCGGGATCTCCACGCCTGCGATCACTTCACTCATCGTTCTGCCCTCTTCTCGATGACCTGCCTCGATGTCCTGTGTCTCCAGGATCTTCGGCGGCGTACGCTGGGACCATGTCCTCAGAGCCACGAAAACCACGGATTCGGACATGACGACGGCCTCGCCCCCTCGGGTCGGCTTCATCGTCTTCGACGGTGTGACCATGCTCGACGTCAGCGGCCCGGCCGAGGTGCTGCACCAGTCGGGCAAACTCGGCCATCCTTACGAGCTGGTACTGGTCTCTCCGCACGGCGGCCCGGTCACCACCGCCAACGGACTGGTCCTGACCGGCACGGTGACCGCGGCCGACGCCGGGCCGGTCGACACGGTGGTGGTCGCAGGGGGCGATCTGCTGGCCCAACACCCCGCCGAGGAAGGGCTGTTGAGTACGACCCGCGCCCTCACCGACCGTGCGGCACGGGTCACGTCCGTCTGCACGGGCGCCTTCGTCCTCGCCGAACTCGGCCTGCTCGACGGCCGTTCGGCCACGACCCACTGGCGGCAGGCCGGGACACTGGCCCGCCGCTACCCCCTGGTGCGCGTCGAGCCGGACGCCATCCATGTCCGCGACGGCCGCTTCATCACCTCGGCGGGAATCACTGCCGGGATCGACCTGGCGCTCGCCCTCGTCGAGGACGACCACGGAGCGGCCGTGGCCCGGGACGTCGCCCGCGAGCTGATCGTCTTCATGCAACGCCCGGGCGGCCAGTCGCAGTTCTCCGCGGCGACCACCACCCCGCCACCGCGCACCGATCCCCTACGCTCACTGATCGCGTCCGTGCTGGCCGACCCCGCCGCCGACCACAGCCTGCCCACCATGGCGGCGACCGCGGCCGTCAGCACCCGGCACCTGACACGGCTCTTCCGCACCGAACTCGGGACCACACCGGCTCGTTGGGTCGAACGGGTCCGTCTCGACCGCGCCCAACACCTCCTCCTCGAAGGCCACAGCGTCACCTCGGCGGCACACCACAGCGGGCTCGGCACCGACGAGACACTCCGCCGCGCCTTCGCCCGCCATCTGGACACCACGCCGACGCACTACCGCAGCCGTTTCGCGAGCACACGCGGTCGCACGCCCGCACTGTGAGCCCCTTGTCTCACGCCGTGGTAGACCGCAGCCCTTCCAGCAACGCGCCCAGGATGCGGGCGAGTTGGGGTTCGACGTCGACCACGGCGTGCGCCAACTCGGGGCGGGCCTCGTAGAGCGCGCGGAGGCCGGTGCCGGGGGCCGCCATCTGCCACAGCGCCCCGGCCATGCTCGTGGCCGTGGAGATCACATCGACGGCGGCACGTTCGGTGATCGCGAATATCCGGCACAACTCGGTCGCCAGCGCGGCGACTTCACCGAGTACGACCGTCTTGAACTCGTAGACGGCCTCCATGGAGACATTGCGTTCCAGGTTCAACGGCGCCTGAGCCAACAGGTCGCAGAAGAACGGCCGCGCGACAAGTGACTGCGCGAGGACGGCGGCGACCGCGCGGGGATCCGCTTCGGTGAACTCGCGCAGCCGCGCGCGGAGCGCTCCCGACCAGTCCTCCCAGCCCTCGGCGGTGAGCGCCAGGAAGATCTGCTCCCGCGTCTCGAAGTACCTCAGCATGGCGGACTTGTGCATGCCCACGGCCGCGGCGATGTCGGTGAGCGTGACCTCGCGCACGCTGCGTTCGGCGCCGAGGGACCGGGCGGCGTCGAGAATCGCCCGTTCGCGCTGCTGCTTGGCCGCGGCGCTGCGGGCGCGTTGCGGGCTGGGCGTACTCATGACGCAGAGCATAGCGCAACCCTGTTGCACTAATAACGAAACAGTGTTTTGCTAGAGCCATGACGCAGACATGGTTCATCACCGGTTCATCCCGCGGCTTCGGCCGCAACCTCACCGTCGCCGCCCTGGAGGCCGGCGACCAGGTCGTCGCCACGGCACGCAAGCCGGAGCAGTTGGACGATCTCGTGAAGGAGTACGGCGACCGCGCCCTGCCCGTCGCACTCGACGTAACCGACCGAGCGGCGGCAACGGCAGCTCTGCGGGCGGGAGTCGACCGCTTCGGAGGGATCGACGTGGTCGTGAACAACGCCGGGTACGCCAACCTCTCCCCGGTCGAGACGACCCCCGAGGACGACTTCCGCCGCCAGTTCGACACCAACTTCTGGGGGGTCTACAACGTCTCGACGGCGGCGCTCCCGATCCTCAAGGCACAGGGCGCGGGCACGATCGTGCAGTTCTCGTCCATCGGCGGCCGGGTCGGCGGCACGCCCGGCCTCGGGTCGTACCAGGCCGCGAAGTTCGCGGTCGACGGCTTCACCCGCGTGCTCGCGGCCGAGACCACGCCGTTCGGCATCAGGTATCTCGTCGTGGAGCCGGGCGGCTTCGCGACCGACTGGGCCGGTTCGTCGATGCAGATCCCGGAGGTACCGCCGGAGTACGACGAGACCGTCGGCGCGCTGATCCGCCACTTCGACGGCCCGGCGGTTGCCGCGGGCGACCCGAAGCGTGCCGGAGAGATCCTGGTCCGGGTCGTCAAGCAGCCGACGCTGCCCTCCCACCTCCTCCTGGGCGCCTACGCCGTGGAGCTCGCGCAGAACTACTCGCGCGACCAGATCGCGCAGGCGGAGGCATGGGAGCGGGTGAGCCAGTCGGCGGACTTCGACCAGCCCTACCCGGCAGACCTCGTCGACCACGCATAGAGGAACGGGCCGCGACTCCCCACCGTCCAGGTGGATCAGGAGCCGCGACCCGTCATGACAGGGCTCAACCGGCCTCGGTAGCCGACTCCTTGACTAGCCGCGCGGGAAGCTCCGCGTCCGCCTCCGCGTCGTCCTTGGCAACATCGTTCTCCACGACGTCGTCTTCTACGGCCGTGATCTCGCCGTCGAGAACCTTCTTCGCGCGCTCGATGTCCAGCGCGCCCTCCCAGCGGGAGACCGCGAAGACGGCGACGCAGTTGCCGAGGAGGTTGGTGACGACGCGCATCGAGTCCATGATGCGGTCCACGCCGAGGAGGAGGGCGACCGCGCCGGCCGGGATCGCGCCCAGCGAGGACGCGGTCGCGGACAGGGCGAGGAAGGCAGAACCGGGGATGCCGGCCATGCCCTTGCTGGTGAGCATGAGCACCAGGATCACGGTGATCTGCTGGCCGAGGCTGAGGTCGACACCGACGGCCTGGGCGATGAACAGAGTGCCGATGGACAGGTAGAGGGAGGCGCCGTCGAGGTTGAAGGAGTAGCCGGTGGGCAGCACCAGGCCGACCGCGTCGTCACGGGCGCCGGCCTTGCGCAGCTTCTGCATCACACGCGGCATGACGGATTCGGTGGAGGCGGTGCCGAGCGCGAGCAGCATCTCCTCACGGATGTAGCGGAGGAACTTCCAGAGGCTGAGCCCGGTGACCAGCCGTAGCGCGACGGCGAGCAGTGCGACGAAGAGCGCGGCGGCGACGTAGCAGAGGATGATCAGCTTGGCGTAGGTCTTGATCACGCCGAGCCCGTACTGGCCGACGAGGACCGCCATCGCGCCGAACACGGCGAGCGGGGCGAGGCGCATGACGAAGCCGACGACCGCGAAGATGATCTCCTGGGCCTGCTCGATGGCGGGCAGCACCTGCGGGACCTTGGTGTTGCCGAGGTGGAGCAGCGCGGCACCCACCAGGCAGGCCAGGATGAGGACTTGGAGCAGGGAGTTCTCGGCGAAGGCGCCGATGAAACTGGTGGGCAGCGCGTTGACGATGAACTCGGTCGTCGAGGGCAGCGCAGCACCGCCCGTCTTCGCGTCCACCGCCGAGGTGTTGAGGCTGGACGGGTCGACATGCATCCCGGAGCCGGGCTGGACAACGTTGGCGAGGACCAGGCCGATGATCAGCGCCGCGGTGCTCGCGACCTCGAACCAGATCAGCGCCTTGAGGCCGATCCGGCCGAAGGCCTTGAGGTCACCGGCCTTGGCGATGCCCACGACGACCACACAGAACACGAGCGGCGAGATGATCGTCTTGATGAGCCGGGTGAATCCGTCGCCGAGAGGCTGAAGGTCGGTGGCCACGTCGGGCCACAGCTTCCCGACGAGGATTCCGAGGACGAGCGCGCAGGCGACCTGCGCGAAGAGAGAGGTACGCAATATGCGTGCGACGCGTCGCGGCAGGGACGGGACGGACGGCGGCACGGGCACTCCTTGGGGGGACGGTCGTTCGCGGAAGTCGAGTGGGGTGACTTCTGCGATACGGAAAGCGGCTTCCAAGTGGACACTTTGGAGCCGTTGTTGATCCCCCGGAAAACCTCCGTGTGACAGCCGTGTAAATCACATACCCGAGTGACGCGTCGCACGCACGACGGCTCAACAGCCGCTGCGGTCCTCGGTCAGCACCCCCTGTGCGGTCGCCAGCGAACGGTCGTAGCAGCCGCCCGAGCCGTAGAGCCGGTAGCGCTCGCTCGACGTCCCCACCGCGTGCCGCTGATCACGGGGCACATTGAGGGTGTACGTCGCGTCCCCGCTGTAGGTGTCGTCGAGCCGCGACCACCCGGTCCGCCGTCCGTCCCGCGTGTCGACGACCGCCGCCCGGTCGCCCAGCGTGAGAACGGTACGCAGCCGGTCGTCCGTCCCGATCGTCGTCGCACCGTTCATCGTGTACGTCCGATGCGTGGCGGTCGTCCGGGCCGGCCCCCGTCCGTCGACGGTCACCGACTCGTCGTCCGTCCAGGTCGCGTCCAGCCCGTCCATGTTCTCGCCGTCGATCCAGCGGTGCACGGAGGTGTTCGTGAGCTTCCGGTCGACGGTGGTCGCCAACCGCCCGTGCGAGGTGTCGACGTAACCGGCGACGGTGAGCCGATGGCCCGCGTTCGTGTCCACGCGTTCCTCCGAACCGGGCGTGTACGTCGAGGAGTTGGCGAGCTCGCCCGCCCGGTCGAGGGTGAGCTTTCCGGTGACGTGGGCGCGATGCGCGTCCTGCCAGACGAGCACGTTCACCGGCGCGCTCCAACCGCTCTGCCCCTCGGGCACGCCCACGACGGAGACGTCGACGTGGTGCGGGCGACCGTCGTTGAGCAGTCCGGCGAAGGGGGTGAGGTCGTATTCGATCGGCTTGACGTCGAAGGCGCGCGGGCCCGGAATGACGTACCAGAGGAAGGGGTCGGACCAGCCACCGGTCCATACGTTCGGGAACGGGGCGGCGATTCCGGCGAGTTGGCCGTCGACCTTGATCTGCACCTCGCGGTAGGGGCCCTTGTCGGCCTGGCAGGAGTACGGCGCCGAGTCAGGCACCGCGAGATACCAGAACTCCTCGCAGCCGCCGCCGGATCCGGTGGCGTACACCTCGGCGACGATGCGTTCGCTGTTGCGCGGGGTGGTGACGGTCGAGTCGGTACCCAGGGTGAGGACGCGGTCGGGGGTCTGTGCCGCGGCCGGTCTCCCCTCGTAGAACGTCAGCGTGGCCTTGACGTCGATGACTCCGGTGTAGGTGTCGTCGACGACGTTGCCGATGAGCATCTCGACGTTCTGTGCGCTGCGGAAGGTGGCGCTGTAGCGGGTGACGTCCTTCTCGACGGACCATGCGATGCCGTCGGGCGAGGGCTCCGGTGTCGAGGTGCGCAGGATCTCGACACCGCCGACATGCAGGTAGCCGAGGCGGTCGTACTGGCGGCCCTTGACCGTGCCGTCGAGGCGGAGCACGACCTTGCTCCAGTGGTCGCCGCAGGCCTTGGGCGGTGTGTACGTCCCCTGGTACGGGGTGAAGTCGCGGAACTGGGCCTCGGCGAGGGTGACTTGGCAGGACTTTCCGGCGGGCCTGGCGATGGGTGGGGCGGCGGTCAGGGGGTCGTGCCAGTCGGTGCCGAACTCGGCGGGGACATCGGCCGATTGGGCTTTGATGTCGGCCGATGACGCCTTGGTATCGACCGTCTGGGTCTTGGTATCGGCTGCCTGGGCGGGGCTCACGCCTAGAAGGGTGCTCGCCAGGAGGGTCGCCCCGGCGAGCATGGACATGACTATCCGGCTTCTCATGGGCGGTGTTCTACCCCTTGAGGTCCATCCTGTCCCCCATCAGCACCACGGGATGCCGCTCCGGGTCGAGCGTGCGCAGCAGGTACTCCATCGCCTCCTTGGGCAGGCTGACGCAGGCCGACGTGCCGCTGCCGTGGTCCAGATGCAGCCAGATCCCGCCGCCCTTGTCCTCGCCCTCGGGCTGTTCGGCGTCGTCGGGCGGGGTGCCCGGGACGCGGTTGTAGTCGATGGCGATGACGTAGTCGAAGTCGTGCCAGTGCGACTCGTCCCAGTCCCGGGGCGCCGCGTATCCCTCGTCCTGCGTGTACGGCAGTGCCGTGCCCGGGTCGTCGAGCACACCGGCCGCGGCGGTCAGGGTGAACACGCCGACGGGACTGCGTTCGTCCCCGAGGCGGTGGTCGAGGGTCCAGCCCTTCTTGCCGTTGTGCGCGGGCCAGCTGCGGGTCCGGTTCCAGGTGGAGCCGTGCTTCGTGAACAGGACGGCGGTGGAGGTCGGGGAGTCCTTGCCGTCGCCGTAGACCGCCAGAACTTGGCGCGTGCCGGCCGGGATGTCGCGGTGGAGCCGGTCGCCGACGTCCGGGATGCGGGTCGGGGCCGGGGCGGCGACCGCTTTTCTCGGGTGGGTCGCCTGCGGTCCCGGTCTCCCCTCCCAGCCGCTGGTGCGTCGTGTGTCCGTACTTCCGCACGCGGACAGGGTCGTCATCGTCAGGAGGGAACCGAGAGCCGCCATCGCGACCATCGCACGTCGTGTGCCGCCACTCTGCATCGGCCCATGGTCACATCGCGTTCGGTGACATTGTGTGAGGTCACGGACATCTCACCACGGATGGGTGAACGCCGGTTCTGGCCCCCGGCGGGGAAAACCGCTTGCTTCCGACCACGCTGCGAGGCGAACCTTTCACGGTTTGTTGCCGCACTCCGCGGTTCCTTCCGCCGCCCCGACCAGAGCCACTGGGACGTCATGCAGATTCAAGACCTTCCGTATCCCGACCCGGGTGTCCCGGACGCCCGCTCGGGACCCCGATTCCTGTGGTGGCTCGGCCGTAACCAGCTCGGCGGACAGTTCAAGTCACTCGCCTGGGGACTGCTGCACTTCGTGTCCGTCTGCACGCTGCCGTTCTGCGTGGGACTCGCCGTCCAGGCCGTGGTCGACCGCTCCGGCAGCCGGCTCGCCCTGACCGGTGGGCTGATGGCGCTGTGCGGAGCGGGCATCGCCGTGGGCGACACCTTCCTGCACCGGGCCGCCGTCACCAACTGGATCACGGCCGCCGCCCGCGTCCAGCAGTTGCTCGGCCGTCAGGCCGCCCATCTCGGCTCGGCCCTGACCCGGCGGGTCGCGGCCGGTGAGGTCGTGGCCGTGTCCACGGGCGACGTCGAGAAGATCGGCTGGTTCGTGGAGGCGCTCTCCCGCTTCCTGGCCGCCGCGCTGACCGTAGTCGTCGTGTGTGTCGGCCTCTTCGTGTACCAACCTGCACTCGGTGTCGTCGTCGCCGTGGGCATGCCCCTGCTGGCGGTCTCCGTGCTGCCGCTGCTGCCCCGTGCCACCCGGCGCGCGGACGTGCAGCGCGAGAAGGCGGGACGCGCCACCGAGCTGGCCTCCGACACGGTCGCCGGCCTCAGGGTGCTGCGTGGCATCGGCGGTGAGGAACTGTTCCTCGACCGCTACCGCCGTGCCTCCCAGGAGGTGCGCCATGCGGCCGTGCGCAGCGCCCGGATGTGGTCGCTGATCTCCGCGATCCAGGTGCTGCTGCCGGGTCTGCTGCTGATCGTCGTCGTCTGGCACGGTGTGCACCTGGCCCGCGCGGGCCGGATCACGGTGGGCGAACTGGTCACCGTGTACAGCTCGGTGATGGTCCTGTCCTACCCGCTGCGGCACTTCGAGGAGATCGCCATGGCGTACTCCTTCTCCCGTCCCTCGGCCAAACGCGCCGCGCGCGTACTGTCCCTGGAGCGGGTCACCGACACCGTGGGATCGCGCGCGGCCGAGGTGCCGGCCGGGGATCTGTACGACCCGGCCACCGGTCTGCTCGTGCCGTCCGGCCGGTTCACCGCCGTGGTGTGCGGTGACCCCGACGCGGCCGGGCGGCTGGCGGAACGCCTCGGCGGACACCCCGCCGAGGCGAGCACCTCGGTGCTCCTGAACGGCGTGGCGCTCGACGAACTCCCCCTCGCCTCGGCACGCACCGCCGTCCTCGTCCAGGACAAGGACCCGGTACTGCTGTCCGGCTCGCTGCGCGAACTGCTCGATGTGCCCTCCTCGGGTGCGGTCGGCCCGGAGGAGGCCCTGGCCGCCGCGCAGTGCGGTGACGTGCTGGTGGCGCTGGCGCAGGGTTCGCTCGACACCGACGACCCGATGGACGCCCGCATCACCGAACGCGGGCGCTCCCTCTCCGGCGGCCAGCGCCAGCGGCTCGCCCTGGCCCGGTCGCTGATCACCGATCCCGAGGTGCTCGTCCTGGACGAGCCGACCTCCGCCGTCGACTCCCACACCGAGGCCCGGATCGCGGACGGCGTACGGAAGTTGCGGGCCGGCCGGACCACGGCGGTGTTCACCTCCTCGCCCCTGCTCCTGGACCACGCGGACCGGGTGGTCCTCGTGCACGAGGACGAGGTCGTGGCGGTCGGCACCCACCGCGAACTGCTCCGCAGCGAGCCCCGGTACCGGGCCGTGGTGACCCGCGAGACGGAGGACGAGACGGCACTGAGGAACGCCGTCGCCGACGAGGCCGCTCTGCGGAGCACCCTGGACGACCACGATGTCGCGCTGCGTGGCGCACTGGAAGAAATCGAGGAGACCGCATGATCGGCGTGGCGCCCCCGGCGTACGACCCGGCGGCCCCGACCACGGCCAACACCCTGCCGGTCGGCGCCCCCGCGACCGTACGCGCCTACGTGTCCGAACTGTTCCGTCGCCATCGCCGAGCCTTCCTTCTCCTCGTCACGGTGAACACGGTCGCGGTGGTCGCGTCGATGGTGGGCCCCTATCTGCTCGGCGACCTGGTCGAGCGGGTGTCGGACGGAGCGCGTGAGCTTCATCTGGGCCTGGCCATCGGGCTGTTCGGGATCGCGCTCGCCGTCCAGGCCTTCTTCGTCCGGCAGGTACGGCTGCGCGGCGCGATGCTCGGCGAACGGATGCTGGCCGATCTGCGCGAGGACTTCCTCGTACGGTCGGTCGGACTCCCTCCGGGTGTCCTGGAACGGGCGGGCACCGGCGACCTCCTGTCCCGCATCACCACCGACATCGACCGGCTCGCCAACGCGATGCGCGAGGCCGTACCGCAGCTGGCGATCGGTGTCGTGTGGGCGCTGCTGCTGCTCGGCGGCCTTGTCGTGACCGTGCCGGCGCTGGCGCCCGCCGTACTGATCGCGGTGCCGCTGCTGGTCGTCGGCTGCCGCTGGTACTACAGGCGCGCACCCGCCGGCTACCGCTCCGAGGCCGCCGGGTACGCCGCCGTGGCAGCGGCCCTCGCCGAGACCGTGGACGCGGGACGCACCGTCGAGGCACACCGCCTCGGCGACCGGCGCATCGCCCTCTCGGAGCGCCGCGTCAAGGAGTGGACGGCCTGGGAGAACTACACGCTCTGGCTGCGGTCGGTGCTGTTCCCGGTCATCAACATCACTCATGTCACGGTGCTCTGTTCGGTCCTGATGCTCGGCGGGGTGTACGTCCTGCACGGCTGGATCGGGGTGGGCGAGCTGACCACGGGCGCCCTGCTCGCGCAGATGCTCGTCGACCCGGTGAACCTGATCCTGCGCTGGTACGACGAGCTCCAGGTCGCCCAGGTCTCGCTGGCCCGGCTGGTCGGCGTCCGGGACATCGAGCCCGATGCCGGGGACACCGCGCTGTCCCCGGAGGGCCGGGACGTGCACGCGGACCGGGTGCACTTCGGCTACCGCGAGGGCGTCGACGTGCTGCGCAAGGTCTCCCTGGAGGTCGCGCCCGGCACCCGGCTGGCCCTGGTCGGCCCTTCGGGCGCGGGCAAGTCCACCCTGGGCAGGCTCCTCGCCGGTATCTACGCGCCCCGGGACGGCCGGATCACCCTCGGCGGCGCCGAACTCTCCCGGATGACCGCCGAACACGTCCGCTCCCATGTGGCCCTCGTCAACCAGGAGCACCACGTCTTCGTGGGCTCCCTGCGCGACAACCTCCTGCTCGCCCGGACGGACGCGCCGGACGCGGAGCTGTGGGCGGCGCTGGGCGCGGTCGACGCGGACGGATGGGCGCGGGCGCTGGCCGAAGGCCTCGACACCGAGGTGGGTTCGGGCGGGCTGGCGCTCACCCCGGCTCAGGCCCAGCAGATCGCGCTGGCCCGGCTGGTGCTGGCCGATCCGCACACGCTGGTCCTGGACGAGGCGACCTCGCTCCTCGACCCGCGTGCGGCCCGCCATCTGGAGCGTTCCCTGGCCAGGGTCCTCGACGGCCGTACGGTCGTCGCGATCGCCCACCGGTTGCACACCGCCCACGACGCGGACGTCATCGCGGTGGTCGAGAACGGCCGCATCAGCGAGTTGGGCAGCCATGACGAGTTGGTGGCGGCGGAGGGGGCTTACGCGGCGCTCTGGCAGTCGTGGCACGGGTAGCTCCGCTGGTGGGGCGGTGACTGGTCTGCGGGTCGGTGGTTTACCTGCGGGCCGGTGAGGGCCGGTCGCGCAGCTCCCCGCGCCCCTGACGGGGCACGGTCCCGGCGCGCCGTCGCCCCCGGTCCGGCCCCGTGCCGTTGCGCGCGGGGGAAAAGGGGTGGAAGTCTGGGGAGCGGCACCGGTTCGGGGAGTGCCCGGGAACCATGTGGTTCGTGCCGGGCTCCGCCTGTGCCCCGCACAGCGGCGGCCCGCCGCCGAGCGCGGTGAGTACGGGCCGGTCCCCACCACCTGGAGGTTCCCGTGAACAGCGTCGACGGATGGGGAGACGACGTCTACCAGCCCGACGGATCCGAGGTTCAGGACGACGCGGGTCTGCTCGACGCGGAGGACACGCTCCTGGCCGACGGTGTAGAGGACCCGCTCGACCGCGGCTGGTCCCCACCGGACCGCCCCTGGGCGGTGGAGCGCGCCGATGTCACGGCCGCCGAGCGTCAGCACGGTGAGACGCTCGACCAGCGCCTCGCCGAGGAGGTCCCGGATCTCGTGGTGCCCGACGGCGACGGTCTCGGCGACTCCGAGGACACCGACGGCGAACTCCGGGACACCGAGGTCGGTGACCTTCGCTCCGGCCGGCTCGTGGCACCCGATGAAGGGGCGCACGAGGACGAGGAGAGCGGTCTGATCGCCACCGACGTGGGCATCGACGGCGCGGCGGCCTCCGCCGAGGAGGCCGCGATGCACATCGTCGACGAGGACGAGGACTCGCTCTACGGCTGACCTCGCCGTCCCCTGGCCCTCACGCACACCCCCGCCGCAGGAGGAGCAGCCATGCAGCAGGACAAGCAGCCCGACTACCACCCCGTGGTCTTCCGCGACCGCTCCGCCGGATACGCGTTCCTGACCCGGTCCACCGCGACCAGCGACCGGACCATCGACTGGGACGACGGCGAGACCTACCCGGTCGTGGACGTGGAGATCTCCTCGGAGAGCCACCCCTTCTACACCGGCAAGGCCCGGACGGTGGACTCGGAGGGCCGTATCGCCCAGTTCGAGCGGCGCTACGGCGGCGGCGCGGGCCAGGGCTCCGGCGAAGCGGGCCAGGGTTCCGGCGGGGCGTGAGCCGCTGCTCGCGTCGACGCCGGAACCGGGGTCGGGGCCTGGCCTCAGATCACGTTGAGCGCCGCCGCGCAGCCCACTCCCCCGAGCAGTATGAACACCGGCATCAGCACCTTGAGTTCGATCCAGCTGCCCGCGCGGAACCGCATCACCTTCGGCGGCCCGATCGGGTACCAGCGCTTGCGGCCCAGCGGGATCGGCCACAGGATCGGGCAGCCGGAGACGGTCAGCGCGTCCCCGATGTCGTGCACCAGCGCGCCCAGCACGACCGGCAGGCCCAGCCAGAGGTACTGGTGCTGGTCCGTGAACAGCCAGTCCGAACCGTTGCCCGGCTTGTCCAGTACTCCGGCCAGGATCCACGCGCTGGTCGCCGCCAGCAGCCACACCAGGATGTCGCTGCTGGAGCCGCGGGCCGCCCGCCACAGCAGGCCCTCGATGGCCAGCACCATGTGCACGAAGAGGATCGCCAGCACTCCCCAGCGACCGCCCAGGATCGCCACGCCTGCGCTGCCCGCCCCGATCAGGACCGCCCACAGCCACGTGTGGGTGAGCGTGCGGTGTCCGCCGTTGCGGCGCGGG
Organism: Streptomyces sp. MBT53; assembly: GCF_016654115.1. Classification (GTDB taxonomy): domain Bacteria; phylum Actinomycetota; class Actinomycetes; order Streptomycetales; family Streptomycetaceae; genus Streptomyces. The sequence goes on from NZ_JAEQAZ010000054.1 coordinate 39,715, forward strand.
TCGCCCTGCTTCCTGGTCCCCTTGTAGACGGCGTACGAGAGCTTGTCGACAACCTCGCACACGGTCCGCGAGACGGGTCCGAAGGCCCGGGAGATGGTCGCCGCCTTGTGGTCGAGGTCCGGGGCGAGCGCGGCGCCGGCGCAGATCAGGGCGCCGACCAGGATCACCGGCCACGGCATCGGATGACCGGCCGCGGCCGTCGCCGCTCCGACGCCGAGCCAGGCCGCCGCTCCCGACAGTGAGTGTGCTGGTCCCATCATGGCCGTTCCCCGCCCCATTCCTCTTACGCCGCCGGTCAGTTGCTCGGGCGCCCTGACACTCTGTCGGCGACACAGCGTAGCGGTAGCGATCTTCATCTCCGCAGCCGATTCCCCCATCGACCGGGACGCCAGGCAAGATGGGGTCGTGACCCTCATCGACCAGTTGCCGCCGACCGCAGATCCCGACGCCCTCTACGAAGCCTTCGAGTCGTGGGCCAAGGAGCGCGGTCTCACGCTCTACCCCCATCAGGAGGAGGCGCTGATCGAGGTGGTCTCCGGTGCGAACGTGATCGTGTCGACGCCCACCGGCTCCGGCAAGAGCATGATCGCCGCCGGTGCGCACTTCGCCGCGCTGGCCCGGGACGAGGTCACCTTCTACACCGCCCCGATCAAGGCGCTGGTCTCGGAGAAGTTCTTCGAGCTGTGCAAGATGTTCGGCACCGAGAACGTCGGCATGCTGACCGGCGACGCGTCCGTGAACTCGGACGCGCCCATCATCTGCTGCACCGCGGAAGTCCTCGCCTCGATCGCGCTGCGCGACGGCAAGCACGCCGACGTCGGCCAGGTCGTCATGGACGAGTTCCACTTCTACGCGGAGGCGGACCGCGGCTGGGCCTGGCAGATCCCGATCCTGGAGCTTCCGCAGGCGCAGTTCATCCTGATGTCGGCCACGCTCGGCGACGTCGCGATGTTCGAGAAGGACCTCACCCGCCGCACCGGGCGCCCCACTTCGGTGGTCCGCTCGGCGGTCCGTCCGGTGCCGCTGTCCTACGAGTACAAGCTGACCCCGCTCACCGAGACGCTGACCGAGCTGCTGGAGACCCGGCAGGCGCCGGTCTACATCGTGCACTTCACGCAGGCGCAGGCCGTGGAGCGGGCGCAGGCGCTGATGAGCATCAACATGTCCTCGCGCGAGGAGAAGGACCAGATCGCCGAGCTGATCGGCAACTTCCGCTTCACCACCAAGTTCGGCCGCAATCTCTCCCGTTACGTACGGCACGGCATCGGCGTGCACCACGCCGGCATGCTGCCGAAGTACCGGCGTCTGGTGGAAAAGCTCGCGCAGGCAGGCCTGTTGAAGGTCATCTGCGGTACGGACACACTCGGGGTGGGCGTCAACGTGCCCATCCGCACAGTGCTGTTCACGGCGCTGGCCAAGTACGACGGCGTTCGGGTGCGCACGCTGCGCGCCCGTGAGTTCCACCAGATCGCGGGCCGCGCGGGCCGCGCCGGTTTCGACACGGCGGGGCTCGTGGTCGCCCAGGCCCCGGAACATGTCGTCGAGAACGAGAAGGCACTGGCCAAGGCGGGCGACGATCCGAAGAAGCGCCGGAAGGTCGTCCGCAAGAAGGCGCCCGAGGGTTTCGTCGGGTGGACGGAAGGCACCTTCGAGAAGCTCATCACCTCCGAGCCCGAGCCGCTCACGTCCCGGTTCCGGGTCACGCACACGATGCTGCTGTCGGTCATCGCCCGTCCGGGCAACGCCTTCGAGGCGATGCGGCATCTCCTGGAGGACAACCACGAGCCGCGCAAGCAGCAGTTGCGGCACATCCGGCGCGCGATCGCGATCTACCGCTCGCTCCTGGACGGCGGCATCGTCGAGAAGCTCGACACCCCGGACGCCGAGGGCCGCATCGTGCGCCTCACGGTCGACCTGCAGCAGGACTTCGCGCTCAACCAGCCGCTGTCGACCTTCGCGCTCGCCGCGTTCGAGCTGCTCGACCCCGAATCGCCGTCGTACGCGCTGGACATGGTGTCCGTCGTCGAGTCCACACTGGACGACCCGCGGCAGATCCTGGCGGCCCAGCAGAACAAGGCGCGCGGCGAGGCCGTGGCGGCCATGAAGGCGGACGGCGTCGAGTACGAGGACCGCATGGAGCGCCTCCAGGACGTCAGCTACCCCAAGCCGCTGGAGGAGTTGCTCTTCCACGCGTACAACACGTACCGCAAGAGCCACCCGTGGGTCGGCGACCACCCGCTGTCGCCCAAGTCCGTGATCCGTGACATGTACGAACGGGCCATGTCCTTCACGGAGTTGACCTCGTACTACGAGCTGGCGCGCACCGAGGGCATCGTGCTGCGCTACCTCGCCGGTGCCTTCAAGGCCCTCGACCACACCGTCCCGGACGACCTCAAGTCCGAGGATCTGGAGGATCTCATCGCCTGGCTCGGCGAGATGGTGCGCCAGGTCGACTCCAGCCTGCTGGACGAGTGGGAGCAGCTGGCCAACCCGGAGGAGATGACCGCCGAGGAGGCCCAGGAGAAGGCCGACCAGGTCAAGCCGGTCACCGCGAACTCGCGTGCCTTCCGGGTCCTCGTCCGCAACGCGATGTTCCGCCGGGTCGAGCTGGCCGCCCTCGACCATGTCGCGGAACTGGGCGAGATGGACGCCGAGTCCGGCTGGGACGCGGACGCGTGGGGTGAGGCGATGGACAAGTACTGGGACGAGTACGAGGACCTCGGCACCGGTCCCGACGCCCGCGGGCCCAAGCTGCTGCTCATCGAGGAGGAGCCGCAGCACAACCTGTGGCGCGTTCGGCAGATTTTCGCCGACCCGAACGGCGATCATGACTGGGGCATCAGCGCGGAGATCGATCTCGCGGCCTCCGACGCGGAGGGCCGTGCGGTCGTCCGTGTCACCGACGTCGGCCAGCTGTGAGCACAGGAGAATCCCACCCATGACGAACCCGGCAGAGCGGCTCGTCGACCTGCTCGACCTGGAGCAGATCGAGGTCAACATCTTCCGTGGCCGCAGTCCGCACGAGTCCCTCCAGCGGGTCTTCGGCGGCCAGGTCGCCGGCCAGGCGTTGGTCGCCGCGGGGCGCACCACGGAGGGCGACCGCCCCGTGCACTCGCTGCACGCGTACTTCCTGCGCCCGGGCCGGCCGGGCGTGCCGATCGTGTACCAGGTCGAGCGGGTGCGGGACGGGCGGTCGTTCACCACCCGTCGGGTCACCGCCGTGCAGCAGGGCCGCACGATCTTCAATCTCACCGCCTCCTTCCACAAGCCTGAGCAAGGTCCTTTCGAGCACCAGCTGCCGGCCCGCGAGGTCCCGGACCCGGAGTCCCTGCCGACGGTGTCGGAGGAGGTCCGGGCACATCTGGGCGTGCTGCCCGAGCAGTTGGAGCGGATGGCACGCCGTCAGCCCTTCGACATCCGGTACGCGAACGGGCTGCGCTGGAGCCCCGAGGAGATCAAGGACGCCGAGCCGCGCAGCGCCGTATGGATGCGCGCGGTGGGGCCGCTCGGCGACGATCCGCTGGTGCACACCTGCGCGTTGACGTACGCCAGCGACATGACGCTCCTGGACGCCGTCCGGATCCCCGTCGAACCCCTGTGGGGGCCGCGGAACTTCGACATGGCGTCGCTGGACCACGCGATGTGGTTCCATCGGCCGTTCCGCGCGGACGAGTGGTTCCTGTACGACCAGGAGTCCCCGATCGCGACGGGCGGACGCGGTCTGGCCCGCGGGCGCATCTACGACCTGGAGGGACGCCTGCTCGTCTCGGTCGTCCAGGAAGGGCTGTTCAGAGCGCTGTAACCGGTGGGTGTGCGTGCGCTGCGACTCACCCGTTTCTGCGGCTCACGCGTTTCTGCGGCGCAGCCAGCTCAACATGCCGCGTGATCGCTCGGGTTCCGGCACCGGCTCGGGCGAGTGCTCGCTCAGGGACAACGGGGCTCCGGCCGATTCGGAGGTAGGTCGCGGTGCGGGGCGCCGGCGGCGTGCCTCGTCCAGCACCTGGGCCAGGTCCGCCCGCAGCCAGCTGATCTCGTCCGGGTCTGTCGCCGTCATGATCCGCTCGGCGAGGTGAGCGGAGGGCGAACCCGGAGCGCCGTGGGCGGGCAGGTCGGGCCGGAACCGGTTCAAGTGGACACGCTCGTAGGGGTCCTTGACGATCTCCGCCACCTGCACGGGGTCGAGCAGGGCGGACAGGGCGCCCGCGCGTTCCCACGGGCCGTCCGTCTCCCGCAGCAGGAATCCCAGATGGCGTCCACGCCAGTTGCGGGGCCGTAGATCCAAACCCTCTCGGAGTTGGTCGCGCAGACCTTCGGGCGTACGGCCGTTCAGCAGTGAGGTGTGGTTCTTGTCGGTGGCGAACTGCCGTAGTTCTTCGGCGAGATAGAGCCAGACCACGGCCCGGTAGCGGTTCAGATAGAACCTCACCGGCACCACCAGTCCCAGCCGGGCGAGGCGGGTGAACCGGGCGCAGGTGACTTCCATGAGGGCCGCACCGTCCGTGGTGCCCACGGTCCTGACGCTCTCCGCGAGCGATTCCGGGAACCCCTCGGCCGAGCGGAGTCGGTCGATCTCGGTGCGGGCGACGCGTCGGCCGCCGCCCCCTTCGTCGGGCAGGGTGCGGATGCGTCCGAGATGGACGGCGAGGTCGAACTCGCCGCGTTTGAGGCCGAGTTCCCGTGCCGCGCGACTCGGCACGCACGAGAGTTCCGGCGGTGTGGTGATGGTGTTGCCTGCCATGGTCGATCTCCCCCGCGGAGTCCGTTGCTCACGCTGTGTGCGTTCGCGATGGACAAACCGTAGCCGGATCGAAGAATCTCGTGGCGAGCCTGTGGATAACTTGGCGGGAGCTGGCGAACTCGCAGGTCAGAGGTCTGTGACGGGAGTTCGCTCGGGCTGTCGGGCGTCCACGCCGAGGTGTTCGCCGACGCGGTTGACGAGCAGTGTCATCTCGTAGGCGATCTGGCCGATGTCCGCGTCCGCGCCGCTGAGGACGCACAGACAGCTGCCGCTGCCCGCGGCGGTGACGAACAGGACGGCGTCGTCGAACTCGATCATCGTCTGCCGTACCCCGCCGGCGCCGAAGTGGCGTCCCGAGCCCTTGGCCAGGCTGTGCAGTCCGGAAGAGACGGCGGCGAGGTGTTCGGCGTCCTCGCGGCGAAGTCCCGTGCTGGCGCCGGTCACCAGTCCGTCGTTGGACAGGACCAGAGCGTGGCGTACGTGCTCGACGCGCTCGGTCAGATCGTCCAGCAGCCAGCTCAGTCCCTGGTTCTGCGCCATGTTCCGGCCTCCCCGTGTCGCGTCTCCCCCTGCCGGAGGATCTCCCGTCAGCCTTCACCACGCCCGTCGCCCGGGCAAGGAGGATAGGGGCATGGCACAGAACATGACCGACGAGGAATGGCGGGCGTTCGTCTCGCACGGCACGCGCACGGGCAAGCTGTCGACCGTTCGCGCCGATGGGAGCCCACATGTGGCGCCGATCTGGTTCCTGCTCGACGGGGACGACGTGGTGTTCAACACCGCGAAAGGAACGGTAAAAGGGCGCAATCTGGCCCGTGATGGGCGAGTCGCCCTCTGCGTGGACGACGATCGGCCGCCGTTCGACTTCGTGGTGCTGCAGGGGCGCGCCGCGTTGTCGGAGGAACCGGGCGAACTCCGGTACTGGGCCGCCCGGATCGGGGCCCGGTACATGGGCGAGGAGCGTGCCGAGGAGTTCGGCGCCCGCAATGGGGTGCCGGGCGAACTCCTCGTCCGCGTCACGGTCGAGAAGGTGGTGGCCCTGAAGGGGATTTCGGAATGAGAGCCCCGGTGGTCAGCCCACCGAGTCGAGCATCCGGGCGGTGTGCATCCGTCCGGCGTACTCGACGAGCCGGATCAGCACCTCCTTCCCCGAGTCTCGGTCCCGGGCGTCGCACAGGACCACCGGTGTTCCCCGGTCGAGATCGAGGGCGCGGGAGACGTCGTGGGCGCCGTAACTGCGGGCGCCCGTGAAGCAGTTGACGGCCACCACGAACGGGATGTGCCGGTGCTCGAAGTAGTCGACCGCGGGGAAGCAGTCCTCAAGGCGCCGGGTGTCCGCGAGGACCACGGCTCCCAGCGCCCCCTGCGACAGTTCGTCCCACAGGAACCAGAAGCGGTCCTGGCCCGGTGTGCCGAACAGGTAGAGGGAGAGGCCGGACCTGATGGTGATGCGACCGAAGTCCATGGCGACGGTCGTCGTGACCTTCTGGTCCACGCCGTCGGTGTCGTCCACCAACTGACCGGCCTCGCTGAGCAGTTCCTCGGTGCGCAGCGGCCTGATCTCACTGACCGCGCCCACCATGGTGGTCTTGCCCACGCCGAATCCGCCGGCGACCAGGATCTTCAACGCCAGGGCGGTCGTCTCGCCGCCTTCGGCATCGGAGTGCTCGGAGACCATCGATCACTTCTCTCGGGAGTACCGGCAACGGTCGACGTCCGTAGGAGTGCATCCTGACAAGTACGGCCTCGCACTGGGCGATTGGACCGCTATTTGCCCGATGTGACCGTCTCGCACCTGTTCGGTGTCCGGATGGCTGCACAAGTCGTCGTCGTACGCGTTCGAGTGGTGCTGAAGTTTCGTCACAGTGCCCGGAGTCCCTCGATCACCTCGCGCAGAATCCGTTCGTCAGGAAGCTGCGCGGGCGGCACCGGACGGCTGACGGTGACACAGCCGAGCTCCAGGAGGTCGCCCAGGAGCACCCTGACCACCCCCAGGGGGAGGTCGGCTCCGGCGGCCAGTTCGGCGACGGACTGCGTCTCCACGCGGCACAGGTCGATGAGGGCCCGGTGTTCCGGTCCGAGCCCGGTGTCGTCGAAACCGGGCGCGCCCGCGTCCAGCGTGACCAGCGCGATGAGGTCGAACTTCACTCCCGTAGGGCCTGGTTTGGTACGTCCGCCCGTCATGGCGTAGGGGCGGACGAGAGGCCCGGCCTCCTGGTCGTACCACTGGCTGCCCGGCTCGTGCGGGACACCGGTCATGTCTTCGGTCATCGGAACGGACCGCCTTCTCGCCTCATCCGGCGGCGGGTGGCCGCGCACCGACGCGCGGCGGCGTGTACAGGTGCTCGCCGACGCGCTTGACCAGCCGTGCCATCTCGTACGCCACCAGGCCTATGTCAGCGGTCACAGCGGTGAGGACCGCGAGGCAGGAGCCGTCCCCGGCCGCTGCCACGAACAGGAAGCCGTCGTCCATCTCCACCATGGTCTGCCGCACTCCGCCGGCGCCGAAGTGCCTCCCGGCGCCCTTGGCGAGGCTGTTGAATCCGGAGGCCACCGCGGCGAGGTGTTCCGCGTCCTCGCGGTCGAGGTCGGTGGAGGCGCCGATGGCGAGGCCGTCGTTGGACAGCACGACCGCGTGCCGTACCTCGCCGACGCGCAGCACCAAGTCGTCCAGCAGCCAGTCGAGTTCACCGGACCGCTGAGCGGCCCTCATACTCGGGTCCTGGATCATGCGGGGTCCCTAAGAATGTTGGCGGTC
>NZ_JAEQAZ010000055.1 GCF_016654115.1 Streptomyces sp. MBT53
GGGGTGGCTGCCAGGGGTAGGTCAGGTGAGGCGTGGACGGGGTGTGCGGGGCACGCCGGTCGTACGGGTACGGGGCGTGCGGACCATGCGGCGGGTAGGGGTCGTACGGGGACGGGGTGTGCGAACCGTGCGGGAGGTCAGGGTCGTACGGGTACGGGCCGTGCGAGTCATGCGGGTTGTACGGGTCGTGCGGGGCGGATGAATCATGCGGAGGGTACGGGTCGTAGGACATCCCGTGCTCCTTGCGTGGCTCGGGTCCGTGGCGGCGGACCGCAGGGAGTTGGGCGGAGCGGGTCACGCATGTTACTCGCCGGTTGGGTGGTGTGGGTGCTTTTCGGTGAAGTGGGCGGTTGGTATGCGCTTGCCTCGTCAATGCCTGCTGACCACCGGTGTTACCCGAGTTGACTGGGTAGGCTCCGGTGCATGTGGTGGGAGTGGGGGCTCTGTGGCGTCTTCGTGCTTCTCCTGGTGGCGATCGGCATCGGGGAGGGCCATGACGCGTGGCGGAAGTTCCGGCTGAGCACGCGGGGGGAGTGGATCGAGGCGGACGTCGTCGGGGTGCGGGAGGACGACGACGGGGAGGGCGGGGCGCGCTTCTATCCGGTCGTGGCCTTCACCCCGCCCGGCAGCGACCGGGTCGTCGCCGAGTCACCGCACTACAAGACGTATCCGCCGGGGCCGGGAGCCTTCCCCGACGACAGGGTCAGGGTGCTCTACGACCCCCTCGAGCCCGAGCGGATCGAACTCCACGGGTACCGGGGCGACGGCTTGGTCAAGACAGGCGTCACCGTGCTCCTGCTGTTCGGCTGCGCCGTGTTCGTTCTCGTCGCGAAGGTCTTCACTGCTCCTTGAGCACCGGAAACCGCCGGGGCGCCAGGAACAGCAGCACCAGGAAGGCCACCGCGGCGGCGCACCCCGCGCCGATGTACACCGCGTGCACCGCGTCCGCGATCGCCCGCCGCGTCGCCTCCGGCACCGCACCCCCGTCCAACCCCCGTGTCACCGAGTCCAGATCGCTCGCCCCGCCCAGCCGGGACGCGAGCACTCCGTTGGCGACGGCCCCGAAGACCGACGCCCCGATCGTCTGGCCGGTCTGGCGGCAGAAGAGGACGGACGCGGTCGTCACGCCCCGCTCCTCCCAGCCCACCGTCGACTGCACCCCGACGATCAGCGGGAGTTGGAAGAGGCCGAGGGCCGCGCCGAGGAGCAGCATCAGGAGCATCGGCTGCCAGGCCGCGCCCGGGTACGGCAGGAACGGGAACGCGAACAGGATCAGCGTGGCCGTTCCGATCCCGAGCATCGCCGTGTTGCGGAAACCGATCCGCCGGTACACGTGCTGGCTGAGCGCCGCCGACACCGGCCAGCTCAACGTCCATACGGAGAGCACGAATCCGGCCGCCACCGGGGCCAGGCCGAGCACCGACTGCGCGTACGTCGGCAGGAACACGCTCGGTGCCACCATCAGCAACCCCAGTGCGCCCAAAGCCAAGTTGACGGCCGCGATCGTACGGCGGCGCCACACCCACCCGGGGATGATCGGCTCCGCCGCCCGGCGCTCGATCACCACGACGACTCCGGCCAGCACAAGTCCCGTACCGAACAAGGCGATTGAGGGTGCCGACAGCCAGGGCCAGGCCACTCCGCCCTGCACGAGGGCCGTGATCAGGACGCCTCCGCACGCGAACACGGCCAGTGCGCCCGCCCAGTCGACGCGCGGGCGGGAGTCGCGGGTGCGTCGTGGTTCGTGGAGGTGTCGGACGATCAGCCACAACGCCACTGCTCCGACAGGGAGGTTGACGAGGAAGATCCAGCGCCAGCCGGCGTATGCCGCGAGCAGGCCGCCCACCCCCGGGCCCGCGACCGCCGACACCGCCCACACCGTGGACAACTTCGACTGGATCTTGGGGCGTTCGCTGAGCGGGTACAGGTCGGCGGCCAGCGTCTGGACCGTGCCCTGCAACGCCCCGCCGCCCAGGCCCTGGACGACGCGGAACGCGATCAGCGCGCCCATGCTCCAGGCCACCGAGCACAGCAGCGAACCGGCGAGGAAGACCGCCGCGCCCGTGATCAGCACCGGCTTGCGGCCGAAGGTGTCGGAGAGCTTGCCGTAGACGGGGAGGGTGACCGTCACCGCGAGCAGGTAGCCGGAGAAGAGCCAGGAGAAGACGGAGAAGCCGCCGAGGTCGCCGACGATCTGCGGTACGGCCGTGGAGACGATGGTGGAGTCGAGGGCGGCCAGCGCCATCGCGAGCATGAGGGCCGCTACGACGGCTCCGCGGCGCCGGTCGGGAGGGGTCGGCGCGGGCTGCTCGGCCGCCTCGGTCCGTATCTCGGTGTCGCTGTCGCTGTCGCTGTCTGTGTCTGTGTCTGTGTCGCCGTCGGTCTCGGTGTCCCTGTCCCCCTGGTCCACAGGATTCCTTTCCCCTTGCACCTATCTGCCGCGCACCAGCTTCCCACTTGAGCCTCACGTAGCGGCAGGGTGGAAGCTGAGCGGGCCGGTGGGTGGACCGGACCCCGAGATCGACTCCACCCGGCGGTGGAGAGCCCCTAGGGGTGCCTCCCCACTACGGCCCGGGGACGGTTCGTCCCGGCGGAGGAGGAGATGGACCCGGGGTCGTCCTTAACCTGGCTTTATGCCGCTGGGGGGCGGCAGACCGAACCGCCGGGGGTGGGGTTTTCCCCCGGGAAAGACTGCGCTGAGCACCAGCGCGCCGGACCCCCTCCCGCCGCCAGACTCATCGTCGTAACCACTTGAACCGCATCGACCGGACACCGGCACGCTCGTCTGCCGACCGACTTAGGAGACATACCGTGACATCGGCTGTGACCATTCCCAGGCACGGGGGCACTGGAGGGCGTACGGCCGTTGCCGCGCGAGCGCGGCAGGTCGTCAAGGCGTACGGGGCCGGGGAGACCCGCGTCGTCGCCCTCGACCATGTCGACGTGGACATCGCCCGCGGCCAGTTCACCGCGATCATGGGCCCCTCGGGATCCGGCAAGTCCACGCTCATGCACTGCCTCGCCGGGCTCGACACCGTGACCTCCGGGCAGATCTACCTCGACGAGACCGAGATCACCGGCCTCAAGGACAAGAAGCTCACGCAGCTGCGCCGGGACCGGATCGGGTTCATCTTCCAGGCGTACAACCTGCTGCCGACGCTGAACGCGCTGGAGAACATCACCCTCCCGATGGACATAGCCGGCCGCAAGCCCGACAAGGGGTGGCTGGCGCAGGTCGTGGAGACGGTCGGGCTGGCCGGCCGGCTCAAGCACCGGCCCAACCAGCTCTCCGGCGGTCAGCAGCAACGCGTCGCCGTGGCAAGGGCGTTGGCGGCCCGGCCCGAGATCATCTTCGGTGACGAGCCGACCGGGAACCTCGACTCCCGTGCGGGAGCAGAGGTGTTGGGCTTCCTGCGCCGGTCCGTCGACGACCTCGGCCAGACCATCGTGATCGTCACCCACGACCCGGTGGCCGCGTCGTACTCGGACCGCGTCCTCTATCTCGCGGACGGCCGGATCGTCGACGAGATGTTCAAGCCGACCGCCGACGCCGTCCTCGACCGTATGAAGGACTTCGACGCGCGGGGGCGTACGTCATGACCGTCCTCAAGACCTCGATGCGCAACTTCTTCGCCCACAAAGGGCGGATGGCGCTCTCGGCGATAGCCGTGCTGCTGTCGGTGGCGTTCGTGTGCGGCACGCTGGTGTTCACCGACACGATGAACACGACCTTCGACAAGCTCTTCGCGGCCACCGCCTCCGACGTGACGGTCCTGCCGAAGGCGGCCAAGGCCGACGGCAGCACCCCGCAGAACGGTCTGCCCGAGTCGCTGCCGGCCTCCGTGCTCGCGCAGACGGCGAAGGCCTCGGGCGTCAAGTCCGTCGAGGGCGGCGTCAGTTCGATGAACGTGACCGTCGTCGACAGCGCCAACAAGAACATGGGGTCCTCGACCGGCGCGCCCACCATCGCGGGCAACTGGACGAAGAACGACCTGCGTTCGATGGAGATCACCTCCGGACACGCCCCGCGCGGCCCGACCGAGACCATGGTCGACGCCGACACCGCCGACAAGCACCACCTGAAACTGGGCGACTCGCTGCGCACCATCTCGCAGACCGGTGACTTCACCGCGCGGATCGTCGGCATCGCCACCTTCAAGGTGACCAACCCCGGTGCGGCCGTCGTCTACTTCGACACCGCCACCGCACAGCGCGAACTCCTGGGCGCCACCGGCCGGTTCACCCAGATCGGCGTCACCGCCGCGAGCGGTGTGACCGACGCGCAGCTCAAGCAGAACGTGACGCGGACCCTCGCCGCGACGGGGACGTACAAGATCCAGACGGCCAAGGAGAACGCCGACGAGAACCGTCAGGGCGTCGGCCAGTTCATGAACGTCATCAAGTACGCCATGCTCGGCTTCGCCGGGATCGCGTTCCTGGTGGGCATCTTCCTGATCATCAACACCTTCTCGATGCTGGTCGCCCAACGGACCCGCGAGATCGGCCTGATGAGGGCCATCGGCTCCTCCCGCAAGCAGGTCAACCGCTCGGTGCTGGTCGAGGCGACCCTGCTCGGCATCGTCGGCTCCATCCTCGGTGTCGGCGCCGGTGTCGGCATCGCCGTGGGCCTGATGAAGCTGATGAGCGCGGCGGGCATGGACCTGTCGACACGGGACCTGACCGTCAAGTGGACCACCCCGGTGCTCGGCCTCCTCCTCGGTGTGATCGTCACCATCCTCGCCGCCTACCTCCCGGCCCGCCGCGCCGGCAAGGTCTCCCCGATGGCCGCACTGCGCGACGCCGGTACGCCGGCCGACGGCAAGGCCGGCTGGGTACGGGCACTGATCGGCCTGGTGCTGACGGGTGCCGGCGGTGCCGCCCTGTTCGCGGCGGCCACCGCGAAGAAGGCGACGGACGGCTCGCTGGTGCTCGGCGCGGGTGTCGTGCTCTCGCTGATCGGCTTCGTCATCATCGGCCCGCTGCTGGCCAACGGGGTCGTACGGGTGATCAGCGCGGTCCTGCTGCGGGCCTTCGGGCCGGTGGGGCGCCTGGCCGAGCGCAACGCGCTCCGCAACCCCAGGCGTACGGGTGCTACGGGTGCGGCCCTGATGATCGGCCTCGCACTGGTCGCCTGCCTGTCGGTGGTCGGTTCCTCGATGGTCGCCTCGGCGACGAGCGAGCTGGACAAGTCCGTCGGCGCCGACTTCATCGTCCAGGGCAACCAGCGGATCGTCCCGCAGGCGGAGAAGGCGATGGAACAGGCACCCGACCTCGTCCACGTCACCCGCTACAAGGACATCGACGCCACCCTCACCTCGCCCGACGGCCAGAAGGACACCGACGGCATCACCGCCGCCGACCCGTCCTACGCCCAGGACCTGCGCCGCGCCACCACGGCCGGCGAACTGTCCGCCGCCTACGGCACCAACGCGATGTCGGTCGGCTCCAAGTACGCCAAGAAGCACGGCGTGCACGTCGGCGACACCATCAGCGTCGCCTTCAAGGGCGGCTCGACGGCGAAGCTGAAGGTCGCTGCCATCACGGACGACGACGTCGCCATCGACCAGGGGGCGCGGTACACCAGCATCGCCACGATGCAGAAGTACCTCCCCGCGAACAAGGTCCCGCCGAACGAGATCATGTTCGCCAAGGCCAAGGACGGCCAGGAGAAGCAGGCGTACGCGGCCCTGAAGAAGGCCATGGAGCCCTACCCGCAGTACCAGGTGCGCGACCAGACCGACTACAAGCAGGAACTGAAGGACCAGATCGGCCAGCTCCTGAACATGGTCTACGGCCTGCTCGCCCTCGCGATCATCGTGGCGGTCCTGGGTGTGGTGAACACGCTGGCCCTGTCGGTCGTCGAGCGGACCAGGGAGATCGGTCTGATGCGGGCGATCGGGATGTCCCGCCGCCAGCTCCGCCGGATGATCCGCATGGAGTCGGTCGTGATCGCCCTCTTCGGAGCGCTGCTCGGCCTCGGCCTGGGGATGGGCTGGGGGGCCACGGCTCAGCAGCTGCTCGCCCTCGAGGGGCTGAAGGTCCTGGAGATTCCCTGGGGGACGATCTCCGCGGTCTTCGTGGGGTCGGCGTTCGTCGGTCTGTTCGCGGCCCTCGTCCCGGCGTTCCGGGCGGGGCGGATGAACGTGCTGAACGCGATCGCCACGGATTAGCCACTGTCTACGGGGGAGCCCGGCGCCGAGAAGTCACGGGGGACTTCTCGGCGCCGGGTTGTTTTGTTGTCTGTTGACGGCGACTTTTTGGTTGGCAGTAAACGGGTGGTGGGCGGGCAAAGGCTTTCCGGGGGTTCAGGGGGCGGAGCCCCCTGGTACGCCGGCATCAACCCCGGGTGAGCCACCGCCGACGTACGCTGGAACCCCCCGGCCCCATACCGCGCGCGTCGGGCCCTTCGTGTTGCCCACCCCCCGGACGGAAGCGCCCCCTCCATGAGTCTGCACGGTCTGCTCGACGCCGTAGTCAAGGACCCCGCCCTCGCGGAAGCGACCCGCGCGGCGGCCGACGGCAACCGCATGCACGTCGACCTGGTCGGCCCCCCGGCGACCCGCCCCTTCGCGGTCGCGGCGCTCGCGCGTGAGGCCGGCCGCACCGTCCTCGCGGTGACCGCGACCGGGCGTGAGGCGGAGGATCTGGCGGCGGCTCTGCGCTCGCTGCTCCCGCCGGACGGCGTCGTGGAGTACCCCTCCTGGGAGACCCTCCCGCACGAGCGGCTGAGTCCGCGCAGCGACACCGTGGGCCGTCGCCTCGCCGTGCTGCGCCGCCTGGCCCACCCGAGGGACGACGACCCGGAGACGGGCCCGGTCTCCGTTGTCGTAGCGCCGGTGCGGTCCGTGCTGCAGCCGCAGGTCAAGGGTCTGGGAGACCTGGAGCCGGTCGCCCTGCGGTCCGGCCAGTCCGCCGACCTGAACGCGGTCGTGGACGCGCTCGGCGCCGCCGCCTACGCGCGCGTGGAGCTCGTCGAGCGGCGCGGTGAGTTCGCCGTGCGCGGCGGCATCCTGGACGTGTTCCCGCCCACCGAGGAACACCCGTTGCGCGTCGAGTTCTGGGGCGACGACGTCGAGGAGATCCGCTACTTCAAGGTGGCCGACCAGCGCTCCCTGGAGGTCGCCGACCACGGCCTGTGGGCACCCCCCTGCCGTGAACTTCTGTTGACGGAAGACGTCCGCACGCGCGCGCGTGCCCTTGCCGAGGCCCACCCCGAACTGGGCGAGCTGCTCGGCAAGATCGCCGAGGGCATCGCCGTAGAGGGCATGGAGTCGCTGGCCCCGGTGCTCGTCGACGACATGGAGCTGCTGCTCGACGTGCTGCCCAAGGGCGCGATGGCCGTCGTATGCGATCCGGAACGGGTACGCACGCGTGCGTCCGATCTCGTAGCCACCTCGCAGGAGTTCCTGCAGGCCTCCTGGGCGGCCACCGCGGGCGGCGGCGAGGCGCCCATCGACGTCGACGCGGCCTCCTTGTGGTCCATCGCGGACGTACGGGACCGGGCGCGCGAGCTGGACATGATGTGGTGGTCGGTGTCGCCGTTCGCCGCGGACGAAGAGCTGGACGCGGACACCCTGAAGCTCGGTATGCACGCCCCTGAGACCTACCGCGGTGACACCGCGAAGGCCCTCGCCGACACCAAGGGCTGGCTCGCGGACGGCTGGCGCACGGTGTTCGTCACCGAGGCCCACGGCCCCGCCGCCCGCACGGTCGAGGTTCTCGGCAGCGAGGGCGTCGCGGCCCGCCTGGAGACGGAACTCGGGGAAATCGCCCCCTCCGTAGTGCACGTGGCGACCGGATCGATCGACTACGGGTTCGTCGATACGGCGCTCAAGCTCGCCGTCCTCACCGAGACCGACCTTTCCGGGCAGAAGGCCGCCGGCAAGGACGGCGTCCGGATGCCGGCCCGCCGCCGCAAGACCATCGACCCGCTCACCCTGGAGGCGGGCGACTACATCGTCCACGAGCAGCACGGTGTGGGCCGCTACATCGAGATGGTGCAGCGCACGGTGCAGACCGCCACGCGCGAGTACCTGGTCGTCGAGTACGCACCCGCCAAGCGCGGCCAGCCCGGCGACCGCCTGTACATCCCCACCGACCAGCTGGAGCAGATCACCAAGTACGTCGGCGGCGAGGCCCCGACCATGCACCGGCTGGGCGGCGCCGACTGGACGAAGACCAAGGCGCGCGCCAAGAAGGCCGTCAAGGAGATCGCGGCCGACCTCATCAAGCTGTACTCGGCCCGGATGGCGGCCCCGGGGTACGCGTTCGGCGCGGACACGCCCTGGCAGCGCGAGCTGGAGGACGCCTTCCCGTACGCGGAGACCCCCGACCAGCTGACCACGATCGCCGAGGTCAAGGACGACATGGAGAAGTCGGTCCCCATGGACCGGCTGGTGTGCGGTGACGTCGGCTACGGCAAGACGGAGATCGCGGTACGGGCCGCCTTCAAGGCCGTTCAGGACGGCAAGCAGGTCGCCGTCCTCGTCCCGACGACACTGCTCGTGCAGCAGCACTTCGGGACGTTCACCGAGCGGTACTCGCAGTTCCCGGTCAACGTACGGGCGTTGAGCCGCTTCCAGACCGACACGGAGGCGAAGGCGACCCTGGAGGGCCTGCGCGAGGGCTCCGTAGACCTCGTCATCGGCACCCACCGCCTGTTCTCCTCCGAGACCAAGTTCAAGGACCTCGGCCTGGTCATCGTCGACGAGGAGCAGCGCTTCGGCGTCGAGCACAAGGAGCAGCTGAAGAAGCTGCGCGCCAACGTCGACGTGCTGACGATGTCCGCCACCCCGATCCCCAGAACCCTGGAGATGGCGGTCACCGGCATCCGCGAGATGTCGACGATCACGACGCCCCCGGAGGAGCGTCACCCGGTGTTGACGTTCGTCGGCCCCTACGAGGAGAAGCAGATCGGCGCCGCGATCCGCCGTGAACTCCTGCGCGAGGGCCAGGTCTTCTACATCCACAACCGGGTGGAATCGATCGACCGCGCGGCGGCACGACTGCGCGAGATCGTCCCGGAGGCACGCATCGCCATCGCCCACGGCCAGATGTCGGAACAGGCCCTGGAGCAGGTGGTCGTCGACTTCTGGGAGAAGAAGTTCGACGTCCTGGTGTCGACCACGATCGTCGAGTCCGGCATCGACATCTCCAACGCGAACACGCTGATCGTTGAACGAGGCGACAACTTCGGCCTGTCACAGCTCCACCAGCTCCGCGGCCGGGTCGGCCGAGGCCGCGAGCGCGGTTACGCCTACTTCCTGTACCCCCCGGAGAAGCCCCTCACGGAGACGGCCCACGAGCGCCTCGCGACGATCGCCCAGCACACGGAGATGGGCGCGGGCATGTACGTGGCGATGAAGGACCTGGAGATCCGCGGAGCCGGAAACCTCCTGGGCGGCGAACAGTCCGGCCACATCGCGGGCGTCGGCTTCGACCTGTACGTCCGCATGGTCGGCGAGGCGGTCGCGGACTACCGCGCCTCCCTGGAGGGCGGTGTCGAGGAGGAGCCGCCCCTGGAGGTCAAGATCGAGCTCCCGGTCGACGCGCACGTCCCGCACGACTACGCCCCCGGTGAGCGCCTGCGACTGGCGGCCTACCGGTCCATCGCCTCCGCCAACACGGAGGAGGACATCAAGGCCGTACGCGAGGAACTCGTCGACCGCTACGGCAAGTTGCCCGAGCCGGTGGAGAACCTGCTGCTGGTGGCCGGCCTGCGCATGCTCGCGCGCGCGTGCGGCGTCGGCGACATCGTCCTCCAGGGCACCAACATCCGCTTCGCACCGGTGGAGTTGCGCGAGTCCCAGGAACTCCGCCTCAAGCGCCTCTACCCCGGCACCGTCATCAAACCGGCCGCCCACCAGGTACTCGTACCGCGCCCGAAGACGGCGAGGGTGGGCGGAAAGCCGTTGGTGGGACGGGAGTTGCTGGGCTGGGTGGGGGAGTTCCTGGCGACGATCCTGGGGTCGTAGCGGCGAGGGGGGTGGTGCTACCCCCGGCAAAAGTGTGACGCCCCTTCGGGGAAGCGTCACACTTTTTCAGCTGCAACAGCCGACCGGCCCCGCTGACGGGACGGGCCGACAGCGGGCCGCCCCGGCCTGCCTGCCCCACAGCGCCCAACGGCCTTTCGCGTACGGCGAGTTGCACGGGACGAGCGAGCCTGCCCGGGACAACCGCGCACACCGTCAGCCGGTCGTGCCGCGGAACAACATCCCCGCCAGCAACCGGAACACCTCCTCCGGCTCCCGCTCACCCACCGCCCCGTCCAGATTGTGGCCGAGCAGCAGCGTGGCGAAGCCGTGCGCCAAGGACCACGCGGCGACTCCGGCGAGGCGGGCGTCGGGGCCGCGGCCCTCGGGAGGTACGGCGGAGACGGCGCCGCTCAGCGCGTCGGCCGCGAGCGCGCGGGCCGTGGCGAGTTCGAGGTCGCCCTCGCGCAGCAGCTCGGGCGCGAACATCACCTGGAAGTGCGCCGGATGCTCGCGCGCGAAGCGCACGTACCGCACACCCGCGTCCTTGAGATCGGCCGCCTCCCCGATCGCGGCGGCGAGCAGCCCGAACCCTTCCGCCGCGATGGCCGTCAACAGCCCTGTGCGGTCCTTGAAGTGATGCGCCGGCGCCGCGTGCGAGACGCCGGCGCGGCGGGCGAGATCCCGCAGGCTCAGCCCGGACGGGCCGTCGGCGGCGATGACGTCGAGCGCGGCGGTGAGAACGGCGCGGCGCAGGTCGCCGTGGTGGTACGGGCTCTTGGTGGACCTGGTCGTACTCATGCTCAGCAGCGTACGCCGAATCTAGGCATTGACAAGTTCGGGCGGCTGAGGCAATCTTGTCAGTGTCAAGTTGTGGAGCGACCGGGACGCGACGAGGAGTTGTGCCATGTCCGAAGACGTACGTGGAGTGGAGACCGCGAACTACCCCGCCACCGTGGAGCCGGGCCGGGTGCGCCAGCTCTGGCACCTGCTCGAACCCCTGCACGCGGTGCTGTACTACGCGCCGGAGGTCTTCGAGGAGGCCGCCGCGCTCGGCTACGACATCGAGGAGCGCTGGCCGAGTTACTTCCCGCTGCGCGCCGCCCCCTTGGGCCCGGCCGGCGCCGAGCGGGTGACCTCCGCCTTCTACAGCTTCAGCCCCCGCATGGTCGCCGAACACATCGACCCCGCGTGGCGCATCGCGAGCCCGGACGCCGTACTGAAGGCGAGGCTGCGCGGAATGGACCGGGCCTACCGCGCGATATTCGGCGACCGTATCGACAGCCCCGAACTCGCGGAGGCCGCCGCCCTGGCCCGTCGCGCCGCCGAGGCGGTCACCACGGCCGGCCGTCCCCTCGCCGCGGCCAACGCCGAGTTGCCCTGGCCCGAGGAGCCCCACCTCCAGCTGTGGCAGGCGGCGACGATCCTGCGCGAACACCGCGGTGACGGCCACCTCGCCGCCCTCCTCGTCGCCGGCCTGGACCCGGTCGAGTCCCTGGTCTCCTTCGCCGCGATAGGAGCCGCCTCCGTCGAGCGCTTCGAAAGCCGTGGCTGGAGCCGGGAGGAATGGTCGGCGGCCCGCGAACGCCTGGTCGCCCGGGGCCTGTTGGACGATCTCGGTACGGCGACCAGGGCGGGCCGCGAGCTGCGCCAGGAGGTGGAGCGCCGCACCGACAGGCTGGCCGCCGAGCCCTGGCAGTTCCTCGGCAGGGCGGACACCGACCGACTCGCCGATCTGCTGGGGGAGTTCTGGGTCGCGGTGCTCGGTTCCGGGCTGCTGCCCTCGGAGTCGACGCTGGGCATCGGCAAGGTCTGAGAGGGGTGTGGGGAGAGAGTGTGGGGAGGGAGTGCGAGGTGGGGGCGCCCGCGCCGACTAAGTCGTGCCGATACACCCGAGTTGCACGTCATGCGCCCCCGGGCCCCATATGTTCGCGACATCTCCGCCGCTAACGTGGGCACCAGGTCAATATCCGCCCCCGCAGGGGCGGGGGCCGGGTGAACTAGGGGAGGGGCGCACTGTGATGCGTCTGAGGGGTGGGGCGGCCGTCGCCGTCCTGATCATGTTGTCCGTCGCCGGATGCAAGGACACCACAGGGGCCTCCGGGCCCGAAGCGACGACCGGTGGGGACTCCGGCGGGAACTCTGGAGGGAACTCCGGTGGAGGCACCGGCGGGGGCGCGGCGCTCACCGCCGCCGAGTCCCTGACCGTCAAGGGGCGGGCGCCGAAGACCGGTTACTCCCGCGAGCGGTTCGGCACCGCCTGGGCCGACACGGACTCCAACAGCTGTGACACCAGGGACGACATCCTCAAACGGGACCTGAAGCAGGTGAAGTTCACCGGCGGCACCTGCAAGGTGTCGTACGGCGTCCTCGAATCCGACCCGTACTCCGGCAAGGAGGTGACCTACCGTCGCGGGGCCAGCCTCGTCGACATAGACCACCTCGTCGCGCTCTCCGACGCCTGGCAGAAGGGTGCCAAGTACTGGGACGCCAGCAAGCGGATAGCCCTCGCCAACGACCCCCTCAACCTCCTGACCGTGGGCGCGAGCGCCAACCGCAGCAAGGGCGACGGCGACACGGCGACCTGGGTGCCGCCGTACAAGGCGTACCGCTGCACGTATGTCGCCGCGCAGGTCGCCGTGAAGAAGAAGTACGACCTGTGGGTCACCGCCGCCGAGAAGGCCGCGATGAAGAAGGTCCTCTCCACCTGTCCGGGCCAGAAGCTCCCGTCCGGCGGCAACCCGACGAGCGCGCCGTCGAGGTTCCACGCGAAGTGAGCTGCCGACCCGTGGGCCCGTTGGCCTGTCGGCCCGTTGGAGCAAGCCCTTTTACGTGCAGAGGGTGGTGAGGAATCATGCTGCCTCAGGTCGGCAGCGAAGTAATTGTCTCCTGCGAGCCGGCAAGAGCCCGGGTTGTGTCGGTGAGCGCGCGGTACATCACGGTGGAATGGCCATGGAGTGTGGTCGACAACTCCTCGAATTTCCGCTGGGACGGAACCTTCGCGCTGCCTTACGGAGAATCCAGTCCGGAATGGGTTCCATATCGACTCGAACCGGCCCCGTCCGAGCTTAGTGCCGGAGATGTCTGTACGGTCTCCATCCCGCCGACCCGGCTCCACGTCGGGCACTGCGAGGCGTACGACCCTCCGCGCAGCCTGGGTTGGGCTCCCGCGCCCACCGCCGGAATCTACGTAATGCGACCAGAGGACTCGGACCAGGAGGACGCGGGCTGCATGCTCTACCTGGGCGGCGGCGACCCCATTCGTGTGGACCCGGTCGAGGCTGAACTGTGCCCGAAGCAGGCTGAGTAAGGATTTCCCGCGTGTGGCGCTGACATGCATGGTCGGCCGCACCGGGGCGGGAGGGCACCCGGTGCGGCCCGGATCGGGTTTTGTGTCAGGTCCGGGAGAGGGCCTTCGTGCCCGAGAGGAGGGGGATGAGGGCGAAGTTGCCGTCGCCGGTGCCGCAGGTCGGGGTGGTGTCGGCGGTGTCGGAGACCTTGGTGCCGGTGGCGAAGCGGCCGTCGCGGGTCGTTGGGACCACCGTGGTGAAGTGGTCGTTGAACGGGCTTTGGCCGTAGTAGTAGACGCACTGCTGGAGGTTGACGTAGCGCCCGGCCGTGAGGTCCAGGGCCTTGACGTCGGACAGCAGGGGGACGAGGTGGTACTGGCCTTGTCCCGGGCCGCAACTGGGCGTTGTGTCGGGGGTGTTGGAGACGTTCGAGTGCGCGGCGAACGCGGAGGCCCCGACGTTCGCGACCGTGGTGATGTGGTCGTGCTGGGCGTCGGAGTAGTAGACGCACTGGTGGAGGTTCAGGTAGCGGCCGGCGCTGAGGTCGAGCGACTGGACGCCTGCCCATGGGGACGACGGTTTGAAGTTTCCGTCGCCGGCGCCGCAGGAGCGGCTCGTCTCGGCGGTGTTGGAGGTGTCCGTCCCGGTCGTGAAGCGGCCGTCGCGGCTCGGCACCACGGTGGTGAAGTAGTCGACGGCCGCGGAGGGCAGGTACACGCACTGGTGCAGGTTCAGATAGCGACCGGCCTGCGGGGCGTGGGCGTGGGCGTCGGCATGGGCCGTCGAGGTCGGTGACACGAACAGAGCGGTGGCGGCGGCTGCGGCGGCGAGCCATGTCCTGGCCCGTCCCTTGTGGCGCACAGGTGTCCCCTTTCCGGGGTCCGAGCTGGTGATTGCGCGATCTTGCGCGGGCTCAGCTCAGCACGTGTGCACGGGAGTCGACCGCGTGTCCTCTCTCCAATCCACCTGAAGGTGTGGGTCGCGTTTTCGATCTCTTGACGGCTGGACCTGCTGTTCTTGCGGGGACGCGTGGAGCGTTCGTCGTACGCGAGGTCAGACGACCGATGCCCGGAAAGGATCGGTGGGGATGATCTGCGCCTTGTCGAAGAGTCGTTCCAGTGCCTCGTGTCCGTGGTGCCGGCGGAACTCGACCTCGGCCGTGGTCACCGGCAGGGTCCACAGGATGCGGGCGTGTCCGCCGGGCAGCGGGCAGTGTTCGAGGTCGGGGCCGTGGAGGTAGGGCAGGCTGATCAGCAGGTGGTCGCAGGTCGAACCGGGTACCCACGGTTCGCCGATCGGCATGCTGTGCTCCAGGTCGAGTTGATGCCCTCCGCAGTGGTAGAAGGCGATCATCGCCATGAGTTCGATGAACCGTTCGTCGCGGACGGGCGCGGTCATGACGAACTCAAGGCCGTGACCCTGCGTCTGCATCGAGGCCCAGCATCCGGCGGTCACATAGGCCCAGTTGTCGCTGCGGGGACCGGGCTCTACAACGAGGACTCTTAGGTCGGGCACTTCATCTCGCCGTTCTGGGCCGAGGTCGTAGTCGACGACGTCCACCGTGTGCCCCGTGAAGAACGTCCGGACGTGTGACTCAACGGCGCCTGCGGCCAGCCGCCTCGTATTGCTCACGGCGCGATCATTCCAGACTGCGATCGACCGACACGGATCGTTCGCGCAGGGGTCGGGAGCTTGTGGGTCTTGAGCGTGTCAGGCCCGCAACGGGGTTGCTTTCGGCTCTAGTTGGTCGGGGCGTAGAAGTGTGACATTCGAAGGTGAAGTGTCACGCTTTTGCGGCTCGGTAGGTCTGTCGAGAGCGGCCTTACGTAGAGGCGGTGATGACGGGCTCGGGGTCGGTGGGCAGGAGTTCGAGCACCAGGGCCACAGCCTCTTCGGCGGTTTCGACTTCGCCGATCACGGCGAAAGGACTGCGACGGCGAACCATGAACCGTCCGTTGTGCAAGGGCTCGATCGATCCGGCCTGCACGGTCCAGGGGTAGCTGGTGGAGCTGCTGAAGAGCAGGGCGAAGTGGCTGGTGAACGGATACAGCCGCCGGAGTCGTGGTTGAGCGGCGGCAGCCTCCAGCAGCGGCACGATGCCCGGATACGGGCGCCCGGGCCTGCGGATCCGATGTACTGCGTGCCTCCACTGCCAGCTGAGTCGTAGAGATTGCCAATGAGCCTCGACCACGTCGGCCGGCCCGCGACCGCGTGCTGCAGCCATGTCCGGCAGAACTGGTCTTGGCGGCAGGGCCACGTGCTGATCGGAGGTCTCGCCGTTCGCGTCCACAGTCGTAGTGTCGCGGCCGTTGCCTCCCGGTGCCGCATGGTCCACGAGGTGATCTTGCGAGGCCTCGAACGGCGGCGGACGGCGGGCGATGGCGTTGATCGTCCGGCGCGTAGCGTCATCGCAGTCGCACGCCCGAGAGAAGGGACGTCATGGTCACCCACGCAGACCTTGCCGCCTGGGCCGGTCCGGGCAATGTCCATCGCGCGCCCCGGCGGACCGTCGCCGAGTGGGACATCCCGGCCGAGGCGAAGCACATGCTGACCGGCGTCGGAATCCCGATCACTGAGCAGACCATCACCCACGTCCCCTACCAGAGCGAGCCGTCTCCGCAGCTGGTGGCCTCCGACGGCCGACGGTTCTACAAGCTCACGATCTCCCAGGCGTCGGGCCTGGACTACTGGCAGGCTTTCGGAGTCCAGCCGGTCACGGGCGAGGTCCACCACATCGGGTGGACCGGTGAAGCCCGGTTCACCAACGCTTCGGTCGAGCGATGGCTCCTGTCTCTCCATCACTTCGGGCGTCGCCTCAGCCGGTCCCAGGTCCTCGAAGATCCATTCGAGGACGAAGACGCCGCACTGAATGAGCTGAAGGCTCTGGCCGACGATCTCAAGGAGATCGATCCCGCGGCGTTCGAGGGCTACGAGGCCTTCACCTGGCCCGCGTTCCTCGACCGGTGGCTCTGGTGACGCCGACAGGCGAGGGCAGTCGGCCCAGCCCAGCCCAGCCCAGCCCAGTCCGGCACGGCCTGGCACACACGGCACATACGTCCGGTGCGAACTGCTCAGCGCGTGACCGGCAACGCCCCCACGAACTTCGGCCCGTCGCCCCGGTGTTGCACCGGAAACGTCACCTTCAGCCCCTGCTCCTGCCCCGCCACCGACAGCCTCGTAGTGAACTGCAACCCCAGGAACGCCTTCTTCGAACCGCCCGCCGAGACGTACGGACGCGGCAGGTTCACCATCAACTTGCCCGGCTTTCCACCCCTGTTGCCGTCGAAGAACAGGACTCTCTGGTCGGTCAGGACTATGTAGAACGGGCGTGGAGTGACCGTGGCCATCACCGTGCCCGCGCTCAACACCCCCACCACGGCAGCCGTCAGGGCCTGCTTGCGGACAGACACCGAGCCGATCGCGGCCAGGGAAGTGAACTCGACGCGTTCGCCCTGGAGCAGCAACGGGGCTGCCGCTTCGAGGAGTTGGCGGTTTCGGCGGGCGTTCAGGGACATGACGGGACTCCTGGGAGACGTAAGCACAGACGTAGGCACAGATGTGAGCACAGATGTGAGTGCGGATGTGAGCACAGATATGAATACAGAAAGGTGCGGACGCTATGAGCCTCCGGTGAACGGGAGTTGGACGGAAGGTCCGCCGAAGGTCAAGTCAAACCCACGCTCGTCCCATCTCTGACGCGTAAATAGATCCTGTTCAGGGTGGGTGTGGGCAGGGCTTGTTGCCCGGTGGCGGCGGTGGGCCGCCGGGGGTTGTGGGTCGTAGGTCAGGCCGCGCCTTCCAGCGGGTTGAGGGTGACGGTGTAGCCGAGCTGGTTGAGTGCGCTGATCGCGCGACGGGCGGCGCGTTCGGGGTCACGCTGGGCGAAGTAGGTGCCGCCGAGCTCGTGGTAGGCGACGTTTTCGGTGAGCATGTGCCAGATCGCGGTGATGATCGAGTGCTCGACTGCGACCAGAGCCCTGAGCGGGCCGCGGCGAGCGGTCAGTCGTTTGTAACGGGCCTGCAGGTAGGTGTCCTTGGTCCTCACGGCGCCGAAGGCGGCGAGGCCGAGGGCGCCTTTGAGGTACGGATTGCCGGGGCGGACCTTGGCGCTCTTGGTGCGGCCGGCGGACTCGTGGTGGCCTGGGCAGACCCCGGCCCAGGACGCGAGATGCTTGGCAGAGGCGAACCGGCTCATGTCGCCGCCGGTCTCCGCGATGATCACCTCGGCGACGGGCCGGTTGATCCCGGGGATGGTGTCGAGCAGGTCGAGCGCGGGACGAAAGGGGGTCATCGCCTCCTCGATCCGCTCATCCAGCTGCCCGATGGCGGTGGTGAGCTGGTCGTAGTGGTCCAGGTGCAGTCGGGTCAGGAAGGCGTGGTGGTCACGGAACCGGCCGGTCAGTGCCTCGGTGAGCTCGGGGATC
Source organism: Streptomyces sp. MBT53 (assembly GCF_016654115.1). Classification (GTDB taxonomy): domain Bacteria; phylum Actinomycetota; class Actinomycetes; order Streptomycetales; family Streptomycetaceae; genus Streptomyces. Next base: position 17,686 of record NZ_JAEQAZ010000055.1, read on the forward strand.
TTGTTGCGGAGCCTGCGCCTGGCCAGTTCCGCAAGGGTCTGCGGGTCACGTTCCCCGCCGGTCAACGCCTGCAGCATGGCCCGGCCAGAGACCCCCATGATGTCGGAGGCGACCGCGGAGAGCTTGATCCCGGTGTCCTCGAGAAGTTTCTCCAGACGCTGGACGATCTGGCCGCGTTCGCGGGTCATCTGGGTGCGGGCGCGAGTCAGGTCACGCAGCTCGCGCACCGGCTGGGGTGGCACGAACGAGGGGCGGACCAGGCCGTGCGCGCCGAGCTGGGCCAGCCAGGCGGCGTCGGAGACGTCCGTCTTGCGGCCGGGCAGGTTCTTGACCTGCCGCGCGTTGACCAGGATCACGTGCAACTCGTCGGCCAGCAGGTAGTAAAAGGGCTTCCAGTAGTCGGAGGTCGCCTCGATGACGACCAGGGTGACGCCGGCGGCGAGCAGGTGCTCTCGCAGGGCGAGCACCGCGTTCGTCGTCGATCCCCAGGTGGTGGTCTCGGTCGTGAACGCCCCCCGCCGCTTGGCGCTTGGGGTGCGCACGCACGCCTTGGCGTCCTTCTTGCTGATGTCCACACCGGCGCAGCGTTCATGCAGCACGTCCATGTCCCGATCCCTCCCTCAACGGCCGAGCAGTACGCCGTTCCGGGAGGACCAGGGTGAATCAGGAATTCTGACGCACGTGCTCGCAGCAACACTCCACGGTTCCCGTGGACGGCCCCCAGCACCACGCTGACCTGCGAGCTCACCGGCATCACAGAGCAATCGGTTTCGGCCGGAACGAACCCCACCAGCGTCCCGCAGCGGTATCGGCCAACGTCAGCGGCAGACGGAAGCACCCCAGCGCGCGCCACAGGATTTACCGCGCCCCCGGCGCGCACCGAAGGTGCGCTGAGCCGCTGACCTGCACTTTCCCCGGCATCCGCGATGTCACAGGCCTCGCCTAGGATCCGCCGCATGTCATCCGCCCCCGGAGCCGATCCCGGCCCCGACTTCGAACTCGCCTCCGCCTTCCCGGAGGTCACCTGGTTGCGTCAGGCCGCCGCCGCGGCCGACTGGGCCGCCGTCCGGCAGTACCACGACAGCCTGCCGCCCGGCACCGACCGGGCCTTCGTCGTGGGCGTGTTGGCCGAGGACGACGGTTTTGAACACACGCTGCGGCAGCAACTGGCCGCCGTACCGTACGACGTTCTCGCGCTCACCGTGCTCGGGCTCCGGCTCATCGATGCCGGGTGGGAGATACGGACCGACGCGCGGGCCAAGGACGTCAGCCGCGAGCAGTTCAAGGCGTTCCACGAACACCTGGGGGAGGCGGAGCAACTCCTCATCCGGGCAACGGCGTTCGACCCTTCCTACGACGCCGCCTGGGCCGCGCGTCTCACCACCGCCCTCGGCCTGTCGCTCGGGCAGAACGAGAGCCGCCGCCGCTACGACCGGCTGGCCCGCTACCACCCGCACCACTTCACCGGACAGGCCCGTCTCCTCCAGAAGCTGTACCCCAAGTGGGGCGGCACCTGGGAGGCGGCCCACGGGTTCGCGCGCGAGTGTCTACTGGCCGCCCCCGCAGGGGCGTTGAACGGCGGGCTCGTCGCCGAGGCGCACTTCGAGCACTGGCTCGACCTCGGCGCCGGCGACAAGCGCACCGAATACCTCAGACAACCCCACGTGCACGCCGAACTCGTCGAGGCCGCCCAACGGTCCGTGTTCCACCCGCAGTTCACGCGGCCGTACGGATGGGTCACCGTCCAGGGGAGTTTCGCCGCGATGTTCTCCCTGATCGGCGACACCGCGCAGGCCGCCGCGCACTTCCGGGCCCTCGGCAATCTCGCCTCCGACTTTCCGTGGAGTTACCTCGGCGAGCGCGCCGAGCAATACGTCCAGCACCGCGACGCCGCCCTGAGAGGCCGAAGATGAACCCCCAGGACCACCAGGCCCCCCAGGACGGTCAGTCCGCCGCCACCACGAACGCCATCCACCTCACCGAAGTCGACGGCATACCCACCCTCTTCGCGTACGCTCCCGGCCCCCTGCGCGCCGGACTCGTCTTCCGCGTCGGCATCGCCGACGAGACCCTCGCCCGCGCCGGTGTCACCCACCTCGTCGAACATCTCGCCCTGTACCGCCAGGGCCTCGCCGACTACCACTTCAACGGCGCGACCAAGGCCGCGTTCACCCACTTCCACGTGGAGGGCGCCGAACACGAGATCGTCGACTACCTCCACGGCGTCTGCGCCTCCCTCGCCGACCTCCCCATGGAGCGCCTGGAGACGGAGAAGGAGATCCTGCGGACGGAGGAGTCCCGCCGTGAGCCAGGCCAACTCCCGCTGTGGCGCTACGGCGCCCAGGGGTACGGCCTGGTCAGCTACCCGGAGTGGGGCGTCAGGGGCCTGCGCCCGGAGGACGTACGGCACTGGACGGAGACCTGGTTCACCGGCGGCAACGCCGTGCTGTGGATCGCCGGCGAGCGCTTCCCCGCCGGACTCGCGCTCAAGCTGCCCCCGGGCACCCGCCGGCCGCTCCCCGCCGTCACCTCCGCGCTCCCCACCACGCCCGCCCACTTCTCCGACGGCCAGGGCGGAGTCCTCCTCGACGCCGTCGTCACCGACACCGCCGCCGCCCGCCTCTACGCCGGTGTCCTGGAACGCGAACTCTCCCGCGCCCTGCGCCAGGAGGACGGCAACTCCTACACCGCCGCCACCGACTGCGCCTCCCGCCGCGACGGTCACGCCCTCCTCACCGCCTTCGCGGACTCCCTGCCCGCCAAACAGGACGCGGTGCTCGGCGGCTTCGTCGACGTCCTCGCCGCGCTCCAGGCCGGCCGTGTCGCGCCGGCCGACCTGGAGGCCGTACGCACGCGGGCCGACGCGGGACTGACGGCGGCCGACGCGGCCGTACGACGGCTGCCCGGGGCGGCGGAGGACCTGCTCGCCGGACGGCCGCCGCGCGGGCTCGACGAACTGCGCCACGAGCTGTGGTCGGTGACGCCCGGTCACCTGCACGCGGTTGCCCTGGAGGCCGCCGGGACCGCGCTGTTGCAGGTGCCCTCGGGGCACAGCGCGAGCTGGGCGGGGTACGCGGCGGCGCCGACGCGCTCGACGTACGCGGTCACCGGGCGGCGCTTCGACGCGGTCGCCAAGGACGGGTCCGCGCTGGTGGTCGGGGACGACGGGGTCAGCGTGACCGTGCGCGGGCGCGACGGCAGCGACCTCGCGGTGACCGTGCCGTACCGTTCCTGCGCCGCCGTGCTCAGCTGGCCCGACGGCGGCCGACGGCTCATCGGCACCGACGGTCTCGCCGTCGCCGTGGAACCGGGGCTGTACGGCGTCGACGCGCACACGATGGCGATGCTCGACGCGGCCGTACCGCCGCACGCGCGTGTGCAGTTGCCGCCGCGGCAGAGCACCCCGCGCGCGGAGGCGCCCGCGTCGGCACCGGCCGCCGGGAGCGGTGGCGCCGCGCCCGTCCGGCGCACCGGCGGACAGACCGCCGCGTTGGTCGTGTTGTTCCTGCTGGGCGGGGTGTTCGCCTTCGTCGCGCTCGCGACGACGGTCTTCGGCCACGACCCCGACAGCGGCACCGGCGAGTGGCTCGGCCTCTCGGGCTTCCTGTGGGCCGTCACCGGGCTGATCGTCTGGCCCGCGGTACGGATCCTGCGGCGCACCCGGCGGATGTGACCCACCGGAGGTACGGGATCTACGGAGGTACGGGATCTACCGCAGGTACGGGTTCCCCTGCTGCGGGGGCACCGGCATGCCCACGTACAGCTGCTGCTTCGGGGGCGGGGTGTCGAACATTCCGAACAGCAGCAGTCCGGCGGCCATCAGCATGGTCAGCACGACCGCGAGACCGAGGAACCCGTCACCGCTCGAACTGCCGTCGGACGCCGCCCACGGCAGGGTCACGCACTCGTAGAGCGCGAAGGACGCGAACGCGCCCCAGTCCGAACCCCGCCCGCGGCGGATCGCCGCGTACAGGAAGGGCACCCATATCAGGAGGCCGCACGACCCCCAGGCGAGGAACACCCAGGCGATCCGTTGTCCCCAGCCGGCTTCCAGCCGTTTTGCCATGTCAACCCCCCAAGGTCGGCCCAAGGTTATGGCACGGGCCGCCGCCCGGGGGACGAACGGCCATGTGAACTGTCCCGCGACCCGGCCGACACCCGCCACGCCCGCGCACTGGTACGGCGTTTGTCCGGTCCGCGTTCCCCGGTACGGGAGTTTTTGCCGTGTCGTGAGGGAATCTTGTGGCGATCGAGAGAATTCGTTTTCCGGACCGAAGGACAGCGTCGATTATCGTGCGATTCGCTGGGGTCCCAAGTCCCGCGCGCGCACGGACAGTTCCGTTCCAGGGCCGTACGACCGTAGTTCTACGGCAGTCCTACGGCAGTCCTACGGCGTCGCCGCGCCGGACCCGCGCAGCTTCCGGGACCCTCAGGGGGCCGACAGTTTTCCGGCGGACGTCGTACCCGTCCGCTTGTCATGAACAGGGGTGGGGTTTTTCGTGTCCGAGCACCGGCAGTCGAAGAAGCGCAGATACATCGCATGGGGCGTCGCGGGTGCCGCGGTCGTCGCCGGGGGCGGTATCGCCGCGCAGACCTCGATGGCCGCCACCTCCTGGCCAGCGCAGAAGACCTACACCGGCCGCGCCTTCGACACCTGCGCCGCCCCCTCCCTCGCCGCGATGAAGGCCTGGCACGGCGGCCTCTACGGCGCCGCCGCCGTCTACATCGGCGGCAAGAACCGCGGCTGCAGCCAGCCCAACCTCACCGCCTCCTGGGTCAAGTCCCTCACCACGGTCGGCTGGAAGTTCATCCCGCTCTACGTCGGCTCCCAGCCGTCCTGCGGCTCGGGCGGCTCGGTGAAGATCAGCGCCAGCACGGCGGCGGCCGTCGGCAAGTCCGAGGCGGACGACGCGGTCGCCAAGTCCGCGGCCCTCGGCTTCAAGGCCGGCAGCCCGGTCTACCTGGACATGGAGTCGTACGACACGACGAACACGGCCTGCAACAACGCCGTGCTGACCTATGTGCGCGCCTTCGACAAGGAGCTGCACGCCAAGATCTACCGCAGCGGCCTCTACGGCTTCAGCAGCTCCAGCGCCAAGGCGATCGCGACCGCGACCGACAGGACGGACCTGCCGGGCAACCTCTGGTACGCCCTGTGGGACAAGGTCAACACCACGACCTCCGACTGGCCCTGGGGCTCCACCCAGTTCACCGGCCACAGCCGCGCCCACCAGTACCTGGTCAACAGCAAGGAGACCCGCGGCGGTTACACGATCACCGTGGACCGCGACGCGTGGGACGCGCCGGTGGCCATCACCGGCTGAGGGCGAAGAGGATGCTGAAGGCGCTCGCGCGCGTGGGGCACGCCGCGGCTGCCGGACTGCGTGCGCTCGGCGTTCGCACCGTCGCCATGATCGCGGCAGCGCTCGCCGTCGTCCTCGCGGTGATCGTGACCGGATTCGTCCTCTCCAGGCACGACAGCCGCCCGCCGGTCCCCGCCGGCGGGGCCCGGCACTCCACCGGCACCGAGGCCTGCCTGCTCACCGACCGGCAGGGCATAAAGGGGAGCCCCGCCGCCACGGTCTGGCGGGGCATGCAGGACGCCTCGCTCAGGACGCACACGCGCGTGAGCCACTCCTCGGTGACCGGCGAACAGAGCACCGCGAACGCGCGCCCCTTCCTCGACGCCATGCTCCGGCGCTCCTGCGAGGTCGTCCTCGCGGTGGGCGGCGTCGAGGTGAAGGGCAGGAGACGGTGGGGCGCCACGCGAACGTCGGCTTCGTGCTCGTGGGCAGCGACAGCGGCAGCGGCAGCGCGGACCGGACCGCCACGAACGTGTCCTGGGTACCCATCGACGACGGTCTCCGCGCGGCGGTCACCGCGGCCGTGGAACGAGTGGTGGACGCCCAGCAGTAGCGCACGCGTGCGTGCCCGTGCGTGCCGGTGCCCGAAGTCCTGGTGAATCGTTGGTCGAATGGGTTGGCCACAGGCGACCCACTGCCTAACATCGATCACCGCAAGACTTTGTGCACCGTCGCACAATCTCCAACGGGAGGTTCCCTTGCACCGCCGCCGTCGCACCGCGCTCGTCCTCACCGCCGTGATCGCCGCCGCGGCCCCCGCCCTGACCGCCTGCGGAAGCGAGGCGCATCCCGGCGCGGCGGCCGTCGTGGGCGGGCAGCGCATCACCGTCGCGCAGTTGCAGAGCCGGGTCAACGAGGTGCGCGTGGCACAGCGGGCGGCCGTCCAGGACCAGGCGCAGTACACGCGGGCCATCGCCACCACCGGCGGCCTCACCCGCGAGACGCTCTACGGCATGGTCTTCGACCAGGTCGTGCACCGCGCCGCACAGGACGCCGACGTCACCGTCACCCGCAAGGACATCCAGGACATGCGGGCCGCCCTCGCCCAGCAGGCGGGCGGCTCCAAGGCCCTGGAAGCGACCTGGCTCGCCCAGTACGGCGTCCCCCCGCAGCGCCTCGACGAGAACCTCCGCCTCCAGGTGGAGGGCCGCAAACTCGCCGCGAAGCTCGGCACCGACACCAGCCAGCCCGCCTTCTGGAAGGCCCTGTCGACCGCCTCCAAGGAACTCCACGTCGACCTCAACCCGCGCTACGGCACCTGGGACGTGGAGAAGAGCAGCCGCGTCGACGCCAAGACACCGTGGGTACGCGAGGTCACGGCGGCACAGACACAGCAGTCGGCGTAACGGTACGGCGCACCCGGCGTCCGCAGGGCTGCCCACCGCCCTGTGGACAACTCGTGGGGCTGTCGGCGGCGTGAGTTACGTTCGGTGGGTGAACGCAACCAGCCCCGGTCCCGAGAGCACGCCCGCCCCCGAGGGCACCCCCGCTCCCGGCCGCATCGTCCTGCTCACCACCAGCCACAGAGTCGCCCCCGGCCTGCTGTCCTGGCCCGCCTGGGAGGCGCTGCGCACCGCCGACCGAGTGCTGTGCGCGGACGGTACGCATCCGCAGCTGCCGTATCTGACCGAGGCCGGCATAACCGTCACCGACGCTTCCCCGACCGCCGAGGAACTGGTCGCCGCCTGCGAGGGCGGCCACACGGTGGTGATCGTGGCCACGGGCGAGGGCGAACCCGCGCTGACCGACGGCCTGGCCCGCCTCGCCGGCTCCGGCCGCGTCCGGATGCCCGAGCTGGAACTCCTCCCCGCCTCCTACGACCTGCCGGGCGCCCGCCTCCTCGACCTCGTCCAGGTCATGGACCGCATCCGGGTCGAGTGCCCGTGGTCCTCCCAGCAGACGCACAAGGGCCTGGCGAAGTACGGCATCGAGGAGGCGTACGAACTCGTCGAGGCGATCGAGGAGGGCGACCGCGACGAACTGCGCGAGGAGTTGGGAGACGTCCTCCTCCAGGTCGTCTTCCACGCCCGCATCGCGGAGGAGGACCCGGACACCCCCTTCTCGATCGACGACGTGGCCGGCGGCATCGTCACCAAGCTGATCCACCGCCACCCGCACGTCTTCGGCGACGAGACGGCGTCAACTCCCGAGGAGGTGAAGGCACATTGGCTGCGCACGAAGGCGGAGGAGAAGCGCCGCACCTCTATCACCGAGGGAGTCCCGATGGGCCAGCCCGGCCTGGCCCTCGCGGCGAAACTCGCATCACGCGTGCGGACGGCGGGACTTGAGGTGCCGTTGCCGGAGGGGGACGACGGCATCGGCTACGAACTGCTCGCGCTGGCGGTGCGCGCGGAGGCGGCCGGGGTGGATCCGGAGGCGGCCTTGCGGGCGGCGGGGCGGGCTTATCGGGATGCGATCAGGGGAGTCGAAGGGGGCGGCGCCGGGGCGTGACGTAACAGGTCGTCCGGAGTCCTCGGCGGACACCCCGCCGCCCGCAAGGCCCTCGCGGAGCGCGCGCCCGTCCCGGATACCGTCAAGGAGTGACAGACCAGCCTGCCCAGCCGCACTCCCACTCCTCCGCCCCCGAACTCTTCACCTGGGAGTTCGCCACCGACCCCTACCCCGCCTATGCCTGGCTCCGTGAGCACGCTCCCGTGCACAGGACGCGGCTGCCCAGTGGGGTGGAGGCCTGGCTGGTCACGCGGTACGCCGATGCCAAGCAGGCGCTCGCCGACCCGCGGCTGTCCAAGAACCCCGCGCATCACGACGAACCGGCGCACGCCAAGGGCAAGACCGGTATCCCGGGTGAGCGCAAGGCCGAGTTGATGACGCATCTGCTCAACATCGATCCGCCGGACCACACCCGGCTCCGACGGCTGGTCAGCAAGGCGTTCACACCCCGCCGGGTGGCCGAATTCGCGCCCAGGGTGCAGGAGTTGACGGACCACCTCATCGACCGGTTCGCGGAGAGCGGCTCCGCCGACCTCATCCACGACTTCGCCTTCCCGCTCCCCATCTACGCCATCTGCGATCTGCTCGGCGTTCCGCGCGAGGACCAGGACGACTTCCGGGACTGGGCGGGCATGATGATCCGGCACGGGGGCGGGCCGAGGGGTGGAGTCGCGCGGTCCGTGAAGAAGATGCGCACCTATCTCGCCGAACTCATCCACCGCAAGCGCGCGGCCCTGTCCGACAGCCCGGATCCTCTCCCCGGCGAAGACCTCATCTCCGCCCTCATCCGCGCCTCCGACCAGGGCGAGCACCTCACCGAGAACGAGGCCGCCGCGATGGCCTTCATCCTGCTGTTCGCCGGTTTCGAGACGACCGTCAACCTCATCGGCAACGGCACCTACGCCCTCCTCACCCACCCCGAGCAGCGCGCCCGCCTGGAGAAGTCCCTCGCCGCGGGCGAACACGGCCTCCTCGAAACCGGCGTCGAGGAACTCCTGCGCTACGACGGCCCGGTGGAGCTGGCGACCTGGCGGTTCGCCACCCGCCCCGTCACGCTCGGCGGGCAGGACATCGCGGCCGGCGATCCCGTACTGGTCGTCCTGGCCGCGGCGGACCGCGATCCGGAGCGGTTCGCCGATCCCGACGTCCTCGACCTCGGACGGCGTGACAATCAACACCTCGGCTACGGCCACGGCATCCACTACTGCCTCGGCGCCCCGCTCGCCCGGCTGGAGGGGCAGACCGCGCTGGCCACCCTCCTCACCCGGCTGCCCGACCTCCAACTCGCGGCGGATCCGGCCGACTTGCGCTGGCGCGGCGGGCTCATCATGCGCGGACTGCGCACCCTGCCGGTGGAGTTCACTCCCGGAGCGACCACACCAAACCCGTAAACCCGGACCGAACAGGCCATCTCGCCGCGCAAACCCGAAGATGACAGTTCCTCAACTCTGTGATCTTCACGTGATCTACGTGGCATTAACTTGTGACAAGTGATCGATTCCGGCTACGTTCACGTACCAGCGCGGCGCCCCGCAGCACCCGTCGCGCGGTCCCCCCGCCGTCACGCGAAAGGCCTCCGCATGCTCTCCGGGAACGGTCGTCACCGTCGCCCCCGTCAGGCTCCGGCAATGCTCGTCGCGGCCGGCGTGACCGGCTCCGCCATCGCCATCCCCCTCCTCGGCGCCGCCGCGGCGAACGCCGCCGACGGCACCACCTGGGACAAGGTGGCCCAGTGCGAGACGGGCGGCTCCTGGAGCGAGAACAGCGGCAACGGCCACTACGGCGGACTGCAGCTGACCCAGGACGACTGGAACAAGTACGGCGGCCAGGACTACGCCCCCACCGCCGACCTCGCCAGCCGCTCCCAGCAGATAGCCGTCGCCGAGAAGATCCTCGACGCCAAGGGCACCTCCGAGTGGGTCACCTGCGCGCTGGTCGCCGGACTCACCACCACCTCGGGCTCGGCGGACGTCGACACAGGGGTCGCGAGCGACTCGCCGTCGACCGGTGCGACAGGTTCTTCGGACTCCTCGGGTTCTTCGGACTCCTCCGGCTCTTCCGATGCCTCCGGATCGTTCGGGTTGTCCAACTCCGGAAACACGGAGCCGACCCCCTCCGATTCGTCCGACTCCTCCGGTGACTCGCAGAGCCCCACTCCCTCCGCGACGGACAACCCCGCCAAGTCCGACAAGTCCACCACCCCTTCGGCCGACGACGGCTCGACCGCCGCCTCCCCGAAACTCGACGAATCGGACAACTCGCAGCAGGCGGTGGGCAAGTGGAGCCTCGTCGACACCGGCGCGCTCGACGACTCGGCCGACCAGGGGGTCCAGCAGCAGAGCACCGGCAAGCACCGCGGAGCGAGCGCCGAGGAGAGCGTGACGCCCAAGACGTACACCGTCCGCGCCGGTGACTCGCTCGCGTCCATCGCCGACTCCCTTGACCTCGACGGCGGATGGCGCGCGCTGTACGCCGAGAACAAAAAGGTGATAGGCGCCGATCCGTCCGCTGTCGTCGCCGGTCAGACCCTGGACGTCAGTGCTGAAACGGGCGGAAAGTAGCAGCAAAACAGCGGGAGTTCACGTCACGCTTCGCGCCGAATGTCCGCTTTGGTGAAAGTGTGGGATGAGTCTCAGAAGCCCTGATCGTCTTTGAAATTCCGCCGATTCCCTGTCTACGGTCAAGGCCGCTCGTCACCACGAGCCCCGGCTGCCGCACACGCCGAGTCCTGCCAGCGGCCTCCGGGAACAGTCGTCGCGTCAAGCGCCGTAGGCAGGAGCGGGGGACCCAAGGTAAGTGCCGGGCCCGGGAGTCGAGAGACGACCGGAACCGGCTTGGGGTTAAGTCGCGCACCGAGAGGTGTGCGGCCGGGCAACTCACACGGCCCGAACCCGACAGCTCACCTCGCAGGCGTCGGTGAGGGGATTGGGATCTTCCATGCTGTTTTCCAGCAAGGGCAAGCACCGCCGTCCGTCCAAGGCCACCCGCGTCGCCACGCTGGCCGGCGTGACCGGTGTCGCCATCGCCGCTCCGCTCATGGCCACCGGCAGCGCCTCCGCCGCCACCGCCTCCGAGTGGGACACGGTCGCCAGCTGCGAGTCCGGCGGCAACTGGTCCATCAACACCGGCAACGGCTACTACGGCGGTCTCCAGTTCTCCGCCTCGACGTGGGCCGCGTACGGCGGCACCGCCTACGCCTCCACCGCGAACCAGGCCTCCAAGTCGCAGCAGATAGCCGTGGCGGAGAAGGTTCTCGCCTCCCAGGGCAAGGGTGCCTGGCCCGTCTGCGGCACCGGCCTGTCGAGTGCCACGTACTCCGGCGGCAGCTCCAGCTCGTCGAGCAGCTCGAACAGCTCCTCCAAGAGCACCACCGAGCGCTCCACGAGCAACACGACCGCCTCCCGCTCCGCCGAGCGCCCGGCGGCCAAGAAGACCGTCTCCACCCCGACCGGCAAGAAGGTCAAGAAGGGTGACGGCGAGTACAAGGTCGTCAAGGGCGACACCCTCAGCTCGATCGCCGAGAAGCACAAGGTGAAGGGCGGCTGGCAGCAGCTGTTCAAGCTGAACAAGAGCATCATCGACGACGCCGACTTCATCTACCCGGGTCAGCAGCTCCACCTTAAGTAGCACTCAGCTGAACCACAGCGCCCTCACATCCGTGGACTGCACTATGGAGACCTCGTGAGGGTCACCCCCGTCCCCCACGGGCTCCCCGCTCCGGTGCGTGTTCCCCCGTACGCACCGGGGCGGGGCTTTTTTGTGCCCCGCTTTTGTCCCCACTTCTCCAAGTCGCGCGCATTTTTGCCGGACTCTTTGTTCCGTTCGGAAACAATTTACTCTCGGTTCTGTCCATCAGGCGGCCGACCGGATGGCCAATCGCCCCGAGCCGGTTAGGCTCGTCTCGCAGAGCCGCTGCGGTGTTGCCGTAGCCGCGTCAGACCCCAAGAAGGAGATGCTCGTGCCGTCCATCGACGTCGTCGTAGCCCGGGAAATCCTGGACTCCCGAGGCAACCCCACGGTCGAGGTCGAGGTCGGCCTCGACGACGGCAGCACGGGTCGTGCCGCCGTTCCGTCCGGCGCCTCCACGGGTGCCTTCGAAGCCATCGAGCTGCGTGACGGCGACCCCAACCGCTACGGCGGCAAGGGTGTCGAGAAGGCCGTCCTCGCCGTCATCGAGCAGATCGGCCCGGAGCTCGTCGGCTACGACGCCACCGAGCAGCGCCTGATCGACCAGGCCATGTTCGACCTGGACGCCACCGACAACAAGGGCTCGCTCGGCGCCAACGCCATCCTCGGCGTCTCCCTCGCCGTCGCGCACGCCGCCTCCGAGGCCAGCGACCTCCCCCTCTTCCGCTACCTCGGCGGTCCGAACGCGCACCTGCTGCCCGTTCCGATGATGAACATCCTGAACGGCGGCTCGCACGCCGACTCGAACGTGGACATCCAGGAGTTCATGATCGCCCCGATCGGCGCGGAGTCCTTCTCCGAGGCGCTGCGCTGGGGCGCCGAGGTCTACCACACCCTCAAGAAGGTGCTGAAGACCAAGGGCCTGTCCACCGGCCTCGGCGACGAGGGCGGCTTCGCCCCGAACCTGGAGTCCAACCGCGCTGCCCTCGACCTCATCCTCGAGGCCATCAAGCAGGCCGGTTACATCCCCGGCGAGCAGATCGCGCTCGCGCTCGACGTCGCCGCGTCCGAGTTCTACAAGGACGGCAAGTACGAGTTCGAGGGCAAGTCCCGCTCGGCCGCCGAGATGACCGAGTACTACGAGGAGCTCGTGGCGGCCTACCCGCTCGTCTCCATCGAGGACCCGCTGTACGAGGACGACTGGGCCGGCTGGAAGGTCATCACCGACCGCCTCGGCGAGAAGGTCCAGATCGTCGGCGACGACCTCTTCGTCACCAACCCCGAGCGCCTCGCCCGCGGCATCGAGGAGGGCACCGCCAACGCCCTGCTCGTCAAGGTGAACCAGATCGGCTCGCTGACCGAGACCCTGGACGCCGTCGAGATGGCCCAGCGCAACGGCTTCAAGTGCATGATGTCCCACCGCTCCGGCGAGACCGAGGACGTCACCATCGCCGACCTCGCCGTCGCGGTGAACTGCGGCCAGATCAAGACCGGCGCCCCGGCCCGCTCGGACCGCGTCGCCAAGTACAACCAGCTGCTGCGCATCGAGGAGATCCTCGACGACGCGGCGGAGTACGCGGGCCGTAGCGCCTTCCCCCGCTTCAAGGGCTGATACCGGTAACGGGCTGACCCATACCGGGCTAAGCCTTAGCCAGTCGTACGTACGTCCCCGCACCCGGTCCCGTACCGTGTGCGGGGACGTACGCACGTGTGAAGGGGAGGCGGGACATGGCCGTGCTGTGCCTGCCCGGGGGACAACCCCCGGGCCCCCGGCAGAAAAGATCAGGGGATCAGTCGTGACCGGCATGGCACAGCGAGGTGGACATCCGTGAGCAACCGGGACCGGTTCTCCACCGCGACCAGGCTCAAGCTGCTCGGCGAGCAGACGGCGGCCCGTGTCTACCGCTCCCAGACCAAACGGCAGGCCCGCCGCTCCCGGCTCACCGGCCGGGCGGCCCTCCTCGCCCTCGTGCTGTGCTCGCTGATCGTGGCGCTGGCGTACCCGATAAGGCAGTACGTCTCCCAGCGCGCCGAGATCTCCGACCTGGAGCGGCAGCAGGCACAGGCCAAACAGCGCGTCGAGCAGCTGCGCGACCTCAAGGCGCGCTGGCAGGACGACTCCTACGCGGAGCAGCAGATCCGCCAGCGGCTGCACTACGTGATGCCCGGGGAGACGGGCTACATCGTGATCGACCCGGACGCGGCCAAGCAGTCGCGCGCCGAGCTGGGGGCCGCCGACCGCCCCTGGTACTCGAACGTCTGGGACGGCGTCGACAAGTCCGACGCCTCCGACCAGTGAGAACTGACCCATAGAAAGACGTCCTGAAGACAGTCATGCAAACGCCCCCGCCGTCCACTCCGCGCACCGAGCCCACCGACGCGGATGTCGAGGCCTTCAAGCAGCAGCTCGGGCGTCCGCCGCGCGGCCTGCGCGCGATCGCGCACCGCTGCCCGTGCGGACAGCCCGACGTGGTGGAGACGGCCCCCCGCCTCCCCGACGGCACGCCCTTCCCGACGACGTACTACCTCACGTGCCCGAAGGCCGCCTCGGCCATCGGCACGCTCGAGGCGAACGGCGTCATGAAGGAGATGACGGCCCGGCTGCAGACGGACCCCGAACTGGCCGCCGCGTACCGTGCCGCGCACGAGGACTACATCGCGCGCCGCGACGCCATCGAGGTCCTGGAGGGCTTCCCGAGCGCGGGCGGCATGCCGGACCGGGTGAAGTGTCTGCACGTCCTCGTGGGCCATTCCCTGGCCGCGGGCCCGGGCGTCAACCCGCTCGGCGACGAGGCGCTCGCGATGCTGCCGGAGTGGTGGGCGAAGGGCGCGTGCGTGCAGCCGCCGGCGGCACCGGACCCGGCCGACGAACTGCCCGCCGAGGCCGCCGAGACCTCCGACCCCACCGCGATCCGCAGCACGTACTTCTCCTACGTCCCGCTGCTTGAGGACGGTTTCAGCCGCGTCGCCGCGGTCGACTGCGGTACGAACTCCATCCGGCTGCTCGTCGCGGACGTGAACCCTGACACGGGTGAACTGCGGGAGCTGGACCGGCGGATGACGATCGTGCGGCTCGGCCAGGGCGTGGACAAGACCGGCGAGCTGGCCCCCGAGGCGCTGGAGCGGACGTTCGCGGCCTGCCGTGAGTACGCGGAGGTGATCCGGGAGAAGGGCGCCGACAAGGTCCGTTTCGTTGCCACGTCCGCCTCCCGTGACGCCTCGAACCGTGACGACTTCGTCCGGGGCGTCGTGGACATCCTGGGCGTCGAGCCGGAGGTGATCACCGGCGACGAGGAGGCGGAACTCTCCTTCACGGGCGCGACCAAGGAACTGACGGGCCGCGACGACCTCGCCAAGCCGTATCTCGTCGTGGACATCGGCGGCGGCTCGACGGAGTTCGTGGTCGGCGACGACCAGGTCCGTGCCGCCCGCTCCGTGGACATCGGCTGCGTCCGCATGACCGAGCGTCATCTCGTCCGCGACGGCAAGGTCACGGACCCGCCGACCGCCGAGCAGGTGGCGGCGATGCGCGCGGACATCGAGGAGGCCCTCGACCTCGCGGCGAAGACGGTCCCGCTGCGCGAGGCCCGCACCTTGGTCGGCCTGGCCGGCTCGGTCACCACGGTCTCGTCGATCGCCCAGAACCTCCCCGAGTACGACACGGAGGCCATCCACCACTCCCGCGTCTCCTACGACCGCGTCCGGGAGATCACGGAGTCCCTCCTCCGTTCCACCCACGCCGAACGCGCCGCGATCCCCTCCATGCACCCGGGCCGCGTCGACGTCATCGGCGCGGGCGCCCTCGTACTCCTCTCGATCATGGAGCGGACGGGCGCCACGGAGGTCGTGGTGAGCGAGCACGACATCTTGGACGGGATCGCGTTCGGCATCGCCGTCAAGGCCGCGGAAGAGGCTGGAGAGGCCTGAGAGGCTGAAGACAACGACCGACCCGCGGTGCCGCCCTCTCGCTGGTCGTAGGGTGCGGCGTCGGCCTAGGGATTCGCCCCCGACGCGCGCCGGCCGTCGGGCATAGTCGGTGAGGGAACTCACCGATTTGTGCTCGTGGTCGGTGAGCGGAACGCGCGGGACGGGGGTCGCGGATGCCGGTCGGCTTTGTGATGGAGATCTTGATCGTCGCCCTGATCGGGTGGCTGGTCTGGACGCTGGTTCGTTCCGGCTCGCGACGTGCCCGGTCGCGCCGTGAGCCAGGGGCGGGACCGGTTGCCCCGCTGCGCAGCGGGCCGGTGTACCGGACCCCGGCCGCGTCTTCGCCGACGGGTGACGAGGGCCGGCGTCCCAGGCTGACGGTGGCCGCCGAGATCGCCGGAATCCTCGGGCTCTTCGTCGCCCTGATCGCCCTCGTCACCAGTCGCTAGGCGCGGGCGGACACCCCGAATTATTACTGGCCGGTAGTAAACTCCTGAGCAGCCCATATAACGTATGAGCGGTTGCAGGGGGCGCTCGCCACCCCCTCCGGAACGTGTCCGTAAGAAAGTTCGTGAAGTTCTTCACAAGGAATTCTGTCCAGTTGGGCGACCGGACTGCCCCGGTTGGCCCGTCCGGGGTCCTGGCGGGCTCCGGAGCGTGCTCGGCGGCCCCGTACGGGAGTGATTCGGGGGAGTTTCGGGAGGGTGTCGCGGAGGTGTGGTCCAGGGGGTCCGGCGGGACAGAGGAGCAGCTCACGCGGCCTTGACAACGGGGCGAACCGCACCGCGGTTCACCTCGTGCGAGGTGACCTGGATCATGCGAGTCGCGGAGGATAACACAGCCCCTGTGGAAGCTTGTGAAGGGGCGCACGAGCGACCCCCCAGGGGCAGGTGGATACTCGATGGCATGAGCACCACGGAGCGTCCCAGGATCCTCGTAGTAGGCGGTGGGTACGTAGGCCTGTACGCAGCTCGGCGCATTCTCAAGAAGATGCGCTACGGCGAGGCGACCGTCACGGTCGTCGACCCCCGGTCGTACATGACCTACCAGCCCTTCCTCCCCGAAGCCGCCGCCGGCAGCATCTCCCCTCGGCACGTCGTCGTCCCGCTGCGACGCGTACTGCCGAAGGCGGAGGTCCTCACCGGCCGGGTCACCACCATCGACCAGGACCGCAAGGTCGCCACGATCGCCCCCCTCGTGGGTGAGGCGTACGAGCTGCCTTTCGACTACCTCGTCATCGCGATGGGCGCGGTCTCCCGCACCTTCCCGATCCCCGGCCTCGCCGAACAGGGCATCGGCATGAAGGGCATCGAGGAGTCCATCGGCCTGCGCAACCACGTCCTCGAGCAGCTCGACAAGGCCGACTCCACCACCGACGAGGAAATCCGCCGCAAGGCGCTCACCTTCGTCTTCGTCGGCGGCGGCTTCGCCGGCGCGGAGACCATCGGTGAGGTCGAGGACATGGCCCGGGACGCGGCCAAGTACTACACCAACGTCTCCCGCGAGGACATGCGTTTCGTCCTCGTCGACGCCGCCGACAAGATCCTCCCGGAGGTCGGCCCCAAGCTCGGCCTGTACGGCAAGGAGCACCTGGAGAGCCGCGGGATCGAGATCTACCTCTCGACCTCGATGGACTCCTGCGTCGGCGGTCACGTCGTGCTGAAGAACGGCCTGGAGGTCGACTCCAACACGATCGTGTGGACGGCCGGCGTCAAGCCGAACCCCGTTCTCTCCCGCTTCGGCCTCCCGCTCGGTCCGCGCGGTCACGTCGACGCCCAGCCGACCCTCCAGGTCACCGGCACCGACTACGTCTGGGCCGCCGGCGACAACGCCCAGGTGCCCGACATCGCCGCCCGCAAGGCCGGCGTCGAGAACGCCTGGTGCCCGCCGAACGCCCAGCACGCGCTGCGTCAGGCGAAGGTCCTCGGCGACAACGTGATCTCCGGTATGCGGGGCTTCCCGCAGAAGGAGTACTCGCACGCCAACAAGGGTGCCGTGGCCGGCCTCGGCCTCCACAAGGGCGTCGCCATGATCGTCATGGGCAAGGTGAAGATCAAGGTCAAGGGCCGTCTCGCCTGGTACATGCACCGTGGCTACCACGGTCTGGCGATGCCGACCTGGAACCGCAAGATCCGCGTCTTCGCCGACTGGACGCTCGCGATGTTCCTCAAGCGCGAGGTCGTCTCGCTCGGCGCCATGGAGAACCCCCGCGAGGAGTTCTACGAGGCCGCCAAGCCGGCGCCGGCTCCGGCCGCCGCCGCGAAGACCGAGGAAAAGGCCAAGGCCTCCTGACCTCAGGTCGCGCCTGACCCGTAGTACCCGCAATACCCGCAGTACGCCCGAAGGGGCCGTCCGCCATCCGTGGTGCGGACGGCCCCTTCGGCGTTCCCGGCGCCCCGCGTCTACATGTCCTTCTACATGTCCTCTACATCTGTTTTGCCTACTCGTAATGCTCAAGCAGGACTGCGATCGGGCCTGGCCGGTGTTTACGTAGTGATGGACAATTCCGGGATCCGCGTCACGGAGGTGTGCGCCATGGCTGATGCCGCGCTGCGGCTCAAATCCCTCTTCGAACAGCTACTGGGAACCCCTGTCCCGGTGCGCATCCGCGCCTGGGACGGTTCCGAGGCCGGGCCGCCCGATGCACCGGCCCTGGTCGTACGCAATCGCCGCGCCCTGCGCCGACTCCTGTGGAAACCCGGAGAACTGGGCATGGCGCGTGCCTGGGTCGCCGGAGACCTGGACATCGAGGGCGACCTGTACGAGGGCCTCGACGCGCTGTCCTCGCTGGTGTGGGAGCGCGGCGACGACGCCCGCAGCCTCGCCCAGGCCCTGCGTGACCCCGAGGTGCGGTCCGCCGTACGCGGACTGGTGAAGCTCGCCGGACTCCCGCTGCCGCCCGCCCCGCCCCCGGAGGAGGTCCGCCGCAGCCGCGCCCACCTCCACACCAAGCGCACCGACAAACGCGCCATCAGCCACCACTACGACGTCGGCAACGACTTCTACGAGATCGTCCTCGGCCCCTCGATGGTCTACTCGTGCGCCTACTGGGAGTCCCCGGACGGCACGTTGGAGGACGCACAGCGCGACAAGCTCGAACTCATCTGCCGCAAGCTGGAGTTGACGCCCGGTCAGCGGCTGCTGGACGTCGGCTGCGGCTGGGGTTCGATGGCGATCCACGCGGCCCGCGAGTACGGCGTGAGCGTGGTCGGCGTGACCCTCTCGCAGGAACAGGCGGCCTACGCCCGTAAGCGCGTCGCCGAGGAGGGGCTCACCGACAAGGTGGAGATCCGCGTCCAGGACTACCGCGATGTCACCGACGGGCCCTACGACGCCATCTCCTCCGTGGGCATGGCCGAACACGTGGGCTCCGCACGGTACTTGGAGTACGCGAGGGTCCTCCACGCGCTGCTCGGACCGGGCGGGCGGCTGCTCAACCACCAGATCGCCCGCCGCCCGTGGCAGGACGAATCGGCGTACGACATCGACGAGTTCATCGACGCGTACGTCTTCCCCGACGGCGAACTCGCCCCGATCGGCGCCACCGTGACCCAGCTGGAGAGCGCCGGGTTCGAGGTGCGGGACGTCGAGGCGATCCGCGAGCACTACGGGCTCACCCTGCGCCGCTGGGTCGCCAACCTGGAGGCCGAGTGGCGGCGCGCGGTCGGGCTGGTCGGCGCCGGCCGGGCCCGGGTGTGGCGGCTCTACATGGCGGCCTCCGCGCTCGGCTTCGAGCGCAACCGCATAGGAGTGAACCAGGTGTTGGCCGTCAGAACCCCCGAACCGGGCGGCTCGGGAATGCCGCTGCGCGCCCGCACCTGGAACTGACCGAGTTTTCAGGGCAACAGGAAGGGCCCCGTTCCGATCCGGAACGGGGCCCCAACTCGTCTACGGCTACTCGGACTTGATGGCCGACAGCATGTTCAGCTTGGCCGCGCGCCGGGCCGGCCACAGGGCCGCCAGGACGCCGACCGTGCCCGCCAGGAGCAGGAAGAGCGCCATCCGGGCCCAGGGGATGACCAGTTCGTACGTCGACATCTTCGCGCCGATCAACTCACCGGCCGCCCAGCCGAAGAAGACGCCCAGGCCGATACCGAGCACCCCGCCGAAGAGCGAGATGACCAGGGACTCAAGACGGACCATCCGCTTGATGCCCTTGCGGTCCAGGCCGATCGCGCGCAGCATCCCGATCTCCTGCGAGCGTTCGAAGACCGACATGGCAAGGGTGTTGATGACTCCGAGGACCGCGACGATCACCGCCATGGCGAGCAGGCCGTAGACCATGTTGAGGATCAGGGTGAAGACCTGCGCGATGCTGTTGGAGAGGTCCTTCTTGTCCTGGACCTTGACGGCCGGGTTGGAGCCGAGGGCCTTCTCCAGCTTGTCCTTGGTCGAACTCGACGCGCCGTCCGCGGTCTTGACGAGGATCTGCATGTCGGCCGGGTCGGTCTGGTGCGGGGAGAGTGTCGCGTTGTCGAGCATGATGCCGCTGATCAGCGCGTTGCCCTCGTACACCGCGGAGACGGTCAGCTGCTGCGCCTTGCCGTCCTCGTAGTGCGTGGTGAAGGTCGAACCGGCCTTCCAGCCATGGGACTTGGCCGTGTCGTCGTCCACGACGACCTGGCTGCCGGCGACCTTGAAGGTGCCGCTGTCGACCTTGAGGTCGGTGAGCTTGCCGATCGCGGAGCCGTTGACCCCGGTGAGGAACTCGGTCGTGCCGTCGATGCGCGAAGGGGCGTTGCGCAGCGGGCTGCTGGCGGTGATGCCGGAGGTGGTGGTGAGCGTCTTGTCGACGTCGGGGGAGAGCTGGTTGCCGTTCGCCATCGACACGATGTAGTCGGCGCTGATCGCGGACGAGGCCATCTTGTCGATCGCCTGCTGGAGGCTGCCCGCCATCACCGTCATGCCGGTGATGAGGGTGAGGCCGATCATCAGCGCGGAGGCGGTGGCGGCCGTACGGCGCGGGTTGCGCACCGAGTTCTGGCGGGCCAGCTTGCCGGAGATCCCGAAGATCCGCAGGGCCGGGGCCGCCGCCGCGATCAGCGGGCGGGACAGCAGCGGGGTCAGGATGAACACGCCGATGATGAGGAGTACGGCGCCGATCCCCATGGGGGCCTGGCCGTCCGAGCCGTTCATCGACGTGGCCGCGATGACGACCGCGACGCCCGCGCCGGAGAACAGCGCGCCGAGGGTGTTGCGCAGCACCAGCGACTTGGTGGTGGCCGTCGCGTGCACGCTGCTCATCGCGGCGACCGGCGGGATCTTCGCGGCCCGGCGGCCGGGCAGCCAGGCGGCGAGCATGGTGATGAGGATGCCGACCGCGAGGGCGCTGAGGACCGTGCCCGAGGTGATGATCAGCGGGCCGTCCGGGACGGTCGCGCCGATCGTGCCCATCAGGGCGCGCAGCCCGGCGCCGATGCCGATACCGGCCACCAGACCGGCCACGGCGGCGACCGCGCCGACCACGAAGGCCTCAAGGAGCACCGACCGCGTGACCTGCCGGCGGGAGGCGCCGACCGCGCGCAGCAGCGCCAGTTCCTTGGTGCGCTGGGCGACCAGCATGGTGAAGGTGTTGGCGATGATGAACGTGCCGACGAAGAGCGCGATGCCCGCGAAGACCAGCAGCCCCGACTTCAGCCCGCTCATCGAGGAGGCGATCGTCTCGGCCTGGTCGTCGGCGAGCTTCTTGGCGGTGGTGGTCTCCGTCTGCCCCTTGGGGAGGGCCTGGTCGAGCGCGGACTTGAGGGCCGCCTGGCTCGTCCCGGCCGCCGCCTTCACGTCGATCTCGTCGTACGTCCCCGCCTTGCCGAACAGCTTCTGCGCGGTGGCCGTGTCGAAGAGGGCGAGGCTGCCGCCGGCGGCGACATTGCCGTCGTCGGTGGTGAAGATGCCGGTGATCCTCGGGGACAGCACCGGCCCGTCGACCGAGATGCGGACGGTGTCGCCGACCTTGTACCCGGCGCGCTCGGCGGTCTCGGAGTCGATCGCGACCTCGCCCGAACCGTGCGGTGCCGTACCGGACTTGAGGGGATAGCGGGCGTCCTTGGACCCCCAGTAGTTGCCGCCCTCGGACTGGAAGCCGCCGCCGATGAGCTTGCCCTTCTTGTCGGCTATGGCGGTGAAGCCGTTCACGACACCGGTCGCGGACGCGGCGCCCGGCACCTTCGCGCTGGTGTCCAGCATGGCCTGGGTCAGCTCGGGCGTCTTGCCGACCGTGTCGCCCTTGTCGTCCTGGGACTTGGCCCGGACGGCGACGTCGACCTGGTCGAAGCCCTTGGCCGAGCTGTTCTGGAAGGCGTTCGAGATGGTGTTAGTGAAGACCAGGGTCCCCGACACGAACGCGACGCCGAGCATCACGGCGAGCACGGTCATGAGGAGCCGGGCCTTGTGCGCGAGTACGTTGCGCAAGGCGGTTCGGAACATGGGTCTACTCAGTCCAGGTGTACGAGAGGTGAGCCGGGGCGGCGAAGTCCGGTGCCGGCGTGACGAGTTGATGAGCCGTCACGCGGCGGCTCGCGCCCGAGTGACGAGGTGATGGATCGTCAGAGGGCTTAGCTGGTCCGGCCCTTGGCGTCGAAGCGCTTCATGCGGTCGAGCACCGAGTCCGCCGTCGGCTCGAAGACCTCGTCGACGATGCGGCCGTCCGCGAGGAACACCACCCGGTCCGCGTAGGCCGCGGCCACCGGGTCGTGGGTCACCATGACCACCGTCTGCCCCAGCTCCCGTACGGAGTTGCGCAGAAAGCCCAGCACCTCCGCGCCGGAGCGCGAGTCGAGGTTTCCGGTCGGCTCGTCGCCGAAGATGATGTCGGGGCGGGAGGCCAACGCCCTTGCCACGGCGACGCGTTGCTGCTGGCCGCCGGAGAGCTGGGAGGGCCGGTGCTTGAGCCGGTCGGCGAGACCGATCATCCGGATCACCGAGTCCAGCCACTCCTTGTCGGGCTTGCGGCCCGCGATGTCCATGGGGAGCGTGATGTTCTCCAGGGCCGTCAGCGTCGGCAGCAGGTTGAACGCCTGGAAGATGAAACCGATCTTGTCCCGGCGCAACTTCGTGAGCTGCTTGTCCTTCAGGGAGCCCAGCTCGGTGTCACCGATCCGGACGGAACCGGACGAGAACGTGTCCAGGCCGGCCACGCAGTGCATGAGGGTGGACTTGCCGGACCCCGAGGGGCCCATGATCGCCGTGAACTCGGCCTGCCGGAACGAGATGGAGACCTGGTCGAGGGCGACCACCTGGGTCTCGCCCTGTCCGTAGATCTTGGAAAGATCCGTGGCGCGCGCGGCCACTGAGGTGGTCCGGTCGGCGATGGGGGTGGTGGTCACGGAAGGCACTCCTGTCGGGACGACGGTGTTGCTGGGGACGTGTCCCATCCTTCCGGCCGTATCCCGCCGTGGAGTCACCCGCTGTTCCGGTTCCGGGGGCAGCCTTCAGTCGGACTGCACCTCGCGCTGTCATACCTGGGGATGAGGACCGCCCCCGAGGCGGGCCCTGAGCCGGGCCCAGGTCAAGAACCGGTGGAGCACCCTCGTTCGGGCGGTGAAATTCCGTCATTCCGCATACAGGCCCCCACACCGCACGCAAGGCTATTGGCAAGTGCTGATGGCTCTTTCCACGGTCTGATGAACCCTCAGACATCAATAAAATAAGACAACATCGGTACGCCCGCCCGCTGTTGGGGAGACGCGCCCCGATAGGCTCGGGACCTCGATGTGGAGCCCACGGCCTGCCCGGATGGTGGAATGCAGACACGGCGAGCTTAAACCTCGCTGCCCCTTCGCGGGCGTGCCGGTTCAAGTCCGGCTCCGGGCACTATCGTGGTCACTGACAGTGACCCACGGGAACGGTGTGTTGCCGTGACGTATCTGAGTCCCCTGGGATATCTGCTGGGCGTCGAGGGTGCCGCGCTCCTCCGGGGCTTCCGGGAGGGCAGCGCGGACCGGGCGTTCGTCGAGGCCCGGATCGCCGAGATCCGCACCCTGCTGGACACCCCCGCCCTCGCGCACGCCGAGGTGGTCACGGCGGAGCCGGGCACGGTCGGCACGGCCGAGGTCTACCAGGACTGGGCACCGCACTACGACGCCCCCGGCAACGGGATGATCGACGTCGAGCAGCCCGTCGTCCGGCGCATCCTGGACGGCCTGCCCGTCGGCACGGCGCTGGACGCCGCCTGCGGCACCGGCCGCCACACCGCCCACCTGCACGGACTCGGCCACAAGGTCATAGGCGTCGACGCCTCGCCGGACATGCTCGCCCGGGCCCGCGAGCGCCTCCCGGACGTCGACTTCCACGAGGCCGACCTGCACCGGCTCCCGCTCCCGGACGACGCGGTCGACACCGTCGTGTGCGCGCTCGCCCTCACCCACGTCCCCGAACTGGCCCCGGTATTACGGGAGTTCGCGCGCGTCCTGCGCCCCGGCGGACACCTCGTCATCTCGGACGCCCACCTGCTGTCGTCCTATCTCCGGCCGACCCTGCCCCGCCGCCCCGGTCCGGACGGCCGCCCCTCCCTCCTCGACGAGTACCACCGCCCGCTCAGCGCCTACCTCGCCGCGGCCCTCCCGCTGGGCTTCCAGGTCCTGCACTGCGAGGAACCCCGCCGCCCGCGCGGCTCCCTCGTCCCCGGCGCCGCCCCGGACCCGCTCCCGGCCCATCCGTCCTGGGACCTGCACCACTGGTGCCCGGAGGCGTCGGCCGCGGCCCTGGAGGACTCCCCGCTCGTGGTCGTCTGGCACTTCCGGCTCGACGCCACGCCGAAGGGCTCGCCCTCCAGCCGTTGACAGCCCGGCCCGGCCGGTCGGAGACTGAGATGGAGGGCCGAGGTGAAGGAAATTTCACCTCGCGAACACAACGCGCACGCAACGCGCAATGAACGTACTGAACGGCCCGTACTCGAAGGGACCCCCGATGCGTACCACCGTCGGCATCATCGGAGCCGGCCCCGCCGGACTCCTCCTCGCCCGGCTGCTGCACAACGCCGGTATCGATTCCGTCGTCCTGGAGAGCCGGGACCGGGAGTACGTCGAGCACCGGCAGCGGGCCGGGATCCTGGAGCAGGGGACCGTGGACGTGCTGCGGGCGGCCGGGGCCGGGGAGCGGATGGACCGGGAGGGACTGCGGCACGACGGGATCGAGCTGCGGTTCGACCGGCGGCGGCACCGGGTGGACTTCCCGGCCCTCACCGGCGGCCGCAGCGTGATGGTCTATGCGCAGACCGAGGTGTGCAAGGACCTGATCGCGCTTCAACTCGCGGGCGGCGGGCCCCTGTTGTTCGAGGCCGAGGCGCTCGCGGTGGAGGGCGCGGACACCGACAGCCCGCGCGTCCGCTTCCGGCACCAGGGCCGCGAGGACGTCCTCGACTGCGACTACGTCGTCGGCTGCGACGGCTTCTGGGGCATCGCCCGCAACGCCGTCCCCGCCGAACTCACCCGCGTCTTCGAACGGTCGTACCCCTACGCCTGGCTCGGCATCCTCGCCGACGTCGCGCCCTCGCACGACGAGCTCGTCTACGCCCGCCACGACCGCGGCTTCGCGCTCCTCTCCATGCGCTCCCCCTCCGTCTCCCGTCTCTACCTCCAGGTGGAGGAGGACACGGACGCCGAGAGCTGGAGCGACGACGCGATCTGGGACGAACTGGAGCGCCGCTTCGAGACCGAGGACGGGTGGACGCTCGACCGCGGACCCATCACCCAGAAGTCGGTCACCCCCATGCGCTCCTACGTCCACGAGCCCATGCGGTACGGCCGCCTCTTCCTCGCCGGCGACGCCGCGCACATCGTGCCGCCCACCGGGGCCAAGGGCCTCAACCTCGCCGTCGGCGACGTCGTCACCTTCGCGCGGGCACTGACGTACAGGAAGAAGACGGGGAGCGACGAGCGGCTCGACGCGTACTCGGCGACCTGTCTGCGGCGGGTGTGGCAGGCCGAGCGGTTCTCCTACGACATGACGAGCCTCCTGCACCCGGCGCCCGGCGCGACACCCTTCGAGGGGCGGCTCCAGCTGGCCCGGCTGGAGCGGATCGCGTCCTCGCGGGCGACCGAGACGGACCTCGCGGAGGCGTACACCGGGTTCCCCCTGGATGAAACGGATGAACCCGGTGAACAGGGATAAGGGGCTTCTAAGGCGGGCGTCACGGGTTGGTACCAGTGTTCACAGGGGGTGCGGTCCACCGCGTACCGTGGCAGGACGAGGGGAAGATCCTCCCCAAGAGGTAGGGTCAAACTTTTGCCTACCTATTACTCTTGAGGCCAAGGCCGCGCGAGGCGGCCATGGAGGAGTGAAATGAGGAGCAGAAACCCGGTCTTCTCGCGACGGGGGTTCAGCCGCGACAACGGCTACGCGGGCTTCAACACCGCGCCGCAGGCCGGGGGCCCCGCCGTAGGAACCCAGGGCAACCCCTACGCGGCGGGCAACCCGTACGCGCAGAACCCCTACGCCCAGCAGGACCTGCAGCAGGGCGCACCGCCCCAGGCCCCGGCCACCACCGGCCGGATGACCATGGACGACGTCGTCCAGCGCACCGGCACCACCCTCGGCACGCTGATCGTCACGGCCGCGCTCGCCTGGGTGCTGCTCCCGGTCGACGACGCCAACATCAACCGTTCCTACGGCATCGGGATCGGCGCCGCGCTGATCGCGATGGTGCTGGCGTTCGTCCAGTCCTTCAAGCGCAAGCCGGTCCCCGCGCTGATCCTGTCGTACGCCGCACTGGAAGGCGTCTTCCTCGGCGTCGTCTCCAGCGTCGTCGACAACCGCATCGCGAGCGGCGCGGCCATGCAGGCCGTGATCGGCACGATGGCCGTCTTCGCCGGCGTGCTCATCGCGTACCGCGCGGGCTGGATCCGCGTCAACCGCCGCTTCTACGGCTTCGTGATGGCCGCCGCGCTCGGCTTCGTGCTGCTGATGGCCGTGAACCTGCTGTTCGCGGTGTTCGGCGGCGGTGACGGCCTCGGCTTCCGCAGCGGCCCGCTCGGCATCTTCTTCGGTGTCGTCGGCATCATCCTCGGTGCGTGCTTCCTCGCCCTCGACTTCAAGCAGGTCGAGGACGGGATCGCCTACGGCGCGCCCAAGGAAGAGGCCTGGCTCGCCGCCTTCGGGCTCACGCTGACGCTGGTGTGGATCTACATGGAGTTCCTGAGGATCATCTCGATCCTCAACAGCAACAACTAGCCGTCGGCAGGCTGATCGCGAAAGGGCCCCGGGTTCGTTCCCGGGGCCCTTCGTCATGTCCGTCTGTCCGTGGTGGGTCGGTCTGTGGTGCGCGCCTAGAGCAGTTTGCGCGCGGCCCTCCTCAGGTCGTACTCGTGAATGATCGCCTTGGCGTGGCCGTATGCGAGGTCGTGCTCGGCGCGGAGCCAGCTGACCTTCTCCTCGAAGCGGAAGAGGGCGGGGCCTTCGTCGACGGTGCGCAGCCAGTCGGACACTTCACGACCGGTGCAATGGGGGATGCGGGCGAGCATGTTGCGGTGGGTCTCCTGGGAGAACACTTGGGACATCGGCGCCTCCGGACGCATGGGGTGTAAGCCGGTCCTTCAGGTCACCGTGCCTGAGCGTTCGCCCGTTGGCAACAGTCCGGGTGCGGCGCGTAGTCTCGCGGCGTGGTGGATACGACGCGGTTGACTCAAGCGGTGGATCACTTCGCGGACCGGTTGCGGGCTGCTCCGCAGAGCCGTTTGCAACGGGGCGCTGCGGCTGAGGCTTTGGGGCTGGCCAGGGAGTTCGCCCTGTGGGCGCAGCGGGTCGAGGATCCCTCGGGGGCGCCTCGGGAGATGCCGGACGCGGGGATGTTTGCCGCGGCGGATCAAATCACCGTGGCTGTGCATGACTTGGCGGTCGTGCTGGTGAATGACGCCGAAGTCGATGAGGCGCTCGGGTTGGTTGCGGAGGCGCAGAAGAGGGCGGGGGTCTGAGGTGCGTCGGCGGGTGCGGGTGAGTGGGGGCTGGCCGCGCCCACGCGGCGGAGCCGCAAATCGATACAGCCCCGCGCCCCTGAAAGAGAACTCAGGGTGCCGTGAGTCTTGTCTTTAGGGGCGCGGGGAACTGCGCGGCCGGCCCCCACCGGCCCGCACTCGAAAACGCACCCGCACCCCCGAAAAATCAGAGTGACGCTATGACCCTGTCCGCCAGGATGTACACGTTCTCCTCGCCGCACGCGAACGTGAGTGTGTACGCGCCCGAGACTCCCGAGCCGCCCAGCAGGAACGGGGTCTCGCCGGCCCGGAGCGCTGCCGCGAGGCGTTCCGCGGTTTCGCGGTGGCCCGGGGTCATGCAGAGGGTCGTACCGTCGACGAAGACGTAGACGTCGAGCGTGCCGAGCGGCCCGGGACGGACATCCGCGAGTTCTACGGCGGACTCGGCCAGTTCCTCCAGCGTCGCCACCGTGCGTTCGTGGTCGTTCGCGATGGGTGACTGCGCCGGGACGAAGTCCGGGTGGGACGGGTGGCGGCGGCGGGCCGCGGCCAGTTCGGGGGAGTCCCCGGCGAATTCCTCGGGCTCCGTGAACGGCTCGGTCACCGGCTCCAGCGGCTCCAGGCCCACGAAGTCGCTCTGGCGGGGCATGAACAGCTCGCTGTCGGGCAGACCCAGCAGGGTCGGCACCTCGGTGTCGCGGGCTTCCTGGGCGGCCCAGAAGGCGCGCGCCTCGGCCAGTTCCCGCTCCCGCTCCTCGGCCAGTGCCTCGGCCACGGCGGCGCGTATCTCATCCGCGTCGGCATGACTGCGGGCGGCGGGGACAAGGGCGCGCACGGCGGCGGCCCGGCCCTCGGCGAGCTCAATGTGCAGGGCTGCTACCTGGCGACGGAGCACCAAGAGGGTGCGCAGGACGGCGACGCCCACGGCGCCTGTGGCGGCCGTGGTGAGCAGCAAAGCGATCGGCATGGCGCTCACTGACGTACTCCCGGTTCAAAGTCGACCCCCGACTTCCTACATCAGCTTGAAGGGCGGACTATCCAGCTGTCAGTGCGTAACGTCACGAATCGGGCAGGACTTTGGGCCCGATGTTTGGTGGTGAAACGGTCCTGACCTGGGAAAATCCCTCTCCGAAGGGAGATAGGTCACATCCTGGGGGAGATTGGATCACAAATCGGCCCAGAACCCAGGTGGTTGCTGGGTTCCGGGCCTGAGGGTGACGCAAAGTTCCCGTACGGCTACGGGGAGTTGGTCAGCTGAGACGCTCGATGACCATCGCCATGCCCTGGCCGCCGCCGACGCACATCGTCTCCAGGCCGAACTGCTTGTCGTGGAACTGGAGGGAGTTGATCAGCGTGCCGGTGATGCGGGCGCCGGTCATGCCGAAGGGGTGGCCGACGGCGATCGCGCCGCCGTTCACGTTCAGCTTCTCCAGCGGGATGTTCAGGTCGCGGTAGGACGGGATCACCTGGGCGGCGAACGCCTCGTTGATCTCGAACAGGTCGATGTCGTCGACGGTCAGGCCCGCGCGGCCCAGCGCCTGCTTCGACGCCTCGACCGGGCCGAGGCCCATGATCTCGGGGGAGAGGCCGGAGACACCGGTGGACACGATCCGGGCGAGCGGGGTCAGGCCCAGCTCGCGGGCCTTGGTGTCGCTCATGATGACGACCGCGGCGGCGCCGTCGTTCAGCGGGCAGCAGTTGCCGGCGGTGACGAGCCCGTCCGGGCGGAAGACCGGCTTCAGGCCGGAGACGCCCTCCAGGGTGACGCCGGCGCGCGGGCCGTCGTCCTTGCTGACGACCGTGCCGTCCGGCAGCGTCACCGGGGTGATCTCGCGCTCCCAGAAGCCGTTCTTGATGGCTTCCTCGGCGAGGTTCTGCGAGCGGACGCCGAACTCGTCCATGTCCTGGCGGGTGACGCCCTTGATCCGTGCCAGGTTCTCCGCGGTCTGCCCCATCGCGATGTACGGGTCGGGGAGCAGGCCGTCCTCGCGCGGGTCGTGCCAGGTGGAGCCCTCGGACGCGGCGGTGGCGGCGGTGCGCGCCTGCGCCTCGTCGAACAGGGGGTTCGTGGTGCCCGGGAGACCGTCCGAGCTGCCCTTGGCGTAACGGGAGACCATCTCGACACCGGCCGAGATGAAGACGTCGCCCTCGCCGGCCTTGATGGCGTGCAGGGCCATACGGCTGGTCTGCAGGGACGAGGAACAGTAGCGGGTGATCGTGCAGCCCGGCAGGTGGTCCATGCCCATCTGTACGGCGACGATCCGACCGAGGTTGTAACCCTGCTCGCCGCCGGGGAGGCCGCAGCCGAGCATCAGGTCCTCGATGAGCGCGGGGTCCAGCTCGGGGATCTTCGCGAGGGCGGCCTGGATGATCGTGGCGGTGAGGTCGTCGGGGCGCAGGTCCTTGAGGGAGCCCTTGACGGCGCGGCCGATGGGGGAGCGGGCGGTCGAGACGATGACGGCTTCGGGCATCACGGCTCCATTGGCGTTACGGGGGGACTGGCACGGCTCCTTGGGAAGTTACCCGTACGTATGGCACAGGTCACGGGGATCGCTGTGTGACCCTGACCGCAGTTTTCTAAGCGCTTGCTTGGCTCGCCTGGCCGTCCCGGGGGGCTCCGCCCCCTGGCCCCCCGACTTATGCCCACCCACCACCCGAC
>NZ_JAEQAZ010000056.1 GCF_016654115.1 Streptomyces sp. MBT53
GGCGACGTCGCCCGACTCCCGCAGTGGGCGCAGCGTGCCGTGACCGACGGACAGGGCGCAGCGCAGCAGCTCGCCTTGCAGACGGCCGTGATCGCCGCCGCCCCGGCCGCGGGCGCCGACGTGTCCCGCCTGCTCGACTCGCAGGCCGCCATGCGCGTACTCGCCGCCGTCAACCCGGCCGACGGCGCCGCGGTGACGCAGGCGATCACCTCCGTTCTGGCCACGCACCAGCACCTTGCCGCGGTTCCGCAGACCCCGGCGAAGGGTGGCGCCGACTTCGGCAGCACGGGCCCCGGAGCCGTCACAGCCGAGCAGTTCGCCGCCATGTCCTACGCCGAGCGCGTCGCCCTCCACCAGTCCGACCCCGAGACCTACCGGCGCCTCGCCGGTTCCTGACCCGTCCGGCGACCGCGCCGGAGAAAGTGAGCAGTGACTTATGCCCAAGACCACCGCCGCCGCAATGATCGTCCCCGAGGTCTGGGGCGACATGGCACAGGCCGCATTCGTCGGAAAGGTCCGCGTAGGCGGATCGGCCGCCGTCGTCGAGGACAACACCCTTGAGGGCGCCCCCGGCGAGGAGATCGAGTTCCCGAAGTGGGGTGCGCTCGGCGACCTCGACGAACTCGACGAGTCAACCCCCATGACCCCCGTGGCCATGTCGACCAGCTCGGCCAAGGCCGTGATCAAGGAGGTCGGTAAGGCCGTCGAGATCACCGACAAGGCCAAGCTCGTCAGTCTCGGCGACCCGGAGGCGGAGGCCCGCCGGCAGTTCGGCGTACTGGCCGCGCGCAAGGTCGACGCCGACCTCATCAAGCAGGCGCAGGCAGACGAGACCGCGCTCGGCGGAGCGAACCCGCTCAAGTTCACCGCCGGGGCCGGCGTCACGAAGTTCTCGTGGCTCGGCGCCATGGTGCCCACGATCGCCACGTTCGGCGACGAGTGGGAGCCGGAGGACTTCGCCGGCCTGTACATCAACAGCGCGCAGTACGCCGACGCCCTCGCCGACGCGCAGTTCGTCGACGCCGCCAAGCTCGGCAACGGCCCGTCCGCCGCCGTGTCCGGCAGCATCGGCCGCATCGGTGGCGTGTCCGTGTTCCTGACGAACCGTGTCGTCGCCGGCAAGTTCCTGCTCATGAAGCGGGGCGCGCTCGGCCTGCTCTACAAGCGCCGGCCGCTGGTCGAATCCGACCGCGACATCCTCGCCCGCTCCACCGTCGTAACCACGACCCTGCACTACGCCGTCAAGCGCCTCGACGACAAGGGCGTCTGCGTCGGCACCCTCGCCACCACCTAAGAGAAGGAGGGCGCCGCCGTGATGCTGCGCCGCTACCACGAGCCGCCGGGCACCGATCCGGACGGCACGGAGACCGAGCCCGACGCCCCGCAGGCAGACAAGCCCGCGGGGCGTTCGCGTTCCCAGCCGAAGAAGAAAGAGGAATAACCCCGTGCCCCGGATCTACGCGACGCCCGAGCAACTGAGCGCGTGGACCGGGCAGCCCGCCCCCGACGGCGCCGAGCACCTGCTCGCCCGCGCGTCCGAGGACATCGACGACGCCCTCTTGTGCGCCCTGTACGTCACGGACACGGCCGGCATGCCGACCGACCCCGCCATCGTGCAGGCCCTCACGGACGCGACGTGCGCACAGGTCGAATACCAGCTCGCCACGGGCGACGACGGCACCGGAGCGGCCGGCCGATGGGGCAGCGTCTCAATCGGCCCCGTATCCCTGTCCGATCGCCGCGACAGCACGCCCGCCGCAAACGAGGTCGACCTCGCCCCGCGGGCGCACCGCGCCCTGAAACGGGCCGGATTGCTGCCGGGGGTGATCTGGTGAACGTGCCCCGCTGGCTACTCCGCCACCGGATCACCATCGAGCCGTACCTCGGCACCAGCGCGTACGGACCGAAGTACGGGCCACCCGCCGCGGGCGTGCCCGCCCTGGTCGCCGAGGCGATCAAGCGCGTACGGGATGCGACCGGCGCCGAGGTCGTCTCGACCGCGCAGATCTACGCCGGCCCAGGCCTCAACTGCCCGACCGGATCACGGGTCACGCTGCCCACCGGCCGCACCACCACCGTGATCAGCGTCGCCCACCACACCGCGCCCGGTCTGCCCGTGCCCGCGTCCACGGAGGTGATGTGCGAGTGACCCAGCGCGCCCGGATCAGATGGAACGGGAACACCGCCCTCGCGGCCATGCGTCAAGGCGCCCTGCGCGGGGTGCGGTTGGGCGCGGAACACCTGTTGGAAGTCTCCCGACAGCGGGTGCCGATCGAAGAAGGCACATTGGAGCGCTCCGGGGTCGTCTCCGTCGACGAGCAGTCCGTGACGGCCGCCGTGTCCTACGACACCCCGTATGCCGTGCGCCAGCACGAGGAACTGACCTACCGCCACGACGACGGCCGTACGGCGAAGTACTTGGAAGCGCCGTTGCACGAGGAGAACGGCACCATTACGGAGATCATCGCCGCCCAGGTCCGGCGGTCGCTGCGGTGAGCTTCCTTGTCGACATCGTCGACGGCCTCGCCCGCCTGCTCGACGCCGCCGAAGTGGCCACCTACCGGCCCGACGGTGTGTACGCGGCGGGCGAGACCGCGATCACGGACACCGTGATGCCGGACGGCCCCGACCGCGCCGTTGTGCTCACCGCCTACGACACAGCCAACGCGCAGAACCTCACCGACACCACCGTGTTCGTGCAGGCCCGTACCCGCGCCGGCGTCGACCCGCGCGAGGTGGCCGCCCTCGACGACGCCGTGTTCGAGGTGCTGCACAACTCCGGCCCGTTCCTCTTCGGCACGGCCCGCGTCGTGCTGATCACCCGCCAGTCCGCCGCCCCGCTCGGCGCCGACTCGGCCGGCCGGTTTGAGCGAACCAGCAACTACGCGTTGCGCGCTCACCGGCCCCACCCCCGACTTGAGTAGGAGAACCGTCCCATGTCCACCCCCGTACAGCCGGCCGAGACCGAGACCGCGCTCGCACGCCGCTACCGCCTCGAACTCGACACAAGTGCGACGAGCACCCCCTCGTGGGTGATCGTGCCCGGCATCCAGGAGTTCGACCCGGCCGTCGACCCCACGCAGCAGGATTCCACCACCTACGAGGACGGCGGTTGGGCCGACAGCACCGTCACCCAACTCGCGTGGTCCGTCGAGCTGACGATGCTGCACCGCTACCACCCGACCACGAAGGCGTTCAACGCGGCGCAGGAAAAGCTGCGGCTCGCGGCCGAGAGCTTCGGCAGCGGCGCGACCGTCCACGTGCGGTGGTACGACCGCGAGGCCCGCGCCGACGCCTACGAGGGCCGCGCCCTGGTGACGTGGGACCCGGACGGCGGAGCGACCGACGACCTCGACTCGGTCGGGGTCACGCTCACCGGCAAGGGCGCCAAGACCGCAATCACCAACCCGCTCGCGGGGAGTGGTTCGTAATGGCCTTTCAGGAAGTCGACAACCTGCTCGACGGCTCCCTCACGCTGCCGATCAAGGGCAAGCTCTACAAGATTCCCGCCCCACCCGCGCTGATCGGTCTGCGGGTGCAGGCCATCATGCAGGCCGCCGCCACAGCCGCCGACGGCGGACAGGCCGACCGCGAAGTCCTCGCGGACGCGGCCGAGCGCGACATGTACGCCGACGTCCTCGGCACCGCGCACGCCGAGATGGTCGCCGACAACGTCGAGTGGCCGATGCTCAAGCACGCCGCCGTGACCGCCATGGTGTGGATCATCCAGAGCAAGGACCGCGCAGAGGCGTACTGGAACACCGGCGGCGACCCTTCTCAACTGGCCCCGAACCGGCAGCAGCGCCGCAGTACATCGGATGCGGCGAACAAGACCCGGTCTCGGGGCTCTACGAGTGGTACGAAGCCCCACCCGGCGCAGCACCGAAGCGGAAAGGGCAGCAGCGGCGCGCGCCGCAAGTGACGTGGGCCCAACTCCTCGACGAGTGGCCGCTCGTCGAGGCCGACCTACACGAGGTCTACGGCATCGACGTCGGCGCGCCCGGCCTGCTGGAAGCGCGGTCGTGGCGATGGCTGCGCGTACGCATCTTCGGCCTCCTCTCCGCCGACTCCCGCATTCAACGCCTGTTCAACCCCCCACCGGAGCCCAAAAAGCCCCGGCGGTCGTAACACCGCGCGCCACGCGCGGCCCCCTTGAGAGGAGGCCCGCGCATGGCACTCACTGTCGGCGAACTCGCCGCGACGATCACCGTCGACGACAGCGAGGCCGAGCAGGGCCTCGACAGCTTCCAAAACCGCCTGCGAGCCGCCCTCGCCCGCATCACCCAGCGCGCCCGCGCCGGCGGCGAGGACGCCGGCAGCGCGCTCGGCGACGGCCTCGACGAAGCCGCCGGCGACGGCGCCGAGGAAGCCGGCAACACCCTCACCGGCAAGCTCAAGGGTCTCGCCATGGGCGTCATCGGGGGCGCGCTCGGCGCAGCCCTCATGACCGGACTGTCCGAGGCCATCGGCCAAGGCCAGATCACCGCCAAGCTCGGCGCGCAGCTCGGCGCGACACCGGCCGAGGCGAAGCGGTACGGCGAAGTCGCCGGCGAGCTGTACTCAAACGCGGTCGTCGAGGATTTCCAAGGCGCGGCCGAGGCGATCAAGGCGACCATGGGCGCCGGCCTGCTCCCGCCGGACGCGACGAACTCTCAGATCCAATCCATATCGACGAAGGTCGCCGACCTCTCCAACACCTTCGAGCAGGACCTCGGCGGGGTCACGAACGCGGTCTCGCAGATGCTGCGGACCGGTCTCGTCTCCTCCGCCGACGAGGCGTTCGACGTCCTCACCAAGGGATTCCAGTCGTCCGCGAATAAAGCCGATGACTTGGTCGACACGTTTAACGAATACGGGACGCAATTCCGTCAGGCCGGATTGGACGGCGCAACGGCCGTCGGCCTGATGAACCAGGCCATCCAGGCAGGCGCCCGAGATTCCGATATCGCCGCGGACGCCATCAAGGAATTCGGTCTCCGGGCCGTTAACGGCTCGGCGAGCACTGCGGCAGGTTTTCAGGCTCTCGGCCTGAATGCCGACGACATGGCCGCCAAGTTCGGCAAGGGCGGCACCTCGGCGACGGCCGCACTCGACACCACCCTCGACCGGCTCCGGGCGATAAAGGACCCGATCCAGCAGTCGCAAGCGGCAACCGCACTTTTCGGCACTCAGGCCGAAGATCTCGGAAAAGCGCTTTACGCGATGGACCCGAGTACCGCCGCAAAGGGTCTCGGCGAGGTCGGCGGAGCAGCCGACGCACTCGGCAACACCCTGCGCGACAATGCCGGGGCGCAACTGACCGCTTTCAAGAATTCGATGCAACAGAACCTTGTCGAATTCCTCGGCGACAACGTCGTACCGGTCCTGACCACGTTCTTCGGATTCGTCGGCAAGCACCGAGCCGAGTTCACCCTCGCCGCCGTAGTCATCGGTGCAGCGTTCGCCGCGATCGGTGTTGCGGCAACGATCGCGGGCGCGGAGATGGCCGCCGCCTGGATCGCCGGCCTCGGCCCGGTCGGCTGGGCGGGAATGGCCATAGCCGCCCTGGTCGTGCTCGTCATCACGTACTGGGATCAGATCAAGGGGTGGACGCTCGCCGTCTGGGACTGGATCGTCGGGAAACTGATCTGGGCCAAGGACATGATGGTTCAGGCGTTTATGAACTTCACCCTGATCGGTCTGCTGATCAGTCATTGGTCCTCGATCCGGGATACCGCCGTGTCGTGGTGGAACGGAATCGTTGGTTGGCTCAAGGGAGTTCCCGGACGCCTGTACAACCTGTTCCTCAACTGGACGCTGCTCGGTCTGATCATCAAAAACTGGACCGCGATCAAAAACGCGACCGTCGGCAAGGCAACCGAAATGGTCGACTGGATTCGCGGACTCCCGGGGCGCCTCTCGCAGGCCATTGGAAACAACCTGTCCGGGCTGCTCGTCGGCAAGGGCAAGAACATCGTTCAAGGCCTGTGGAACGGCATCATGTCCATGGGCGGCTGGCTCCGAAATAAGATCACGGGTTGGGCCAAGGAAGTCATTCCGGGGCCGGTCGCAAAGGCACTTGGTATTGCGTCGCCGTCCAAGGTCATGGCGCGTGAGGTCGGCCGGTGGATTCCGGCCGGCGTCGTCGACGGCATCGAATCCGGCTCCGGCGCGGTCGACCGGGCCATGTCCAATCTCGTGTCCGTGCCCACAGCCGGACAGGCGACCGCGGCGAATGTCGCCGCGCAGACCGCGACCGCCACGAGCGGCGGGGGCGGTCAGCCGGTCGTCACGTTCACCTCGGACGGCAGCAGGGTCGGCGACTTCCTGCTCTCGGTGTTCCGGGACGCGGTCAACGTCCGTGGCGGAAACGTCCAGTTCGCCGTCACTGGAAGGGGTGCGTAACCGTGGCGTTCCCCGACCAGCCGCTCGGCCTCAAGGGCGAGTTGCGCATGGGTTCCGCGTGGCAGGACATCACCGGCGACCTCTACACGCGTGACCCGATCACCCACACCCGCGGGCGCCCGTACAAGTCGAACGCCGCCGATCCCGCCGCGTGCGCGGCCACCATCCGCAACCTCGACGGCACGTACACCCCCCGCAACGCCGAGGGCCGCTACTTCGGCCTGTTCAACCGCTACACCCCTTTCCGCTACACGCTGCCTGGCGGCCCGCTCCACCTGGAAATGCCCGGCACTCCCGACCGCGCCACGACCCCCGACGTTGCGGCCCTCGACATCACCGGGGACCTCGATATCCGGTGGGAGGGAGAGACGAACTGGTTCTCGGCCGCCACTCAGTTCCTGATCGGCAAGTGGGGCGCGGCCGGTAACCGCTCGTTCTACCTGCTGGTGCGGGCGGGCGTGCTGTACCTGAACACCACCAGCGGCGGAACGACCGTCGACGGGGGCGGGTTCGCAGCGCTGCCCGCAGCTCTGCCGCGCCATGCCGCCGTGCGCGGCACGCTCGACGTCGACAACGGGGCCGGCGGGTTCACTGTGCGCCTGTACTGGGCGCCCACGCTCGCCGGCCCGTGGACGCAGTTCAGCGGCGACCTGACCAGTTCGGCCCCGGTCTCCATCTTCAGCGGCACGGCACCGTTATCGATCGCGCCCGAGCAGACCGACGTCACCCCGCCGCGCCGCGCGGTCACCGGCACGGTCTACCGGGCCGAGGTGCGTAGCGGCATCGACGGCACACTCGTGGCCGCGCCGGACTTCACCGTGCAGCCGGCCGGCACGACCGCGTTCACGGACTCGGCCGGCCGCATATGGACGCTGGCCGCAGGGTCGGCGGTTACGGATCGCATCGTGCGGTTCGAGGGTGAGGTGCCTGAGTGGCCGCCGAAGTGGTCGACGTCGGAAAAGGACGCGTGGACGCCGATTACGGCCGCGGGCATCCTGCGCCGCCTTGGTCAGGGTGCGAAGCCGCTTGCGTCCGCGTTGCGCCGCCGTATCCCCTCGTACAAGCCGCTCGCGTACTGGCCGATGGAGGAGGGTGCGAGTTCGGCTCAGGCGTCCTCGCCGGTCGCTGGCGTGGGCCCGCTGCGTCTGTCGAATGTGACGTGGGCGCAGGCCAACACCCTTGCTTCGTCTGCTCCGTTGCCGGTCCTCGCGTCCAGTGCGGGGCAGTTGTCGGCGATGATGGGCCGCGTTCCGGCGCCGAGTAGCGCGCTTACGTCGTGGTCGGTGCAGTGGATGTACCGGCTTGACACGCTGCCCACCACCCGGTGGACGTTCATGCGCGTGCTGAGCACCGGCGGCACGGTGCGGGAATGGTTGATCCAGTTCGGTTCGACGACCAACGGGCTCAGTAGCCGGATCATCGCCAAGGACGACGACGGCAACACGCTGTCCACGCAGGACATCGCCACGGGCGCGGACATCTTCAACCGGTGGCAGCGCGTCAACTTCACCGTCGCCCAGCAGGGCGCCAACGTGAAGTTCGGCATCGTGTGGACCGACGTCGGCGGCGACCCCGGAGGCGTCTACTTCACGACTCCTGGCACCATCGGCCGGCCGACCGCCGTCGCCTCCCCCGCGGACGGCTACGCCTCGGCCCTCAACGGTCTCGCCCTCGGTCACCTCTCGGTCTGGCCCACGGACTCAACAGCCGCCTACGTCAACGCAGTTGACGCGTGGTCCGGAGAGACCGCCGGCGCCCGCATGCGCCGACTGGCCCAAGAGGAAGGCGTGTTGCTCAGCATCGTGGGTGACCCGGACGACACGGTGCCCGTGGGGGCGCAGAGTCCCGCTCCGCTGCTCGACCTGCTGCGCGAGTGCGCCGAGGCCGACGGCGGGATCTTCGGCGAGACGATGGCCGGACGCGAACTGAAGTACCGCACCCGCGCCGGCCTCTACAACCAACGGCCGGCCCTTGTCCTCGACTACGCGGCCGGTCACCTTGCGCCGCCGTTCGAGCCGGTCGAGGACGACACGGTGCGCAACGAGTGGGCCGTGCAGCGGAAGGGAGGTTCTACCGGTACCGCGGTCCTCGACGACGGCCCGCTCTCCGTCCAAGATCCGCCGGACGGTATCGGCCTGGTCGACGACTCCAAGACGTTGAACCTGGCCACGGACGAGCAGACCGACCCCGTCGCGAACTGGCTTCTCCACCTCTCGACGTGGGACGAGAACCGGTATCCGTCGGTCACTCTGCTCTTGCACAAGTTCCCCGAACTCATCCCCGCGGTTCTCGCGCTCAGCGAGGGCGACAAGATCCGCATCATCAACCTGCCCAAGCGGTTCACCGGCTCCGGCGTCGTCGAGCTGCTGGTCGACGGCTGGACGGAAACCGTCCTCCCCCGCACATGGTCGATCACGTTCACGTGCTCGCCCGCCGGCCCCTGGTCGGTGGGCGTGGTCGACGAGATCCCGCTCAGGTGGTGCGACACCAGCGGCGCCCAGCTCGCCACCGCGGCGACGGACACCACCACCACGGTGAACGTGCTCACCACTGCCGGCCAGACATGGACGAGCACCCCCTACGACTACCCATGGGACGTGCGGGTCGGCGGGGAGGTGATGACCCTCGCCGCGCCGGGCCGGCTGCTGAACACCAACCCGTTCTTCACCACCGACGCAAGCGGCTGGAGCGGGCAGGCCGCCACCGTCGGCCGCTCGACCGCGGTCCTGCACCCGCAGGCCGCCGGCTCCCTGCTGATCACCCCCGACGGGGTCGGCACGTCCGGCGGCGCGGTCGCCGCCCGCAGCGACGTGGGCGCGGTCGTGCCCGGCGGGACCTACGTTGCGTCCATGTGGGCGTACTCCCCCAAGGGGTGGAGCGACCTACGGCCGGTCATCGACTGGTACGACGCCACGAACACGTTTCTGAGCACGGGACTTGGGAGCGCGGTCGCCGTGCCCGCAGGGCAATGGACGTTCCTCCAGCAGTCGTTGACGGCTCCGGCCAACGCCTCGCGGGCGAGCGTCCGCGCCCGCCACGGAGCAACCCCGACCAGCGGCGACGTCTGGTACGTGTGGGGCGTCCGCCTCACCCAGCCCAAGGCGTCATGGCTGCTCGACAGCTTCGGCCGCACGGTCGCGGGAAGTTGGGGCGTGTCCGACTCGGGCCCGTCCTGGTCCACCGTCGGGGGCGGGGCAACGTCTGACTACTCGGTTGGTTCCGGCTACGGGGTGCACACCCTGTCGACGACCGAGACCTCGCGCCGTACCGCGGTCACCGCGGTACACGCCGACTTCGACGTCTACGCCGACCTCACCACCTCGGCACTGGCCACGGGCGACAGCCTGTACGGCGCGGTCACGGCACGGATGCTGGACTCCTCGAACATGTACATGGTCCGGGTGCAGTTCAGCACGACCAACACGGTCGTCCTGTCCCTGCGCAAGGTCGTTGCCGACGTGACCACGGAACTCGGGACCTACACCGTCCCGATCACCCACGTTGCCGGGCAGTTCGTCAGGGTGCGGTTCCAGGGCCGCGGGACGACGCTGCGGGTCAAGGGGTGGCTCGCGTCGAGCGCGGAGCCGAGCGACTGGCGTATCGAGGTCACCGACACGGCACTGACCGCGGCGGGCCAGATCGGTACCCGCTCGATCCGCACCGCCAGCAACACCAACGCGGCCACCGTGCAGATCCGCTACGACAACGTCGACGTCATCAACCCGCAGGTCTTCACGGTCGTCCGCAGCCGCAACAACATCGTCAAGGCACAGGCCGCGGGCGCCGACGTGCGGCTCGCGTATCCCGCCATCGTCGCCCTGTAAGGAGGCATCACCCGCGTGACCCTGTGGCAGCCCGGTATGCGGATCACCGACGACCGGCTCAACGACGGCCCGCCAACTCTCACCACAGCAACGGGACTTGTGGCCGCGACCGGGTTCACGGTCAACGACTTCCGCGGCTACCGCACCGGCCACAACATCGAGTTGAACATGTACCTGTTCCGGTCCGGGGCGACGATCGCCGTCTCGGGCGCCGGCAACCTCGCCGACACGGCGTGCTGCACCGTCCCGTCCGGGTGGCGGCCCACCAGCGGCACCATCAACGGGAACTGGGACGACGGCACCGCCGAGGGTGGTTTCGTCATCGGCACCGACGGCATCGCCACGCTGCGCACCACCAACGGCGAACCGATCGTCGGCGAGGCCACCACCGCCGGCAGCGGCCGGAATCTACGCCTGCACATCACCTTCATTCAGGACTAGCCAGCCCCCAACTCGCCCACCACGTACGCCCGAGCGCACCGCGCCGGGCGTTTTTTCATGCCCAGGAGGCACCCCATATGACCAGCACCTCGCGCGGCCTCGACGTGTCCGCGTACCAGTCCGCACAGAACTGGAGCGCGCTCAAGGCCGACGGCCTGACTTTCGCGTTCGCCAAGGCGAGCGAGGGAGAGAACAGCCGCGACGCCCGGTTCGCGACCCACATCAAGGGAATCAAGGGCGCCGGCCTGGTCGCCGGCGCGTACCACTTCGCGTGGCCGAACCAGTCCGCGGCGAAGGAGGCCTCGAACTACACCGCCGCCGTGAAGCCGTACGCCGGCGCCGGCTTCCTGCACTGGCTCGACCTGGAGCGCTACAGCGACGGCCGAAACTACAAGGGACGGTCGGCCGCGCAGATCAAGGCGTACGCCACCGCGTGGATCGCCGCCGTAGAGAAGGCATTCCCCGGGCAGGTCGTCGGCATCTACACATCCGCCTCGGACATCGCCGCCGGGCACGTCTCCTCGGGCGTTCCCCTGTGGTACCCCGCATA
Source organism: Streptomyces sp. MBT53 (assembly GCF_016654115.1). Taxonomy (GTDB): domain Bacteria; phylum Actinomycetota; class Actinomycetes; order Streptomycetales; family Streptomycetaceae; genus Streptomyces. The sequence goes on from NZ_JAEQAZ010000056.1 coordinate 11,200, forward strand.
CCCGTGGGGCGCCGCAACCTACGCCCGAGCAGAGGCCGCCGCGCGCCCCAAGCCGTCCGGCCGCACGGTGACGATCTGGCAGTTCGCGTCGACCCCGCTCGACCGGAACATCGCCTACATGTCCCCCTCCGCGCTGCGCGAGTGGGCCAAGGGCGACACCGACGACGGGCCGAAGACGTACACCCCGCCGAAGTTCCCGACCGGCCTCGCTCCGGGCAAGGCCAAGCCGTCGGCCGTCACACTTCAGCGCGCGCTCAAGGCCGCCAGCTACATGGCCAAGTCCGTTGCCGAGTCGCCGAACTACGGGCCCAAGACTCAGGCCGGAGTGATCGCGTTCCACAACGCGCACCCGCAGTACCGCGCCGCGGGAAAGAAGTCCGACCCCGCCATCGGCCCGAAGGGTTGGGCCGCCCTGTTCCGCCTCGCCTACGGCAAGTAGCCACCCCTGCCCGCCCCGGCACCGCGCCGGGGCGGGCCCCTGTATCCGCATTCCCAGAAACGAGGAGTTCCCCCATGAAGACCGCCAACAAGCGCAGCATCCGCACCGTGATTCAGGGCGTCGTCATGTTCGCCGTGGCGCTCCCCGCCATCGTGACCGCGTCCGGCATCCCCGAGTCCCTTCCGTGGGTCGTCGGCGCCCTCGCGGTCGCGGGTGGCCTCGCGCGTGTCATGGCCCTGCCCGCCGTCGAGCTGCTGCTCGACCGTGTCGGTCTCGGCCTGGTCGACGACGACCAGGGCGGTAGCGCGTGACCATGCCGCCCCCGCCCGACCAGTCCGTCGCCGTCGAATTGGAGAAGCTACGCGGCACCATGGCCGAGGGATTCGCCCGCGTCGACGGCTCCCTCGCCCTGCTCGTCCAGCGCGGCGACCAGACCGACCGGCAGATCGCCGACCACGACCAGCGGCTCGACGCCCTCGAACGGGCACGCTGGCCGCTCCCGTCCCTGGCCGCCCTGGTCGCCCTGTGCGGACTGGTCGTGTCCCTTTGGCAGTTCGCCACCCGTTCATGAGTAACGCCCCCCTGTACGGCCGCACATGGCCGTACAGGGGGGCGTTTTGTTGTTTCCGCGTTGTCTGCTCGCCGCAGGCAGCGCGGCGGCTGGCACGCAAACGGCCCGCCCCGAATCACGCGTGGGCGGGCCGTCATTCGTGGCATGGCTTCTTACTCAAGACCGCCGACCCGACCCGTGGCCGCAGCGGTAACGAAGGCGATCATCTGCTCGCGGGTGAACAGCAGCGCAGGCCCGTGCGGGTTCTTGCTGTCCCGCACGGCGATCGTCTCGTCATCGACTATTCCGCACTCGACACACTGCGCCCCGCTGTCGGAGAACGAGGACTTCCACCACTCCACGGGGAGGGTGGAGGCGTCGTCAACTTGGCTCATGTGCTCTTCCTTATCTCGGTGATCAGTTCCGCCGAAGCCTCGACCGACTCAGCAGAAGACGAGAGGCGTTGCCACGCATCGCGGTGTGTAGCGACCTTGTCGCGGTCCTCGATGTACAAGGCCGACGTCAGCGACTCGGCGTGTACGACATCGAGGTCAGGGTGTGGACCAAACCCCAGGATGGTGAAAGTGCCCATCTGCCCAACGTGCAACCGAGCGTCCGACCGCAGCACCTGAATGTTGACGTTCGGACGCTTCCCCATTGAGAGCAGCCGTCCCAACTGCTCATGCATCAGGCTCGCGTCATCAGAGGTCGAACGTAGAGCCTGCTCCGCGATGATCGCCCACAGCGCGAGCGGCTCCTCGCGCGTAAGCACGGCCTGCCGCGCGAGGCGCACCTCGACCAGAGCGTCGACCCGGGCCTCGATTGCTTCAGACATCGCCGTCGCGCGGATGATCTCGCGCGCGTACTCGGCTGTCTGAAGGAGCCCAGGGATCACGCCCAGTTGCCACGTCGAGACCGATTCGGCCTCGGCCTCAAGGCTGATCAGATCCTCGTACACGGGAGTGAGGACACCTCGGTACGAGTGCCACCAACCGCGCTGCCCGCCCTCTTTGGTGAGCTTGACCAGGGCCGCGCGAAGTTCGTCACTGACCTCGCGCCCAAGCTGCGCGTACAGGTCGAGCAGATCCTCGACGTCCTTCGCTTTGGCCGCGCTCTTGGCCGTTTCCATCCTTGACAGCTTCGAAGGGATGAACGTCCCCTCGGATCCGTCCGCGACCTCGTCGAGGGTGAGGTCGCCGCGCAGGGCGCGCAATTTCGCACCCAGTCGCCGCCGGCGCACGGTAGGCGCACTCACGGTTCCCCCCTCCGGTTTGGTGTCTGGTCCATCAGTCTGCCGTGCCCCCTCATCGCCTGTCACCTGCCGACTTACCATCCGGCCTCCCCCTCCTGGCGTCATATGCAATTTTCTACACGAGTATGGATGCCCTTGCGAGGAGGAGAGTTTGAGGAGCACCCTGGGGGAGAGAAATGCGATTGTGCCCACACGCGCGCGACGAAATGCCATGCTCGTGTTGGGACTTGCCCGTGAGGGGACACCATGACCGAACGACGGCGGGACACCATGCCCGCCATCCATGCAGCCCAACTCGGCCCCCCGCCGGTTCTGTTACTGGCGAGTGAGGCCAAGTCAGCCAAAGTTGCACGCGAGTTCGCACGTGAGTACGTCTTGCACTACTTCCCCGAAGCGTCCGAGGACTACGTCGAGACGGTCGTCTTGGTCACATGCGAGCTGGTCACCAACTCGATTCGATACGGCACCCTGCCCGACGACTCCGTACGCATCGAACTCGACACCGACGACACACGAACGCGCGTCGAGGTTCACGACTCCGTACGACGACGCCCCCGTCCTCGCCCGGAATCCGATCGCCGGGACCGCGGGCGAGGCCTGATCATCCTCGACGCCCTGTGCCCCGGTAGCTGGGGAGTCGAAGACACTCGGGACGGCAAAGCCGTGTGGGCAGAGGTGAAGGCATCGTGACCGTGCCCGAAGCAAAGGCGCCGCCTAGCGCCGAGTTCGTCGACGGCATCTGTTTAGCGACCGGCATACATCAGCAGTACCTGTTCCCCGTCGCCCAACTGCTCGCCTACCACGGGCCGCCGCACCCCGAAAACGAGAGCACAGACAGCATCCGCGAGGGCATGGAGACGTTCGCCGAAGCGCTGCACCTCGGCCCGTACGACGGCCCCCCGCCCTACATCGGGCACCGCATCCGCATACGGCAGGGCACGCCGTGGCTCGACTACGGCGACGGCGCGAGACGGCTCAGCCTGCCCGCGGCGCGGTCGTGGCTGGATGTGGTCGAGGCCGGCGGACCGGTCCAAATCACGGTCGTGTTCGACCCCCTCGGCTCCGACTCCGGGCAAACCGCAGTCAGCGAGCACGTACTCGTATGCCACGCGCGGGGCGCGATGCGCTGGGGCACGACGTACCACGTCTGACCAGCACACCGAACGGGCCGCCCCGGAGTGATGTAGACCCCGGGCCGACCCGCCGCGGTCGAGAGTACAAGCCCCGCTGTGTGCCTGCGCTCATTCCCGGACACACAGCGGATCACCACCACCACGGGAGGAATACGGCATGACCACAGCAACACGCACAGCCATTCAGTCCGTCGAGCTTGAGATCACCGGCACGTGCCAACTCAGGTGCACGCACTGCTGCACCGAGTCGGGCCCCAAGGCATCTCACGGCGACATGACACGCGAGGACTGGCAGCAAGTCATCACGGACATCGCCGAACTCGGCATCCCGGCCGTGCAGTTCATCGGAGGCGAACCGACCCTCTCCCCCTACCTGCCCGAGTACATCGACCACGCCCTCGCCGCCGGCCTCAAGGTCGAGGTGTACTCCAACCTGACCCACGTTCGCCCCGGCCTGTGGTCCGCGTTCCAGCGCCCCGGCGTCTGCCTCGCCACCAGCTACTACAGCGACCGCGCCGAGGAACACGAGCAGATCACGAACGGCCCCGGCAGCTACCAGCGCACCCGCGGCAACATCAGCGAAGCTGTGAACCGCGGAATCCCGCTCCGCGTCGGCATCGTCGAGGTAGTGGAAGGACAGCGAGTCGACCAGGCACAAGCCGAACTGCGCCAACTCGGCGTGTCGGCGATCAAGGTCGACCGCATGCGCAAGGTAGGCCGCGCCGCCGACTCCGCAACGTCGATTCCAAGCACGTCCGAACTGTGCGGCAACTGCTTCCGGCGCCGAGTATCGATCGACCCGAACGGCGCTGTGTCCGGCTGCATCCTGTCGCGGTTCATGGTCGCCGGAAACGTCCATGAGCAGCCCCTCGCCGCCATCCTGCACAGCGACCGATGGCAGGAACTCATCACGGCTGTGCCGGCACCCCGCAGCGCCTGCGGACCGGACGATTCGAGCGACTGCGACCCCGCCGGTACCGAAGCGTGCGACCCTGCATACTTCGCCCCCGACCCGACGCCTAGCCTCGGAGGGACCGCGTGATCTGGGAAACCGCCGCCGGAAACCTCGCCAACCGCGTCACCCACAGAGCGTCACGATGGCGAGGACCGGTCGCACGCACACCACGACACCTGTTCGTGCCGCAGTGGTGGGAGGTCGACGAGGGGCAATGGACCCTGCGCGAACCGGGGAACGAGGACGAGTGGTTCCGCGCCGCATACGCCGACCGCTCACTCGTCACGCGAGTCGGACGGTTCCATGCGGACTGCGCCAAACCCGACGATCACCCGGCAGGCCGCCCGACGTCCTCAGCGACACTGCCCAGTCTCGTCGTTGGGATGTTTCAGCACGCGCGGCTTGAGGACGGCGACGAACTGCTCGACATCGGAACCGGCAGCGGCTACGGAACGGCCCTGGCCGCCCACCGTCTCGGCGCCGACGCGGTCACAAGCGTTGACGTCGACCAATACCTCGTCGAGACCGCACGCGACCGCCTCGACCTGATGGGTCTACGCCCCACCGTCGAAGCCATCGACGCGACCGGCCCCCTGCCCTTCCTCCCGAAGACGTTCGACCGCATCGTCGCAACGGTCGCCGTCCGCAGCATCCCCGCTAGCTGGCTCATGGCCATGTCCAACGGGGGCCGGCTGGTCGCCACCATCGCCGGTACCTCGCTACTCGTCACCGCAGACAAGCAGCCCGACGGCGGCGCATCGGGACGGGTGGAGTGGGACCGTGCCGGATTCATGCACGCCCGTCATGGCGCCGACTACCCGCCCGCTCTGTCGGTCCTACTCACCACCGCGAGCGAGCAGGAAGGCGAGGAGGTTACAACAGGCCCGTATCCGGTCGTTGACGTGACGAACGCATGGGATCTCGACTCCATGCTCAGCCTCACGGCGCCCGGCATCGAGCACGACTACCGCACAAACGGCGACCAGCGAATTGCCGTCATGGCGCACGCCGACGGATCATGGGCCCGAGCAACCGCGGTCGGAGACGAGCGACCCGTCGTTCACCAGGGCGGGCCGCGCCGTCTGTGGGATCTGCTCGACGAGGCCCGCGCCTACTGGCTCAGCCACGGCGAACTGCCCGTGCGTGGAGCGCGCGTCATCATCAAACCAGATGGGACAACAGTCCTGGCTCGCGGCGGGTGGCACGTCAAGCTCACGTCGTAGGCACCCGGCAGGGACGGAACGGGCCCCTCCGCGAACGACGGCCCCGGTACCTGCAAGTGAGGTACCGGGGCCGCTCCTTCACCATATTCGCACGCACGTTCGATATGGTGCGTGAGGTACTGGGTGTGACACAAGGAGCACTCAGAGCGCAGGAGTACATGAGTGGGCCACACAACTCCCGGCGTCCGGTTGCGAGCCGTAGGCGCTCGGGAACGCGCAGCCCCTAGGGTGAACCCCTGGGGGCTGCTGCGCGTGAGCGATGATGAGCGACGCCCGACTCGGGAAGGGGTTGACCCATCCCAACACCCCTCCGAAGATTGGGGGGCTGACTGGTCTAAACCACTTGGGACGGTGTATCGACATGGTGGACAACGAGCGTTCGTCACTATCCAACTTGCTCAAGGAAGAGCGCAGGTTCGCACCCCCCGCGGACCTGGCGGCGCACGCCAATGTCACGGCGGAGGCGTATGAGCAGGCCAAGGCTGACCGGCTCGGCTTCTGGGCCGCGCAGGCCCGACGCCTGAGCTGGGCGAAGGAGCCGAGCGAGACGCTGGACTGGTCGAACCCGCCGTTCGCCAAGTGGTTCAAGGACGGCTCGCTCAACGTCGCGTACAACTGCGTGGACCGGCACGTCGAGGCGGGCAACGGCGACCGGGTCGCCATCCACTTCGAGGGCGAGCCCGGCGACAGCCGCGCGATCACCTACGCCGAGCTGAAGGACGAGGTCTCCAAGGCCGCGAACGCCCTGCTGGAGCTGGGAGTTCAGAAGGGCGACCGGGTCGCCGTCTACATGCCGATGATCCCGGAGACGGCGGTCGCGATGCTGGCCTGCGCGCGCATCGGCGCCGCGCACTCGGTGGTGTTCGGCGGCTTCTCGGCGGACGCGCTCGCGACCCGCATCCAGGACGCGGACGCCAAGGTCGTCATCACCTCGGACGGCGGCTGGCGGCGCGGCAAGCCGTCCGCGCTCAAGCCGGCCGTGGACGACGCGGTCGACCGCCCGGACAGCGGCATCGAGCACGTGCTCGTGGTCCGCCGTACGGGCCAGGACGTGGCGTGGAACGACGAGCGGGACGTGTGGTGGCACGAGGTCGTCGACCGGCAGTCGACGGAGCACACCCCGGAGGCGTTCGAGGCGGAGCAGCCGCTATTCATCCTCTACACGTCCGGTACGACGGGTAAGCCCAAGGGCATCCTGCACACCTCCGGCGGCTATCTCACCCAGGCCGCGTACACCCACCACGCGGTCTTCGACCTCAAGCCGGAGACCGACGTCTACTGGTGCACGGCCGACGTCGGCTGGGTCACGGGCCACTCGTACATCGTCTACGGCCCGCTCGCCAACGGCGCGACCCAGGTCATGTACGAGGGCACCCCGGACACCCCGCACCAGGGCCGCTTCTGGGAGATCGTCCAGAAGTACGGGGTGACGATCCTGTACACGGCGCCGACGGCGATCCGTACGTTCATGAAGTGGGGCGACGACATCCCCGCGAAGTTCGACCTGTCCTCCCTGCGCATCCTGGGTTCGGTCGGCGAGCCGATCAACCCCGAGGCGTGGATCTGGTACCGCAAGCACATCGGCGCCGACAAGACGCCGATCGTGGACACCTGGTGGCAGACCGAGACCGGCGCGATGATGATCTCGCCGCTGCCGGGCGTCACCGAGACGAAGCCCGGTTCCGCGCAGACACCGCTGCCCGGCATCTCCGCGACGGTCGTCGACGACGAGGCCAACGAGGTCCCGAACGGCGGCGGCGGTTACCTGGTCCTCACCGAGCCGTGGCCGTCCATGCTGCGCACCATCTGGGGCGACGACCAGCGGTTCCTCGACACGTACTGGTCGCGGTTCGAGGGCAAGTACTTCGCCGGTGACGGCGCGAAGAAGGACGACGACGGCGACATCTGGCTGCTCGGCCGGGTGGACGACGTGATGCTCGTGTCCGGGCACAACATCTCCACCACCGAGGTCGAGTCGGCGCTCGTCTCCCACCCGTCCGTGGCCGAGGCGGCCGTGGTCGGCGCGGCCGACGAGACGACCGGTCAGGCGATCGTCGCGTTCGTCATCCTGCGCGGCACGGCGAACGCCGAGGACGAGAACCTCGTGGCCGATCTGCGCAACCACGTCGGCACCGTCCTCGGCCCGATCGCCAAGCCCAAGCGGGTCCTCCCGGTGGCAGAGCTGCCGAAGACCCGCTCCGGCAAGATCATGCGCCGCCTGCTGCGCGACGTGGCGGAGAACCGTCAGCTCGGTGATGTCACGACCCTGACGGACTCCACCGTCATGGACCTCATCCAGGCGAAGCTCCCGGCGGCGCCCAGCGAGGACTGAGCAAGTACGTAACCCAGCGGTCCAGCGATGAGGGGTGCCCGGCGCAAACGCGCGCCGGGCACCCCTTTTAGGTAAACTAAGCAAAACGTGACCCTCATGGTGTGCCGGGAAGTCTGGTCGGCGAGTAGTTCCGTCCTGCCCACCGACCGGAGGTTCCCCCGATGGCCGCGCCCCGCCCCACCCCCGCCCGCAAGGTGCTCGGACGCCTGTCCCTGCCCGAGCGGAACTTCGTCGCGGAGGCGCTGCGCACCGAGACCGTCGGCGGTGTCCTGCTCCTGCTCGCCGCGGTCACCGCGCTGATCTGGGCGAACGTCCCCGCCCTGCACGACAGTTACGAGAGCGTCAGCCACTTCCACCTCGGCCCCGCCGCCCTCGGCCTGCACCTCTCGATCGCCCACTGGGCCGCCGACGGCCTTCTCGCCGTCTTCTTCTTCGTCGCCGGCATCGAACTCAAGCGCGAACTCGTCGCCGGCGACCTGCGCGACCCGAAGGCCGCCGCCCTGCCCGTCGTGGCGGCCCTGTGCGGGATGGCCGTACCAGCACTCGTGTACACGCTGACGAACCTCACCGGCGGCGGCTCCCTGAACGGCTGGGCGGTGCCGACCGCCACCGACATCGCCTTCGCGCTCGCCGTCCTCGCGGTGATCGGCACCTCCCTGCCGAGCGCCCTCCGCGCCTTCCTGCTCACCCTCGCCGTGGTCGACGACCTGTTCGCGATCCTGATCATCGCGATCTTCTTCACCGACCGGATCGACTTCGCCGCGCTCGCGGGCGCGGTCGTGGGCCTCGCCGTCTTCTGGCTGCTGCTGCGCCGGGGCGTGCGCGGGTGGTACGTGTACGTCCCGCTCGCGCTGGTGATCTGGGCGCTGATGTACAACAGCGGCGTCCACGCCACGATCGCGGGCGTGGCCATGGGCCTGATGCTGCGCTGCACCACGCGCGAGGACGAGGACCACTCCCCCGGCGAGCATGTCGAACACCTCGTACGCCCCCTGTCGGCGGGCCTCGCGGTGCCGCTGTTCGCGCTGTTCAGCGCCGGGGTCGCGATCTCCGGCGGCGCGCTGGGTGACGTGTTCACGAAGCCCGAGACCCTGGGCGTGGTCCTCGGGCTGGTGGTCGGCAAGGCGGTCGGGATCTTCGGCGGGACCTGGCTGACGGCCCGTTTCACCCGGGCCTCGCTCAGCGACGACCTCGCCTGGGCGGACGTGTTCGCGGTCGCCTCGCTGGCCGGCATCGGCTTCACCGTGTCGCTGCTCATCGGGGAACTCGCGTTCGACGGCGACCCGGTGCTCACCGACGAGGTCAAGGCGGCCGTCCTCGTGGGCTCGCTGATCGCGGCCCTGGGCGCGACCGTGTTGCTCAAGCTGCGCAACGCCCGGTACCGCAGGATATACGAGGACGAGGAGCGCGACGAGGACCTCGACGGCATCCCCGACATCTACGAGCAGGACGACCCGGCGTACCACCTGCGCATGGCCGGACTCCACGACCGCAAGGCCGCCGAGCACCGCAGGATCGCCGCGGAGAAGGCCGCCGAACAGCGGCGCGGGCCCGCCGAAGTGGCGGGCGGGGCGGGCGCGGACAAGGACGGTCCGGCATGATCTGACGAGACGGTACAAACACATGCCGGAACACACACATGCGGAAGAGGGAGTACGCGATGAGCGCACCCGACGGCAGCCCGGTCGGCGCCGAACGCAGCATCGGCCAGCTGTTCGCCTCGGCGACGACCGAGATGTCCGCGCTGGTGCACGACGAGATCGCGCTGGCCAAGGCGCAGCTCAAGCAGGACGTCAAGCGCGGGGTGATGAGCGGCGGCGCGTTCACTGTCGCCGCGGTCGTACTGCTGTTCTCCCTGCCGATGCTCAACTTCGCGCTGGCGTACGGCATCCGCACCTGGAGCGGCTGGAACATGGCGCTCTGTTTCCTGCTCTCCTTCGCGGCGAACGTGCTCGTCGCGGTCGTCCTCGGCCTGGTCGGCGTGCTCTTCGCGAAGAAGGCCGCCAAGAGCAAGGGCCCGCAGAAGGTGGCCGCCTCGGTCAAGGAGACCGCCGGAGTCCTGGGCAACGCCAAGCCGCATCCGCGCCCGGCGATCGAGGACCGTGTCCCCGAAGCCATCGAGGCTGTGGCACGCTCGTCCTCATGACGGACCCCGCCCATCCCTGGGCACAACCTGCTTCGGTCGTACGGCTCGACATTCCCGGCGGGCGCGAGGTGACCCACCGGGATGTCGCGGCCAACGGCGCGCGCTTCCACATCGCGGAGGTGGGCGACGGGCCGCTGGTGCTGCTGCTGCACGGCTTCCCCCAGTTCTGGTGGACCTGGCGGCACCAACTGGGCGCGCTGGCCGACGCCGGGTTCCGGGCCGTCGCCATGGACCTGCGGGGCGTCGGCGGCAGCGACCGCACCCCGCGCGGCTACGACCCGGCCAACCTCGCCCTCGACATCACTGGCGTGATCCGCTCCCTCGGCGAGCCCGACGCCGCTCTGGTCGGCCACGACCTCGGCGGCTATCTGGCCTGGACGGCCGCCGCGATGCGCCCCAAGCTGGTGCGCCGACTCGCCGTCTCCTCGATGCCGCACCCCCGACGCTGGCGCAACGCGATGCTGTCCGACGTCAGACAGTCCGCGGCGAGTTCCTACATCTGGGGGTTCCAGCGGCCCTGGCTGCCCGAGCGGCAACTCCTCGCCGAGGACGCCGAGTTGGTGGGCAAGCTGATCCGGGACTGGTCCGGCCCGCAACTGCCGGACGACGACGCGATCGAGGCGTACCGGCGGGCGATGCTGATCCCGTCGACCGCGCACTGCTCGATCGAGCCGTACCGCTGGATGGTGCGGTCGATGGCGCGTCCGGACGGCATCCAGTTCAACCGGCGGATGAAGCGGCCGGTGCGGGTGCCGACGCTGCATCTGCACGGCTCGCTGGACCCGGTGCTGCGCACCCGCAGCGCGGCGGGATCCGGGGAGTACGTCGAAGCGCCGTACCGCTGGCGGCTGTTCGACGGTCTCGGACACTTCCCGCACGAGGAGGACCCGGTGGCCTTCTCGACCGAACTGGTCAACTGGCTCAAGGATCCCGAACCCGATCGATGAGCGATGAGCGATGAGTGATGAGTGACCGTCCCGCCGCGCCCGGTATCCGGATCTGAACACCTGTACTACGAACGGCTACTTGCCTCGCGCATACGCCAATTGGGCCCCCAGGGGGTGGTTATCGACCTTGGGGCAGGGGCAGACGTCGGGGTATGGGCTGGACGCACGACTACAGTGACGCAGCACGCAATCGCCGCTCGGACCACGGTCCGGGCTCCCACCAGCGAGGCGCCCCGCAACTCCAGGGCACAGACCTCAGGGTGGGGATCCCGCGCATTCTGCGCCGCCGGGCCCGCTGGGTCTCGGTACGGCTGCGTCATCCACGGGGCTGACGCACCCACCTCTTACCGAGCCTGGCTCACAGCGCGCAACTGTCGCTGTCCACCTGCTCGTTGGCACTGCGACCCTTGACGATGTCCTCCTGGATCTCGTCGGCGGTGAGCGCGTACCCGGTGTCGGGGTCGTCCAGGGACTTCGCGAAGACCACGCCGTACACCTTGCCCTCGGGCGTGAGCAGCGGGCCGCCGGAGTTGCCCTGGCGGACGGTCGCGTAGAGCGAGTACACATCGCGGCGGACCGTGCCGCGGTGGTAGATGTCCGGGCCGTTGGCCGTGATGCGTCCCCGCACGCGTGCCGCCCGGACGTCGTACGACCCGTTCTCCGGGAAGCCGGCGACGATCGCACTGTTGCCGCTGTCCGCGTCCTTGGTGGCGAACTGCAGGGAGCGCGCCTTCAGGTCCGGTACGTCGAGTACGGCGATGTCGCGGTGCCAGTCGTAGAGGACGACCTTGGCGTCGTACTTGCGGCCCACGCCGCCTATCTGGACGGTGGGTTCGTCGACGCCGCCCACGACGTGCGCGTTGGTCATGACGCGGCGGTCGCCGAAGACGAAGCCGCTGCCCTCCAGGACCTTGCCGCAGCTCTGGGCGGTGCCCATGACCTTGACGATGGACTGCTGGGCGCGGGTGGCGACCGCGCTGGAGGCGAGGGCCGGGTCGGGCGGCTGGACGTCGTTGATCGGCTCGTTGGCGAACGGGCTGAAGACCTGCGGGAAGCCGTTCTGCGCGAGGACCGAGGAGAAGTCCGCGAACCAGGTGTCGGCCTGCGCGGGCAGCGCCCGGGACACCCCCAGCAGCACCTTGGAGCTGCGGACCTCCTTGCCGAGCGTCGGCAGGGTGGTGCCCGCGAGTGCCGAGCCGATCAGCCAGGCCACCAGGAGCATCGCGAGCACGTTGACGAGGGCGCCGCCGGTCGCGTCCAGGGCGCGGGCCGGGGACCAGGTGATGTACCGGCGCAGCTTGTTGCCGAGGTGGGTGGTCAGGGCCTGGCCGACGGAGGCGCAGACGATGACGACGACGACCGCGACGACGGCCGCGGTGGTGGAGACCTCCGCGTTGTCGGTCAGCGCGTCCCAGATGACGGGCAGCGTGTAGACGGCGACGAGACCGCCGCCCAGGAAGCCGATCACCGACAAAATGCCGACGACGAACCCCTGGCGATAGCCCACGATCGCGAACCACACGGCGGCGACCAGCAACAGGATGTCCAGCACATTCACGACGGACACCCTGTCATGACCGCCAGTCGAGCGGGACCTGCTTCTCGCGGTCCCAGGGGCGCTCCCAGCCCGAGTAGTGCAGCAGGCGGTCGATGACTCCGGCCGTGAAACCCCAGACAAGTGCCGATTCGACCAGAAATGCCGGACCCAGGAAGCCGCTGGGGTGCGACACCGTGACCCTGTTGGCCGGATCCGTGAGATCCGCCACGGGGACCGTGAACACCCGGGCCGTCTCGTTCGGATCGACCACCCCGACCGGGGTCGGCTCCCGCCACCAGCCCAGCACCGGGCTCACCACGAAGCCGCTCACCGGGATGTACAGCTTGGGCAGCACCCCGAAGAGCTGCACTCCGGCGGGGTCGAGCCCGGTCTCCTCCTCGGCCTCGCGGAGAGCGGCCCGCAGCGGGCCGTCGCCCGTCGGGTCGCCGTCCTCGGGGTCGAGGGCACCGCCCGGGAAGGACGGCTGCCCCGCGTGGGAGCGCAGCGAACTGGACCGCTCCATGAGCAGCAGCTCGGGCCCCCGGTCGCCCTCCCCGAAGAGGATCAGCACCGCGGACTGCCGGCCCGCGCCGTCCTCCGGCGGCAGGAACCGGCTCAGCTGGAGCGGCTCGACCGTCTCCACCGCGTGCACCACCGGGTCGAGCCAGCCCGGCAGGCCCTCCTTGCTGAGCCCCACACCCTGGGCATTGCTCGCGCGCGTCATCCCCCACCCCCGTTCACACCGATCAACGCCCGGTACCTCCGAGATCGTTCCGTCATCCGGCCCCCGATGCCGTCGTCACGCCGATCCCAGCGGCGGCGCCGGTTTGCCGCCCGCGTCCAGATAGGACTGCGGCGGGTTCAGGCGCTGGCCCGGGTAGCCGCCCTTCTCGTACTTGAGCAGCTTCTTCGCCTTCTCCGGGTCGGTCTCGCCCTCGCCGTACGCCGGGCAGAGCGGGGCGATGGGGCAGGCGCCGCAGGCGGGCTTGCGGGCGTGGCAGATGCGGCGGCCGTGGAAGATCACGTGGTGCGAGAGCATCGTCCAGTCGCTCTTCGGGAAGAGCGCTCCCACGGCGGCCTCGATCTTGTCGGGCTCGGTCGCCTCGGTCCACTTCCAGCGCCGTACGAGCCGCTGGAAGTGCGTGTCCACGGTGATGCCGGGGCGCCCGAAGGCGTTGCCCAGCACCACGAAGGCGGTCTTGCGGCCGACACCGGGCAGCTTGACGAGGTCTTCGAGCCGACCCGGGACCTCACCGCCGAAGTCCTCGACGAGCGCCCTGGAGAGCCCTATCACCGACTTCGTCTTGGCCCGGAAGAACCCGGTCGGCCGGAGGATCTCCTCGACCTGCTCCGGGTCGGCGCCCGCCAGATCCTCCGGGGTCGGGTACTTGGCGAACAGGGCCGGGGTCGTCTGGTTGACCCTGAGGTCGGTGGTCTGAGCGGACAGGACCGTGGCGACCACGAGCTGGAAGGGGTTCTCGAAGTCGAGCTCCGGGTGGGCGTACGGATAGATCTCGGCCAGCTCGCGGTTGATCCGGCGGGCACGGCGGACGAGGGCGGTGTGCGACTCGCCCTTCACAGCAGCCACGCCCTTTGCCCCCTTTGCCGCTTTCTTGCCGCCGTCAGGGCTCTGTTCGCCCACGGCGGAATCACGAGGTACAACCATCCGCCCAGCCCCCTTGGCCTGTGCTCTCACCGGCGATTTGGACACCCGGCCAGCCTAGAGCCCGCCACTGACATCCGCCCCGGACCCCGAAGATCAGCCCCCAATTGGACCCCTGCCGCTTACCTCGGGACACCTGTACGGCATCCTTGTGACAGATCACACTGTTTGGACGGTCCGGCAAAATGGGGAGCACGGTCCCCTGGTACCAAGGGGGAGCACCATCCCCTGAGCAGGTCGACAAGGAGAGAACTCGTGGACGACGTTCTGCGGCGCGCCCCGCTCTTCGCGGCGCTCGATGACGATCAGGCCGCGGAGCTGCGCGCCTCCATGAGTGAGGTGACCCTCGCGCGCGGGGACTCGCTCTTTCACGAGGGCGACCCGGGCGACCGGCTCTACGTGGTCACCGAGGGCAAGGTGAAGCTCCACCGCACCTCCCCCGACGGCCGCGAGAACATGCTGGCCGTCCTCGGCCCCGGCGAGCTGATCGGCGAGCTGTCGCTGTTCGACCCGGGCCCGCGTACGGCCACCGCCAGCGCGCTGACCGAGGTCAAGCTGCTGGGCCTCGGCCACGGCGACCTCCAGCCCTGGCTGAGCGCCCGCCCCGAGGTGGCCTCCGCGCTGCTGCGCGCGGTCGCCCGCCGACTGCGCAAGACCAACGACGCGATGTCCGACCTCGTCTTCTCGGACGTCCCCGGCCGCGTGGCCCGCGCCCTGCTCGACCTCTCCCGCCGCTTCGGCGTGCAGTCCGAGGAAGGCATCCACGTGGTGCACGACCTCACGCAGGAGGAGCTGGCCCAGCTGGTCGGCGCGTCCCGCGAGACGGTCAACAAGGCCCTCGCCGACTTCGCGGGCCGCGGCTGGCTGCGCCTGGAGGCCCGCGCGGTGATCCTGCTGGACGTCGAACGACTGGCGAAGCGCTCGCGCTAGATCGAAATCGCACGTCTTCTTGACGCACGTCTTCTTACTGAAGGGCCCTGCTACGGCGGGGTCCTTCGTGTGTCGGCCCTGTCGCGGCGGGGCCTTTCGTGTATCGCCGGGTGGGGACCCAAGGGGTGGGGATGAACGAGGACAAGGCGCCGGAGTCGGTCTGGGAGCACTCCCGGTGGCGGAGATCGGCGCGTCGGCTGTGGCGGACGCCGTACGAGAAGGGTGAGGCGGGCGGAAAGCCGCTCGGCCTGTGGCTGACGGACGACACCGTCGCGGTCGCCCGTTTCGACCACGTGCAGGCCTACCGGGTGACCACTGGCGAGCCCCTGTGGACCTGGCGGCCACCCGGCGAGCAGGTCGTCGGTCTGGTGTCGGCGGACGCCAAGGACGGCGTGGGGGTGGTGCTGCACTACGACGACGGAAACCTGGACGTGGAACGCGTCGGTCTCACCTCGCTGGCCGTCGACACGGGCGAGGTCGTACGGCAGCGGGAGCAGGACGCGGAACCGCTCGGGTATCTCCCGTCCGACGTGGCCGTCGGCGGCGGCCTCGTCGCGGCCGCGGTCGAGTCCTGGAAGACGGACGAGTTCGGGAACGGGGACGAGGTGACGCTGCACACACTCGACGTGGAAACGGGCCGGGTCCGGTACAAGCACACGCTCAAAGACCGGCGCGTCCAGAACGCGTCCGCCATCAGCGCCCAGCCCTTCGTGGCACACCTGGAGGCCCGCGGTGCGCGCGGCAGACCCCGGCTGCTCGTCCTGGACGCCGTCCGGAAGGACGCCGTGGCTCTCCGGCTGCCGGACGACTGCGAGAAGTTCGGCAGGGAGGTCGCCGTGGCCGGTGACGTCCTCGCCGTACAGCTGGTGCCCGCCGACGAGAGCGACCGGGACAAGGGGGTCCGGGTGGGGGCGTACTCCACCTCCTCGGGCGAGCTGCTGTGGGAGTGGCACACCAAGGGGTGGCGGCACGAAGAGGCCGTCGTGCTCGCCCACCGCGGCTGGCTGCTGGTGCTGCACCGGTACGCCCATCGGTTCAGCGTGCTCGATCCCGCCGACGGCAGGGTCGTGGCCCGGCGCAGGCTGCGCGGGCGCGGCGCCATCTGGCCGTTCGCCGCTGCCGCCGGTGAGCTGATCGCGGTGAGCTGCGGAAGTCCCGGGGACATTCGGCGGCTGCGCGTATTCCGCTGGAGATGAACCCGTTCAGCAGTCGGAAACCGGCCGCCCCGGAGCCCATCTCCCGGCACAGTGATCCCATGGCCGCAACCGTTGACCACAGAGGGCTCGACGCCCAGGGATACATCGAGCGCGAGGGCTCCTTGGGGCGCGTCCCGCACGTCTTCCGGCCGGTCGTCGCCGCGGCGCGGGACCGGCTGCTCGACGTCTACGGGGGACGCCTCGACAGCGCGTACCTCTACGGGTCGATCCCGCGCGGCACCGCGCGCGTGGGGCGCAGCGATCTGGACCTGCTCGTGGCGACCCGGCGGGAGCCGACCGAGGAGGACCGGGACGAGGCCCGCAGCCTGGGCGAGGCGCTCGACAAGGAGTTCCCGGAGATCGACGGGGTCGGCATCCTCCTGTATGGCCGCACACGGCTGCTGAGCGAGCCGGAGACGTACGACCTGGGGTGGTTCGTCGCGTGCCTGTGCACACCGCTGCTCGGGGACGACCTCGCCGAGTACCTGCCCCGCTACCGCCCGGACTCGCTGCTCGCGCGCGAGACCAACGGCGACCTGGCGCTGCTGCTCCCCCGCTGGCGTGAGCGGATCGCCGCCTCCGAGGACACCGACGAAGCCCGTAGACCCCTCGTCCGCTTCATGTCCCGGCACCTGGTCCGCACCGGCTTCACTCTGGTCATGCCCCGCTGGAACGGCTGGACCAGCGACCTCGGGGAGATGGCCGGGGCGTTCGGCGCGTACTACCCCGGGCGGGCGGAGGAACTGCGCACGGCGGCCTTCCTCGGACACGAGCCGACCGGCGACACGCGCGTGCTGCGGTCGTACGTCGACGATCTCGGCCCGTGGCTGGCCGCCGAGTACGCGCGCGTGCACGGCGTGAAGGCACCGCGCCCGGACGACACCGCGTAGATCAGGCCGTCAGACAAGGCCGTCAGATCAGGCCGTGTTCCTTCAGGTAGTCCAGCTGGGCCAGTACGGACAGTTCCGCCGCCGGCCACAGTGAGCGGTCGACGTCCGCGTACACGTGGGCGACGACCTCGGCGGGGCTGCGGTGGCCGTTCTCCACGGCCGTCTCGATCTGGGCGAGTCGGTGGGCGCGGTGGGCGAGATAGAACTCGACGGCACCCTGGGCGTCCTCCAGGACCGGCCCGTGACCCGGCAGGACCGTGTGGACGCCGTCGTCGACCGTGAGCGAGCGCAGCCGCCGCAGCGAGTCCAGATAGTCGCCCAGGCGGCCGTCAGGATGCGCCACCACGGTCGTACCGCGCCCCAGGACGGTGTCTCCCGTCAGGACGGCCTGATCGGCCGGGAGATGGAAGCACAGGGAGTCCCCGGTGTGCCCGGGCGTGGACACGACGACGAGTTCCAGGCCGCCGACCCGGATGACGTTCCCGGCGGCGAGGCCCTCGTCCCCGAGGCGCAGCGCCGGGTCGAGCGCGCGGACCTTCGTGTCCGTCAGCCCGGCGAAGCGGACGGCGCCTTCCGCGTGGTCGGGGTGTCCGTGCGTGAGCAGGGTCAGGGCGATCCGCTTGCCGGCCTTCTCGGCGGTGTCGACGACGTTGCGCAGATGCCCCTCGTCCAGGGGCCCCGGGTCGATGACCACGGCCAGTTCGGAGTCGGGCTCCGAGACGATCCAGGTGTTGGTCCCGTCCAGGGTCATCGCGGACGCGTTGGGCGCGAGGACGTTCACTGCGCGCGCGGTGGCGGGGCCGGTGAGGACCCCGCCCCGTGGCTGGCCGGGAAGCGCGGCTGCGTCGGTCATGCGGGGGCTCCACCGGTCGGGAGGTCGGTAGCGATGTGCTTGGTGAACTCCTCGTGGCCCGGCCAGGACAGGACGATCTCGCCGTCCTCCAGGCGGGCCTGCGCGAGGACGGGCGTCAGATCGCGCTCCGGGGCCGACGACAGGGCCTCGGCCGCGCTGCCGTACGGGATGAGTCCGCGCAGGGTCGCGATGGTCGGCGGCATCATCGTGAGGTCGCCCTTGTCGTACCCGGCGGCCGCCTCCTGGGGGGCGATCCACACCGTGTGGTCGGCCTCCGTGGAGGCGTTGCGGGTGCGCTGCCCCTCCGGGAGGACCGCCACGAAGAACCAGGTGTCGTAGCGGCGGGTCTCGAACTCCGGGGTGATCCAGCGGGCCCACGCACCCAGCAGGTCCGAGCGCAGCACCAGACCCCGCCGGTCCAGGAACTCGGCGAAGGACAGGTCACGGGCGACCAGGGCGGCGCGGTCCGCCTCCCAGGCCTCACCCGTGGTGTCGCCGACCACCGAGTCGGGGGTGGGTCCGGCGAGCAGGACGCCCGCCTCCTCGTAGGTCTCCCGTACGGCCGCGCAGACGATCGCCTGGGCGGCCGTCTCGTCGACGCCCAGCCGGTTCGCCCACCACGCGCGCGTGGGGCCCGCCCAGCGGACGTGACGGTCGTCGTCGCGCGGGTCGACACCGCCGCCCGGATACGCGTACGCGCCCCCGGCGAAGGCCATGGAGGCGCGTCTGCGCAGCATGTGGACGGCGGGGCCGGTGTCGGTGTCCTTCAGGAGCATCACGGTGGCCGCCCGCCTGGGCACGACCGGAGTGAGCGCGCCGTCGGCGAGCGCGCGGATGCGCTCGGGCCACTCCGCCGGGTACCACTGACCGTTCGCCATGGGCGGAGGCTATCCCGTAGCGCGCGGATGTTCGAGAGGCAACAACGCGCACCCCGGGACGGCGAACACCGTGGCTACGCCTGCGTCAGCTCCACCTGGACCTCGACCTCGACCGGCGAGTCCAGCGGCAGCACCGCCACGCCGACCGCGCTCCGCGCGTGCACGCCCTTGTCGCCGAGGACCTCGCCGAGGAGTTCGCTGGCGCCGTTGATCACGCCGGGCTGGCCGGTGAAGTCGGGGGCCGAGGCGACGAAGCCGACGACCTTCACCACGCGCGCGATGCGATCGAGGTCACCGGTGACGGACTTCACGGCGGCGAGGGCGTTCAGCGCGCAGGTGCGGGCCAGTTCCTTGGCCTCCTCCGCGGTGACCTCGGCGCCCACCTTGCCGGTGACGGGCAACTTGCCGTCCACCATGGGCAGCTGGCCGGAGGTGTACACGTAGACACCGCTCCGCACGGCGGGCTGGTACGCGGCGAGCGGCGGGACGACCGCCGGCAGGGTCAGGCCGAGTTCGGCCAGCCGGGCCTCGACGGCGCCGCTCATGCCTTCTCCCGCTTGAGGTAGGCCACCAGCTGCTCGGGGTTGTTCGGCCCGGGCACGACCTGGACGAGCTCCCAGCCGTCCTCGCCCCAGGTGTCCAGAATCTGCTTCGTGGCGTGGACGAGCAGCGGCACAGTCGAGTATTCCCACTTGGTCATGCGGCCGACTTTAGCGGCTGCGAACCGGCCGTCCGCGGTCGCGTTGTCCACAGCCTCTGGCTTGGTTCGGGCGCGGACTGGTTAGGCTCGAAGACGTGAGCAGGCTCCAGGTCGTCAGTGGCAAGGGCGGTACCGGCAAGACCACGGTGGCCGCAGCCCTCGCGCTGGCCCTGGCCACCGAGGGGAAGCGGACGCTTCTCGTCGAGGTCGAGGGTCGCCAGGGCATCGCGCAGCTCTTCGAGACGGAGACGCTGCCCTATGAGGAGCGGAAGATCGCCGTCGCTCCCGGGGGCGGGGAGGTGTACGCACTGGCCATCGACCCCGAACTGGCCCTTCTGGACTACCTCCAGATGTTCTACAAACTCGGCGGCGCGGGCCGCGCCCTGAAGAAACTCGGCGCGATCGACTTCGCCACCACGGTCGCGCCCGGCCTCAGGGACGTCCTGTTGACCGGCAAGGCGTGCGAGGCCGTACGGCGCAAGGACAAGAGCGGGCGGTTCGCCTACGACCACGTCGTGATGGACGCCCCGCCGACCGGCCGCATCACCCGCTTCCTGAACGTCAACGACGAGGTCGCCGGGCTCGCCAAGATCGGCCCGATACACAATCAGGCGCAGGCCGTGATGCGGGTCCTGAAGTCCCCCGAGACGGAGGTCCACCTGGTGACGCTCCTGGAGGAGATGCCCGTCCAGGAGACCGCCGACGGCATCGCCGAACTGCGGGCGGCGCGGCTGCCGGTGGGTCGGATCATCGTGAACATGGTGCGGCCCGAAGTGCTGGACGCGGCCGAGCTGGATCTCGTACGGGCCGTGCCGCGCACCGCCGTGGCGCAGTCGCTGTCGGCCGCCGGGCTCGGCGGGGCGCGGCGCGGCGGCAATGCCGAGAAGCTGGTGGATCCGCTGCTCGCGCAGGCGGAGGAGTACGCCGCGCGGTACGCCCTGGAGCACGACCAGCGGGCCGTGCTGGGCGCGCTGGACCTGCCGCTGCACGAACTGCCGTTGCTCACCGAAGGCATGGACCTGGCGGGCCTGTACGAACTCGCCACCGAGCTGCGGAAGCAGGGAATGTCATGAGCCCGGACCAGGAGCAGGGGCGCGACGGCGCCCGTCGGCTGTCCTCCGCGCGCGTGCTCGACGTCGACCCGCTGCTCGACGACCCGGAGACCCGCATCGTGGTGTGCTGCGGCTCGGGCGGGGTCGGCAAGACGACCACCGCGGCGGCGCTCGGACTGCGGGCGGCGGAGCGGGGCCGCAGGGTCGTCGTCCTGACCATCGACCCGGCCCGCAGGCTCGCGCAGTCCATGGGCATCGACTCGCTGGACAACACCCCGAGGCGGGTGAAGGACGTCGACGGGGACGGCGAACTGCACGCCATGATGCTCGACATGAAGCGCACCTTCGACGAGATCGTCGAGGCGCACGCGGACCGCGAGCGGGCCGCCGCGATCCTGAACAACCCCTTCTACCAGTCGCTCTCGGCGGGCTTCGCGGGCACGCAGGAGTACATGGCGATGGAGAAGCTGGGCCAGTTGCGCGCCCAGCACGACTGGGACCTGATCGTGGTGGACACCCCGCCGTCCCGCTCGGCCCTGGACTTCCTGGACGCGCCGAAACGTCTCGGCTCGTTCCTGGACGGCAAGCTGATCCGGCTGCTGACCGCGCCGGCGAAGCTGGGCGGCCGGGCCGGGATGAAGTTCCTCAACGTCGGCATGTCGATGATGACCGGCACCCTCGGCAAGCTGCTCGGGGGTCAACTCCTCAAGGACATCCAGACGTTCATCTCCGCGATGGACACCACCTTCGGCGGTTTCCGCACCCGCGCGGACGCGACGTACAAGCTGCTGCAGGCGCCGGGGACGGCGTTCCTGGTGGTCGCGGCCCCGGAGCGGGACGCGCTGCGCGAGGCCGCGTACTTCGTGGAGCGGCTGGCGGCCGAGGACATGCCGCTGGCCGGTCTGGTGCTCAACCGGGTGCACGGCAGTGGTGCCGCCCGGTTGTCGGCCGAGCGGGCACTGGCCGCCGCGGAAAATCTTGAGGAGTCCCGCATTGTCGATCAGGTGGGCGGGAAAGCTGGACTTCGTAACTCTCCCGACACGTACGGCAGTTCAGAATCCTCCGGTACCGGATCTCCTGCTACCGGATCTCCCGGTTCCCGGGCAGCGGCTCGTGACGAAGGCTCCCCCGCCACCACGGACGACGAGCGCCCCGCCGACAAGCGACCCGACGACGAGCCGTCCGTCGACCAACTCTCCGCAGGCCTGCTCAGACTGCATGCCGACCGGATGCGGCTGCTCTCCCGCGAGCAGCGCACACGCGACCGCTTCACCGCGCGCCACCCCGAGGTGGCCGTCGCCGAAGTGGCCGCGCTGCCCGGCGATGTGCACGACCTCGCGGGGCTGCGGGACATCGGGAACCGGCTCGCGGCCGGTCGGCCGGAGCTGCCCGAGACGACGGTCTGACGCCCGGGACGAAGGTCCGACGCGCGGCCCCGGGGATCGCCCGGGGTCGATCGGCCCTACGGGGGCCTGCGTCAGCCCACCGCCGCGTAGTTCTCGTAGATCTCGTCGTCGTCGAGGGGGATGATGCCGACCCCTCGCTCGTACTCGATGCGCGCGGTCTCCAGTAGCCGGCGCCATGAAGTGACAGTGGGCCGCCTGCGCAGCAGTGCGCGGCGCTCCCGCTCCGTCATGCCTCCCCACACGCCGAATTCGACGCGGTTGTCGAGCGCATCGGCGAGGCACTCCGTGCGTACCGGACATCCGGTGCACACTGCCTTCGCCCTGTTCTGCGCTGCTCCTTGAACGAACAGTTCATCCGGATCGGTAGTGCGGCAGGCCGCCTGCGCACTCCAGTCGGTTACCCAGCCCATACCGGCGCCGTCCTCTCCCGAATCGAGGCTCCCCCACGGCGGCAGCGGCATATTCACCGCCGCCAGTTGAGGACGTTACGGAAGGTGGGCACAGCGCAACACCCCCTTCGGGCCCAATCTTGAATGGCCCGAACGGACTATGCGTAAGCGGCAGATCACCCGGGGGAGTGAGCCCGCGACATATGCGACTTTCCCATCAGAACGGGACAGTTGTCTTGCGTCACAACGGACGCCGGGTGACACAGGAGGCGGATTCGGACACGCCTCCCACAAAAAAACAGGGAACGACCGGAACGATTCGGGGTCGCCGGACGTATTGATACGTGACCGCTCTGCTGTGACAGTTGAGAGCAGCTTAGGCCAAGGCCTATACACCTGTCCGGCGAATGAGAACGTAGACGGCTCCTATTGCCGCGCCGTCATGTTCCCGGGACGGGCCCACCGTTCACCGCGCGGTCGCAGAGCCTTCGATGCCACTGCCCACGACAAGGCCCTCGCCCATGGATGTCACGATCCCGCACCCGAACATCCCGAGACCCACCCGCTCCCCGGGGACGCCCCGGGTGAGGGATTAGGCTGCCCCCATGCCAAAAAAGCGCTCGGGTGGTGGTCTGTCCCCTCTGCAGCAGGCCACCAAGTTCCTCGGTGTCAGTGTGCTCGCCGGTGCCGTCATGGCCGGAATCGCGTTGCCCGCGGCCGGAGCGCTGGGGCTCGCGGCCAAGGGCTCGGTCCAGGGGTTCGACGACATCCCCGACAACCTGAAGAGCCCTCAGCTGAGCCAGCGCACCACCATCCTGGACAGCAAGGGCAACCAGCTCGCCTCGGTCTACTCCCGTGACCGCACGGTGGTGGAGCTCAAGGACATCTCGCCGTACATGCAGAAGGCGATCGTCGCGATCGAGGACTCGCGCTTCTACCAGCACGGCGCGATCGACCTCAAGGGCGTCCTGCGCGCCCTGAACAAGAACGCGCAGAGCGGCGGCGTCTCCCAGGGCGCCTCCACGCTCACGCAGCAGCTGGTGAAGAACTACTTCGTGGAGGAGGCCGGCGACGACCCGACGAAGGTCGCCGAGGCCACCCAGCAGACGCTGGGCCGCAAGGTCCGCGAGCTGAAGTACGCGATCCAGATCGAGGAAAAACTCGGCAAGAAGAAGATCCTCGAGAACTACCTGAACATCACCTTCTTCGGAGAGCAGGCCTACGGCGTCGAGGCCGCGTCCGAGCGCTACTTCTCCAAGCACGCCAAGGACCTGAACCTCCAGCAGTCGGCGCTGCTGGCGGGCATCGTCCAGTCCCCCACGCGCTACGACCCGATCAACGACGAGGCCGAGGCCAAGAAGCGCCGCAACACCGTGCTGGCCCGCATGGCCGAGGTCGGCGACATCTCCAAGGCGGAGGCCCTGGCGGCCGAGAAGACCGACCTGGGTCTCAAGGTCAGCCAGCCGAAGAACGGCTGCATCACCGCGGTCAAGGGCGCCAGCTTCTTCTGCAAGTACGTCGAGAAGGTCTTCCTGAGCGACCCGGTCTTCGGCAAGACCAAGGAGGCCCGGGCGAAGATCTGGAACCAGGGCGGTCTGACGATCCGTACGACCCTGGACCCGCAGGCCCAGGCCTCGGTGCAGTCCTCGCTCAAGGACCACATCTACAAGTCGGACTCGGTCGCCGCGGCGGCCACCCTGGTGGAGCCCGGCACCGGCAAGATCCTCGGGATGGGCCAGTCGAAGCCGTACGGCTACGGCAAGAACGAGACGGAGTACAACTACTCGGTCAACGCCGACATGGGCGGCTCGAACTTCGGCTTCCCGACCGGTTCGACGTTCAAGCCGTTCGTCGCGGCGGCGGCACTGGAGCAGGGCCTGCCGGCCACGCAGCAGTACCCGGCGCCGTACTCGATGGACTACCCGAGCCCCGTCTCGACCTGCAGCGGCAAGAACTGGGTCAACACCGACGGCGCGACCGTGGAGAACGAGAGCGAGTCCGAGAAGGGCCCGTACGCGCTGAAGGAGGCGATGGCCAAGTCGGTCAACACCTACTTCGTGCAGATGATCTCCGACATCGGCCTGTGCCCCGTGGTGAGCATGACCAACAAGCTCGGCGTCGTGCAGGGCAACGGCGACAAGATCCCCGAGGTCCCGGCCATCGCGCTCGGCTCCAAGGGCCTCTCCCCGCTGACGATGGCCTCCGCGTACGCGGCCTTCGCCAACGAGGGCACGTACTGCACGCCCGTCGCCATCGAGTCCATCACCCAGAAGGTGGGCAACGAGCAGAAGTCGCTCGCCGTCCCCAAGTCCACCTGCTCGCGGGCGATGAGCAAGAAGACCGCCGACACCATCAACACCGTGCTGCGCGGCGTGGTCGACTCCGGCACCGGCCAGGAGGCCGGCCTCACCGACCGCCAGAGCGCCGGCAAGACGGGTACGACGGACTCCCGCAAGAACGCCTGGTTCGTCGGCTACACGCCCCAGCTCGCGGGCGCGGTCTGGGTCGGCAGCGCCAAGCAGAACATCGAGATGACCAGCATCCGCATCGGCGGCGTCTGGCACGACCAGGTCTACGGCGCCGACACCCCGGGCCCGATCTGGAAGGACGCCATGACCGGCGCCCTGGAGGGCAAGCCGGCCGAGTCCTTCCAGCTCGTCAACATCCCCGACCCCGTCAAGAAGGGCAACAACGACGGCGGCAAGAACGGCGACAACGCCGGGACCGACAACGGGGGCAACGACAACGGCGGCACCACCGACGGAGGCACCACCCCCACCCCGACGTTCTCCTTCCCCGACGGCTTCATCCAGGGCACGACGAACGGCGGCAACAACGGCAACGGGAACGGCGGCAACAGGGGATAACTCCCCTGCGGCCGCGCGCCGTTCAGGCTCTTCGTCTACGACGACGGGGGCGCCCCCTGTGAAAAGGGGCGCCCCCGTCGTCGTAGAAACCTGTCCGTGGGTCAGCCGGCGAGCAGCTTCTTCACCACCGCGGCGACGCGGCCGCCCTCGGCCAGTCCGGCCACCTTCGGGTTCACGATCTTCATGACGGCACCCATGGCGCGCGGGCCCTCGGCACCGGCCGCCTTCGCCTCCTCGACGGCCTGGGAGACGATCGCGGTCAGCTCCTCGTCACCGAGCTGCTTGGGCAGGTACTCGGCGAGGATCTCGCCCTCCGCCTTCTCCTGCGCGGCCTGCTCCGGGCGACCACCCTGCTCGAAGGCGTCCGCGGCCTCGCGCCGCTTCTTCGCCTCCTTGGTGATCACCTTGAGGACCTCGTCGTCGGAGAGCTCGCGCTTCTCCTTGCCCGCGACCTCCTCCTTGGTGATCGCGGTGAGCGTCAGCCGGAGGGTGGAGGAACGCAGCTTGTCGTGCGCCTTGATCGCGGTGTTGAGGTCTTCCTGCAGCTTCGCCTTGAGCGTGGTGGTCATGGGTTTGATTCTCGCAGGTGCGCGACCGGCTCCGCCCGCCGATTTACCGGGCCCCGACCGACGGGGTGTCAGGCGTGTCAGTGCGGTCTGACACGATGGAGGCATGCGCGCGCGATACGGAGTACCCCTGGGAATTGCGGCGGCAGGCGCCGCCGGTCTGGTCTACGCGGCGGGCTTCGAGGTCCGCTCCTTCCGCCTGCGCCGGGTCACGGTCCCGGTGCTGCCCGCCGGGATGCGCCCGCTCAGAGTCCTCCAGGTCTCCGACATCCACATGGTCGGCGGCCAGCGCAAGAAGCAGCGCTGGCTGCGCTCGCTCGCGGGCCTGCGCCCCGACTTCGTGATCAACACCGGCGACAACCTCTCCGACCCCCAGGCCGTCCCCGAGGTCCTGGACTCGCTCGGCCCGCTGATGGAGTTCCCCGGCGCGTACGTCTTCGGCTCGAACGACTACTACGGCCCCACACTCCGCAACCCCGCCCGGTACCTGTTCGAAAAGACCGCGGGCCGCCACGGTCTGAACGGCAACCCGCCCGTCGTGGGCGCCGTCCACAACCCGTGGGAGGACCTGCGGGACGGCTTCGACGCGGGAGGCTGGCTCAACCTCACCAACACGCGCGGCACGCTGAAGATCGAGGGCGCGTCGGTGGAACTCACCGGCCTCGACGACCCGCACATCAAGCGCGACCGGTACGCGCGCGTGGCGGGCGGCCCGTCGGACGACGCCGACTTCTCGATGGCCGTCGTGCACGCGCCGTACCTCCGCGCCCTGGACGCGTTCGCCGCCGACGGCTACCCCCTGATCCTCGGCGGCCACACCCACGGCGGCCAGCTCTGCATCCCGTTCTACGGCGCCCTGGTGACCAACTGCGACCTCGACACCGACCGCGTGAAGGGCCTCTCCACGCATACGGCCGAAGGCCGCACCTCATACCTGCACGTGTCGGCGGGATGCGGGACGAGCCGGTACACACCGGTGCGGTTCGCCTGTCCGCCGGAGGCCACGTTGATGACGTTGGTGGGGCGGGAGTAAGGAGTACGGCGACGGTACGGAGCAGGTGCGCGGTGGGCGTCCCGCAGTGGGCGTCCCGCGGGCCGCGTAGCCCGTGCGGCCCACCCGTATCGCCCGGTTCGTCCCCCCTGCCTAGCGTGAGGGCATGACCGCTCCGATACCCAGGGACATCCCGGACCTCCCCGCGGTACCCGGCATGCCCGCGCTGCTCGCCTCACCCGTTCCCGCCACCGCGGTGGTGGCCCCCTACCGCCGCCCGGCGGCGGCCGTGTACCGACTGCTGGTCGCGCTGGCGGCGGCAGCGGCGGTGACCGCCGACCTGTTCCTCGGCAGCCCCGTCAGGGTCCTCACCTACTTCACGATCCAGAGCAACATCCTGCTGGCCCTGGTGATGATCGCCGCGGCCCGCCGGGCATGGACGGCCCGCCGCCCCCTCTCCCCCCTGGTGACGGGCGCGGCCCTGCTGTACATCACGATCACGGGCCTGGTGTACCACCTGATCCTGACGCACGCGTCGAGCCCGTTCGCGATGACGGGCGGCGCGACGGCCCCCACAGGGTGGCAGGCGGTGACGAACCAGATCCTCCACACGGTGACACCGATCGCGGCGGTACTCGACTGGCTGCTGCTGACCGCACCCGGCCGACTGCACCTGCGGATGGCGGCGACGTGGCTGCTGTACCCGGCGACGTACCTCGCGGTGTATCTCGCCCGCGGCGAACTGATCCTGCCCGGCACACCGGGCCGCTATCTCTACACGTTCCTGGACGTCGAACACCACGGCTACAAGAGCGTCCTCGGCAACGCCCTCCTCCTCGGCCTCGCCTTCTACGCCCTCTCCGTCCTCCTCGTGGCCCTCGACCACGCCCGCCCCAACCCGATCCGCCACCGCGCCAAAACCGGATTTCGTCTCCAGCCACCGGTGGGCTAAAGTAAACGACGTCGCCGCGATGAGCAGCAGGACTCGCAAGATGAGCGGTGACATCGGGGTGTAGCGCAGCTTGGCAGCGCGCTTCGTTCGGGACGAAGAGGTCGTGGGTTCAAATCCCGCCACCCCGACAGAGAAACACCAGGTCAGGCCCGGTGCTGAGAGATCAGCACCGGGCCTGATTTGTGATGAGGGGCCAATTTGGGAGCCAACTGGGTGTGATCTTCGGGATCCGGCTCCCAGGTTGGCTCCCGAGGAGTGGCGTTCCGGCTCCTCCCAGCGCGGTGTCCGCCGCGCGTCCCCCAATGAGTCGTTGCACAGCTTGTGCCGAGCAGACTTGAGACGACACAACGATCGCCATGCACCCTGGTCTCCGTTAAATGACCGGCAGCTCGCGCTCTCACCTGCATCGGGGGCGGAACGACTCCGTCACGTCGGACAGCCCCGAGCTCGCCGTCACGGCTCGCGCGCTCAGGGACCGGGGGTTGGTGACCATGCCCCGGAAGAAGGGGAGGTGGCAGGCGGAGATCACTGACGCGGGTCACTTCTACCTGGAGCACGGTCATCATCCCGACCGTTCGGAGCTGGCTCCACGCAAGCCTCGCGCGGCGGTGTCTGGAGCCGAGGCACCGGTTGCCGCTGGTTCTCCGCAGACTGCCGATCCTCCGGCCGAGACGAAACCCTCCCCGAAGCGTGCCGCGAAAGCTCTGCACCCCGTCACTGTTGGCGGTCCCTGGTCGTTGGCGTCTCTCCTCAGCCGGTCCACAGACGGCCCAACCGCCGATGGCACGCGGCGCTGGAGGCACGCCTGCCGACTTGCCGCGCAAGCTTTCAACCTGCAGGTTTCCGCCTGAACCAGCTATTTTGACCATACATGCGCGCGAACGGATGCCACGGGGCAGGGCACTCTGGCACTCACGTTGCAGCCTCATGCAGACCCCACAACGGCTGGGCACCGCAGCTGTTCCGTCTGTTCGATGTCAAGCTCACGGACCCCCCTATCGCGACATGCCAGGTCATGGCCATCCGCCGGGCACGCTCCCTAGGATGGCTCCGACAAGTGCTACCTACGGACTAGCCCAGCGAGCGCGGGGCGAAGCTCGTCGCGAATAAGGGATCCGCCTCATGTCTTTGCATGTTGTCTATGGTGAGAGCCGAGATCGCACAACTGCATCACGACTCGCCGAGGTACTGAAGCCCAGAGTTGCGACGGGAACAATCTACTTGGGGTACCCAGTACTCGCGACCTCAGATAACCGCGTCGAAGTGGACGCTCTACTGGTAAGTCCCGACCATGGACTAGTCGCTTTTCTACTCGCGGACGAAATGCCGGAGACTGGGGGCGACTGGTCGAAATTCGTTGAAGCACAGGACCGTCTTTACGCTGTCCTGGAAAGCACGCTTGGGAAACACGACTCCCTGAGGCATGGCAGGCGGTTGGCCGTCGATATCAACACGGTGACCGTATTTGCAAGTCATGTCGACTCTCCTCCTCCAGGATCGGAGGGGGTATACCTAGGATTCGAAGAGGTTGCGAACTGGGTCGCAGACCTTCCTGAGATCGAACCAGAAATAGAGCATTCACTGCAAGCCGCTCTGCAACGAGTGACGACGATCAAGCCGACGAAGAAGAGGGCTTCCGTACAGCGAGAAACATCCCGGGGAGCAGTTCTCAAGGAAATTGAGCGAGGAATTGCAAATCTAGACCGTTGGCAGAAAACAGCGGCCATCGAGACGCCTACTGGTCCACAACGGATCCGCGGGTTGGCCGGGTCGGGCAAGACTGTTGTACTGGCATTGAAGGCCGCCTACCTTCACGCACAGCATCCTGATTGGCGTATCGTTGTCACGTTTCACACCCGTGCGCTTTACCAACAGATCAACGACCTGATCACTCGGTTCACGTTTGAGTACAGCAATGATCGCCCCGACGAACAGCATCTTCAGATTATGCACTCGTGGGGCTCCAGCGCACGGGCCGGCGTATATAGCGAGATGGCGATGGCTCTGGGAGAAACACCACGCGACTATAATTATGCGCGATCTACGTACGGACAGGGAAATGAGTTTCAGGGAATCTGCAAGGAACTCTTGTCCGTAGCTAAGCAGCAGAATCCCGAACCGGTTTTCGATGTAGTGTTGATCGACGAAGCTCAGGATCTACCACCGGAGTTTTTTCAGCTCGTTTACCTACTCACCAAGGATCCCAAGCGGATCGTTTGGGGTTTCGATGAGCTACAGAAACTTTCGGAGGCCGCCATGCCTGGAACCGATGACCTATTCGGCACCGGTCCGTCTGGCGAGAGCCTCATCAGCCTTGAAAGCGGGGAAAATGAGCCTCGCCGAGACATCGTGCTAGATATGTGCTATCGGAACACCCCGTGGGCGCTGGCGACTGCGCATGCCTTGGGGATTGGCGTGTATCGTACGGGCGGCCTTCTACAGCACTTCGATGAGCCAAAGCTCTGGAAAGAAATCGGATACAACGTCGTGCACGGGGATCTACGCCTAGGCGCGCATGTAACCCTCGAACGGTCACAAGATAGCTATCCAGCATACTTCCCAGAGCTAATCAACGAAGATGATGCTGTCGTATTGCAGAAGTTTGAGGATCAAATCGGGCAAGACGCCTGGGTGGCGATGCAAATCAAGAAGAATCTCACGGAAGATGAGCTGGAAGCGGACGATATTTTGATCGTTCTGCCAGATGTGAGGCGGGCTAAATCGCGCGCCCCACGACTCCAGCAGGCCCTAAAGGCTCAGGGAATTGATTCCCACTTGGTAGGTGTGAATACGGGAGTTGACGAGGTGTTCGTTCCGAACTCAGTCGCGCTCGCCCATATTTACCGAGCCAAAGGTAACGAGGCACCCATGGTGTACGTGGTGGATTCCCAAATGGCGGCCAGTTCCTATAATGCGGTCACACAAAGGAACACTCTATTTACCGCCATAACCCGAAGTCGCGCATGGGTCCGCATCACTGGCTGGGGCCCAAGCATGGACCTTATCGCCAGGGAAGTAGAAACAGTCAAACAAAAGAATTTCCGGCTAGACTTCCCGATCCCCAGCGCGATCGAACTCAAGACGCTTCGACACATCTACCGAGATCGATCGGGTGCCGCGCAAGAATCAGCCCAACGGGCTACAGAGCAGTTGCAAGCAATCCTTGAGGCGGTTGATCGAGGAGAGATCGACCTGCATGACGTGCCACCCGGACTCCGCACCCGGCTGGTAGCGAAGATGCGAGAAGAGACGCCGGGTGACGACTACTAGAGCGGTCCGAGATGAGGTAGTTAATGTTCTCGACTACCTTACCCAGACTGGGATTGCCGCTTACAGAAGCGTAGTCTCCATGTCTGAAACCAGAGTCTCGTGGCACTCCATAAATCCGAGTGCTCCTTTCCTTGTCAACAGAGGGGATCTCGGCCTGCAAGATTACCGCAACTGGGTCGCCTCAGGGGCATATTCTGCGCATCTCTTCGATGGATCTCTACTTCAGATTACTTACGATGTCAGCGGCGGGGACATATCTGGCCACCGACTCGCCTATATCCCTTGTCCGTACCGGCTGGACCCGGACATGGTTTATCAGGATCCGTTGCTGGACGTCGTTGACATCCATGTGGCAACTGAACCAGCAAATATGCTTCTTAGGTCTGCGGTAAGGTTCGATTATGATCCAGAAAACGCCAAACCTGGACACCCGTCAAGCCATATGACAATCAACGCGTCCAGTTGCAGGATTGCTTGCGCCGCCCCTCTGCACATCGGTCGATTTATAGACTTCATTTTCAGGCACTTTTATGCTGATATTTGGAGCGGTCACACGGACTATTTCTCTAGAGGTGCTCATCGGGAAATCGGTGCTCGCACCATTATCGAAGAGGACAGGTACGGCCCACATATCTGGTGGGAGTGAAATCCAACCGAGGCACATTCTCGCTTCCCCTGTGCCCATCGCTTCCTCGCGGAGTCAGCAGCGTTGACGGTGCCAGTGGCGCAGACCTCTGCGAGAGCCATAAACACGAAGGACAAGGCCATCGGATCCGGAGGTCAAGCCCACAGCGACGAGAACGCCTCCGACACGGTCTCCAGTCGACGGTCGGTCCGCCCGACATCCCAAAGAGCGAGACCGTCAGCCATATCCCGCCGAGCAGCGCCCCGCCCAGCCCCACTTTGTCCGCTTCCTCCGGTTGATCGCCGTCAGGACGTTCGCTCTCGTTGCGTTGGTATTCCTGGGATGTTTGAGACTCATGGCCCGACCGTGACGTCTGGTGGTTGTTGACGTCTCCGTACACGTTGCCTGCGAGGAACACGTCGGGCGCGCGGTTGTGTTGCCCGCCCTGGGCCCTGGAAGTCAGTCGTGTCTACCATGCCCCACGCCGTGGTTGATGGTCAGGCCGCCTTGAGCACTTCCGTTGATGAAGGTGCCTGTTCCGTGGTTGTGCTGGTTGACCACGGAGGTTGGGTGGTCCCGCTGGGCCAGAGCCAGCAGCTCGGCATACGCGACCGGTTCCGATTCCGCGAGTCGTACAAGCACGGGTGCCCACGTGACCGCAGCGGCCCGTAGGACAGCCTCACGCTCACCCACCTGGGCTTGGACAACAGCACTCCGATCTCGGTCCAGACGTTCAAGCTGAACCGCTGTCTCGTCCTCTCGACCGCTGCGTCGGAACAGACGGCCAATGGCCTCACGGACCCTCAGGTAGCCCTCCTGGCTCGCCTGAGTGAGGAAGGCCGCGGCCATGGTGGTTGCCGCGAACGTCACTTCGTCCACTTCGTGTCCCCTCCAACTGGTCGCAGCACTGTATCCACGCACACCGCCGGCGGCGGCCGGAACGGTTCATGCCGCATCCCAGGCCGCTCAAGGAACAAGTCGACTCAACTCACCAACGCGCCAATGGCGTTGGCGAGAGCCTCGCCTCCTTGCCGGACCACGGTGCCCACGACAAGCGCGGGCAACGCCTGCGCGATCCCACGCAGTGTGCCGACCTGCGGCGCATCGGGGGTCGCGAGCGAGGTGTCAACGCTGTCCGCCATCGCGCGCAGCACCGTCGCGTTCTGCAAGTCCGCCGCGTTGCGGTCGACGTCCGCGCGGAAGGCGACCAGGAGGCCGCGCAGAGCGTCGATGTCGACCGTGCCCTGCGCCGAGGCAGACTGATGGATGTTGGAGATGTTCTGTCCCACCACGTTCTGTAACGGTGCGTTGTTGCTGCCGCCGATACTGATGCCCGAGCCGTGGCCCGGGTCCGGTTCGGGGCGACGCCGTCCCACAACCATTACTTGCCTCCCTGATTCTTGTTGTCCTGGCCGACGCCGCTGATGCCGCTCCCGGCGACGTTCTGGATGGGGGCGTTGTTGTCCCCATACACGAGGATGTTGTTGGTCACAGTGGCGACCTGTCGTTCATACGCAGCCAGATCGATCCCCTGCTCGTCGAGATACTCGGCGACGGTCCGGAAGACGCAGGACTGAATCAGAACGACGTGCCTCTTGGCATCGTCGCTCTGATGCATGTCGGTGACTTCCTCGGTGGAGTACCGGTCGCGCAGGCTCACCGGGTCTTCTTCCTCCACGCGGCCGTCGGCCTTCTCACCGAGGCGGGCGACCAGCCGCCACACCGCCAGAGGGCCCATGGCAGTGTCCAGGAGCGACTGCGCGGCAAGCCACCTGAGCAGACGCGCTCCACGTGTCCGCGCCGGTGTGGCAGTCACCCGCAGCTCGTTGTAGAGCGGCGTCATCACGTGTGGACGGATCGTCAGCCGCAGCTCGCCGGCCTCCAGTGCGGCATGCACGAACACGCTCACCACGATCTGTCCGTCCCAGCTGATGCACTGGGCTCGCAGGTACAGCCGGTCCGGCACACCGGAAGGGGACCTGCGTCCTAGACCGCTCAGGTCGGACAGCTCCACCTTCGTCTCGCGAGTGCGCTGCAGCCATCGAGCCGCAGGAAGGCCGAGTATGCGCTCCATCGAGAACCCGGGAAGCGGATCGGTGATCTCCCTGGCACCGCGGCCCAGTTCGTTGAGCGCGGTGCCCACGCGTCGGAGAAGTTCTGCCTCCCCGAACGGTTTGACCGACTCCTCGGCGTCCTTGGGCTTCAGCGGGATGCTGATGCGAGCAGGTCCCCACACATCGCGCCCAGCACCGATGAACTGCTCTGAGGTGTCGTAAGGCAACGCCAACTGCCACTGGTCCTTGCTGATGTCCGACATCCTGCGCTTGGCCTTCGCAGCGACCCACGGCAGGTCATCGGACGACACGCCCTCCCGCGCCAGGTGACCCAGCGCAGCTCGGGCCACAAGCCGGTCGGCCGCATACGCCAGGGCGACGACAGCCGCCAACCCGAAGGGGAGTACCGCCAGTTCGAGTCGCAGCGCGAGCGCGTCGCCGCCAACGGGTCCGTACGGCAGGAGTGCGAGCAGCCACGGCGCGAGCAGCACGACATACGCCAGGCGCCGCGAAGGCGCCCACCGCGTCAGGCCGACCTTGCGGATCGCGCGGAAGGCAGCCCACCTTAGGAACAAAGCGACGATGACGACCGCAGCCCAGATCCCGAAAGGCCATGGCACGGCATAGGCGACCAGTCCGCACAGGACCGGGATGCATGCGCGCCTCGCCCATCGGCGGCGCCTCGCACGAAGGCTGTGCGCGGTCATCGGGACGAGGTCGAAGCCGTATGACGGCACAGGCAGCGGCGGACCGTGCAGCACGTGGTCGACAACCCATTGTGCAGTCGGTTCGCCCAGAGGCGGGCAGTCGTCGCTGCCCTCCAGATAGATCGGCCGCCTCGTACTGCGCCGAGGCTTCTTGGCCTTCCCCGCTTTCCCCCGGATCCTGCGCCACCATGCCTTCACGGCCTTCACCCGGTCAGGACGCGCATAGACCGCCTGACATAACAACCGTGTCACCTCGGACGATGTGGGGTCCACCTCCGCAGGGCGGTTGGCCCAAGAAGTAACAGGGTTCGTCTGGACCGGGACGGCAGGCCACTCGGCCTCCTCCGTCCGTGCCCTCCCCCGAGCACGCACGCCCCACCCAGCCGCCATCCCGCTCCCCCGTTCATCGACAGGCGGGCATCGTCACGGTGGACAGGAAGAAGCGCTAGACCACAAACGCGACAATGCGCATAACTTGACCGGATAGCTAAGGATTGGCCGAAACTTCCTCCGGTCCGTCGGGCGTGCAGGCCGGGCCCCTGGTGCCGCAGGAGTCTTCAGCACCGCGTCTGCCGATACGTCCTGGTACCTACTGGAGGCACGGCGTCAGCGACGCATGAAACGACTCCCGAAACTGCGGCTATTGACGCGAACCGAGACGAGCTCGCAGCAACGCATCCAACACCATCACTGGTGAGCTGGGGCTCAGCTCCAAGCGAGCATCGAGAGATGCTTCCCACTGCTCGGTCAGCCCGAACATCAATCGCTGGCGCATGCCAACGGTGACATGGGCGTAGCGCGCCGACACCGAGCCGTCGATGTGGCCCATGCGCTCGTCCATGAGGACCTTCTCCGTGCCGAGGTCTTCCATCATGGTCCGGTGGGTGTGGCGTAGGCCGTGGGGTGTGAGGCCCTTGGCGATCGGGAGCCAGCAGGCATCGGCCCGGTCGCTGGCACCACGTCCTCGCGCCGGAATGCCGGGCCATGGCTCGCCGAGGATCGGCACAGGGCGGGGCTCCTGCGGTGCCTTCTTCGGGTACCAGCCCGAGACCGCAGGAGTGAACAGCCAGGTCCCGAAGCCGTTTCGACGCCAGTGGGCAGCGTGCACCGACACCACGCCGCCCCGCACGAACCCCAAGTCCGAGATGGCCTGTTCCACCCTCGCCCGCTTGGCTTCGGTGACGCGGTCAGGGTGGTTGAGGACGTTGGACACCGTGCCCGCGGAGACTTCGGCACGGCGTGCGACGTCGACGAGTTTCGCACCCTGGTGGCCGCCGGTGCGGGCCGTGCCCTGGCCGCGGAAGACGTAGGTCTTGCCGTGACATGGGCAGGGTTTCGGCTTGGTGCGGGCGACGTGGTTGGCGACCAGGCCCGACAGCCAGTCCGGTGCATCGATCTTGCGGTAGCTGTCGTCCTTGGGCGGACAGCGCACGAGCTCGCCGGTGTCGAGTTCGTACAGTTGCCACTCGACGCGCACGGAGCCTGGGCGGGCGAACTCCGTCTCCAGGCCCACGATTTCGCCCCAGCGCATGCCGGTGTACCCCTTGAGGACGACGGCGACGAACTCGTCGTCGCGGCCGGAGAGCAGCGCGGCCCGTTCGGCGGTCAGCAGGATGCCGAGCGGGTCGGTGACGACCTTCTCCGGGCCGCGGTCGCGGGAGCGGCCGGCACGCTTGCCGCGTCCGCGCCGTCGGGCGGCAGGGTTGGACGTGATCAGGCCCTCGTCGATCGCGTCCTCGAAGATCAGGTGGAGCGTCGAGCGCCAGGTCTTGACGCTAGAGGCCGCGTAGACGGCCTTCTCCTTCTTCTCCCACAGGTCGACGTCCGTGCGCAGGATGCCGGCGAGCGCCTTGTCCTCGAAGTCGGGGAGCAGGTGCTCCTCGATGTGGCGCTTGTAGTTCTGCATGGTCGAGGCGGCCAGATCCTGCGCCTCGTACCAGCGGTTCGCGTACTCGCCGAAGGTCTCCTGGCCGAGTGCCGGGTCGCGCCAGTCGCCGCGCCGGTACTTGTTCTCGGCCTCGCTCGCCGCGCGCTGGGCCTCGCCCTTGGTGGCAAACCGGATCGCCTTGCCGGTGTCGTCGACGACCGTGAGGTGCTTGCCTGGCGCCGTCTTGTACCGGCCGCGCCAGTAGTTGCCGCGCTTCTCCGCGAAACCCAACTTCCGTCTTCCTCCCCTGCTCCTGGCTTGTGACTGGGCGCGGGCGCGTTACGCGACGGTCTCGTACTGGGTACGGCGCGGCGGTCGAGCCCGCAGACGCCCTGGCGTCGAGGCCGTAGTCGGCTCAGGAGGCCGGGCGGCACGAGTTCGTGCAGCGGGAGGACTTGTTACTGCTGGACCGGTCGGCGCGCTGCTGAGGGATCGCTTCGGGCGCTCTTCGTGGAGACGGACGATCTCGGCCAGGTGGGCGGCGGTGAAGCGGTAGGCGCGGCCGACGCGGGTGTGCGGGATGAGTCCGCGTCGGGCCCGGTCCTTGACCCACCAGGCGGAACAGCCGAGGGCCTCGGCGATTTCTTCGGGGCGGTAGAGGCGGGGCAAAGGGGCTCCGCCCTCTGTGCCGGGAAGTCGCACGAGGGCAGGGGGTATCTCGGAGTGGTGCAAGAAGGGCGGGTCCTTACTGGGTTGGGGCGTGCTCGGTCAGCGGTGCTGAGCGGCCCTCGTCACGTGACGGTCGGCCCATGCAGCAGCACGAGAGGCGAGACGAGGAGGGCTTCGGCGATCGCGACGAGGTCGTCGGCATCACATCGGCGTTGGGCGCGTTCGATGCGGGACAGCGTGGTGTTGGACATCGGGTGGCCGAGGGCGGTCACGCGGCCGGCCAACTGGCGTTGTGACAAGCCGCGTTCGGTTCGGAGAATTTCGATGGTGCGGGCCGCCTGTATTCCAGCGGGTCCGACTTCCAGTGGGCGTGGGGGCATGCCTCCAATTGAAAGGTCCATTCGCCGGTTTGGGTAACCGGCGATCGTGGTCTATGTTGCGCTCGCGTCGTACGCCGAGCCGCGGTTCCCGGAAGTCGGGAAGGGGCACGGAACAGCGTGTCAATCATGGCTCTGACGTGGAGTGTTGTGTTGTAGCTTCCCCGCCTGCGGACCGTCAACGGCTTACCGATGTGATGCTTCTGGCTCTGCGGTCCGGGCAACTATTTGGTCAACAGCGGATCGTGCCTTACGGTTTTGCTCCCGCCCGCCACCGAGCCCCGTTTCTCGCGGCCTTTCTGCCGTGAGAGATTGCGCCGGACAGGGCTGGACTTGCGCGACTGGGGTGTGGCTATGTTGACGACACCCCGGGAAGCGCAATCGCTTCTCGGCGCGCGTCCGCGCCAATACCCCTCGAATCCCGCCCCGACCGACGGTGAGTCGCGATGTCCACGCACAGGCCACCGAGTGAGGACCTCCCCGCACTTGGCACGAATCCGCACCATCAAGCCCGAAGCCTTCGTCTCCGAGTCCCTGGCCGCCGTCTCCCTGACCGCCGAGCGCACCTTCCTCGGCCTGCTCACCCAGGCCGACGACCAGGGCCGCCACCGCGACCACGCCGCGATCGTCGCCGGGCAGCTGTGGGTGCTGCGCCCGGAGCACACCCCGTCCGACGTCGAGACGGACCTCGCGCAGCTCGCCGACGCCGGACTGATCTGCCGCTACAAGGGCCCGGATCACAAGCGGTACCTGCATGTCGTGACCTGGCATCAGCATCAGAAGATCAACCGGCCCAGCAAGAGCCGCCTCCCGGGCTGCCCGGTTCATGACGCTTCGGTCGCTGCCGTGCCTGACGCTGGAGCCCGTGTCACGGAGTCTTCCCTGCCGCCTCGCGCAGTCCTCCCTGAGGGCTCCGGCGAGTTCCGTGAGTCCGCACTGAATCCGGAGCGCGATAGCGAAGCAGCAGGTCAGGAGCACTTCAAGGAGTCCTCCGTGAGGGATCAGGGAGTGCTCGGGGAGGCAACAATGACATCTCACCGTCCGGATCTAGGACCTAGGACCGTGGATCTAGGAGATATCCCTTCTGGGGGCGCAAGCGCCCACGCGCCCGACACCGTCTCGGCCAAGCAGCTCCTTGCCGAGTACATCGCCGCGTGCAACCACCGCCCGCCGGAAGACTTCCTGAACCGTCTCGGCAAACAGGTGCGCAAGCTGCTCGACGAGGGCATCACCCCCACCCACCTCCGGGCCGCCCTCGAACGCCACCGGGCGAAGGGTCTGTCCCCGAGCGTCCTGCCCAACCTCGTCCACGAGGTCATGAACGCCGCCTCCCCCACCAAGCCCGCCACCCACCGGACTTGGACGAACCCGACCGACGTCGTCGCAGCCTACGGAGATGAGCTCTGACCGCCACCCTCACCCGCGAGCCCCACCGGGTCGGCCCGATCGCCGACCGGCTCAACGGCATCCTGGCCAACCGCGGCATCGACCCCACCGCCGCTGCCGCCCACGAGCCGGCGCCAGAGACCGTCACCGCCCTGGAGCTCGCCGACGCCCGTATCCCCGCCCGCTACCGCCGTGCCCTGGCGGACCACCCCCAGATCACCGCCTGGGCCGACCAGATCGCCCGCGCCGGACGCCCCGGCCCGAGCGGACCCGGTATCGCCGAGGGCCCGTCGCTACTGATCGCCGGCCCCACCGGCACCGGCAAGACCTACCAGGCGTACGGCGCCGTCCGTGCCCTCCTCTCGCGAGGGGTGCGCCTGCGCTGGGAAGCCACCACCAGCGCCGACCTGCACGCGCGGCTCCGTCCCCGCGCCGGCCACGACGGCGAACGGGAGCTGCAGACGCTGGCCCGCTGCCCCCTGCTGCTCCTGGACGACCTCGGCGCAGCCAAGACCAGCGAATGGACCGAGGAGCTCACCTATCGGCTCATCAACCACCGGTACGAGCACATGCTCCCCACCCTCATCACCACCAACCTCCCCACCGCCGAGCTGCGCATCGCGCTCGGCGACCGCGTCGCCTCCCGTCTCGCCGAGATGACCGAACGCGTCATCCTCACCGGCCCCGACCGACGCCGCACCGCGCCCGCCGCCTGACGAGTACGCGCTCCCTCCCCACCACCTCGCCCGCCCTCGATTCCGCCTGCCCTCGAACGCGCGGGCCCCATGGAGAGCCTCTGTATGACACCTGGCACCACCACGCTCATCAGCGCCGAAAGCATCGGCATGCCCGTCCTGCCGCACTGGATCCCTGTGCCTGCGGCCATCGCGGTCCTGCCCATCACCCTCGCCTTGGTCACTCGATGGTTGTGGCAGCGCGCCCGCAAGCGCGGCGACGGGAAGCGGCGTGGCAGCGCCGCCGTCCGGGTCGCCGCTGTCGCCGCGATCGGCTGCACCGCCTACAGCGCGGACACCAGCTGGCGCTTCGCCGCCGACTACCTCGGCATGGGCAGCACCGTCGAGCGCGCCTTCATGTTCTCCATCGCTGAACTGGCCTTGTTCGCAATGGCGTTGATGGCACGCCAGAACCTGAAGGGCCCCAGGCAGGCGCCGGGGCCGCCCGGCGTCCTGGTATGGGTGATCACCGGAGGCCAGATCATCCCCGCCTACGCCGAGTCCGGTCCCGTCGGTGGCACGGTCCGCGCCCTGATCGGCCCGGTCATGGCCGCAGTCCTCTGGCACCTGGCCATGGGAATCGAGCTACGCAACCACACCCCCGAGGCCGCCTCACGCAGCCTGCTCGCGATCCTCGGCCGGCAGGCACGCGAGCGACTGCTGGCACGCCTGGGCATCCACGACCAGGACGCCGATGCCGCACGACTCATCCGCGAACGCGCCCTGAGCCGGGCCGTCACGTTGATCCTCCGCATCGAAGCGATGCCCGAGACGAAGCGCAACAAGCGCCGTGGCTGGCGTGCGACTCGGCGCCTGCACGAAGCGCTGGAGAAGGCCGACGTCGACGGTGATCTTCACCAGGACGAACTGCTGCTGCGGAAGCTCGGTACCCGAAAGCAGGCCACACGGCTGGCCTCGCTCCCGCTGCCCGAACGGTGGGAGACGCCCGGAGACCGAGTCAGCCAGCCCCGCACTGCCGCGGCGAAGCGGGCAAGGCCCGAGCGCCCGGAAGCCGTACTGAATCCGGGCGAGGAAGGCGTACACCGCTCGCACCGCCCGGAATCCATCGTCCGCCCTCAATCCGCTACTGATGCAGGCGCGGAGGTAAGTACGGGCAGAGATGTGGGTGCCGAGCCTGGCGAGAAGCCGGAACCGAAGCGCCCGGGTCGCAAGCCCGACCTGCCGCGGGATGCCCTCATCGCGTACGCGAAGGGCATCTACCGCGAGACGGGTCGCCTCTCGCGTGACTCGCTCAAGGCTGCTGTCCGTGCCGACGGCCACCAGGTCGGCACCAACCTGGCCCAGAGCATCGTCAACGCGGTCAAGGCCGAGCACCAGGACTCAGCCCGTACCGGCCACCCCCACTGAACTCTCCCCCGCACCGCTAACCACACATCGCTGAAAGGCCCTTCCGCCATGTCCCGCTCGACCACGCCCGCCTGGGACTGCCACAACTGGTCCTGCCCCATCTGCACCGCGCCTGGGCGCGACGAGATGACCCTGCTGCGCTGCGCCATCCTCACTCTGCTGGAACACGGACGATGGATGGCCCAGGACGAGATCTCCCTTCCCGACATCCTCTCTGGCTGCGGCCACTACCTGAGCCGACTCAGGATCGGCCCCCTGGGCCAGATCGATGACGACACCCCGGTGCCCGCCATCGAGCAGTGGACTTGGCTCGAGGCCGAGCTGCGCCTGGTTGTCGCCCGCGCCGCCGGACTGGATGCCGTGAGCACCCTTGACCCGCGCATCGACGGCGTCCTGGCCTCCGCGGCTCGCCTCCCAGAGCGGCGCCTGGTGGATCTGCTCGACCTCGCAGCCGAGCAGTTCGCCGAGCTCAACACGCAACCGCGTGCCGCCTGAACCCACCACCCCCGCAACCCCGACACAAGGACATCGCGTCGTGCGCGACCACTACCCCGAACTCCCCATCTCCCAAGAGCAGATGGTCACCACTCCCGTCACACGCGCAGCAAGCAATGGCGATGGACCGTCCATAGGCCGGTCCATCACGGACGCCTCCGCCCCGGGGGTGGCGGAGGAGGAGCTCCGGCACGAGGGCGTGCCGGAGCAGGAACGGGTGGGCGCCGGCGAGCAGCCGCGCGATCCCTCCGTTGGGGCCATGCAGCGTGCGCCGTACCGCCGCGCGAACCTCGATGCGCAGCGCTCCGAGCACGTCACCGCGCGCTTCGCGCCGCACGAGAAGCACGACATCCAGTCGTCGGCGAAGGCCGCTCACGTGACCATGGCCCGCTACATTGCCGACGCCACCATGGCCCGCGTCCGTGGTGAGATCACCGTCGCTGCCGAGCGTACGGTCTACGACGATGTGGTCGACGAGCTCGCCGCTATGCGGGCGCAGATCGCCCGGATCGGCAACAACGTCAACCAGATCGCCCGCCGCCTCAATGCGGACGGCGATCCACACCCTGTGGACGCCGCGATCCTCCACCGGGCGGACCGCCTGCTCACCACCGCCCACGACACAGTCCGGGCGATCGACGACGCCGCCTTCCGGGCAGCCGGGCAGAAGTGGGCGGTCTGACGTGATCGCGAACATCGTCAAGCCCGGCAACCACACCTACGGCGTGCTGGCCTACCTCTTCGACAAAGGCCGCGCCAACGAACACACCGACCAGCACATCGTCGCCTCCTGGGACGACTTCATCCCCGACCCCGGCCCCTGGGACAGCCCTGGCCACAAGCAAAGGCTCGGCCAGCTCACCCAGGCCCTGGATCTGCGGGTCAAGCAAGCCGGCAACAAGGCACCTGAGGGGCACGTGTGGCACTGCTCGATCCGCGCCGCGCCCCAGGACCACATCCTCACCGACGCCGAGTGGGCCACCATCGCCCGGCGCGTGCTGCACGCGACCGGCATCGCACCCGACGGCGACCCGGACGGCTGCCGCTGGGTTGCTGTACGTCACGCGGAGGACCACATCCACATCGTCGCCACCAAGGTGCGCGGTGATCTGCGCCCTCCGCGGAACTGGAACGACTACCACCGCGCCATGAACGAACTCAGAGCCGTCGAGGAAGACTTCGGCCTCACCCGGGTTGCACGTGGTCCCGAAGCTGCTGCCGGCACCTCGGCGGTGAAGCGCTCCACCCGGGCCGAGGAGGAGAAGGCCAAGCGCCTGGGCCACGACAAGACCGCGCGTGAGCGGCTGCGGCACACCGTGCGTACCGCGCTGTCCCACGCGAAGGATCTGAATGAGTTCTTCAACCTGCTCGCCGATGCCGGCCTACAGGTCGAGACCCGCACCCTGCCCTCCGGTGACCTCCAGGGCTACAAGGTAGCCCTGCCCGATGCCGGCACGCCCATCTGGTTCTCCGGCTCCAGCCTCGCCACCGACCTGTCCCTCCCCCAGATCCGACAGCGCCTGGCCGCCACCGAGGCACAGCCCACCGCAGCCTCATCAGCCCGCCAGCACTGCCCCAGCCCGTGGCACGTGGCCACCGCTGCCGCCGAACGCATCCCCCACCACCTCGCCCACGCCGACGACCGGGCCGTCCAGGCCCACCTGACCGTCCTCGGCGAAGTCCTCTACGCGCTGCCCGCCCATGCTCCTGTCCGGCTCCAGGCCGAACTCCACCGTGCGGCTGCCACATTCGAACACGCCGCCCACACCCGCGCCCGCGCCGACCACCAGCACGCCCGCGCACTAAGGGGCGCGCTGAAGGCCATGCGCTACCAGCCCGCGGACCACACCGGGCTGGCCATGCTCTTGGACGCCGCGATCCTCGTCGTCCTCGCAGTCCAGCGCCACAGCGCACTGCACCACCACGACCAGCAGGTGGCCGCCGCCCGTCAGACGCTCACCCACCTGCAAGCCGCCTACGACCAGATAGCCCCCACCAGCCTCGCCGAACTCGCCAGGCACTATCCCTCGGACAGCACGGTGCACTGGTACGCCCTCACCC
This sequence comes from Streptomyces sp. MBT53, assembly GCF_016654115.1. Lineage (GTDB taxonomy): Bacteria > Actinomycetota > Actinomycetes > Streptomycetales > Streptomycetaceae > Streptomyces. The sequence goes on from NZ_JAEQAZ010000056.1 coordinate 54,660, forward strand.
TGCACGAGGTCCTGCCCCGCCACGCCGAACAGATCCTCACCGAAAACGCCTGGACCGCACTCACCGCCACCCTCGCCGCCGCCGAAGCCGCTGGCCACAACCCGGCCACCGTTCTCCAGCAGGCCGCCCAGCACCGCCCCTTGGACGACGCGAAGTCAGCATCCGAAGTCCTCGTCTGGCGCATCCAACGCCTCGGCGACCGGCACGTACCCGGCCCCGGCGCACGAACCGCGCAGGCTCGCCGCCTTCGCACTCAGACCGATTCCGGGCTCCCTGGCGCGTACACGCCGCCCGCATCCCGCCCAGGACAGTCCCGCTGAGCAGGACCCCCTGAAGCGGAGGCGACGAGGAACGACACCACGCGCAGCCACGAACCGATACGAAGCCGACGGGTCGTAGCTGTACATCCCCGGTTACCGAAACCGGGGATTCTCCGGACCCTATGTGTTGCCCCACCGCCCCGCCCCTCGACAAGGAGCACCCACATTCCCCTCATCGAACCCCGCCGGCACGTCGTCGCCCAGCTGTGCGGCGCGTACTTCAAGCACTACTTCGGCACCAAGACCTGGTCCCACCACGATGGAGGCCCCTTCACCAAGGCGGAACAGGCCGCCGCCCTCGCGCCCACCATCGACGAGGTCAAAGAGGCGAAGGAGGAGATAGACCGGTACCACGAGTACCTGCAGACCTGGCTCGAAGCCCCCGAGGCCCTGGACCGCTTCCTCACCCCCTTCCTGGACCAGCTCGACGAGAAGTCCTTCGGCAACGCCATCGACATCATGAACAAGAACGAGCGGTTGAAGCTCCAGCGGCTGGTCAACGCGGCGGCCGAACCCGTCCGTCCGTTCACCCCGTACACCTTCTGACAAACGGCGGCACCGACCGCATCCCCAGATGAGGAAGGGGGCCGGTGACCGGGAAGACATCCCGGTCACCGGCCCCCTTCACGTCTCCCGTAGTCACCGTGTGCGCTGTACTTTGTCAACGGCCTGCGCCAGGTGCGCGTCAACAAGGCCCGGCGAGCCGGAAACGATCACCAGCACGTTGGCGATGCGGATCGCCGTCTGCTGGACAACGCTGCGCTGCGGGCCGACGGAGTAGGTGAGCAGCTGGCTCCACTGCTCGTCGCCGAGAGGCGGCGCGGCCATCTGCTCCGTGCCCATGTCGACAGAGGTACTGCCGACGAGGATCTGGTACGTGGGGCAGGAGATCATCGCGTCGAAGATCCGGCTCACGCCCCTGGACAGCTTCGCGGCGGTGTCGCTGTACAGCTCCTCGGCCACCTCCGAGTCGCTGCCGCCCGTATAGGTGAAGGACGCCTTCGCCTTGCGGGGGAAGTCGAGGCTGTCGCCGACAGCGGCGTCACCGCCGAGCTCCTCCAGCGCCGGGCAATCGGAAACGACGACATCGTCCTGCGGCCTGGGCTGCTGCGGCTTGCGGGTGTAGCCCTCACCAAGCTCGCTCTCGACCAAGAGGCGCTTGCTCAGCGCGGCCGAGGACAACAGCTCGGGAACCAGGGAGTGCTTGCCCTCCTGCTGCGTGGGCGCGGAGGCGGAGGAGACCGGCTCGTCGGCGGGCGTGCTGCTGGTGGTGGTGCAGCCCGCCAAGGCCAAGACGGCGAGGGTACTCAGGCTGGTGACGGTCGTGGTGTGAAGGCGCATGCGGAACCCCAAATTGGCTGCGGAACAGACGGTCTGACCAGCCGGGCCTCTGGCACCGGCGGTATGTAGGAGTAGGGAGTGGGGAGTGGAGTTTCGGGGGTCAGTGGCCGAGGTGACGCAGCCCGTCCTCAAGGGTGGGGTGCCAGTGGTCGACCGGACCGGAGTTGCGGTTGTACCAGGCAGCGTCCAGACGAGGCTCGTGCACCTGGTGGCCGGCTCGGCAACGCAGCCACACCGAGTCGTCGCGCAGGCAGAAGACAATCCAGTCCCGGTACACGCCACACGTCGCGCACGCACGGACCGCGTCGTCGATGACGAGCGGATGCATCCAGCGCATCATCATTCCCTCGACGTCCTGCCGGGACGGTGCCCGCAGATCGGCTGGCGGGAAGTCCGGCCCGATGGTCTCCGAGGCCGATCCGGTCGGCGTTGACGCGTCGGCCCGGACAGAGTCGAACGGCAGAAGCTCTTGTGCATGCATCTGCAGCAGCGCGAACGCCTCACGTTGGGCCTCACGGAACTCGCGGTCTGCGCGAGCACGTCGTCGGAACATACGGTCTCCATCTCTGTCATCTGACGGGCACACGGGAACGAACGTGCAGCTCAAGGGAATTGGCGACGAACACCAAAACAAGCACTGCAGGGAGCGGATCGTCAGCTGCGGCGGACGACGTTGAGCCGGCCCTCCGCGCTCTTGGGCACGGTGCGGCGGGGCACCGGGACCGGTGAGGCGAGCGAGGAGGCGAATGCCGCGACCAGGTCATGGGGGACGCTGGCGCTGAAGCTGGCGCACCACAGATATGGGGCGCCTAGAACGGGTTCCGCCCACGCCTGCCACCCCATCAAGTCAGGGTGCGGATCCGCGTCCTGGACAAGCGGCGGCTGCAGTCCCAGGGAGACGGTGGCGGAGAACCCGGGGTCCGTGGCGGTGGTGTGGGGGCAGTCCACGTCACGGATCCAGCCTTGGGCACCGAGTGCGTTGAGGACCGTCTCGGGCCCTTCGAAGCCAGCGTCCGGCACCTCACGGGCGTCGAGCGCGACGATGAGATCAGCGAGCGCCTCGTACGGGGCGCCGGCAGTGAGGTACGCGTTCCACTCCGTCATCGCGGAGGCAGCATGCGGGCGGGCACTCAGCTGCCAAGCAACGGGCAGTCCGCCCAGCTCGAACGGGTAGGCCGCGAGGATCCACTCGGCGCCGCGCAGCCCGTCCGGGCTCACATACAGCAGGGTGTGGCGAGAGGTGGGCCACATACGCCAGCCGAGGCTGGCCAAGGTGTCGCCGATCCGCTCGGCGAGCGCGCCGTCGTCACCTGCCAGGTGGCGCGGAGTGACCCAGTACATCGGGTTCGGCAAGTCGGATCGAGAAGGGTCACTGGGGTGGTGCGGGCGCAGGGGCGCCTCCTTGGGTGCGGGATGGGTCACTGGCCGTTGTTGACCTGCGGATTCGCAAGGTCGTCTACGTTGACATGCCCGTCCGCAGTGCACCAGTAGTTTCGGGATCGTTCCTGTCTGCCTCCGGCGAACTGGTGAAAAGTCGGAGGGAACCGCGTGCTCCCAGGGGAGCGCGGCAGACCTGCCGATGCCATCGCTGATGCAGGCGCAAAGCTCCGTGCATGTTGAGCAGCAGTACCCGAGCCAGCGGGAGCACGACCGGCGAAAGATCAACGGCATCGCCCGCGCACTGGAACCGTAACGGCAGGAGACCCTCTCGGTTCAGCCGAATGCCAGCCGAGAGGGCCGCTCCTGCCTTACGAGCGGAACAGACCAGGCAGCGGCCACGGGCGGATCGGCGCTGGGCGCGTCGCCTACAGATCGTGCCGAGCGTGGTGAATGCCCTGTATGAACACCGAGAACGAGCTTGGTCCGAAGAACAGCGCCGCCCCTTCGGGCTCCTTGCTGTCGCGGATCGCTACGCCGACATACGGCGTCCCGGTGAGGTCGGCGACCTCGACGCAGTTGTTCCCGGCGCCGTCGGAGTACGACGACTTGAACCAGCGCGCGCCTGCGCCGGTGAGCTCGTGTGCCATGTGGGTACGGTTCTGGGTCATCTGTTGATCTCTCGCGTGAGTTGTTGCAGGAACGCGGGGGTGTCCTCCGGCGGCAGCGCGGACGCCGTGAGGGCGTTGAACTTGCGGGTGAACCTGCCGACTTCGCGCGGCTTGTCGGAGACGGACGTGGCGCTCCACGCGTTGTCCACCTGTACCGAGGTCGGCATTCCGTCGTCCAGGTGCAGGATCGTGAAGTCGTGCACGGACAGGTATCCGCGCAGTGTCTGAGGGAGCACCTGAACGCTCACGTTGGGCTGCGACGCGAGCTCGGCGATCTGCTCGTACTGCTCCCGCATCACGTCCGGGTCTCCGACGATGTACCGCAAAGCGGGTTCGTACAGCACGGCTCGCAGGCGTAGCGGATCCTCGTCCCTGGTGAGGGCCTCCTTGCGCCTGATGCGAACCTGGACGTTCTTCTCGATGAACTCCGTCGTGGTCTCCTCGATCGGCTTCGCGAGTTCGTACAACGCGCGTGCGTACGCTTCGGTCTGCAGCAGGCCGAGTACGAGCGCCGGGTGGAAGGCCCAGGTCTCGCGGGCCGCAGTCTCGATGCCGACGAAGCGCGGCATGCCCGAGGGCATCGTGGACCGAAAGGGGGTCCACCAGTCCTGGCTGGCGCCGTCGCGCTGGATGTGCAGGAGTTGGTCCACATCGCGGTCGTCGGTCACGCCGTACAGCTCCAGGAGGGCGCGCAGGTCGCCGGCACTGCGCAGGTCTTGGAGGCCCTTCTCGACACGGTGCAGCTTGGTGACATACAGACCCTTGATGGCGCCGCTTCCGGAGACGTCCTCAAGTGTCATCCCGGCGCGTTCGCGCAACTGCCGCAACTCGTAACCGAGTTCGATACGTCGCACGGTCGGCCTGGGTTTGGCTGCCATGTGCTCGCCCTTCCATCGCATGCGTTCGCCGAAACCGCGATGCGCGCAGTCTGGCACGCGATATGTGTGCCGCAACAGACCATGCGTTTGCGGTGTCATGTGCCATTTTCGTTCGCGGAGAAATTTCTTTTGATGTTTCGTTGAAAAGAAACTTTCCCACGCGGCACCGTTGTTGGACCACGTCGGGCGCGCCGCAGACACGTCGAGCGCCCGCGGCCCCACGACCTCTGAGGAAGGACTGGGCGATGGTCTCCTCGGCCCCGACCACGACGCTTTCGCTCTCCACCGGCCCCCTCCGCGAGGGCGAAACCTCCAAGATCGGTCCCAGTGCCGGGCTGCCGTCGCCCGTCGACGTCGCGTTAGTACGGGAGGCGTCGCGTGTGGAGCAGGCGCGGCGCATCGGAACCGCGTGGCTGCGGCACGTGTGCCGTATGCCCACGGCCCGCGTCGACTCCGCCGAGGTGGTGATCTCCGAGTTGGTCAGCAACGCGATCATCCACGGACAGGGCACGACCATCGGTTTCCGGGTAAGACAGCGTGCCGACGGACAGGTGGGGCTGGAGATCAACGACCACTCGCCCTCCGCGACGCCCGAGCCTCGGACAGCCGCGCCGGACGCGGAGAGCGGGCGTGGATTGTGGCTGGTGGACACTCTCGTCGCCGAGCTCAGCGGGACGTGGGGGTTCAGCGCCGATGGGACGGTCGCGTGGTGCGTCTTCCCGCTCCTTGGGGTGAAGCAGGCCAGTTCGGAAGCCCAAGTCTCCGAGGACTACGGCGCTCAAGGACGTACCACAGGCCCCTGATCTGTGGACCTTGCTACCCGTTCCGACTGCTGAGGCGCTACGCCTTCGACTGGTAGCAGTTCGCGGTGCTGGTCGTGCCTGCCTGCTGGTCGTCGGAGCCGTTCTCGGCCTTGACCACGCGTAAGCCACGTTCAGCGCCCGCATCCGGCCGCCAGCCGCGAAAATCCCCCATCTCGATCACCACCAGGGACCTGCGGTCTTGCCTGGATGTGGATCACCCCTCTGTGTACGCGTACACCAGTCCCATTCGCTCACTCCACTTGAGGAGCACCTCTATGCCAACTCCCGCGCCGCTGCCGCCTCCTATCGTCGCCTCTTCGCTTGAACGGCCGAGGATCACGCTGACAGTGTGGCTGGCCGACCTCACATACACCCACCAAACGATCTCTGCCGAGACGATGCCGCAGGCGATCGCGGGCCTGGCCACCTTTGCGGCGACGAAGATGGATCTCGTCCACCCCGTCCGCATCTTCAAGTACCCCGAGGCGCTGGCAGCCTCACTGGAGGAGGACGGGCCACCCGACGTAATCGGCTTCTCCCACTACATCTGGAACAGTCACCTCTCGCTCGCCTTCGCAGAGCTGATCAAACGACGGTTCCCGCAGACGACGGTCGTCCTCGGCGGCCCGCACTACCCGCTCCACCGCCCCGAGCAGACCGTCTTCTGGCACGAGCACCTGGCCGGGAAGACCGACTTCTACATCGCCGGAGAGGGCGAGCCCGCATTCGCCAGCCTTCTACGCACCCTCCAGGACTTCGACCGCGTCGAGGTCCGCGGCCATATCTCCGGCGTGCACTGCCTCAGCGACGACGGAATGTTCCACGCCCCGCCGCCACGACTGCGGATCCACAGCCTCTCCGCCGTCCCCTCCCCTTACACGGCCGGTCTCATGGACGAGTTCTTTGACGGCCAACTCGTCCCCACCGTGCAGACCAATCGCGGTTGCCCGTTCAAGTGCCGCCTTCTGCCAGGAGGGCACCCAGTACTTCCAGCGAGTCGCCAAGAAGCACGAACAGCAGATCCGCGACGAGCTGCACTACATCGGCCGCCGCATGAAACCACTGCTCGAAGCGGGCTCGGCCCGCAACGAACTCCTCATCACCGACAGCAACTTCGGCATGTTCCCCGAGGACCACGAGACCTGCCGGGTGCTCGCCGAATGCCAGCAGCTGTACGGCTGGCCCCGCGTCGTCAACGTAACCACCGGTAAGAACCAACGCGACCGCGTCCTGTCCGCCGTCGCCCAGGTCCCCGGCGCGATCAGCCTGTCCGGCGCCGTCCAGTCCCTCGACCCCGACGTCCTGCGCAGGATTGCCAGGTCGAACATCGACGCCGGCAAGCTCATGGAGATCGCGCTCGCGGCGGCAGACGCCGGCGCCGGAACGTACAGCGAGGTCATCCTCGCCCTACCTGGCGACTCGAAGGCGAAGCACCTCGGCACGCTGCGCCAGCTCGTCGACGCGGGCTTCGACCGCCTGAACATGTTCCAGCTCACCCTGCTGCCCGGCAGCGAGATGTGCACCGAGGAGTACCGGCGGAAACACGGCTTGGTCACCAGGTGGCGAGTCATGCCGCGCTGCTACGGCACCTACACCGTCCTCGGCGAGGAGTTGAGCGCCGCCGAGCTGGACGAGGTGTGCGTCACGGTCCCCGACATGTCGTACGAGGACTACCGGGAGTGCCGGCTGATGGACCTGCTCCTGGCCTCCCTCTACAACGGTGGGGTCTTCGCCGTCCTCCTGGCCGTCCTGCGCGCCCACCAGATCTCGCCCATGACCTGGCTGGAGCGTGTGCGGACGCTGCCCCACGGCTCCGCCCTGACGGCGGTCCTGAAGGAGTTCGGGGTCGAGACCGACAACCAACTGTGGGAGGAGCGGGGGAGGTTGCTGTCGTACGCCACTGAGAACATCGACCAGTACGTGGACGGCCACCTGGGCAACAACCTGCTCTACACCTACCGCACCCGAATCCTCTCCGAGGCTCTGGAAGACACCGCGGACCTCGCCGCCCATGCCTGTCTCGCCGTGCTCCGTGACATCGGGGTCGGTGTGGGCGGCGGCACCCAGATCGAGGCGCTCGTACGCGAGGCCGCCGACTACCACCGCCTGACGCTCTCCGAGATCTTCCGCACCGACCCGCCCGAGGCGCTGAGCCAGACGGCGCGCTTCGATCTCGACGCGCTCCTGGCAGCCGCGCGGCGCCGCGAGAACGTCCGCGATCCGCGACGCTTCCGGTACACGGAGGCAGGGGTACGCGAGTTCGTCCTCACCGGCGACCAACAGCGCACCCTGCGCACGTATCTCGGTCAGTTCGGGACCACTCCGTGGGGCGTCGGAAGGCTCCTCACGAAGGTCCGGCTGCCTGATATCGTCCGCCACGTCCGAATGTCCCCAGGCCCGGGCACGGTCCCGGCGCCCGCCGGAACAGGAACCCCCACTACGTGACCAGCGCAGACATCGACCGCCGTCTCGCCGCCCTCGGCCGGCCCTTCCGGCTGATCGTCACGGGCGGCGGCACCGGCGGCCACACCTACCCCGCGCTCACCGCGATCCGTACGACGAGCGCGCGGCTGGACCGTCTGGGCATCGGCCTGGAGGTGCTGTGGGTCGGTACCGCGACGGGCCTGGAGGCCCGGGTCGCCGAACGTGAGGCCATCCCCTTCAAAACGGTGGCGACGGGCAAGATCCGCCGCTCCGGCAACCCGCTCAAGCTGGCCTCCCCGGCGAACATCAAGGACATGGGCCGCGTCCCCCTTGGCGCCGTCCAGGCCCGCACCGTCGTGTCCGAGTTCGAACCCGACGTGGTGCTGTCCACCGGCGGCTACGTCGCCGTACCCATCGGCCTGGCCGCCAGGTTCTGCCGCCGTCCGCTGGTCATCCACGAACAGACCGTCCGCCTGGGGCTGGCCAACCGCGCCCTGGCCCGTGCGGCAACCCGCATCGCGGTCTCGTCGGAGTCGACGCTGCCCCTGCTGCCCGAGTCCGTGCGCAGCTCGGCGGTGGTCACGGGCAACCCCGTACGCCCGGAAGTCCTGACCGGCGAGCCGGAGAAGGCGATCAGCGCGCTGAGCCTGACCGGCTTCGACCGCACCCTGTCCACCGTCTACATCACCGGCGGAGCCCAGGGCTCCGTCCAGATCAACACCGTCGTCCGCGCGATCCTCCCGTGGCTACTCACCCACGCCAACGTCATCCACCAGTGCGGGGCCACCTCCATCGAGGAGTCGCGCCGGCACGCGGCTCAACTCCCGGACGACGTACGACCCCGCTACCTGGTCACCGACTTCGTCGGCCCGGAACTCCCCGACGTCCTCGCCCTCGCCGACGTCGTCATCTCCCGCAGCGGCGCGGGCACGATCGCCGAACTCACCGCCCTCGGCAAACCGTGCGTCCTCATCCCGCTGGCGACGTCGGCGGGCAACGAGCAGGAGCACAACGCGCTGCACCTTCAGCGGGCCGGCGCCGCCGTCGCTCTGGTCAAAGAGGCGGTCACGGCTGAGGGGCTTCGCGCTGCGGTCTCCCCAATCCTCAGCTCACCCAAGAGCCGTGAGCAGATGGCAGAGCGGGCACGGTCCGTGGGCCGCCCGGACGCGGCGGAGCGCCTGACGGACGTTCTCCTGAGCGTGGCCGTCTGACAGGCTTGCGCTGCCGCAATCAGTTCGGTGACCTGCATGGGTCACCTCATGGCAAGGCCGGTGCAGCCCTGGGTTTCGCTGGCGGCCAGGCCCGCGGCTTGGCGACGGCGCGACTGTCACGGAGCCTGACTGGGCGCCTACAGCCCTCACGCCGTCTGACACTCCTCGCACCGCCGTGTAGCCCTCCGCGCGGTGTTGCCCGCGGTCGCGACCGCCGGACAGCTACTGCCCAGGCGGTCCCAGAGCCCGGGCGCCGGGTCCGGGATCCAGCCCCAGCCTGGTGCCGTCACCAACTCTTCGGTGAGGTGAGTGCATGCTCCGGGTAGGTGCGCGTACTGCGTGGGCGAGATCAGGATCGTGTCCGCAGGGAAGCGTCGCCACTCCTGCCGCGACCGGGAGGCAGAACGCGCCTTCGGCACGGCCCCGTCAGGTGGGCAACCGCATCCCAGCCCGATGATGCACTCACACCGCTCGCAGCGTTCTTCCTTCACAGCCCCGCTCTTTCCGTTTCCCCCGGCAGGGCCCCGTGCCCCGCTTCAAGGACTCACACCGCGCCGGTGTCGACCCGGTAGACGATCTTCCCGTCGGACTCCGCGAACCCGAGTGACTTGTAGAACGCGCGGGCGTTCGGGTTGTCTCGGTCGGTCATCCACTCGACGCGGCTGCACCCGGGACGTGCGGCGGCTACAGCGCGGAGTTCGTCCATGAGACGGGCGCCGACGCCCTGCCGACGGAGGGTGTCGCGGACGTAGAGCTCCTTGAGGAAGAGGGAGTGCGTGGAACCGGCACTGGGCCAGAGGAACGAGTAGGCGGCGAGGCCGACGATGTCACCGGCTTCGTCCTCGACCAGGAGCGCGGACGCCAGCGGCGGGGAGCCGAAGAGGGCCTCCTCCACCTGAGCCCGGCGTTCCTCGAACAGCTGGATCTCCGTCGTCTTGTAGAACCGCTCGATCTCCTCGATCAGCTCGGCCACAGCCGTGATGTCCCGCTTCTCGGCGGGCCGGATCGTCACGCTCATCGGCATCTCCCGTTCTTCGTCAATCGCTTCACTCACTCGCTCCAACGCGCGGTCCCGTCGTGGAGTACGGCATGGCTACGGCGGCGGAGTGCTCGACGCGTAGATGTCGTCCCATCCGTGTTGCCGCAGGGAGCCCTGGACGTGCCGGATGAGGTGCTCCAGGTCCGCGCAGTAGACGGAGGGATTGCGGTAGCCGCGCTCGGCGCTGAAACGATGCGGGAGATAGCCGCCGCCGCAAACGTCCACCAGCGGGCAGCTCTGGCACTGCTCGGCGAGCGCGGCCTTGCCGTACTGCCGGTGCATGAGCTTCGGATGCCGAAGGGCCTCGTCGAAGGACTGGTTGAAGACGTCGAGCCCGAGCCAGGAGGCGCCCTCCTCGACGGACCGCAGGGTGTCCACGCCCTCGATGGTGCCGTCGGACTCGATGACGACGCTCGTCGGCGGGGCCAGGCCGAGCGTCTCCACCGAGCCGCGTACGCCGGAGCTGAGCGCCACGATGTCCTCCAACATCCGGACGCTGTGCTGGTATTCGGGGCGGGCGAGCCAGGCTTCGTAGACCCGGCTCATCCACTGCCCGTACTCGGGCACGCTCGGGTCGTGGCGGTGCGGCGGGTCGTCGTGGGTTGCGTGCGGCAGGCCGAAGTCGATCACCGGCGGCTCGAAGGAGGCCAGGTAGTCGTGGACCTCCACCGGGTCGTTGGCCAGGTCCACGACGGCGAGCAGCCCCGCGAACAGGCGCGGCCGGGACCGCAGGAGTTCGATGCCGCGCACGGTGGCGGCGGCGCTCGACCGCCCGTTGTGAGTCAGCCGGTGTCGGTCGTTCGAGGCCGGCGGTCCGTCGAGGCTGACGCCCACGGCCACGTCGTACTGCTCGAAAAGGTCCAGCCACGCTTCGGAGAGAAGCGTGGCGTTGGTCTGGAGCTCGAAGCGGATGCCCGTGCCATCCGGGATCCCGTCCCGAATCGCGTCCAGCAGATCGGTCATGTGCCGGGCACCGGCGAGCAATGGCTCCCCGCCGTGCAGCACGACATGGACAGCCGGCAGGCCGTGCGCCGTGACGTGGTCGCCGATCCGTCGGGCCGCGGCTCGGGCTACGTCCAGGTCCATCCGGGCGGGCAGCCGCCGCGCCACCTGGTCCTTGGAGTTGAAGACGAAGCAGTAGTCGCAGTCGATGTTGCAGCGGTTGGCGACCTTGAGGATGAACGTCCGGAAGGGGGCGATGTCTTCGAGCAGCGTCATCGAGCGAGAGCGCTCAGAAAGGCCAGGGCCAGATGAGGGAGGCGGCGTGGGAGCCGTCGCCGACACGGTTCGTGGCAGCCTGTTCGACTGCCTGCCGCTGCCGTACGCGGGCGGCGACGCGGTCAAGGACCACATTGCCCTGCGCGGACTCCCGACCGGTGACGGCCGTGGCGTGCGGTGCGGGAACGGATGTGCGTGACGGCATTCAACGCTCCTCGTGATGCGTGACGGACGTGCCCGGAAGCCGACGCCAGCACGGTGCGACGCGGTTGAAGCGACAGATGGGTTCGCAACGTAGCAGGGCCGCCACTCCCCGCGACATGCAGAAACTGGCCACGTGCCCAGCTCATCCCGCCTGCGAGACCAGGAGCCGCTCGAGGTCGTCGACCGACGCGCTCACCCCCAACTGCCGGTACACGGTGACCGCTTCACGCAGCGGCCCCTCGGCCAGGGCAGGCCCGTCTACCATCCAGTCGCAGCGGCCGATCCCCTCCAGCGCCCGCGCCGTCTCCAACGGACAACGGACGTCCCGGGCCAGACCCAGCGCCTGCTCGAAGCGCCCACGCCCCGCGGCCAGTTCGCCGGACATACGCAACAGCGCTCCCCAGTGGTTCAGCACCTCAGCCTCGCCGCAGCGATCGCCGAGCTCGCGCAGGATCTCCAGACTCTGCCGGAACGCCTCGACAGCATTGTCCTGCTCGCCGACGAGCCCGCGGGCGACGCCCAGCTCGCTCAGCGAGGCAGCCTCGCCGCCGCGGCTGCCGAGATCGCGATACGCCTCCAGAGCGTCCTCCAGCACGCGGATCGCTGTCGGTGCGTCGCCGGACAGACGGTCCAGCACCCCGAGGTGGCGGATGCTGTTCGCGCGGCCGAAACGGTCCCCGAGAGCGGTGTAGTGCTCCAGCGCCTGAGTGTGGGCTTCGCGAGCACTGTCGAGATCGCCGGTGAGTCGCCGCACCACGCCCAACTCGTTGAGCGCGTAAGCCTGGTGGACCCGGTCGTCCAGCTCCTTGTAGATGCTGAATGCTTCGCGCTGCCGCTGGACGGCCAGGGCGTACTCGCCCATGAGGCAGTGCACGATGCCAAGGTCCCGTAGGGAGTTCGCCTCTCCATACCGGTCGCCGAGCTCGCGGTAGATGGCCAGCGCCTCGGACTGTGCCTCGACCGACGCGTCGAACCGGCTCGTCTGCCGACGCACCATGCCTAGGTCCGCGAGGGAGTTGGCCTGTCCGTGCCGGTCTCCCAGTTCGCGGTAGAGGGCGAGGGCCTCGGTCTGGGCGCGGGCCCCTGCGTCGTTGTCCGCGGTCAGATACCAGACGATGCCCACCTGGTTCAGGGCGTCCGCCTTACCGCGCCGGTCACCGACGGCCTCGTACTGCGTCACCGCCTCGTTCAGGGCTTCGGTCGCCTCGAGGTAGGCGGCCATGAAGCGCCGTGCGACACCGAGTTCGGTCAGCGCGCCGGCCAGCGCCCGCTGATCGCCGGTGTGCCGGGCGGCCTCGGCGGCGGTCCGGTGGAGCCCGACGGCCTGATCCCAGGGCCCGGCCTGCCGCAGGAAGGGCGCCATGGCCGCGGCCAGCCGGATCACGAGGTCGTGCTGGGCGAGCCCGTTCGCCTCCCGGATGCAGGCCAGGACGTTGGGCCGCTCGTTCTCCAGCCACCCCAGAGCGGCCGTACGCGATTCCATGGGCGGGATCTCCACCTGCGACGTGCCGTTCGGCGGAGGCGGCCCGCCCGCACCGTCGCGAACGATGTACTCGTTCGCGACGGCGAGAACGGCCAGGTAGTAGGTGCACACACGCTGAACGGTCTGTACGTGGTCCATGCTGTCCCCTTCGTCAGCGAGACCGCGGGCGTAGTCGCGTAGGAGGTCGTGAAGCCGGAAGCGGTTTCCGGGGTGTTCGTCGATCAGGTGGGCGTCGTAGAGCGCGTCGAGTTGCTCTCGGGCGACCGCAAGCGAGACCGCGCCGAGCTCGGCCCCGACGTACGCGTCGAGATCCGTACCCGGGTAGAAGCCAAGGCCCTGGAAGAAACGTTGGCGCTCCGGAGCGAGATCCCGGTAGGAGAGATCGAACGTCGCGGCGACCGCACGCTCCCCGGCCCGCAGTTCTCCCAGCCGGTCGCGGGCGGCCACCAGCCGCTCGCGCAGGTCCTCGGCGCTCCAGGACGGATGGTGCCGCAGCCGCGCCGCAAGCAGTGAAACGCCCAGCGGCAGGTAGCCGCACAGCCGTACCAGTTCAATGAGGGCGTCCCGGTCGAGAGTGTCCGCCGACCGTCCGCTGAGCCGTACGAACAGGTCGACTGCGTGATCCGGCGGCAACGCCTCCACCGCCAGCACGACCTCCTCGTGCACCGCGAGCCGCTTGCGACTGGTCACCAGCACAAGACAGCCGCTCCCGCCAGGAAGCAGCGGCTCCAACTGCCGGTAGCTGGCCGCGTTGTCGAGGATGAGCAACGCCTTCTTCCCCGCGAGCCGACTCCGCCACATGGCGGCCCGCGCCTCCGTGATCGCGCTCACGTCGTCGCCGACGGGTATCTGCTGCGTCGGCACGCCGGCAGCCGTGAGGAGCGAGGCCAGCGCCTCGGTCGCCTGCACGGGACTGCGGCCCGTCGTGTGCCCGTTCAGGTTCACGAAGAGCTGCCCGTCGGGGAACCGCTCGGAAAGGACGTGACCGGCGTGCACCGCGAAGGTGGTCTTCCCGACGCCGGCCATCCCGTCGATCACGTGGACGGCCAGGGCTTCCTCGTTCTCCTGTGAGGCACGCACCGAGCTCACCAGCAACTCCAGCTCGGCGGACCGATCGGTGAACGCTGTGGTGTCCCGCGGCAACGAGCGGAGCACCAGTGCGGCTCCGGGTGGTCCCGACCCGTCATCCGGGCGCACCGTCGAGTCCGGACTCCGCCCCTGCGCCCGGCGATCGTCCAATACGGCAAGCAGCGCCGTCAGCCCGGCCGTGGCGACCCCCAGCATGACGAACGACAGCCAGGGGTGCTCCTGTAGCCGGCCCAGCCAGGAAGGCCAATGCGACTGTGCTGACACGGCGTTCGTGACCAGGCCCACGAGCATCGTGGTCACCGCGCCGCCTACAGCGACGAGAGCGATCGCCGCACCACGTCTGCTTCTCATGCCTGCGGCTCCGCTCCGAAGACGGACGAACTGCGGGTGACCGGTTGAACATCCATGAGGGATGCGGCAGTTGGTTCACTGCATCGCGGGGCCCCGAGTGGACGTCGGCTTCGCGACAGGCGGGTCCGGTGTACGGCCTCCACCTCCGGGCGGACGAGCTGACACAGCGCATGCAGGTCCACCCGAAACACGCAGACACCCCCCGAGCCCGACATCCCAACCCCAGTAAGCGGACCAGCCGCCGCGGACGCTGGTCAAGGTCGGCTCTGCGCCACGTACCGCCACGTACCAGCCACTCCTGCCTGTCCCCTCTTCACCGGTCTCGCCGTCCGACAGAGTTGATCTTGAGGCTGGCCTGATTTCGGTCACCCTCAACCCGCTGCATCCGTGCAATCGATCCGCCACCCCAGTTGAGTACTCGTACTCATGTCCCCGCAGGTGACCTGCTGGCACAGTGGTCACAGCGGGGTCCTTCAGCACGGCTTCGTTGAGCGAGAGTCGGCTGCCGTCTCGCATCGGCCCTTCACAACCCACTCTCTTCGTCCGGTAGACAGCCGACTCTCGCTCAACCGGCACTGTGCACGAGGTCGCACGTGGCAGCGGCAAATCGACTCCGAGCCTCAACAGGATCGGCTTTCAGCCAGCTTCACGCCTTGGGGGGAGCCGGATTCTGCAGAGAGCCAAGATCGCAGCTATCTTGCTGAGTTGCATCTGTTACGGATGAGGCACTGCCAGTGAGCAGTCGAGGTACTCGCTAAGCCATGTGCTGTACGGGGAGGAAGCGGTGGCGGTCGACAGTGCGGGGGATCCGCAGGCAACTGCCGCTGGACTGGACGCGGTTGCCGGTGCGATCGCCGCGTCGGGCATCGGTCCCCTCGTCGGTGTCGGTGCCGCCGTGGCGCAGGCGCTGCGTGTCGAGGGCGAGACGCTGACGGCCTTCAAGAAGCGGGTCGACGATCTCTTGACCCAGCTGGAGCAGTCGAAGGCTGCCCCGCGAAGGATCGCCGGCGGTGGCCTGCCGACAGGACGGCTGGGGAGCTTCGACGAGGCCGACGCGCTGCACGCCTCCTACACCCGTGTGCACTCCCGCCTGGAGCAGCTGTCCAAGATGCTGGCGCTGCAGATCGAGGGGCTGGTCGTCACGGTCGACGCGTCGAAGAGCGGCTATCACAACCTTGACGACGACATCCGCGACCGCTTGAGCCGGATCCGGGTCGAGGCGGACAAGTTGATCGCCGACGAGGCGAGTCCGGGGGCGAAGGCACACACCGGCGGCGCGTCGAACAGATCGGCCCGCGACCAGCAGGGCTCCCAGCCGGCGGATGAGCAAGCCGGTGGCCTGTGATGTCGGTGTCGACGTCGGGGAAGAGTGGCAGCACGATGCCCGCGGCAGGGAAGGCGGGGCAACTCCATGTCTGACTGGGGCAGCCGGGCCTGGCAGATGGTCAAGGAGACCCGGTTCGTGGCCCACAACCCGGAAGAGTTGTGGGCCATGGTCGAGCCCGCGGACGGTACGACGGCCACGGAGCTGGGCGAACTGCTGACCCAGGCCGCCAAGACGATCAAGGAGATCGGCGGCGACCTGCGCACGCACAGCATGGCGGTCGAGTGGGACGGCGAGGGCGGCGAGGCGTTCCGGACGTGGTGCAACCAGGCCGCGCTGGCCACCCTGGGTCTGGGCGACTACAGCGAGTCCGCGGGCAAGTGGCTCGGCCACGCCGCGGACACACTCCACGAGGTCAAGCCCCAGCTGGAGATCCTGCGGAAGCAGAGCGCCACCGCGCGGTCGGTGCTCGACGCGCACGCAGCCAAGGCGACGGACGTCGGCAACCACGACGGCGGCCCCTCGGCCACCGAGGTGAAGACGGCCAAGACCCGGTACTCCAACGACAGCGCCGACGCCGCCGGCCTGATGATCAAGCTCGCCCAGTCGTACACGGCCTCGACGGAGCAAATCGACGCACTGGAGGCGCCCGAGTTCCCGAAGCTGCCGGAACGGTTCGTCCCCGAGGCCCGTGGCGAAACCGCGGTCTCCGTTCCGACTGGCCAGAAGTCCGTCACGACAGTGGAGACCTCTGGGCGAAGGACAGCCGTCGACTCCGGTATGAGCGGGACGAGTTCAGCACCTCAGGTGTCCGCGCCCCACCACCCCGAGAGCGTGGCGCACGTGCCCGATACGGTCCCGGGCAGCCATACGCACCCGACGAACAACGCGATCCCGACGAACACGGCGATCGACAGCGTGGGAACGCTTCCTTCCACCCCATCGGCCCCGGCCGCCGGAGCGGCCCCGCTCCCGGGAGTGAGCAGTCCGGACGGCAGGACATCGTCGCCAACTGGTCTGCTCCCACCTGGATTTGGAGGCACCGCGACGTTTCCGCCAGGCGCTGGGACAGGCGGAGGTCGTCCTGCGTACGGCGCCCGGAGTTCACTGCGCACGCCCTCCGAGCCAGGTGCGTCCGGCAGTCCGCACGTACCCGGCCGCGGGCTGACCGCATCGCCTGTCCCCGGTATGTCCGGTGCCGGTACTGGTACTCCGGGCACGCCGAGGAGGGGGCTGCCCGGTCCCACGTCGGCCAGAGGCACCACCGGCATCACCGGCGGCCGCCCCGTCTCTCCCGCCGGACGATCCACCGGTGCGATTCCCCGCGGCACAGTCGTCGGCGGCACCCCGAACGAGCAGCAGACTCCGATGGGCCGTGGCGGCGTCGCAGGGGGTACGAGCGAGGGCGCGACACCGGCCGCCCGCAGCGGAGAACGCGTACCAGGTCGGGAAGGCACGGCGAGGGGCGGCCCGAGGTCGCCCGCCCAGTCCGGTGGAATCATCGGCGGGCAGCCGAAGCAGGCCCCGCAGCGCAGAAGGGCGCTGTTCACCTCGGGAGGTGAGGGACTCGTACGTGGAGCGAACGCGAATGCCGACGGCACGCTGCCGCAGGGCGGCGGAACGACCCGCGATAGCTCTGCCGCTCCCCCGAGCCGCGCTGACCGCTCCCCTCGCGATGAACGCACCCGCGACCGTTCGGAGGGCCAGGCGGACGACGGGAGCAACCGGCACCAAGGCGACCAGCGCGTCATCCCGCCGACAACCGACTGAGCATCGCCCGCACCACGAGCAGCCTCGACGAACCGCCGACGAGAAGGACGAACATGCGCACCCGCAGCAAGCAGGCCAGACGACGCGGACCGGTCGTGCCGGCCATGGCAGGCGTCCTGCTGGCGAGCGTCGCCGTCACGCCCGCGCACGCTGACACCATCCGCAGCCGGCAGTGGTACCTCGACGCCATGCAGGCCCAGCAGATGTGGAAGACCAGCACGGGCAAAGGCGTCACCGTCGCCTTGATCGACAGCGGCGTCCAGGCCGACATCCCCGACCTGCAGGGCCAGATCGTGGCGGGGAAGGACTTCTCCAAACGCGCCGGAGACGAACGCACGGACTATGACGGTCACGGCACCACCATGGCGGTCCTCATCGCCGGTACCGGTGGCAGAGGCGCCACCAACGGTTCCTACGGCCTGGCCCCGGGCGCGAAGATCATGCCGATCCGCGTACCGGACTTCGTCGAGCGCAACCGTACCGACGGCAACCAGGACGACTTCGCCACCAGCACAGCCAAAGCCATCCGGTTAGCTGCGGATTCGGACGCCAAGGTCATCAACATCTCGCTGGGAAGCACGGCCCACTCACAGCAGCTGACCGACTCTGTCGACTACGCCCTGTCCAAGGGAAAGCTGATCTTCGCGGCCGTGGGCAACACCGGAGATGCCCTCAACGAAGTCGAGTACCCGGCAGCGATTCCCGGTGTGGTGGGCGTCGGGGCGATCGACAGTGCAGTCAATGCGACGAAGGAGTCCCAGCACGGGCCCCAGGTCGACCTGGTCGCGCCAGGAGCGGGCATCGTCGCGGCCTGCCTCGAATCCAGCACCAAGGTGTGCGAGACGCGCGGCACCAGCGACGCCACCGCCCTCGCCTCCGCGTCCGCCGCCCTGATCTGGTCCAAGCACCCCAGCTGGACCAACAACCAGGTCCTGCGGGTCATGCTCAACACCGCCAGCAAACCCAAGAGCGGCAAGAACCGCACCGACTACCTCGGCTACGGCGCCGTACGCCCCCGCATCGCACTGACGAACCCCGGCGATCCGGGTCCCGCGGACAAGTACCCCCTCCCCGACCTCGCGGGCTCGAACTCGCCTTCCTCGGACGCCTCTGCGTCCACGGGCACGGCTGCGCCGGCAAAGGATGACGGCTCGGCTGCGGCAGCCTCCGCGTACAAGGAGGACGGCACCTCCTGGGTGGCGCTGGGCATCGGTGGCGCAGTACTGCTCGGAGCCACGATCGCCGTTGCTGCTGTCGTCCGCAGGCGACGGCCAGGACCTGGTGCCGTCTGAGTACAGCTACTCAGACGCACTGGTGGCCGATACGGATGAGGCACAAGATGCGGTAACGCTACTGTGCTGCTCGATCACCAGAGTGTTGCGGTCGGACTGTGCCAATCTCTTGGCGGCGTAGGACAGAACACGGGGAGGGGCCACGCATGGCGTGGGAGGAGTGGGATCAGCTCAAGGCCGACGCGATCGACCGGCACTCTGCGCGGATGCAGCTCAACTCGCTGCCGATGGATCCGGGAGGCGGCGGCACGAGCAGCGCCGGCACTCCGTCCGGCAAGTTGAGGTCGGACAGGAAGGCGTGGTCCGCGGCCGGCGAGGGCGTCGGCGAACTGCGGGACACCGCGGGCAAGGCGCTGACGAAGCTGGAGGACGGCCAGACCGGACTCGACAAGGGTTCCGGGTGCCTGACCGCGGCAGCGCAGAAGGGCGTGTACGACTCCTGGGAGCGCCGAGTTAAGGACATCGGTGACCTGTGTGACGGCCTCGCCGGCGTGCTGGAAAAGGCGGGCAACGACCAGTTGAGGACCGACCAGTCCATCAAGGCCGAGATCGCCGAGCTGAGGGTCCACTCCGACGGCGGGTCCACCGCCGACGGCTCAGGCAAGGGGCGGTGATCCTGAGCAGTGGATCTCAAGACACTCAAGGCCATCGAGCCGACCGAGTACGCGGAGGCAGCGGACGGGTACCGCGCGGTCAGCGACGTGGGCGACCTGGCCAGGGACCGCATCGACAAACAGATCACCACGGCCATGCAGAAGGCCAACGAGGGCGAGGCGGCGGACGCGGCCCTGAAGCAGCTCCACAAGCTGTCGGAGAACTTCTACTACGCCCAGGTCGAGTGCGGCCTGATCAGCGGAGCGCTCAATGGCTTCTCATCCGAAATCGCCGCACCTAGACGTCGCCTGCTTGAGGCACTGGAGGACGCGAAGGCGCTGTCGTACACCGTGAACACGGACGGCAGCGTCGTGTACCCCGCCGGCGGCGAGAACGAACTGACCGGCGAGGAGATCCCAGGCGGAACGATCACCGGTAACAACGGCATCTACACCCCCGGACCGGGCCCGGGCACCTCCGGCCTGCACAGCGCGAACCCCCACCGCGCGAAGGCCCAGGACGTCGCCGACCGCATCGCCCACGCCCTGCAGGAAGCCACGGAGATCGACGAGAGGTACAGCGGGGCGCTGGGCAAGCTCAAGGCGGCGCCGGGGTTGACCGTCGACTCCAAGACGTGGGCGGACGTGGCAGCCGATGTCGATACGGTCAGCACGGCGGCGAGCGAATACATCAGGGACCACATCCCGCTGGACAAGTCTGCCGCCGATCGCGAGAAGTGGTGGGCCGGCCTCAGCGATGAGGAGCGCGATGAGTACAAGAGGGCGTTTCCAGAGATCATCGGCAACCTGGACGGAATTCCGTCCGTGGTGCGCGACGAGGTCAACCGGGAGAATCTACAAACACTTGTCGGAAAACTGGAAGGTCAACACGATGACGATTCCCAAACGAAGCTGGATGGGCTGAAGGGAATCCAGAAAAAGCTTCTCGCTGGTAGCGTTCCGCCCATGCTCCTGCTCGGAATCGGAGACGAAGGGAATGGCCGGGCGATCGTCGCGTTCGGCAATCCCGACACATCGAAGAACGTCTCAGCCTATGTACCAGGATTGGGTACAAAACTCGATGGGAGTTTCGCCGACGGCACCGTAAAGCGCGCCTTTGATACAGCCAAAGATGCGCAAAGCATCGACCCGTCCTCGTCTTCCATTGTATGGCTGGGATATGACGCCCCTCAGTCCGCTGACGTGATGACCAAGGGAGACGCCGAGAAGGGCGCTCCCGCATACAACAGTTTCATGAGTGGCATTTCGGCAACAAATCAAAATTCCGATCCACACATCACCGCGATTGGCCACTCCTATGGTTCCCTGACTGTAGGAACGGCTGCGCAAGAACCTGGCGGGATCCCCGGGGCGGACGATATCATCCTCGTCGGAAGTCCTGGTGTCGGTGCGAATTCAGCTGATGATCTCGGAGTGGGTAAGGGGCACGTATGGGTAGGGGCCGCCGAGAACGACCCCGTCAGCCACCTCCCATCGGAGAAGGAGGCCATTGCCGGTACCGTCGGATTCTTTGGCGGTGGCCCGGCGGCGGCATACCTCTTCGGGGACATTGCGGATCAAGGTGACGACGACCTCTGGTTCGGCAAAGATCCAGCGAGCAAGGCATTCGGCGCAAACAGATTCACCACTCTCCCTGGGCCATATCCAATCGAGCCGACTTTTCCAGACGTCTGGAAGTCGGTTACATTCGAAGCGCATTCGAACTATTTCTCCCCGGAAGACGGGAAGGACCAGGTCTCGGCGCGAAATATTGCAGCCATCGTGGCCGGACAGCCAGGATATGTCACAAGGGAGACGCCGCGTTGAAAATCAGGTTGATGGCAGTGGCGGCACTTTCCCTGATGGTCGCCGGGTGCGGAGTGTCAAACACTGCGTCATCCGGTAAGGAGAAAGGGTCGAGCATGAACATGCAAGAGGCCGCCGATCGGGCAGATTCCATTCTTGACAAGACTTTTTCCGCTATCAAGCCTGCTGTGCAGTGGACTCACACATACTCCATGCCTGGCGACTGTTACGTAGACCGCGAACGTTCAGTTATGACGATAATCTCAGCCCAGCGGCGCAGTAGCTTTCTCGGCGTAGTGGAACGTCACTGGAAGAGTGCGGGATATAAATTTGTTGCCGCCAGCGAGAATGGGCTTGCGGCTAACTTCAGGACTCAAGACGGATTTCAGCTCCAAGTTCTGATCGGAACAAACGGGCAGGCCCACTTCAACGTCACCACCCCGTGTGTCGAAAAATCCGATGTCGCTTCACCGACCAGCAGCCCCAATGGCCCGGACTATTCAAAGAAACAACTGCCTGCTCCCAACGTCCACTCGAAGTTCTGGTCGGCCGAGGCTCCCATTTCAAGCTGATGTGGACCTCGTCGCGCGCGGCCCTGCTCGGCGATGAGCGGCCCGACATGGTTCGTCCTCAGCCCGGACACCGTTCGACAGCGGGAGGTCTCGTATCAAGGGCCCCAGGAGCCTGCCCACGCCCTGTCACATGGGCGGATCATTGTTCGACGAGGTACCAATACGATCGCCGGTCATGGACTGGTTGGAGCGCACCGCGAAGCTGAGGCAGTGGACCAGAAGCGGGACCCGCGCTCCGCACAAGCCGCTGCTGTTCCTGTACGCGCTCGGCCGGTTCCAGCAGGATGCCGACGGCGAACTGCGGTACAGCACGGTGGAGAACGACCTCAGGCAACTGCTGGCCGAGTACGGCCCGGCCAACAGGACGACACCCGCCTACCCCTTTCACCATCTGGTGAGCGACGGCGTCTGGGAGGTGCGTACCGACCGCGGTCCGGGCAGTCCCGGCAGCGGCGTGAAGGAGCTGCGGGCCGTCGGAGCCGCAGGGCGATTGGCGCCAGAACTGCAGGCGGCGCTGCGGCGCGAGCCGTCGCTGCTCGGCCGGATGGCACGAGTCCTGCTCGATCTGAACTTCCCGCCCTCACTCCACGGCGAACTGTGTGAAGCCGTCGGCCTGGAACTGGAGGCGGCTGAGACCGAACAGCTCCCGACCGCGCGGAAACGGCGGGACCCGCGGATGCGCGAGCAGGTCCTGACGGCCTACGAGTACCGGTGCGCCTTCTGCGGCTACGACGGCAGGATCGGTGCGGTACCGGTCGGGCTGGAGGCCGCGCACGTGCGCTGGTGGGCGTTCGACGGCCCCGACGACGTCGACAACGGACTGTGCCTGTGCTCGCTGCACCACAAGCTCTTCGACAAGGGAGTCCTCGGGATCGGCGACGAGCACCACATCCTGGTCTCACAGCGCTTCGTCGGCCACAGTCCCGCCGCCCGCGAGCACGTCACAGCGCTCGCCGGCCGCCCACTCATCGGTCCCCAACCGGGTGCCCGCCCCGTGGCAGCGGCCTACCGTTCCTGGCACACCTTCCAGGTCTTCCACGGCAGCCCACGCCCCGCCGCAGCCGCCTGAACGAGATCCGCGCGGACGCAGCGGAGCGGGGCCTTTCGGCGTACGTAGCCGAGGCGCTGCGCTCCAAGCGCGACCGGGACCGGCTCCTGGAACTGGTCGACCGGCTGCGGGAAGAACACGGCCCCGTCACCGAGGACGAGCATGCGGCGGCCGGAAGATGATCGCCTGGCTCGACCTCGTGTTCGGCCGCTCACCGGCGGCGCCCGTACGCGCCGCGAACCTCACGGGCATGGGGGCATCCGCATCCGGCGCAGCTCCCGGCGCCGACGAGGAGGCGCGTCGACAGCTGGGACGCGTACACGTACCTCAGCGCGCCCGAGTGGCAAGAGCACGTCGCGATCATGCGGGTTTTCCACGGAACGCTGCCGGCGGACCTTGCCGTCCCGGACATCATGGCGAAACTGCGTCAGTGCCGCCCCACACCGCCTCCAGGTCCCCGCAGCGGACCAGGACGGTCGCGTCGGTCAGTGCGATCTCGTGTGTGCAGCCGCCGTTCTCGTCCGGGAGGATTTCGTCGAGGAGGACGGCGTCGGCCGGCATCCAGTCGATGGAGTGGTCGTAGTCGACGGAGAAGCGGGTCACGCCCGAGTAGCTGATGCGCAGGCCGGTGTCGTGCTTGAACTTGTTGGGCGTGAAGTCCAGGACCAAGCCGCCGCTCTTGTCGGTGGCGAGGTGGACCCCGGCCAGTTCCAGGTCCTTGACACAGCGGGTCGCGCCCGCGATGTCGTAGTGGCCGGGGTCGGTGGCGAAGGACCGGGCGCCCGGGGGCAAGTCGGCGCGCAGACGCGGCAGTTCGGCGAGATAGGCCCCGGCATCCAGGAAGAACCCTCCGTCGTCCCAGACGGCCGTGACGTACTTCATGAGCATCCTTTCGCGTGGCACGTTGGAGGGCCGGTACTGAATCCAGATCCAGTACCGGCCCTCCAATGTGCCATGTGCCATGTGGTCGGTGGTCGGTAGTCGGTAGTCGGTTGTTCTGTGTAGCCCCGCCTCAGTAAGTCAACGCATCCTGCGCGCTGCTCAGCCAGTACGTCACCCGCAGCGAGTCGTCGACGTAGACGCCCTTGCTCGGGAGGGCAGGGGTGGCCCCCGGGGTGATGCTGTTGTTGTTGCGGTCGTAGAAGTAGACGGAGAGGGACTTGGCGGTGCGGCCGTTGGTGCCGCTGCCGTCGTTTCCGCCGGAGAGGGCGATGCCCGCGTAGCCGGACTCGCCCGGCGCGAGAGTGGTCACCGCCTGCGGCTGGGAGTCCTTGATGACCGGCGGTACGGCCTGGGCCTCCCCGAAGCGGACGGCCGGGTAGTAGTTGAGGTCGCAGGTCTTGGAGCCGGTGTTGGTGACGGTGAGCAGCATGTGGTTGATGGGGCGGCTGACCGGCTGGGCGGTCACCTTGGTGTTGGCGCCACTGCAGGCGACGCGCGACGCGGAGCTCCCCGAACCCGAGCCAGAGCCAGAGCCCGAACCCGAGCCGGACGTCGAGCCCGAGCCGCCGCTCGTCTTGCTGCCGCCCGACCCCGTGCCGCCGCCGGTCGAGGAACCGCCCGTGGAGGAGTTCCCCGTCGAGGAGCCGCCCGACGTGCTGCCGCCGCGCTGGCCGGTCCCCGTCCCGGACGGCGTCGAGGTCGTCACCGGGGAGGAGTTCGGGGAGACCGCGCCGGCGTCCTGTACTCCCAGTTTGTCGTTGCAGGCGGTGAGCGAGAGCGCGGCAAGCGCGACGGTCGCGGCGGCGAAGAGGCGAGTACGGGTGCGAGTACGGAGACGGGGACGGGCGGTGAACGCGGACATGGCTGTGCTCCCTTTCGGAGAGGCGGGAGGTCGCCCGCCGTCCAACCGGTCGGCGGGCGGCGTGCTTTGATGACCAGAGCTTGTGCCGCTTTCCGTCCCACCCGCCACGGCAGCCGTGAGTTACGGGAACCTGGAACGTTCGCACCGGCTCTTACCTGGGGGAACAGGGCTTCCCTGGAACGCTGGACTGGAATGGGGGCTGGGCGGCAGTGGTGGACGAGACGGCCGATTTCGCGGCGCTGATACGGGAGCTCAAGGACCGTTCGGGGCTGAGCTACGGCGTGCTCGCGAAGCGGCTGCACATGAGCACGTCGACACTGCACCGCTACTGCAACGGCGACGCCGTACCCACCGAGTACGCCCCCGTGGAGCGGTTCGCCCGCCTCTGCAAGGCGACCCCCGACGAACTCGTCGAGGCCCACCGCCGCTGGATCCTGGCCGACGGCGCCCGCCAGCGCGAGCGGAAGTCCGCCGCGACCGCCGCGACCGCCACGGCCACAACGGCTACGGCTACGGCCACCGCCACGACCCAGCCCCCCGCCCCAGCCCCAGAG
>NZ_JAEQAZ010000057.1 GCF_016654115.1 Streptomyces sp. MBT53
CCACACACCCGAGGCCGGCAGAACCACCCCCACCCCCTCGGCCAGTGCCCGCCACCCACGCAAATGGCAAGGTAGATCGGCATATTCACCGCCCCTCGGCGACCATCCGGCACCCTCGGCCGCCACGCACCGTGACCGCGCGCGCCGGCCCCAGCCGCGTTCGGGCTCCTCCTCGCGACCGGATCCGTACGTTCATACAATCCGTAATCCTGGCCGAACAGACCGTAGTCACCGCACTCGGGCGCCCCTAGCTTGTGCCCCGTGCGCCGACCCCCAGCTCAACACAGCCAGTCCACGCCGCCCACTCCGCCGTTCAACGCCCCCGCCGCCCGCAGGCTCCGGACCGCTCTTGACATGGGTCCCGAACACGTCGCGTACGGGATGCGTGTGTCGTTCGGGCTGCCCTATGTCACGCCGGACCTGGTCATCGCCTGGGAGCGTGGGCTCACCGCGCCGTCCGGTCCCGAACTCACCGCGCTCGCGGGCGTGTTGTGGTGTTCCGCGAGTGAACTCATCGGCAAGCCACGCACGCTGCGTGAGCACCGTCTCGCCTGTGGCCTCGCGCCGGAGGACATCGCCCGTGGCGTCGGGCTCGAACTCCTCGTGTATTTACGGATGGAGGAGAACGACGAGTGGCGCGGCACCGAGCGCCAGTCCGCCGCGCTCGCCGATCTGCTCGACCTCTCGCTGCCCGACTTCATCAGCGTCACCGGACGCGACGCGAAACTCGCGGAGTTGCTGCGCGGCGCCATGACCACTCGCTGGCAGGCCGCCGTACGGCCGATCGGAAAAATGGTGCCCCTGGACCGGCACGTCCTGGAGGAGTCTCTGAAGGAGCTGCACCAGGAATACCAGGGGCGGATGGTCGCCACTCTCAGCTGGGCCGGCGGCAACTCGCCCGGCGACGCGAGCGAGGCCGGGCGCGACTTCCTCGACCAGATCATCAGCCGTTTCTGGGCCGTGGTCGAGAGGAGTACCTACTGAGCGAGCCAGAACAGACCTAGAAGACCGACTCCGCCTCGTCCATGCGGTCCTTCGGGACCGTCTTCAGCTCGGTGACCGCCTCCGCCAGCGGGACCATCACCACGTCCGTGCCGCGCAGCGCCGTCATCCGTCCGAACTCGCCCCGGTGCGCGGCCTCCACCGCGTGCCAGCCGAAGCGCGTCGCCAGCACCCGGTCGTACGCGGTCGGTACGCCGCCGCGCTGGATGTGGCCGAGGATGACCGGCTTGGCCTCCTTGCCGAGGCGGCGCTCCAGTTCGTACGCCAGTGCCGTGCCGATGCCCTGGAAGCGCTCGTGGCCGAACGCGTCGATCTCGCCCTTGCCGTAGTCCATGGAGCCCTCGGCCGGGTGCGCGCCCTCGGCTACGCACACGACGGCGAACCGCTTGCCGCGGGCGAAGCGTTCCTCGACCATCTTGACCAGGTCGGCGGGGTCGAAGGGGCGCTCGGGCAGGCAGATGCCGTGGGCGCCCGCCGCCATCCCGGACTCCAGCGCGATCCAGCCCGCGTGCCGGCCCATGACCTCGACGACCATCACTCGTTGGTGGGACTCCGCCGTGGTCTTCAAACGGTCCATCGCCTCCGTGGCGACGCCCACCGCCGTGTCGAAGCCGAAGGTGCGGTCCGTGGCCGAGATGTCGTTGTCGATCGTCTTGGGGACGCCCACCACCGGCAGCCCGGCCTCGAACAGCATGTGCGCCGCCGTGAGCGTGCCCTCGCCGCCGATCGGGATCAGCGCGTCGATGCCGAAGGCCTCGACCATGTCCTCGGCCCGTTCACAGGCCTCGCGCAGCCGGTCGCGCTCCAGCCGGGAGGAGCCGAGGATGGTGCCGCCGCGGGCGAGGATGCCGCTGACCGCGTTCAGGTCGAGGGTGCGGTAGCGGCTCTCCAGCAAGCCCGCGTAGCCGTCCTCGAAGCCGATCACCTCGTCGTCGTAGTGATCGACCGCTCGGTGCACGACCGATCGGATCACTGCGTTCAGGCCGGGGCAGTCGCCGCCTGCGGTGAGAACTCCGATGCGCATCGTGCTGTGTCTCCTGCTCGCTGTTGATACCGGTGAGCCGGATCCGATTGTTTCACGTCCCTCAGGGCGATGCCGCTCCCGCCGGACCGAGGGGCGCCTTAACCACCCCCGGAGGTATTGTCAAGAGGGTTCTGCTCACCTCGGTGGGCGATTTTTATGACCACCGAAACAGCCACCGAAACAATCACCGAAACGACCGCCGAAACGAAGCGAGGTAGCACGCGTGACCCGCAGCGTGTACGTGACCGGGATCGACCGCGGCGACGGCCGTCAGGTCGTCGAGCTGGGGGTCATGGAGCTCCTGACCCGCCAGGTCGACCGGGTGGGGGTGTTCCGTCCCCTCGTCCACGACGATCCCGATCGGTTGTTCGAACTGCTGCGCGCCCGCTACCGGCTCTCCCAGGACCCGGCGACCGTCTACGGCATGGACTACCACGAGGCGTCCGCCCTCCAGGCCGAGCAGGGCACCGACGAGCTGGTGTCGACGCTCGTCGAGCGCTTCCATCTCGTCGCCCGGGACTACGACGTCGTCCTCGTCCTCGGCACCGACTTCGCGGACACCCAGTTCCCGGACGAGCTGGCCCTCAACGCCCGTCTCGCCAACGAGTTCGGCGCGTCCGTGATCCCCGTCGTCGGCGGACGCAAGCAGACCTCCGAGTCCGTGCTCGCGGAGACCCGCAACGCCTACCGCGCCTACGACGGCCTCGGCTGCGACGTCCTCGCCATGGTCACCAACCGGGTCGCCCGCGAGGACCGGGAGGAGATCGCCCAGCGCCTCACCACCCGGCTGCCGGTGCCCTGTTACGTCGTACCGGACGAGCCCGCGCTCTCCGCGCCGACCGTCGCGCAGATCACCCACGCCCTCGGCGGCCGGGTGCTGCTCGGGGACGACTCGGGGCTGGCGCGCGACGCGCTGGACTTCGTGTTCGGCGGGGCGATGCTGCCCAACTTCCTCAAGGCGCTCACCCCGGGCGCGCTGGTCGTCACCCCGGGCGACCGCGCCGACCTCGTCATCGGGGCGCTGGCCGCGCACAGCGCCGGCACCCCGCCGATAGCCGGCGTCCTGCTCACCCTGAACGAGGTGCCGAGCGACGAGATCCTCACCCTCGCCGCCCGCCTCGCCCCGGGCACCCCAGTCGTCTCGGTGACCGGCACGTCCTTCCCGACCGCCGCCGAACTCTTCTCCCTGGAGGGGAAGTTGAACGCGGCCACCCCGCGCAAGGCGGAGACCGCGCTCGGTCTCTTCGAGCGGTACGTCGACACCGGCGACCTGCTCCGGCGGGTCTCCGCGCCGAGCAGTGACCGCCTCACCCCGATGATGTTCGAGCACACGCTCCTGGAGCGGGCCCGCTCCGACAAGCGCCGCATCGTCCTCCCCGAGGGCACCGAGCCCCGTGTCCTGCACGCCGCCGAGGTGCTGCTGCGCCGGGGCGTCTGCGAGCTGACCCTGCTCGGCCCCGAGGACCAGATCCGCAAGAAGGCCGCCGACCTCGGCATCGACCTCAGCGCCGCCCAGCTGATCGATCCCCAGACCTCCGAACTCCGCGACCGCTTCGCCGAGAAGTACGCCGAACTCCGCGCCCACAAGGGCGTGACCGTCGAACTCGCCTACGACGTCGTCGCCGACGTGAACTACTTCGGGACGTTGATGGTGCAGGCCGGGCTCGCCGACGGGATGGTCTCGGGCGCCGTGCACTCCACGGCCGCCACCATCCGGCCCGCCTTCGAGATCATCAAGACCAAGCCGGACGCCGACATCGTCTCGTCGGTCTTCTTCATGTGCCTCGCCGACAAGGTGCTGGTGTACGGCGACTGCGCCGTCAACCCCGACCCGAACGCCGAGCAGTTGGCCGACATCGCCATCCAATCCGCCGCCACCGCCGAGCAGTTCGGGGTCGCCGCGCGGATCGCGATGCTGTCGTACTCCACCGGTACGTCCGGCTCGGGCATCGACGTCGACAAGGTGCGCGAGGCCACGGAGCTGGTCCGGCTGCGGCGGGCCGATCTGCGGATCGAGGGGCCCATCCAGTACGACGCCGCCGTCGAGCCGAGTGTCGCCGCCACCAAGATGCCGGAGTCCGAAGTCGCGGGCCGCGCAAGCGTGTTGATCTTCCCCGACCTCAACACCGGCAACAACACCTACAAGGCCGTGCAGCGCTCGGCCGGCGCGATCGCCGTCGGGCCGGTGCTCCAGGGGCTGCGCAAGCCGGTCAACGACCTGTCCAGGGGCGCTCTTGTCTCCGACATCGTGAACACCGTGGCCATCACGGCGATCCAGGCCCAGAACCCGAAGATCTCGAACGAGAAGGCCTCCCAGCAGTGACCGCGACCCGTGTCCTCGTCCTCAACTCCGGCTCATCGTCGGTGAAGTACCAACTGCTCGACATGCGCGGCGGCGAGCGGCTGGCCCTGGGGCTCGTCGAGCGCATCGGCGAGGAGACCTCCCGGCTCAAGCACACCTGCGTGACGACCGGCGCCGTACGGGAGTTGACCGCCCCTGTCGCCGACCACGAGGCCGCCCTGAAGGCCGTAGCGGAGCAACTCGCCGCGGACGGGCTCGGGTTGGACTCTCCCGAACTGGCGGCCATCGGGCACCGGGTCGTGCACGGCGGGATGACCTTCACCGCGCCCACGGTCATCGACGACACCGTCCTCGCCGAGATCGAGCGGCTGATCCCCGTCGCTCCGCTGCACAATCCGGCGAACCTCGTCGGGATCCGGACCGCGATGGCGTTGCGGCCCGATCTGCCGCAGGTGGCCGTGTTCGACACCGCGTTCCACACGACGATGCCGGAGTCGGCCGCGCGGTACGCGATCGACGTGGCGACCGCGGACGCGTACCGGATCCGGCGGTACGGGTTCCACGGGACCTCGCACGCGTATGTGTCGCGGGCGACGGCGAAGCTGCTGGGGAAGGCGCCCGAGGACGTGAACGTCATCGTGCTGCATCTCGGGAACGGGGCGTCCGCGTCGGCGGTCAGAGGTGGGCGGTGCGTGGACACCTCCATGGGGCTGACGCCGCTGGAAGGGCTGGTGATGGGGACCCGGTCGGGAGACCTGGATCCGGCCGTCATCTTCCATTTGATGCGTGTTGGCGAAATGTCCACCGATGAGATCGACACTCTTCTCAACAAGAAGAGCGGTCTGATCGGGTTGTGCGGGGACAACGACATGCGCGAGATCCGGCGCCGGATCGACGAGGGCGACGAACGGGCGGAACTCGCCTTCGACATCTACATTCACCGTTTGAAGAAGTACATCGGTGCCTACTGCGCGGTACTCGGCCGGGTGGACGCGGTCGCCTTCACGGCGGGGGTCGGGGAGAACGCGGGCGCGGTGCGGGAGGCCGCGGTGGCGGGCCTGGAGCTGCTGGGGCTGGAGGTGGACGGGGCACTGAACGCCGTACGGAGTGACGAGCCGCGGCTGATCTCGCCGGAGTCGTCGCGGGTCGCGGTCGCGGTGGTGCCGACGGACGAGGAATTGGAGATCGCCACACAGACCTATGCACTGGTCGGAAATTACAACGCCTGAGCGCATGCCCGCCCATTTGTATCTTCCGCCAGACGGAATATTCCGTAGCGAAACAAACCGATAGGATCGTCCCATGCGCCGTTCGAAAATCGTCTGTACTCTCGGCCCCGCGGTCGACTCCCACGAGCAGTTGGTGTCGCTGATCGAGGCCGGCATGAATGTGGCCCGCTTCAATTTCAGCCACGGCACCCACGCCGAGCACCAGGGCCGGTACGACCGCGTCCGTGCCGCGGCCAAGGAGACCGGCCGTGCCATCGGCGTCCTCGCCGACCTGCAGGGCCCGAAGATCCGCCTGGAGACCTTCGCCGAGGGTCCCGTCGAGCTGGTGCGCGGTGACGAGTTCACCATCACCACCGAGGACGTCCCGGGCGACAAGACCATCTGCGGTACGACGTACAAGGGCCTGCCCGGTGACGTCTCCCGCGGCGACCAGATCCTGATCAACGACGGCAACGTCGAGCTGAAGGTGCTGAGCGTCGAGGGCCCGCGGGTGAAGTCGATCGTCATCGAGGGCGGCGTCATCTCCGACCACAAGGGCATCAACCTGCCTGGCGCGGCCGTGAACGTGCCCGCGCTGTCCGAGAAGGACGTCGAGGACCTGCGCTTCGCGCTGCGGATGGGCTGCGACATGGTCGCCCTGTCCTTCGTGCGCGACGCGAGCGACGTGTACGACGTCCACAAGGTGATGGACGAGGAGGGCCGCCGGGTCCCCGTCATCGCCAAGGTGGAGAAGCCGCAGGCGGTCGCCAACATGGAGGCCGTGGTCGCGGCCTTCGACGCGGTGATGGTGGCCCGTGGCGACCTCGCCGTGGAGTACCCGCTGGAGAAGGTCCCGATGGTGCAGAAGCGCCTGGTGGAGCTGTGCCGGCGCAACGCCAAGCCGGTGATCGTGGCGACCCAGATGATGGAGTCGATGATCACCAACTCCCGCCCCACGCGCGCCGAGGCCTCCGACGTGGCCAACGCGATCCTGGACGGCGCGGACGCGGTCATGCTCTCCGCCGAGTCCTCGGTGGGCGCCTATCCGATCGAGACCGTGCAGACGATGTCGAAGATCGTCCAGGCGGCCGAGGAGGAGCTGCTCAGCAAGGGCCTGCAGCCGCTCGTGCCGGGCAAGAAGCCGCGGACGCAGGGTGGTTCGATCGCGCGTGCCGCGTGCGAGATCGCCGACTTCCTCGGCGGCCGGGCCCTGGTGGCCTTCACGCAGTCCGGTGACACCGCCCGCCGGCTGTCCCGCTACCGCGCGGCCCAGCCGATCGTCGCGTTCACCACCGACGAGGGCACCCGCAACCAGCTGACGCTCAGCTGGGGCGTGGAGTCGCACGTGGTGCCGTTCGTCAACAGCACGGACGAGATGGTCGACATGGTCGACGGCGAGATCGCGAAGATCAACCGCTTCAACCCGGGCGAGACCGTCATCATCACCGCCGGTTCGCCCCCTGGTGTGGCCGGCACGACGAACATGCTCCGCGTCCACCACCTCGGCGGCGGCGAGGGCAACTGACGTACGCCTGAAGGATCTTGTACGGCGCTGAGGGTGTCCCCTGTGATCAGGGGGCGCCCTCGGTTCCTGTCTGTCGGATCAGGCCGTCGACGGTGCTCCGACCGTCTCGCGCAGCCATGTGTGGGCGCGCAGCTCCGGGTGGGCGGTGGTGATCAGCCGGTACGCCTCGGCCTTGGCCCGGTCGGTGAGCTGCCGCAGTTCGGTCCAGGTCAGCTCCGCCACCCGCGGCGCGTAGTTCGTCGTGAGGGTGACGGTCTCCCCTCCCCGGCTCAGCGAGAACACGTGACCGGACACGCTCGTCTCCACCGCGATGTCGCCGCGGGTCTCGAGCTCTCTTCTCGCGTACTCCAGCATGAGAGCGAAGTCGACGACGGGCAGTCCCCGCGTGCTCAGGCCGAGATCCACGCCGTGGACGACCAGCCGTACGTCCGCCCGGAAGAAGCTGACGGAGAAGTCCGCGCCGGTCAGCTCCGGGTGTTCCGGCCGGTACGGGTGCTCCAGCGGATGCGCCGGGGACCAGAAGGGGTCGTCGGCGTGGGGCACGAAGGAGAAGGCGATCATCTGTCCTCCCGTCGAACGGAGCAGTGCCCCGCCGAGACGTACTCGGCGGGGCACTGCTCCTTCGCGGCTCCCGAACGGGCTTGTGGACGGGCTCAGTTCTGGTAGCTGCGCAGACCGGGGACGGTCAGCGTGCCGCCGAACTGGCCGGCCTGGACCACCTTCACGTTGGTGAAGTAGATCAGCGGGATGTTCAGCGGCGGCGGGTTGTCCGGGTCGAACGTGATCGGGATCAGTCCGAACAGGTTGCCCGAGATGGACTCCGTGTACATCACGGTGTCGCCGTCGCGGATCGTGGAGGTCGAGCCGGAGGCCGCCTGCACGTGGTACGTCTTGCCGGACTGCTTGTCGTCCACCGTCTGGTGCAGGTCGCCGATGTCGGTGCCACCGGAGATGACGTACTTCAGGACCTTCTTGACCTTGCCGCTGGCGGTCTTCACCTCGACGATGCCCTTGTAGTCGGCGCCCTTGAGCAGCAGCGAACTCGCGTTCAGGTACCAGGGGTCGTCGGGCAGCAGCACCTTGTTGTCGACGCCGCTGAGGTCGTCGGTGGCGACCGGGCAGTCCGAGGTGTCGGTGCTCGCGCTCGCGGACGGGCTCGCCGTGTCCGAAGCGGTGGCGGTGGACGTGGCCGTGTCCTCGGCCGCCTTCGTCGCCGTGTCGGTCGTGTCCTTCACGGTGTCGTCGACCGTGTCGGTGACCTTCTTCGTCGTCTCCTTGACGGTGTCGGACGCGCTGGAGGAGTCGTCCGTGGACGTGTCCTTCGTGGCGCTCGCCGAGGCCGACGCGGTCGGCGTCGGCGTGGCGGTCGCCGTGGCGTCCGAACTCGACGAACCGCCGGTGAGGATGCCGGTGATCGCGTCGCCGATGGTGTCCAGCAGGCTTTCGCTGCTCGCGGTCGCCGAGGGCGTCGCGGTGGCGGTGGAGCCGGACGAGGTGGTGCCGGACTCGGTCGACTTGCTCGCCGAGGCCGAAGCGGTCGGTGTGGGCGTGGACTTGTCGTCGGAACCCGAATCCGACGAGGACGTCGTGCCCGAGTCCTTCGTGGCGGAGTCCGTCGCCGTGGCCGACGGTGTCGTCTCGTCCTTGGTCGAGTCCGAGGACTCGCTCGCGGACGCGGACGGCGTGGCCGAGGCGCTCTCCGTCGACTTCGCGAGAGCCGCGACACAGTCCTTGTACTCGTCGGCCGTCAGACTCTTCGACGACGGCGAGGTCGTCGAACCGTTGTCGGCGAGAGCGAGCGAGGACGTGAAACCCAGCCCCACGATCACGGCGGTCGGCATCGCCACCGTGGCTATCGCCTTGCCGGCGGGCATGTGGAGCCTGGTGAGCAACGGCTTCTTGGGCGCCGCGTGCCGCGGCCCGGTTCTCACACGGGACGCGTCCACGTCAGTCCCGTGGGTCACCTCGTCAGCCGGCACTGTGCCTCCCGTTCGCCCCGTTGTTCACCGGGCTCGTTCCTGACAGATCCTTGGGCTCGTCCGCGTCGTCGGCGGACTCGTGCGGCACAGACTCGTGAGGCGCGGCTTCGTAGTACGACGCGGACTCGTGCGGTGCGGCCTCGTGCGGTGCGGCTGCGGGTGCGCCGCCTTCTCCCTGTGTGTCCTCCACTGCCGCCTGCGGCTGCGGCGGTGCGCCCGGCGCCCACGACACGGCCAGCGCTCCGCCGACCATGGCGAAGAGGAAGCCGATGAGGAAGCCGCCGAGGTTGGACACGGGGATGGACACCAGCGCCAGCAGAATCGCCGCGACACCCGCGAAGGTGCGCACGTGCTTCTGGAACCAGAGACTGAAGCCCAGGACGACGAGCAGCACGCCGATGATCAGGGACCCGGCGCCCGCGGTGGTGGCCATCGCCAGCGTCAGATGCCCGATCTGGAGATGCGCGTACGGGAAGTAGGCGATCGGGAGTCCGCCGAGCATGACGTACAGACCGGCCCAGAACGGCCTTGTGCCACGCCAGGCGCGGAACTGCAGCCTCCGGCGGGTGAACTGACCGGGTGCGGCAGGAGTCTCGGCGCTCATGGAAAACAGCTCCCTGGTACGGCGTTGCTGTGGTGGAGAGTTGCACCTCGTGTGAAGGTGCGGGTGGAAGGTGGACGGGCGGGGGCGCCACCGGCTCCCCCGCCCGCCGTCAAGTGCCTAGTAGCACTCGTGGGTGCCGGTCGAGACCGACATCTTCAGCCCGCTGAGCTTGAAGGTTCCGGCAGTGGTGGCCCACGCCGTCTGCTTCACGTCGGTCAGCGTGGCCGACTCGGCCTGCTGCGCGAATCCGTACGGGTTGGCAGCCTCGCTGCCGCCCTTCATGCCCGGACCCTTGGTCGCGCTTCCGGCGGCCACACCGATGTCGATGTTGTGGAACACCGCGTCGGCGGCGAGGTCCTGGACGTCGATGTACAGGTTCTCGGCCTGGACGGGCGTACCGCTGCCGCCCGCCTTCAGCATGAGGCTGACCGATCCGAAGATCGGGATGTTCGGGGTGACCACCGACTGGCACATGTTGGTGATCGAAGCGGACTTGAACGCCGAGACGGCGACGGGGTGAGCCGTCTTGCTGCCGTCCAGGTTGTAGCCCGAGTCCAGGGCTCCGTACTGCGTGAAGCCCGTGCCGTCGAGCTGGTCGGCCGTCACCTTGAACGACTGGCCGGAAACTGCGAACGACGCGGCAAGAGCGCCCTGCGCGAGGGCGACACCTATACACGCCGTAGCGGCGACGCTGGGCACCATGACCACAGCGAAGCGCTTCCATCTCGTCCCGCCACGCACCTGGGACTCCATATTTCCTCCTTCTCGGACGTACATCTCCTGGCCCTGACTGCCCCCAGATGGCGGCTCAGCCGGGCAGGGATGGGAGAAGTGCTACGTCCTCGGGAAGGGGAGCGCCTGTACCCGGAGGCGCGAACCCGCGCACCGATCACCGGCGATCACCCCCGAGCGACAACCACTGGTCGCGCCTGACGCACATCACGCACAACCTTGCTGGACAGGCTCCGCCTCGCGGCGAAGACCCCCCTGCCCAAGAGCCGACTCCATTGTTTCCGGCTCTACTCGGTGGGGACCCAGGAGACCCCGTCGACCCGACCGGCTGTCGGGGTACGGAAACGGACCGAGCGTCGCCGATCGTGGTGCATTCTCGCCGCCCGCACAAGGGGCTTCGTTACTGGGTAGTAACGACCGGATAACCGAACAACGACCCGCCGGTATCGGCTGACGACGCTGGGTGTCATCGTGGGCCAGGACAAAACCGTTGATCTTCGGACGGAATCCGACAGAACAACGGCTCCGGCTTACTCCAAGTAACAGCGACCGCGATTACCAAGATTTGGTAAAGCGCGGTCGCAGTGACACTCCGTCGGCAAATATTTCACACCGGCAACACCGTTCCCGAGGTTTACCGACTGGTCAGAACCGGCCTCGCGCCCCGCTCAGAACAGCGCCCGAGCCAGCGCCCGCCGGGCCGCCGTCACCCTCGGGTCGTCGGCCCCGACGACCTCGAACAGCTCCAGCAGCCGCAGCCGTACGGTGTCCCGGTCGTCACCCACCGTGCGGCGCACGGTGTCGATCAACCGGCCGAAGGCGTCCTCGACATGACCGCCCACCAGATCCAGGTCGGCGGCGGCGATCTGCGCCGGCACGTCACCCGGCTTCTCGGCGGCCTCGGTCCGCACCTGCTGCGGGTCGAGCGTCGACACCCGCTGCAGCAACTCGGCCTGCGCGAGCCCGAGCTTGGCCTCCGAGTTGGCCGGGTCGTCGCTCAGCACGTTCCTGTAGGCCTGTACGGCCCCACCGAAGTCCCCCGCGTCCAGGGCCCGTACGGCGGCTTCCAGCAGCCCGTCGTAGGGTCCCGCCGGCACCTCGGAGACGGCCTCGGGGCGGTCGCCCGGCACGGCGTCCGGGTCGACGGTCAGCCCGGTGAGACCGAAGCGCTGCTCGGCGACCTGGATCAACTGGTCGAGGGTCTGGCGGATCTGCGGCTCGGTGGCGGCCCCCTGGAAGAGCGGCAGCGCCTGCCCGGCGACCACCGCGAAGACGGCCGGGATGCCCTGCACCCCGAACTGCTGCATCAGCATCTGATTGGCGTCGACGTCGATCCTGGCGAGGACGAAGCGTCCGTCGTAGTCGAGGGCGAGCCGCTCCAGGATCGGGCTCAGCTGCTTGCACGGCTCGCACCACTCGGCCCAGAAGTCGATGACGACCGGGACCTCGGTGGACCGCTGCAGGACCTCGCTCTCGAAGCCCGCCTCATCTACGTCGATCACAAGGTCGGCCGGCGAGACGGCTCCGCCACCGCCCTGCCTGGCGGATTCGGCGCGCGCCTGCTCCGCCTTGGCCTTGGCCTCCTGGGCCGCCTTCACCGCGGCGAGGTCGACGACTCCGCTCATGGACATGTTCCGTGGCTGCATGCGTCTATCCTCCCCCGTCCGCCCGTGTGAATGAAAAGCGTTGTGAAAGCCGGTCCGGTCAGTGCTGTTCGGTCGGTGTTGTTCGGCAGGTGCTGTCCGCGTCGGGTCCCCACCCCACGCCCATGGTTTCGCTACGGGTCGTAGCGTAATCGTGCCGGGTGCCTCGCGGAAAGGGATACCCCGTGATCTCCCTCACTGCACCACAGGAACCGCCGGTTATGGTCAAGGGATGCAGAGCCGCACTCCCGTCCCACGCGCCGCGGGCCGCCCCCGCAGCACCACCGCGGACACCGCGATCCTCGCGGCCACCCGGGAGGCCCTGGTCGAACTCGGCTGGTCCAAGCTCACGTTGGGAGACGTGGCGACCCGCGCCGGGGTTGCGAAAACGACCCTCTACCGCCGCTGGGCGGGCAAGAACGAACTCGTCGTCGACGCCGTCGCCGAACTCTTCGACGAACTGGAACTCCCCGACCGCGGCACCCTGGCCGCCGACATCGAGGGCGTCGTCCTCCAGTTCGCGGCGATCCTGGCCCGCCCGGAGGCCAAGAGCGGACTGATGGCGGTGGTCGCCGAGTCCGTCCGCGACGACGCCCTGCGCGAACGCATCCGCGAATCGATCGTCGACCGGCAGAAGTGCCTGGTCGTGGAGGGCCGGGCCCGCGCCCAGGCCCGCGGCGAACTGCCCCCCGAATCAGACCCCTTGGAAGCCGCCCGCACCGCCGACCTGATCTTCGACGTGGTCGCCGGCGCGGTCGTCCACCGCACCCTGGTCAGCGCGGAACCCGCCGACGAGGACTGGGTCCGCAGCTTCACCCAGGTCCTGCTGCTGGGCCTCACCTCACTGAGCGGGGCTCAACCGCCTTCACGCTAGCGCCGGTCCGGCAGCACGGCAGCTCAGGTGCCGCACGTGGGCAGTGGCTGTCGCCGCGGGCGATGCGACGGGGGCGGTCCCCGCGCGAGGCCGCCCGAGCACGGAGAAGCCGACGAGCGACGGCAACGCCACCCCGGTCCGGCAGATCAGACCGCAGGAAAGCAGCAGCTGACGCCCCGCGCGACGCGAGGGACCCCGCGAGGCCGCCCGAGCGCGGAGAAGCCGACGGGTGACGGCAACGCCGCGCCGGGTCCCCCGCGCCCTCAAGGCAGTTGAGGAGCGCGGCCGACGACCCGCCGCTGCGGCAGGATCCGCAGGACGGGCCCTGGCGCCCTAGAAGCCGGCGGGCTCGGTGTAGACGCCCCACTCCTCCCGCAGCACCCCGCAGATCTCGCCCAGCGTCGCCTCGGCCCGCGCCGCGGCCAGCATCGGTCCGATCATGTTCGACCCGTCCCGCGCGGCGGCGAGCATCGCCTCCAGGGCCGCCCCTACGGCCGCCTCGTCCCGCGCGCCCTTCCGCGAGCCCAACTCCCGGATCTGCTCCCGCTCCACCTCGTGGCTGACCCGCAGGATCTCCAGGTCACCGGTGACCGATCCGTGGTGCACATTGACGCCCACGACCCGCTTGTCGCCCTTCTCCACGGACCGCTGGTACTGGAAGGCGGCCTCGGCGATCTCACCGGTGAACCAGCCGTCCTCGATACCGCGCAGGATGCCCGAGGTGATCGGCCCGATCGGGTGCCGCCCGTCCGGGTGGGCGCGCAGCCCGCGCTCCCTGATCTGCTCGAAGATCTTCTCGGCGTCCGCCTCGATCCGGTCGGTGAGCTGCTCGACGTACCACGAACCGCCCAGCGGATCCGCCACGTTGGCGACCCCGGTCTCCTCCATCAGCACCTGCTGCGTGCGCAGCGCGATCTCCGCGGCCTGCTCGCTGGGCAGCGCGAGGGTCTCGTCCAGGGCGTTGGTGTGCAGCGAGTTGGTCCCGCCGAGCACCGCCGCGAGCGCCTCAACTGCCGTACGGACGACGTTGTTGTACGGCTGCTGCGCGGTCAGCGAGACACCGGCGGTCTGGGTGTGGAAGCGCAGCCACTGCGCCTTGTCGGACCGCGCGCCGTAGACGTCCCGCATCCAGCGGGCCCAAATCCTGCGCGCGGCACGGAACTTGGCGATCTCCTCGAAGAAGTCGACGTGCGCGTCGAAGAAGAAGGACAGGCCGGGCGCGAACACGTCCACGTCGAGGCCCCGGGACAGGCCGAGTTCGACGTACCCGAAGCCGTCGGCGAGGGTGTACGCCAGCTCCTGCGCGGCCGTGGAGCCCGCCTCGCGGATGTGGTAGCCGGAGACGGACAGCGGCTTGTAGGCGGGGATGCCGGTCGCGCAGTACTCCATGAGGTCGCCGATGAGGCGCAGGTGCGGCTCGGGCTGGAAGAGCCACTCCTTCTGGGCGATGTACTCCTTGAAGATGTCCGTCTGGAGCGTGCCGTTGAGGACGGCGGGGTCGATGCCCTGGCGCTCGGCGGCGACCAGGTACATGCAGAAGACGGGGACGGCGGGCCCGCTGATGGTCATCGAGGTCGTCACGTCGCCCAGCGGGATGTCCTTGAACAGGACCTCCATGTCGGCGGCGGAGTCGATGGCGACCCCGCAGTGCCCGACCTCGCCCAGCGAGCGCGGGTCGTCGGAGTCGCGGCCCATGAGGGTCGGCATGTCGAAGGCGACGGAGAGCCCGCCGCCGCCGTTGGCAAGGATCTTCTTGTAGCGCTCGTTGGTCTGCTCGGCGTTCCCGAACCCGGCGAACTGCCGGATCGTCCAGGTCCGCCCCCGGTAGCCCGTGGCGTGCAGCCCGCGCGTGTAGGGGTACTCACCGGGCCACCCGATCCGCTCGAAGCCGTCGTACGTGTCCCCGGGGCGTGGACCGTACACCGGCTCGACGGGGTCCCCGGAGAGCGTGGTGAAGTCGGCCTCACGCTTACGTGCGGCGTCGAACCGGGCCTGCCAGCGTCGGCGGCCCTCTGCGATGGCGTCAGCGTCCATGCTTCGAATTTACTAGGACGTCCTAGTAAATGTCGAGGATCGCCGTCGCGACGGTCCGCACACCTTCGCCCGTGGCTCCCGGCTCCGGGCTCCGGGCACCGGGCACCGGCGCGGGACCCGGACTCTGGCAGGGTTGCTTCGGCCAGGCGCGCCCTCGGCAAGGCCCACTGGCCGGACGCGGGCGTGAAGGATGAAGGGGAGGCCAGGCGCGGTGCCGCGTTTTACGGAGTTCGAGTTCGGTGTGTCGTGGGTGATGGGGTTCTTCCACCAGGACTGGACCCACGACGGGGACACGGCCGCCGAGGTCGTCGCGAACCACCTCGCGGGGTGGAGCGACGAGGCGGCCCTGGCGGTGCGCCGTGACGCGCGGACCCTCGGCAACCTGCCCTCGGAGACGCTGGAGGTGCTCTGGAA
This sequence comes from Streptomyces sp. MBT53, assembly GCF_016654115.1. GTDB lineage: Bacteria > Actinomycetota > Actinomycetes > Streptomycetales > Streptomycetaceae > Streptomyces. The sequence goes on from NZ_JAEQAZ010000057.1 coordinate 15,342, forward strand.
CGCCGGGGCGGAGTACCTGCCGAGTTTCGAGACACGGCTCGGCAGCGGGGCGGAGTGGACGCGGACGGTCGTCGGCCTCTGCGATGCGCGGCTGTCCACGGAAACCGGCGTACACCCGCTCGCGGGAGCGGACACGGAGGACGGCACGGCCTGCCTCGACGCGGTCGTCGCCGAGATCGAGGAGACCCGGTTCCTGGCGGACGAGGTGCGGGCGGCGCTGGTCGACTGCGCCCGCCGCTGCACTCCGGAGCTGGCGTTCCGGGTGCTGTTGAGAGCGATGCTCCGCGCCACGCGAGGCGCCTCGCTGTCCCCGGACCGGTACGGGCGCCTGGAGGCCGTCGGAACGGCCCTCCAGTACGGCGAGTTCGTGGTGGACAACGTCAGGTTCCTGGTCGAGGAGCCCTGACAGCGGCCCACGGGCCCGCACTCGGCCGAGTACGGGCCGGTCGCTACGCCTTCGCGGCCACCGGAGTCGGCTCGACAATCTTCGACTCCAGCTCGTGGCTGATCTTGCGCTCGACGAAGAAGGCCGCGGTCGGAATCGTCCCCGCGAGCAGCACCCAGAGCTGCTTGCCGACCGGCCACTTCGCCTTGGAGCCCAGGTCGAACGCGAAGAGGAGGTAGACGACGTACAGCCAGCCGTGCGCGATGGCGACGACCTCGGTGAAGCTGCCGGCGCCGTCGATCTTGAGGAGGTACTTGGCGATCATGCTGAGGCACAGCAGGACCAGCAGGACACCCGTGACGTACGCCATGACGCGGTAGCGGGTCAGCACGCTCTTTTTCATGAGGACGAGCGTAACGACCGGTTCCGGGCGATCTTTCCCCGGGTCAGTGCTCGTCTTCTGCCCGGGTCGGTCCTCGTCCGTTGCCCGGGTCAGTCCTCGTTCTTCGCCTGGGTCAGTCCTCGTCGAAGTCCGCCGCCGCGACCCTGAGCGGGCGCAGCATCGCGAAGATCTCGCCGCACTCCTCCTCGTCGTAGGCGCTCAGCCCGAAGTCCATCTCCATCAGGTCGCGGGTCGCCGCGTCGCAGACCTCGCGGCCCTTGTCGGTGATGGAGGCGAGGGTGCCGCGGCCGTCGTTGGGGTTGGGGCGCTTGGCGACCAGGCCGGACCTGGCCAGCCGGTCCACGGTGTTCGTCACGGACGTTGGGTGCACCATGAGCCGCTCGCCGATCTTGGACATCGGCAGCTCACCCGCCTTGGAGAAGGTGAGGAGCACCAGCGCCTCGTACCGCGCGAAGGTCAGTCCGTACGGCTTCACGACCGCGTCGACCTCGGCGAGCAGGATCTGCTGTGCCCGCATGATCGAGGTGATGGCGGCCATCGACGGTACGTTTCCCCAGCGCTGCTTCCAGTGTTCGTCGGCGCGGGCGATGGGGTCGAAAGGGAGACTGAGCGGCTTCGGCACGTCACCAGACCTTACCGGCCGGTCACATCGTGGTCAGCCCCGTCTCGTCTTTCGGTCCGCCGAGGGTCCGTCGGCGGTCTCCCGGCGGTCACCTGGCGGTCCCCCGGTGGTCCTGCGGGCTTCCAGCGCGAGCAGGGCGCAGCACACCGTGCCGAGCGCCCCGGCCCCGACGACCGCCCCGCGCACCCCCGCGAACTCGGCGGCCGCACCGGCCAGGGCCATGCCCACGCCCTGGATGGTCATCAGCCCGGCGGTGAGCAGGGTCATGGCCCGGCCGCGCAGTTCCTCGGGAACGTCCCGTACGAACCACTGGTCGAGGCCCAGCGTGTACGCGGACCCGGCGCCCGCGATCACCAGCAGCACCAGGGAGAGGGCGAGGCCCGGCCGGGAGGCGTAGGCGAGGTAGGGCAGCAGGGTGCAGCAGACCAGCGGGAGGGCGATCCGCTCGCGGATGGCGGGGCGGAGTCGGGAGCCGGCGTACAGCTCGCCGGCGATCGTGCCGACGGGCAGGGCGCACATCAGCAGCCCGAGCCCGGTCGAACCGGCGCCGAGTTCGGCCGCGTAGGGAGCGGCGAGCGCCTCCGGGGCGACGGAGAACATCGCCGGGAGCCAGAACAGCAGGAGCAGCGCCCGCACACGCCGGTTCGCGAGCACCTGCCGGGCGCCCTTGAGGGAGTCGGCCAGCAGGGCGCCCCCGCCGCTCGCCCGGGCGGGGCGGCGCCGCGTGCCGAGGCGCAGCAGGGTCGCGGAGGTGAGGAAGGTGCCCACGGTGATCAGCAGGGCGTGGCGCGGAGAGACGGCGGTGAGCAGCAGGCCGCCCAGCCCGTATCCGACGAGCAGCGCGCTCTGCGACACGATCCGCAGCAGCGAGCGTCCCAGCACGAAGAGGTCGCCGTCGCCGAGGATGTCGGCGAGCGTCGCCATCCGGGTGCCCGCGAACACAGGTGAGACGACGGCGAGGGCACAGCGGAGCAGCAGCAGTACGGCGATGCCGGTGCCCGGCGCCACCATCGCCGCGACGCAGCCCGCGCACACCAGGTCGCAGACCACCAGCACGCGCCGGGCCGGGTAGCGGTCGGCGACCCCGGCGAGCAGCGTCCCGCCGACGAGATACGGCAGGAACCCGACGGCGAACGCGAGCGCGCTCATCAGGGGCGAGCCGGTGAGGTCGTAGACGAGGACGGAGAGCGCGATCTCGGTGACGACCACGCCGAGCAGGGACAGCGCGTGCGCGGCGAAGACGAAGCGGAACTCGGGGACGGCGAGGACGCGGCGGTAGCCGGTAGGCGGCGCGGATGGGGCTTGAAGCATGGGGAGCAGCGTGCTCGGCGGCACCTCCCGCCCATAGAGTTTCGGACAGGGCCGAATCTTCTGGCCCGGTTCTTGGGGGGGGCGAGACATGCCGTCGCGACTGTATTTCGGGGAGGACGACTTCCTCCGGTGCCGGTTCGCCGTGTCACCGCTCTGGGAGACGCAGGAGGTCGTACGCACGCTGAAGCGACCGGAGCGGCACGGGTATCACGCGTCCTGGCTGCGGCGGACCGGTACGGCGGCGGCCGCTCTCGATCTCGCGCCGCTGTGGCTGCTGATGCCGCAGACCGGGCACTGCCCCGACTGGCTGTGCCCACCGCCGATCGGTCCGGCGGCCACCTTCGAGGAGGAGATCGCCGCCGTCCGCGCGGTCGATCCGGCCGAGGCCCGGGAGGACACGGCGAGGTCGCTGGCGGACACCCCGGGCGCGCTGGAGTCCGCGCGCGGCCGGGCCTGGCTGCGTGAACCCGCCCGCATGATCGAGGAGTTGGCGGACGCGATGGAGTCCGTCTGGCACACCTTGGTCGCACCGGACTGGCCACGGCTGCGCGCCCTGCTGGAGGCGGACATCGCCTTCCACTCGCGCCGGCTCGCCGAGGTAGGGCTGGGCGTGCTGCTCCCTGAGATCAGCCGGCACTGCGCCTGGGACGCCGGGACGCTGACCGTGGACTTCCGCGGCGAGCACGAGCGCCATCTCGGCGGTCAGGGCCTCGTCCTGCTCCCGAGCGTCTTCATCTGGCCGAACATGGTGAGCACCTTCGAGCCACCCTGGCAGCCGACCCTGGCCTACCCGGCCCGTGGCATCGGCGCACTGTGGACCGACCCCGCCGACCACACCCCGGACGCGCTGCTACGCCTCCTGGGCCGCGGCCGAGCCACCGTACTGACCGCCCTCACCGAACCGTCCTCCACAACCGCCCTCGCCCACCGCCTCCACCTGGCCCCCTCATCGGTGTCCGCCCACCTGACGGTCCTGCGCGACGCGGGCCTCCTCACGGCACGACGCTACGGCCACCAGGTGCTGTACGAACGGACCGCGCTGGGCGCAGCGCTGGCAACGGGCGGGGGCTGACCGGCGCGCCGGGGCCGGGCGCGGTACGGCACGGCACGGCAACACCCGACACTGCGCGCCGACGGACGGCGTCGGGAAACAGCGCCGGCCCCACGCGGCGCCCGACCGACGCGCCAGCCGGGCGCGGCACGGCAACACCCGACACTGCGCGCCGACAGACACCACAGGAATCCGCGCCGCCCTCGCACGGCGGCCGACCGACGCACCGGCGCCTGACCCCGTGCGCGAACGCGCACCGCCGGGAATCCGCGCCGGGCTCCGGGCGTCAGCTGAGCAGCGCACCAGCGCCTGCCTCAGCGCACGAACAAACACCACCGGGGATTCCACACCCACCTCGGACGGCGCCCGACCCCCACGCCAGACCCGGCGCAGTGCGGCAACACCGGACACCCTGCGTCGACGAACCGTGTCCGGAATCCGCGCCACCCCTCGCGCGGCGGCGCCCCACGGACCAGCGCCTCACCCGGCGCGCGAAGAACGCCCGCCGGAAGTCCGCGCCCACCACCTCAGGCACCGGTCGACCGGCGCACCACCTCCCGCCCCCGCCCCCGCGCATGAACGAACACCACCGGCAGCCCGCACCCACCTCCCGCGTCGGCCGACCGGCGCGCCAGGGCCCGGCGCGGTGACGGATCGTCCACAATTAATGACGAATCGTCACTTAATGTCCCCTCGCGCAAGGGAGCGGCATGTCCCGGCTGATCCGCACGTTCGCGGTGGTCTCGGTGTTCGGGCTCGCGGTGGGCTGTTCGTCCGCCGGCGATGTCGACGAGGCGTCCGTCGCCGGTGCCCGGTCCAAGGACCCGGCGCACGCCACGTCCTTCTGGGTCGACCCGGCGAGCCCGGCGGCCGAGCAGATCCAGATGTGGGAGCAGGAGGGGCGTAAGCACGACGCAGCGCTGCTCGAGCGGATCGCCGATCAGCCGACCGCGCTGTGGCCGGCGGGCGAGCTCGACCCCGGCCCGGTGATCCGGGCGGCGACGGCGTCCGCGCGTCAGGAGGGGCGTACGCCCATCTTCGTCGCGTACGACATCCCGCACCGGGACTGCGGTCAGCACTCGGCGGGCGGGGCGGCGGACGCGGACGCCTACCGGGCCTGGATCGGGAAGTTCGCGGAGGCCCTGGGCGACTCCAAGGCGCTCGTCGTGCTCGAACCGGACGCCGTCGCGCACATGGTGGACGGGTGCACCCCGGGCGAATACCAGGGCGAGCGGGAGCAGTTGCTGAGCGAGGCGGTCGTCCGGCTGAAGCAGCAGTCGGGTACGACGGTGTATCTCGACGCGGGCAACCCGGCCTGGATCCGGGAACCTTGGAAGCTGGTCGAGCCGCTGAAGCGGGCCGGGGTCGGGGAGGCGGACGGGTTCTCGCTCAACGTCTCCAACTTCCAGACGGACGCCGTGACGAAGAAGTACGGCGTCCAGTTGTCGAAGGATCTCGGCGGCAAGCACTTCGTCGTCGACAGCAGCCGCAACGGCAACGGGCCGCTGGCCGGCGCCTGGTGCAACCCGCCGGGGCGGGGACTGGGCACCCGGCCGACCACCGACACCGGCGAGCCTGCTCTGGACGCCTACTTGTGGATCAAGCGGCCCGGCGCCTCGGACGGCACCTGTGAGGGCGGTCCCGACGCCGGGCAGTGGTGGCCGGAGTACGCCCTGGAGCTGGCGCGCAACTCCAAGGCGTGACAAGGCAGTTCAGATCAACCGGGTCAACTTCACTGCACCTGGATCCACTTGGCCTCCGACGGCGTGCCGTCCGCGTCCGTCACGAACAGCATGTACCAGCCGGGCGGCACCAGCGCCCGGTCGTTCGGTACGTCCACCGTCACCGACTTGCCGTCCTTGACGAGGCCGAGTTCGATGGAGCGCTGCTCGACGTCCGTCGTGTGGGTGACCGAACTCGGCCGCATCAGACGGGCCTTGACGACCCGGTCGGGGTGGTCCGTGCGGAAGGTCGCCCGGTGGTGGCGGTCCAACGTCTGCGGACCGTCCTGCAGTACGGGCCTGTTGCCGCCGTTCTTGTGCAGCGCGGGCGGGGTGAAGATCTCCATGCGCTGCTCGAAGTGGCCGAGCTTGGTGTTGGCCTGGTCGTCGAAGAGCGGGTCGGAGCCGAAGGTGACGACGCGGCCGTCGGGCAACAGCAGTGCCTCGGAGTGGTAGTTGCGGCCGACCATGGGGGCGGCGGCCTCGCGGAAGGCGTTGCCCTTCGGGTCGTAGAACTGTGCCTTGAAGATGTTGCTGGCGCTGCGGCCGCGGTAGTCGGAGGAGCCGTTGGTGGTGAAGACCGAGTCGTCCGGCATGATCACGCTGTTCAAGTACCGGGTTCCCTGGGGGAGGTTGGGGCCGTCCTTGAAGACGGGGCTGTCCTGCTTCAGGTCGACCACGGCTGTGCGCGGGGTCGACTTCTTGGACTCGCCGACGCCTCCGCCGCCGAGGATCATCACCTTCTGGTCCTGGGCCGGGGGCAGCAGGAGCGAGGAGGAGGTCTCGGTCTCGTCGGGGTCGCGCAGGCCCGCCACCGTCGTGAACTTGTTGGTCTTCAGGTCCCAAATGCCGGGCTCACGGCCCTTGTTGGCGGGGCCGTAGCCCGCGTTGGACGCCGGGTAGAAGAGCTTGCCGCCCTTGGTGAGGAAGAGGGCCGGGTAGGTGGGGAAGTAGCGCTTGGGGCCGGGGGTCCACTTCTTGGTCTTCGGGTCGTAGATCTCGTTGTCGCCCTGGTCGATGACGCCGACGTCGTCGAGCCCGGAGACGGCGAGGACGCGGCCGTCGTCGAGGCCGACGAGGGTCGGGTACCAGCGGGCCTTGTCCATCGGGTCGACGGCGATGTACCGCTCGGCCTTCGGGTCGAACTCGTAGGCGGCGCGGATGCCTTGGTAGTCCTGCTTGTCGAGGGTGATCTTCTCGGAGAGGCCGTACGTGTTGTTCGCGTCGATGCCCTTGAGGCCGACGACGTCGTACTGGGCCTGGTTCTCGGTGACCGACATCGGGCCCGCCTCGGTGGCCTCGACGAAGACGCGGACCTCGCTCGCGGTGACCCTGGTCTGCCAGGGCTGCATCACACCGCGGGCGTTGTACGTGACCTTGAACTCGCGCTTGGCCTTGGGGACGGTGACGTCGAACCTGGTGACGTAGTCGACGCCGGCCGGTGAGCGGAAGACGGTGCCCTTCTTGAGGAACATCGGCTTGTTGGGGTTCTCGTTCTTCACGCGCATACCGCCGCCGGCCCGCTTGACCTCGCCGTCGAGGAGTTCGTAGCGGGCGGTGCCGCCGGCCACCAGCAGGTTGCCGCTGGGGAGTTGGCTGTGGCCGCCGCAGAAGAAGTCCACCGGGGTGGGGATCTTCTTGAAGGTGTTGGCCTTCGGGTCCCAGAGGACTGTGTCGAAGGATCCGGCGTTGAACTTCTTCTGCTCGTTGCCGGAGCCCGCGACGATCAGCACCTTGCCGGTGTGCAGGAGCGAGGCGTGGATGGCGTTGGTGCGGTACTCCTTCGGGATGTCGATCTGGTCCCAGGAGCCGTACTTGGCCATGTAGTCGGGCCGCGTGATCTTGTACTCGTGGTACTGCTCACCGGCGAATTCGAGGGCGGCCGGGGCGTTGAGACCGGCCAGGACGGCGATGCCGCCGATGCCGAGGACGGTCTTCCTGGTTTTCTGGGACGGCTGGTACGCCATGGTCTAGTTGCCCCCTGTCGTGGTGCCGGAGACGGACGGCCCGGCGCCGGTGGTGGCGAGAGCGGGTTCGACGGTGTCGAGGGTGCGCGCGGCGCCCAGCAGCGCGTGCCGCTCCCGGCGCTCCTTGACCAGCGAGCCGACCCAGACGCCAAGCGGCGCAAGGGAGATGACCGTCGCGAGGACGGCCCAGGTGCGCATGGCCGCGTGGGTGTGGTCGAGGACGACGGAGGCGGCCAGCGAGGTCGCCAGGAGGATCGCCCAGGAGAGATGGATGCGGAAGGTCATCACCCGGTCCGGGCTGGCGTCGCCGCCCTTGGGGGTGACGACGAACCGGCTGGGCCTGCGGACGATCGCCTCGCCCAGGGACTTGAGGTAGATCGGCGCGGAGAGCGCCGACATCGCCATGCCGGCGAGACCGCCCGAGCCCTCGGGTTCGTGCGGGGAGACGTTGTGCCGCCGGTTCCAGAGATACAGCCCGATCTGCAGCGCGGCGGCGTCGCTGTAGAGCATCAGCCAGACCGACGCGGCGACCTGCGTGCCGGAGGCCCCGAACCACAGGAACAGGACGCAACTCAGGATGCCCAGCAGCCAGTTGACGGCCGTCATCGGGTAGTAGACGAGCATCATCGTGTACGAGAACAGCCGCCCGGGAGGCATCGTGAACGGCGCCTTCCAGTACTGCTTGATGAGCGTCTCGTACGTGCCGCGCGACCACCGCATCTGCTGGGTGAAGAAGTCGGTCCAGGAGGCGGGCCCCTCCCCCACCGCGAGGACGTCCGGGGTGTAGACGGAGCGCCAGTGCGTGCGGGTCAACGGGTTGCGGTGGCGGTGGAGTTCGAAGCCGGTGGCCATGTCCTCGGTGATGGAGTCGTACAGCCCGCCGATCTGTTTGACGGCGGCGATCCGTACGACGTTGTTGGTGCCGACGAACATGGGGGCGCGGTAGCGGTTGCCGGCGCGCTGGATCAACGCGTGGAAGAGGAACTGCTGCGACTCGGCGGCCTTGGTGACGGGGTTGTGGTAGTTCCCGTACACCTGCGGTCCCACGACGAAGGCCACGTCCGGGTCGCGGAAGTAACCCATCATCCGCTCGAGGAAGTTGGGGAGCGGAACGTGGTCGGTGTCGACGGAGGCGAAGAACTCGTAGTCGCCGCCGTGCATCGCGATCCAGGCGTTGTAGTTCCCGTGCTTGGTACGGGCCTTGTGGACGCCCTTGGGGCGGTTCCACTCGGGAACCCCGTGCCGGGTGAAGTGCCGTACGCCCAACTCGGCGCAGAGCGCCTTGGCCTGCTCGTCGTCGCCCTCGTCCAGGAGCCAGACGTCCACAGGGCCGGTGTGGGTGACGTTGACCGCGCCTTCAAGCGTCGCGCGGACCATGGACAGGGGTTCCTTGCCCGGGACGTACGTCGTGAGGAAGGCGACGCGGGTGCCGGGGGCGGGGACGACGGGGACCGGGTCGCGGGCGACCAGCGTGGCGTGGGCGACGGAGGCGACGTTGACGACCATGAACAGCTCGATGAGGCCGATGGCTATCAGCATCGTGATGTCGAGCCCGACCATCCATTCCTGACCACCCTCGCGCTCCACCCAGTGGGTGGGCCAGACGAGATAGACGAGCAGGGCGGCGGTCAGCACCGGGGCGAGGCTCATCAGGAGGACAGCGCGTATTCGGTGGGGCTCGCGCGAGAGGAGCGAGGTGTACTGCACCTGGTACGACGCACCGGACGGCTCGGTGAGCGGTCCGGCCAGTCGGCTGTAGGTGTCGTAGTCGTAGCCCTCCGGCCGCACAGCGCCCTCCAATGATTGAGGAGTGATCGACGCCCGGGGACCGCCGGAACCGTTGGGTTCCGAAGATCGACCGGGCCGATAACCTCACACAAGTGGAGAATTGAGGGCGTGTCGAACTGGGTGCGTCCAGGTGGGTGGGGGGTTGACCCCGGCGGCGGTACGGGCGGAGAACCAGGGGCAGAGACGGCTCCGGGAGAATGCCGCGACGATCAGCACTCCGAAAGGCACCCGCATGCACGGCACCGCCGATCTCATCGCCGAGACCTACGCGCTCGGCGCCGGACCGTGGACGATGACACCCGTCACCCGGGGCGCGCTCGGCCAGATCTGGAAACTGTCCGGAGCCGGCACCTCCTGGGCGGTCAAGGAGCTCCTCTTCGGCTGCGACGAGGAACAGGTCCGCCGCGAGGCCGCGTTACGGCGGGCCGCCGAGCGGCTGGGCATCGCGTCGCCGCGGCTCATGCCCGATCGGCGGGGGGCGTACGTCTCCCGCCTCGGCTCGGGCTCCCCCGTCAAGCTGTACGACTGGATCGACGGCACCCGCGCGGACGCCTCCGACCCTGACGTCCTGGACTGGTTCGGGCGGACGATGGCCCTGCTGCACCGGGCGGGAGCGGGCGGGACAGAGCCGCCGAGCGGCTGGTACGAACGGTGCCCACGGGACGCCGAGTGGAAGGAGCTGCACACGAAGGTGGAGCGCGCCGGGCTGCCGTGGGCGGACGCGCTGGGCCGGTTCGTCGCCACCTCGGCCGTGGAGCTGGCGCGCTGGGTGACACCGTCCGGTCCCGACGGCCTGGTGACGTCCCACCTCGATCTGCAGCCGCAGAACGTGCTGGTCGGCCCGGACGGTCCCGTCCTCCTCGACTGGGACAACGCCGGATCGGCCTGCGCGGAACGGGAGTTGGCCCGCGCGCTGTTCGTGTGGTCGGGCGGGAACGAGGGGGACGTCGAGGCCGGTGCCCGGGTGGCGCGGGCCTATCGCGAGGCCGGCGGGAGTGCCGTCGTACGGGGGCCGGGGTCGTTCTCGATGCTCTTCGCGACCGAGCTCAACTACGTGCGGGTGCAGGCGGAGTGCGCGATCGACCCGACGGTGACCGCCGCGCAGCGGGAGTTCGCAAGCGGCCAGGTGGTCGCCGCGCTGGGCCGGGTACCGGACCTGGCCGCCGTGTCTCGGTTGTGCGCGGCGCTGGACGGCTAGTCCGCCAGGTGTCGTTCGACGGTCTCCACCTTGGAGGTGAGGCCGTCCGTCACTCCGGGGCGGATGTCCGCCTTGAGGACCACGGAGACGCGCGGGGCGCGTGCTTCCACGGCGGCGACCGCGCGCTTGACGACGTCCATGACCTCGTCCCACTCGCCCTCGATGGACGTGAACATCGCGTCGGTGCGGTTGGGCAGACCCGACTCGCGGACCACGCGGACGGCGTCGGCGACGTACTCCCCGACGTCCTCGCCGACACCCAGCGGTGTCACGGAAAAGGCGACGATCATGCCTGCACCGCCCCTTCCTGCTCCTGGCGGGCGCGGGAGGCGATGGCTGCGTCGACTGCATTCTCGGACTCGCGGCGGAGCTTGCGCTCGGCGAAGAAGCCGCCGGTGGGCAGGACGGAGAGGACGAAGTAGAGGGCGGCCGTCTTCGGTCCCCACTTGGTGCGGTTCCAGGCGTCGGCCCAGAAGAGGACGTAGAGGATGAAGAGGACACCGTGGACCATGCCCATGACGGGCACCGCGTTGAAGTCCGTGGTCCGCTTCAGGACCGAGCAGACGAGCAGCAGGAGGAAGGACACGGCCTCGGGGGCCGACACCAGGCGGAGGCGGCGGATTGCGGTGGCGGTCTTGATGTCCACAGGTCACCTTCGGTGAGGGAGACGTCCACAGCTTGTGAACGCGAGCACAAACGTTCACCCATTGTGGCAAACGGCCGAGCGGGCCGAGACTGGGGGTCCGTCGCCGACCCCCCGGGAGTGTCCGTGCAGTTCGTTTTCTTCATGACGCTGCCCGGCCTTGTGGTCCTGCTGACGGTCCTCGCCTTCCTCGACCAGCTGCTTCTGAAGGCAGGCCGGGCCGGGGTGCTGCCCTGGCGGAACGCCGGTCGGCAGGGGCAGATCTCCGCGACCGGCTTCGAGCAGCTGCACGCGAGCCTGTCGCCGGGCAAGCAGACCGAGTTGAAGGAACGGCAGAGCGCGCTGGTGATGCGGGACGACGAGGAGGACGGCGACCCGCCGTGGTCGACGGTCGACCTGCGGACGGGGACAGCCGTCATACGTCTCGGCTCGCCCCGCGACACGCCCTAGCTCTGCCCCGCTCTCCGCCCTAGGGGGCAGGTCAGGGTCGTTCTCCACCCACGGGCCCTGTCCGGGGGCGCGCCCCTGCGGTTACCTTCGCACGGTGGCGATGTTTCGACTCCAGGGCAGCAAGGTGCTCGCCGTCGACATGACCGGGGACGCCGTGAAGGCGAAGAACGGCTCGATGGTCGCGTACGACGGGCAGATGGCCTTCAAGAAGATGACCGGCGGCGGTGAGGGCATCCGGGGGATGGTCACCCGGCGGCTCACCGGCGAGCAGATGACGGTGATGGAGGTGAGAGGGCAGGGCACCTGCTGGTTCGCGGACCGGGCCTCCGAGATCAACCTCGTGAACCTCCAGGGCGACAAGCTGTACGTCGAGTCGAGCAACCTGCTCGCGACCGACGCGGGACTGAGAACGGGCACGACGTTCACGGGACTGCGCGGCGCCTCGCAGGGCAATGGGCTGTTCACGACGACCGTCGAGGGCCACGGCCAGGCGGCGATCATGTCGGACGGCCCGGCGGTGGTGCTGCGGGTGAGCCGGCAGTACCCGCTGACCGTCGACCCCGGCGCGTACATCGCGCACCAGGGCAACCTGCAGCAGTCCTTCCAGTCCGGTGTGACCTTCCGCACCTTCTTCGGGGAGGGCGGCGGCGAGGCCTTCCAGATCCGCTTCGAGGGCGACGGGCTCGTCTACGTCCAGCCCAGTGAGCGGAACACGATCGCGGGGGACGTGTGACATGACGTTCACGGAGATCAACTCGAAGATGATCCAGGCGACCGTCATGCCGGGTCAGCGGGTGTACAGCCAGCGCGGCGCGATGCTCGCCTACAAGGGCGACGTCTCCTTCACCCCGAACATCCAGGGCGGCCAGGGCGGCGTCATGTCGATGCTCGGCCGCCGCGTCGCCAACGAGGCCACTCCCCTGATGACCGTCGAGGGCAGCGGCACCGTGATGTTCGGTCACGGCGGCCACCACATCCAGATCATCGAGCTCACCGGAGACACCCTCTACGTGGAGGCCGACCGTCTCCTCGCCTTCGAGGGCACCCTCCGGCAGGGCACGATGTTCATGGGCTCGCAGGGCGGCGTCATGGGCATGGTCCGCGGCCAGGTCACCGGCCAGGGCCTGTTCACGACCACGCTCCAGGGGCAGGGCGCGGTCGCCGTGATGGCCCACGGCGGGGTCTTCGAGGTGCCGATCACCCCCGGCAGACCCGTCCATGTCGACCCGCAGGCCTACGTCGCCCACCACGGCGACGTCCGCAACAAGCTGTCCACGGCGCTCGGTTGGCGCGACATGGTGGGCCGGGGCTCCGGCGAGGCGTTCCAGCTGGAGCTGAGCGGCAGCGGCGCGGTCTACGTCCAGGCGTCGGAGGAGAAGCTGTGAGCCAGTACGCGGGGTCCGGCCCCACGGTCTACGACCCGATGACCCTGCCGGTCGACGACAACGTCAACAAGTACACCTTCTGCGTGGAGCTCAAGGGGAGCCAGTGGTTCCTGCAGAAGGGGAAGATGATCGCCTACTACGGCTCGATGGAGTTCAACGGCATCGGGCACGGGCGACTCGACCGACTTGTCCGTACGTCCTTCCATTCGCCTCTGCACGCGAGCGACTGGGTCGTGGCGGACGGCTCGGGCAAGATGCTGCTCGCCGACCGGGCCTTCGACGTCAACGCGTACGACCTCGAAGACGCCAACATGACCATTCGCTCCGGCAACCTGCTCGCTTTTCAGCCAAGTCTCGCTCTGAAGCAGTCGATTGTTCCCGGCTTTCTGACACTCATCGGAACCGGAAAGATCGTGGCCGCCTCCAGCGGCCCGGTGGTGTTCATGGAACCCCCGATCCGGGTCGACCCGCAGGCACTCGTCGGCTGGGCCGACTGCCCCTCCCCGTGCCACCACTACGACCACGCCTACATGACCGGCCTGATGGGCGGTCTACGTGCGATGACGGGCATCGGCGGGGCCTCCGGGGAGGAGCACCAGTTCGAGTTCGTGGGGGCGGGCACGGTGCTGCTCCAGTCCTCGGAGAATCTGATGCCCGAGCAGGCCACAGGGGTTGTGCCGCACGAGCCGGGGGTACCGGGCGGGGGCGGGGTGCGCACAGGCCCCTCACAGCAAGCGGGCGCACCGCGCCTTCCCGGACAGCTGGGGGATCTCCAGCGTCGCTTCGGGCTGTGAGCGGTAGTCTGCGGAGTGTGACGTCGAACGTGTGCGCGCCGTCACGCCACCCTCACTAGTTCGCCTTTCAACATTTTAGGTAGACTTCATTCATGGAGACCGAGACGGCCACGCGCTGGCTGACCGAAGAGGAGCAGTGCGCCTGGCGCACCCACCTGGAGGTCAACAGGCTGCTGACGTACCAACTCGAAAAGGACCTGCAGCCGTTCGGCCTGACGATGAACGACTACGAGATCCTGGTGAACCTCTCCGAGGCGGAGGACAAACGGCTGCGGATGAGCGACCTCGCCGCCGCCACGCTCCAGTCCAAGAGCCGCCTCTCGCACCAGATCACCCGCATGGAGAACGCGGACCTGGTACGCCGGGAGAACTGCGAGTCGGACCGCCGGGGACTGTACGCGGTACTCACCGAACACGGCCTGGAGACGATGCAGAAGGTCGCACCCCATCATGTGGCGTCGGTACGGCGACACTTCATCGACCTCGTGACCCCCGAGGGCCTGTCGGAACTCGACAAGACGCTGAAGCCGATCGCGGAGCATCTGCGGGGGCAACGGGGCCGTCCGTAACGGCAGTCGACCGAACGCGGGCGGGGTATGGACCCCGCCCGCGTTCGTCGTTGTCAGGCGCGCGGGGCTGTGTCGATCGCGGCTCCGGCGCGTGGGCGCGACCAGCCACGACGGACCGGCACACGGACCACGGAGCTCGCCCCCGCCACGACCGCCACCACCCCGGCGATCACAAAACAGACCCCCACCGGAACCCGCCCGATCAGCAGTCCCGTCACCACCGATCCCCCCGAACTCCCCGCGTTCACCGCCATGTTGACCCACGCCCCGGCCTGCGTCCGCACCTCCGGCGCAGCCACCTCGTCGGCCAGCAGATACGCGGTGGTCAGCGCCGGTGCGACAAAGAAGCCCGCACACGCCACCGCCACGGTGAGTGACCACACCCCCGCCGCCGGCCCGGCCGCGGCCAGCGCCAGTCCAAGACCGAGCGCCGACAACGCCAGCCGTACCCGCGCGGCCCGACGCCAGTCGACCGCACCGTTCAGCAGGCCACCGACCGCGCTGCCCGCCGACAACGCGGCCAGCACCCAGGGCACGACACCGTCGCCGTACCCCCGCTGTTCGGCGAAGGCCATCACCAGCAGGTAGACGGCGCTCAGCGCGAGCCCCGTCCCGGCGGCCACGACGACCGGGCCGAGCAGCCCGCGGACCCTGGAGAGCCTCAACCCCCGCCCGCCGCCTGCCGGAACGCGTACCCCGGCCAGCGCCGGTGACGTGACGAAGGCGAACGTCCCCGCGCCGATCAGCACCGCGCTGAGCAGGACCCCGGCGGCCGGCGGGGCGAAGCTCATCAGCGCGCCGATCGCCAACGGGCCGACGACGTACAGGAGTTCCTCGGCGACACCGTCGAGGCTGTACGCGCGCCGCAACAGCCCCTGGTCGCCGACCAGTTCGGCCCACACGGAGCGCATGGTGGGGCCAAGTGGGGGCGCGCACATGCCTGTTAGCGCAGCCACCGTGCCGAGCACCACCTCCGGTGTCCCGGGGCGCCAGGTCACCGCCGCGAGGACGCACAGGAGGGTGCCGTAGAGCAGGGCCATGGGGAGCAGGGCGCGGCGGGGGCCGTGGCGGTCGACCAGGGCCGCGCGCAGGGGCAGCAGCAGGACGGTCGCGGTGCCGAAGACGGCCATGACCGTGCCGGCCGCGGCGTACGAGCCGGTGGAGTGGACGACCGCGAGCAGCACGGCCGGGGAGACGGTGCCGTAGGAGAGCCGTCCGACGAGGGCGGCGGTGAACGTGCGGCGCGCGTACGGGACTTGGAGTACGGCGGCGTACGAAGGGCACGCCGGAGTCGGCGTGGAAGAAGGCGCGGACATGCGAAGAGTTCCTCAACTGGAGGCATGGGAAAGGGACGCCGGTGTGTTCGGCGTGCCCTATGCCATGAGGAGGAACATGTGGGTCAACGTAGCAGCGACGCAAGGACGTCGACCAGCGTATTAACCCTCCGTGATGCCCGCGATCAGTTCGTCCGCAGCGCGGTACGCGTCCAACTCCCCTGCCACGACCCGCTCCGCGAGCGCGCCGACGCGGCGGTCACCGTGCAGGTCGCCGATGCGGGCGCGCAGGGCCGTGACCGCGATCGTCTCGATCTCGCGCGCCGCCCGGGCCGCCCGGCGCTCCGCGAGAACCCCGTGCTCCTCCATCCACGCCCGGTGCTTCTCCAACGCCTCCACCACCTCGTCGATGCCCTCCGCGCGGGAGGCGACCGTCTTGACGATCGGGGGGCGCCAGTCACCGGGGCCCCGGGACTCGCCGAGACCGAGCATGTGGTTCAGCTCGCGGGCGGTCGCGTCGGCGCCGTCCCGGTCGGCCTTGTTGACGACGTAGACGTCGCCGATCTCCAGGATTCCGGCCTTCGCCGCCTGGATGCCGTCGCCCATACCGGGGGCGAGCAGCACCACGCTGGTGTCGGCCTGGGAGGCGATCTCCACCTCCGACTGGCCGACCCCGACCGTCTCCACCAGGATCACGTCGCAGCCCGCCGCGTCGAGGACGCGGATGGCCTGCGGGGCGGACCAGGCGAGGCCGCCGAGGTGGCCGCGGGTGGCCATCGAGCGGATGTAGACGCCGGGGTCGGAGGAGTGGTCCGACATGCGGACCCGGTCGCCGAGCAGGGCGCCGCCGGAGAACGGCGAGGACGGGTCGACGGCCAGGACGCCGACCCGCCTGCCCTGCTTGCGGTACGCCGTGACCAGCGCGGAGGTCGACGTCGACTTGCCGACGCCCGGCGATCCCGTGAGGCCGACGACGTACGCCCCGCCGGTCAGCGGTGCGAGGGTCGCCATGACCTCCCTGAGCTGGGGGGACGCCCCCTCCACCAGGGAGATCAGCCGGGCCACGGCCCGCGGCCGGCCTTCCCTGGCCTGGGCCACCAGCGAGGCGACGTCCTGCATCACGGCTCCGTTCGCTTGCGGATGTTGCGAGAAGGTACTGCTGCTCAGGCCTTGGGTACCCGCACGATCAGCGCGTCACCCTGACCGCCGCCGCCGCACAGTGCCGCCGCGCCGACCCCGCCGCCGCGCCGCTTGAGCTCCAGGGCCAGGTGCAGGACCAGGCGGGCGCCGGACATGCCGATGGGGTGGCCCAGGGCGATGGCGCCGCCGTTGACGTTCACCTTTTCCGTGGACACCCCGAGGTCCTTCATTGACTGCACCGCGACGGCGGCGAAGGCCTCGTTGATCTCGATCAGGTCGAGGCTCTCGACCTCCAGGCCCTCCTTCTTCAGGGCGTGCAGGATCGCGTTGGACGGCTGCGACTGGAGCGAGTTGTCGGGTCCCGCCACATTGCCGTGGGCGCCGATCTCGGCGATCCACTGCAGGCCCAGCTCCTGCGCCTTGGTCTTGCTCATCACGACCACGGCCGCCGCACCGTCCGAGATCTGCGAGGAGGTGCCGGCGGTGATCGTGCCGTCCCGGGTGAACGCGGGGCGCAGCTTGCCGAGCGATTCGACCGTGGTCTCGGCGCGGATGCCCTCGTCCTTGCTGAAGACGACCGGCTCGCCCTTGCGCTGCGGGATCTCGATCGGGGTGATCTCCGCTTCGAAGACGCCGTTCTGCTGGGCGGCCGCGGCCCGCTGGTGGGACAGCGCGGCGACCTCGTCCTGCTCGGGCCGGGCGATGCCCAGGCGCGTGTTGTGCTTCTCCGTCGACTCGCCCATGGCGATGTTCTCGAAGGCGTCGGTCAGGCCGTCGTAGGCCATCGCGTCGAGCATCTCGATCGCGCCGTACTTGTATCCCTCACGGGACTTGGGGAGCAGGTGGGGGGCGTTGGTCATGGACTCCTGGCCGCCCGCGACGATCACGTCGAACTCACCTGCACGGATGAGCTGGTCGGCGAGCGCGATGGCGTCGAGGCCGGAGAGACAGACCTTGTTGATGGTGAGCGCGGGGACGCTCATGGGGATGCCCGCCTTGACGGCGGCCTGGCGTGCCGGGATCTGCCCTGCCCCGGCCTGGAGCACCTGGCCCATGATCACGTACTGCACCTGGTCGCCACCGATACCCGCACGGTCGAGGGCGGCCTTGATCGCGAAGCCGCCGAGGTCGGCTCCGGAGAAGGTCTTCAGGGAGCCCAGCAACCGTCCCATGGGCGTCCGGGCGCCCGCGACGATCACCGAGGTCGTGCTGTTCGTTCCAGACATGAGGTGCGATCCCCTTCCAGCGTGTTTCAGCTGAGGAGTGAACGAGGGTTTACTTGAAATGTACTGAGCGGTAGACCACCCCGTCATCGGGCCGTCGGTGTGATCGCGCGCACGTTGCGTAACCACCCGGCGAGCGCTGCACTACATACATGCTGACGCGAATCGACCACATCGGGATCGCCTGCTTCGACCTCGACACCACAGTCGAGTTCTACCGGGCCACGTACGGCTTCGAGGTGTTCCACTCCGAGGTCAACGAGGAACAGGGCGTGCGCGAGGCCATGTTGAAGATCAACAACACGGACGACGGCGGCGCCTCCTACCTCCAGCTCCTCGAACCCACCCGCGAGGACTCCGCCGTAGGAAAGTGGCTGGCGAAGAACGGGGAGGGCGTCCACCACATCGCCTTCGGCACGGCCGACGTCGACACGGACTCCGAAGACATCCGCGGGAAGGGCGTACGCGTTCTGTACGAGGAGCCGCGACGCGGCTCCATGGGGTCACGGATCACGTTCCTGCACCCAAAGGATTGCCATGGCGTACTGACAGAACTGGTCACTTCGGCGCCTGTTGAGTCACCTGAGCACTGACCCTCGTACATATGGGCCGGTAGGGTTGGGGTCGGTCGTCGCTCGCAACCAGGGCAACGGCATGCCGGGGTCCGGTTTCGGGGGCGAGCGTCGGGGCAGCAGCCCGGGCTCCGCCGTTGATCTGACACCATTCCCCGGGAGCACCGTCCGTTGGATGGACGGCGCTCGTTGGAGTAAACCGCGACCAGGGGACGGATGGGACCGCGCAGTGCGGGGCTACGAACGCCAGGAGCGAGAGCCGGCGGCTGACGTCGACCACCTCTCTCGGTTCGAGGCCGAGATGGAGCGGCTGAAGACCGAGCGGGAAAAGGCGATCCAGCATGCCGAGGACCTCGGCTACCAGGTCGAGGTGTTGCGCGCCAAGCTCCACGAGGCGCGCCGCACCCTCATGTCCCGCCCGGCATACGAGGGCGGCGACATCGGCTACCAGGCCGAACAGATGCTCCGTAATGCCCAGATCCAGGCCGACCAGCTGCGCCAGGACGCCGAGCGGGAGCTGAGCCAGGCCCGCGCGCAGACCCAGCGCATCCTCCAGGAACACGCGGAGAACGCGGCCCGCCTCCAGGCCGAACTGCACCAGGAGGCCGTGACCCGGCGCCAGCAGCTCGACCAGGAGCTGGGCGAACGCCGGCAGACCGTCGAATCGCACGTCAACGAGAACGTGGCGTGGGCCGAACAGCTGCGCGCCCGCTCCGAGGCACAGGCCCGCCGGCTCGTCGAGGAGTCCCGCGCCGAGGCCGAACAGGCCCTGGCCGCCGCCCGCGCCGAGGCCGAGCGCGTCGCCGCCGAGGCCCGGCAGCGACTGGAGATGGACGCCGAAGCGGCCCGCTCGGAGGCCGAGCAACTGCTGCGCCGCGCCCGCACGGACGCCGAACGGCTGCTGAACGCCGCCTCCAGCCAGGCCCAGGAAGCCACCGACCACGCCGAGCAGCTGCGCAGCTCCACGGTCAACGAGTCGGACTCCGCCCGCCGGCAGGCCACCGAGATGAGCCGGGCCGCCGAGACCCGCATGGCGGAGGCCGAAACCTCACTGCGCGAAGCACGCCTGGAGGCCGAGAAGGTCCTCACCGAGGCCAAGGAGGCCGCGGCCAAGGCCCTCGCGAGCGCCGAGTCCGCCAACGAGCAGCGCACCCGGACCGCGAAGGAACAGGTCGCCCGGCTCGTCACCGAGGCCACCAAAGAGGCCGAGACCACCAAGGCCGACGCCGATCAGATCGTCGCCGACGCCCAGGCCAAGGCCGAGAAGATCGTCGCGGAGGCCGAGGAGAACGCCCGCAGCCTCACCGCCGAGGAGACCGCCTCCCAACTCGCCAAGGCCGCCCGCACCGCAGAGGACGTCCTCGACAAGGCGTCCGAGGACGCCAAGAACACCACCAAGGCCGCCACCGAGGAGGCCGAGCGGATCCGCTCCGAGGCGGAGGCCGAGGCCGACCGGCTGCGCGCCCAGGCGCACGACATCGCCGAACAGCTCAAGGGCACCGCCAAGGACGACACCAAGGAGTACCGGGCCAAGACGGTCGAGCTGCAGGAGGAGGCGCGCCGGCTGCGCGGCGAGGCCGAGCAGCTGCGCGCCGACGCGGTCGGCGAGGGCGAGCGGATCCGCGCCGAGGCCCGCCGCGAGGCCGTCCAGCAGATCGAGGAGGCGGCCAAGACCGCCGAGGAACTCCTCTCCAAGGCCCGCGTCGACGCCGACGAGCTGCGCCAGACCGCCACCACGGACAGCGAGAAGGTCCGCACCGAGGCCATCGAGCGCGCCACCACCCTGCGCCGGCAGGCCGAGGAGACCCTCGACCGCACCCGCAAGGAGGCCGAGCGGCACCGCGCGGAGGTCATCGAGCAGTCCGAGGGCATCAAGGCGGACGCCGAACAGGCCGCGCGCGACCTGCGCGACGAGACCGAGCGGGCCATAGAGGCACGCCGCGAGGAGGCCGCCGAGGGCCTGACGCGGCTGCACACCGAGACCGAGGAGCGGCTCGCCGCGGCCGAACAGGCCCTGACCGACGCCCGCGAGGAGGCCGAGCGGATCCGCCGCGAGGCCGCCGAGGAGACAGAGCGCCTGCGCGGCGAGGCCGCCGACCGCATCCGCTCCCTCCAGGCGCAGGCCGAGGCGGAGGCCGACCGGCTGCGCAACGAGGCCGCCGGCGACGCGTCCGCCTCCCGCGCCGAGGGCGAGGCCATCGCCGTACGACTGCGGTCCGAGGCCGCGGCCGAGGCCGAGCGGCTCAAGACCGAGGCGCAGGACACCGCCGACCGGGTCCGCGCGGAGGCCCAGGCAGCCGCCGAGCGCCTCGCGATCGAGGCGTCGGAGACCCTGGGCGCCGCCCAGGAGGAGGCCGTACGGCGTCGTCGTGAGGCCGAGGAGCTGCTCGGGTCGGCCCGTGAGGAGGCCGGGCAGGAGCGCGAGCGGGCCCGCGAGCAGAGCGAGGAGCTGCTCGCCTCGGCGCGCAACCGCGTCGAGGAGGCGCAGTCCGAGGCGCTGCGGCTGGTCGAGGAGGCCGACCGGCGCGCCACCGAGATGGTGTCGGGCGCCGAGCAGCACGCGCAGCAGGTGCGGGAGTCCGTCGCCGGGCTGCACGAGCAGGCCCAGGAGGACATCCAGGGCATCAGGTCGGCGGCCGAGCACGTGGCGGACCGCACCCGGCGCGAGGCGCAGGAGGAGGCGGACCGGGTCCGCGCCGACGCCTACAGCGAGCGGGAGCGGGCCACCGAGGACGCCAACCGCGTCCGACGCCGGGCGGCCGAGGAGACGGACGCCGCCAAGGCCCTTGCGGAGCGCACCGTTTCGGACGCCATCGCGGAGGCCGAGCGGCTGCGGACCGAGGCCGCCGAGCACGCCGAGCAGGCGCGCACGGAGGCGTCGGAGGCGATCGCGCAGGCCGACCAGGACGCGGCGCGGGCCCGGGCGGACGCCCGCGAGGACGCCAACCGGATCCGTTCGGACGCGGCGACGCAGGCCGACACCCTCATCACCGAGGTGACGGCGGAGGCGGAGCGGCTCCAGACGGAGACGGTCAACGAGGCCGAGCGGGTGCGTTCGGAGGCCGTGGCCAAGGCGGAGAAGCTGATCTCGGACGCGACCGGGGACGCGGAGCGGCTGCGTGCCGAGGCCGCCGAGACGGTCGGGGCCGCGCAGCTGCACGCCGAGCGGACCCGGGCGGAGGCCGCGCGGCTGCGGGCGGACTCGGAGGCGGCGGCCGAGCGGGTCACCAGCGCGGCGCGCGAGGAGTCCGAGCGGACGCTGGACGAGGCCCGCAAGGAGGCCAACAAACGCCGGTCGGACGTGGCCGAGCAGGTCGACACGCTCATCACGGAGACCGCGGCGGAGGCCGACAAACTTCTCAACGAGGCGCAGCAGCAGGCACAGAAGACGACGGCGGACGCCGAGGCACAGGCCGACTCGATGGTCGGCGCGGCCCGCACCGAGGCCGAACGGCTGGTGTCCGAGGGCACCGTCGAGGGCAACTCCCGGGTGGAGCAGGCCCGTACGGACGCGGACGAGCTGCTGGTCGGCGCACGGCGGGACGCCACCGCCATAAGGGAACGGTCGGAGGAGCTGCGCGACCGCATCACCAGCGAGATCGAGAGCCTGCACGAGCGGGCCCGCCGTGAGTCCGCGGAGACGATGAGGTCGGCCGGCGACCGCTGCGACGCGCTCATCAAGGCGGCCGAGGAGCAGCTCGGCAAGGCGCAGATGAAGGCCAAGGAGCTGGTCTCGGAGGCCAACTCCGAGGCGGGCAAGGTCCGTATCGCCGCGGTGAAGAAGGCGGAGGGTCTCCTCAAGGAGGCCGAGCAGAAGAAGTCCACGCTCATCCGTGAGGCCGAGGACCTGAAGGCGGAGGCGATCCGCGAGGCCCGGCGCACGGTGGAGGAGGGCAAGCGCGAACTCGACGTGCTGGTCCGCCGCCGCGAGGACATCAATGCCGAAATCTCCCGTGTCCAGGACGTCCTTGAGGCGTTGGAGTCTTTTGAGGCCCCGACGGCGGCCAAGGACGGCGGGGTCAAGGCCGGCGCCGCCGCGGGCGCAACTCGTTCGGGTGGCAAGTCCGTTGAGGGCTGACGAAGCCTAGGAACCTCCTGTGAGGTTCGGGCGTTCTGAGGCCTTTGCCCGACTCTTTGGCAAGCGGTCGGACGATTAGCCACTCAAAAGGGGTGTCATTCTCCAGATCAAACACGCATCCGCTCGATGACACACCGCTTCGGCCCCTAGGATTCCACCTATCACCTCACCGGTCTCATTCGACAGGAACCCCATGAGCGACACTTCCCCCTACGGCTTCGAGCTTGTGCGGCGTGGGTACGACCGCGCTCAGGTGGACGAACGCATCTCGAAGCTCGTCTCCGACCGTGACAGCGCTCTGGCTCGTATCACTGCTCTTGAAAAGCGCATCGAGGAGCTCCACCTCGAAACGCAGAACGCCGCGGCCCAGGTAAGCGACGCCGAGCCGTCGTACGCCGGCCTCGGCGCGCGGGTCGAGAAGATCCTCCGCCTCGCCGAGGAAGAGGCCAAGGATCTGCGCGAGGAGGCCCGGCGCGCGGCCGAGCAGCACCGCGAACTCGCGGAGTCCGCTGCCCAGCAGGTCCGCAACGACGCAGAATCGTTCGCTGCGGAGCGCAAGGCCAAGGCGGAGGACGAGGGCGTCCGGATCGTCGAGAAGGCCAAGAGCGACTCCGCGCAGCTGCGTGGCGAGGCCCAGAAGGACGCCCAGCAGAAGCGCGAGGAGGCCGACGCCCTCTTCGAGGAGACCCGCGCCAAGGCCGCGCAGGCCGCCGCCGACTTCGAGACGAACCTCGCCAAGCGCCGCGAGCAGTCCGAGCGGGACCTGGCGTCGCGTCAGCAGAAGGCGGAGAAGCGTCTCGCGGAGATCGAGCACCGCGCGGAGCAGCTCCGGCTGGAGGCCGAGAAGCTGCGCACGGACGCCGAGCGCCGCGCGCGTCAGACGGTGGAGACGGCCCAGCGCCAGGCCGAGGACATCGTGGCCGACGCGAACGCCAAGGCCGACCGCATCCGTTCGGAGTCCGAGCGCGAGCTGGCCGCCCTCACCAACCGTCGCGACAGCATCAACGCGCAGCTGACGAACGTGCGCGAGATGCTCGCCACGCTCACCGGCGCCGCGGTGGCCGCCGCGAGCTCCCCGGTCGAGGACGAGCCCATCTCCCGTGGGGTTCCGGCTCAGCAGTCCCGGTAGTCACGCAGTAGCTCGTACGGCTGAGGCCCGCATTCCCTCCGGGGGTGCGGGCCTCAGCCGTGTCCACGCAGCAACGGCAGATACACATCGTCGACGATCTCCACGAGCGTGGAATCGGCGACCGTTTCATGCGAGACGACCATCTCGTAGCGCAGCAGGTCCGCGGGGACGGTGACGGCCCGCCGGGGAAGGTCGGCGGTGGGGATCTCGCCGCGCTTCACGGCCCGCTGAAGCAGCGTCAGCAGGATGTCGTGCATGATGCCGAAGACCTTCGGGTCCAGGTCGGTCGCCTCCGCGAGCAGGCCCCGGAGGACGTCCGAGCCCAGTTGCCGCTGCCGCTCGATCATCAGCCGCAGCAGGGCCAGCAGGTCGGCACGCAATTCCCCGGTGTCGGGGACCTGGTCGACGATGAAGCCGGTGCGGTGCGGCAGGGCGGCCTTGACGAGTTCGGCGCGGTTGGCCCAGCGCCGATAGAGCACCTGCTTACCGGTACGGGCCCGGGCCGCGACGCCCTCCATGGTGAGCCGGGCGTATCCGACCTCGGCCAGCTCCTCCCACACGGCGTCCAGGATGTCGGCCTCCAGCGCGGCCCCGCGCCGCCGCGTCTGTTCTCCGACCATCACGGACACCTTCCACCCAGGAGACCTTGCGTCTCTTATCAAGACCAGCCTATCGTGGACGAGATAAGAGACTCAGCGTCTCTAAGGGGGACTCGCCTTGCCTGCCACCACCGTCCGCACCACCGAACGCCTGGACCCCGCCGTCTGCAAACTCGCCGGCATCCTCGTCCTGGGCGCCCTCGCCCCACTCCTCGACAGCACGATCGTCTCCATAGCCCTGCACACCCTGGGCCACGACCTCGGCGCCTCGACGACGAGCCTGCAATGGGTCAGCACCGCCTACCTCCTCGCCCTCGCCACGGTCGTCCCGGTCTCCGGCTGGGCGGTCGAGCGCTACGACTCCCGCCACGTCTGGCTCGGCGCGCTCACCCTCTTCCTCACCGGATCCCTCCTCTGCGGACTCGCCTGGAACATAGGCTCGCTGATCGCCTTCCGGGTCCTCCAGGGCATAGGCGGCGGACTGCTCCTGCCCGTCCTCCAGACCCTGGTGATGCGGGCCGCCGGAGGCCGCTCCCTGGGCCGCCTGATGACCGCGATCACCCTGCCCGTCGTGGTCGTACCGATCCTCGGCCCGGTCCTCGGCGGCCTGCTCGTCGGCCACCTCAGCTGGCGCTGGATCTTCTACGTCAACCTGCCCGTCTGCCTCCTGGCTCTCGCCCTGGCCTGGCGCGGCGTCCCCAAGGACACCCCCCGCCCCGGCCACCACCTGGACCTGACCGGCCTCCTGCTCCTCTCCCCCGGCCTCGCCACCCTGGTCTACGGCCTGTCCGAGACCGGCGTCGCCCGCGCGACCGCGATCCCGGCGGGCGCCGTACTGATCGCCCTGTTCACCCGCCACGCACTCCACGCCCGCGACCCCCTCGTGGACCTCCGCCTGTTCAAGGACCGCGCGTTCGCCGTCTCCTCCCTCCTGACGTTCATGAACGGGCTCACCCTCTTCGGCGGGATGTTCCTGCTCCCCCTCTACTACCAACAGGTGCGCGGCGAGGGCGTGATCGCGGCCGGACTGCTGCTGGCGCCGCAGGGCCTGGGCAGCCTGCTGGCCCGGGTCACCGGACCGCTCACCGACCGCCTGGGCCCCCGCCCGGTCGTCGTGTCGGGCATGCTCCTCTGCGCACTCGGCACTCTCCCCTTCCTCCTCCCGCACCCCGACGCCGCACTCCTGGCCCTCGCCCTGGTCGTGCGCGGATTCGGGGTGAGCGCGGCCAACATGGCGGTCATGGTGGGCGCCTACCAGGGCCTGGACCGGGCCCGCATCCCGCACGCCAGCACCAGCATCCGGATCGTGCAGCAGCTGGGCGGCGGCGTCGGCACCGCCGTACTGGCGACGGTCCTCGCGCACGACCAGAGCACGACCGCTTTCCCGCACGCGTTCGCCTGGGCGACGGCGTTCACGGTTGTTGCCTGCGCCGTCGGACTCTGTTTGCCCGTCCGGGTGGCATCAGCCCAACAGCGGTCCTAACGTGGCCGCATGATCGAGCTCGAGGGGCTGACCAAGCGGTACGGCGACAAGGTGGCGGTGAACAACCTCACCTTCGCCGTGAGACCCGGCATCGTCACGGGCTTCCTCGGCCCCAACGGCGCCGGCAAGTCGACGACGATGCGCATGATGCTCGGTCTCGACCGGCCGACCGCCGGTGACGTACGCATCGACGGCCAGCACTACGACCAGCTCAAGGACCCGCTGACGTACATCGGCGCCCTCCTCGACGCCAAGGCCATGCACGGCGGACGCAGCGCCTTCAACCATCTCCTGTGCCTGGCACAGAGCAACTGCATCCCGAACAGCCGGGTACACGAGGTACTCGACACAGTCGGACTCACAGCCGTAGCGAAAAAGAAGGCCAAAGGCTTCTCCCTCGGCATGGGCCAGCGACTCGGCATCGCAGGCGCGCTCCTCGGCGACCCCCGCATCCTCATGTTCGACGAACCGGTCAACGGCCTCGACCCCGAGGGCATCCACTGGATCCGCAACCTGATGAAGTCCCTTGCCGCACAAGGCCGTACGGTCTTCGTGTCTTCCCACCTGATGAGCGAGATGGCGCTGACGGCCGATCACCTAGTCGTCATCGGCCAGGGCCGCCTCCTCGCGGACACCTCCATGGCGGACTTCATCCAGCAGAACTCGCGGTCCTACGTCCGGATCCGCACCCCGCACCGAGAGCGGCTGCTGGACGTACTCCACCAGGCCGGCATCACCGTCGTCGAATCCGGCAACGGAACCCTTGAGGTGGACGGCGGCAAGTCCGAGCAGATCGGCGAGCTGGCGGCACAGCACCAGCTGGCACTGCACGAGCTGAGCCCTCAACAGGCCTCCCTGGAGGAGGCGTTCATGCAGTTGACCGCGGAGTCGGTGGAGTACCACGCGCATTCCGACACACCACTCCCCGTCGCACCTGCGGAGCAACAGCAGGGCTGGGGCGACGGCTGGAAGAAGGACTGACATGGCGGCGACCCAGGTCATCCGTTCGGAGTGGACGAAGATCCGCTCCGTGGCATCGACAGTCTGGACACTGTCCCTCGCGCTGGTGGTGACGATCGGGCTAGGCATGCTGATCTCGGCACTCTCGAAGAACCAGTTCAACGACATGAGCGAGAAGGACAAACTCTCCTTCGACCCGACCTTCATCAGCTTCGCCGGGATGAGCCTCGGCCAGCTGGCCATGATCGTGTTCGGGGTCCTGGTCGTGTCGAACGAGTACAGCACCGGCATGATCCGCACCTCCCTCGCGGCCGTCCCCCAGCGCGGCACCTTCCTCTTCGGCAAGATCGCGGTGGCCACCGGACTCTGCCTCGTCGTCGGCCTGGTGACCAGCTTCGTCACGTTCTTCCTCGGCCAGGCGATGCTCGGCTCCCACAAGGCGGAGATCGGCGACTCCGGCGTACTGCGCGCGGTGATCGGCGGCGGCCTCTACATGACCCTGATCGCGATGTTCTCCATGGGCGTCGCCTCGATGCTCCGCTCACCCATGCTGTCCCTCGGCATCCTGATGCCCTTCTTCTTCCTGATCTCCAACATCCTCGGCAACGTCTCCGCGACGAAGAAGATCGGCCAGTACCTCCCCGACCAGGCCGGCAGCAAGATCATGCAGGTGGTCACCCCGGTCGACGACTCCGCACCGTACGGCCCCTGGGGCGGCTTCGGAATCATGGCCCTGTGGGTGGCAGCGGCCCTGCTGGGCGCATACATCCTGCTGAAGCGACGGGACGCGTAGGACTACTCCTCACGCCGCAGGAGGCCCCCGCACCCCACGGACCCGCAGCCGCCGACGCACGGGAGCGGGTCGTGGCGGTACGGCGAGCCCG
>NZ_JAEQAZ010000058.1 GCF_016654115.1 Streptomyces sp. MBT53
GCGGTGGAGCGCGGGGTGGCGCGGTGGCGGTGTGGACGGCTGGTCACGCGCGCGGGGTGGGCGGGGTGAGCGGATGCCGTCCTCAGGGTGTCCGCCGACGCTACGGTCGGTCGCGACACCCGCACCAGAGGACGGTTCATCCATCTTTCGTGCCGTGGGTGGAGTAATCGTCCACCCTGGGGCTCTGATGTCACTCGCTGTCGGTCGGGGTGTCCTCCGGCTCGGTGTCGGGGCCCTGGGCGCGGACCCGCTGGACGTGTTCGAGGGAGTCGCGCAGTTCGGCGAGCCAGTCGTCGGTGTGCCGCTGGACGAGGCGGACGCACCAGGCGAGGGCGTCGCTGCGGCTGCGGGCCACGCCGGCGGCGATGAGGGTGTCGAGGACCTGACGCTCGGGCTGGCGCAGCCGGGTCATGACGGGTGCGGAGATGTGCGTGAACAGGGACCGCTCCCCGGCGCACTCCACACCCCACGAGACCTTCCTGCGGAACCGGTGCTCGGCCTCGCGGGCGACCGCGATCCGGGTCTCCCGGGTGCGCTCGCGGAACTCCTGGACGCGGCCCTGGACCGCTGCCTCCTTCTCGGCGTCCGAGATGCCCTCGGCGAGCCGGGGCGCGGGGATGCGGCCGATGACCGTGACCTCCTCGCGGTCGACCGTGACCTCGACCAGCTCCTCGAAGAGGTCGTCGGGCAGGCGGCCGGTGAACCAGCCGCGAAGCTTCTCCTGCTGCTCTGTCGTAATCATGTAA
The DNA here is from genome assembly GCF_016654115.1 of Streptomyces sp. MBT53. GTDB lineage: Bacteria > Actinomycetota > Actinomycetes > Streptomycetales > Streptomycetaceae > Streptomyces. The sequence goes on from NZ_JAEQAZ010000058.1 coordinate 747, forward strand.
TGACGATTACTCGCGAGCAGTGCGAACGCAAGGGGCTGCGGCGGAGTGCGCCGAGAGCTGAAGCGGAATGTTTCGGGACTGTTTCAGGACGATTGGCGAGGGCGGGTAAACCGGCCAACCGGCCCGATTCGGCGCTCGCGAAGCCCATGGTTCCGGGGTTCGCGCGTTCGAATTCTGTGACTTCACGCCACTGATTCAACACGCAAGGTTACTGAAAGCTGTGGGTGGGATGTGTGTTCCGGCGGCGGACTCGGCAGAGTGGCGCCCGCCGGTTCGGCACCGACCGAGCGGGACCGGCACCGCTTCGGACCGATCACGAACTGATCGGTCCGTGATCGGTTCGTATCGAGCGGAAGGATGCACACAATGCGGAACACCGCGCGCTGGGCAGCGACTCTGGGGCTGGCGGCCACCGCCGTCTGCGGCCCCCTCACCGGGACCGCCCTCGCGGCCCACGGCACCGGCCCGTCCGCGCTCTACGCCCCGTCGGCCCTGGTGCTGACCATGGGCCACGGGGACGACGCCGCCCTCGCGACACCGGAGCGCGCAGTGACCCTCACCTGCGCGCCCACCTCCTCCGGCACCCACCCGTCCGCTGCCCGGGCCTGCGCCGAACTGCGCGGAATCGGGGGCGACTTCGACGCCCTGGCGGCCCGGAGCGATGTGCTCTGCAACAAGCTCTACCGTCCCGTCGTCGTCACGGTCGAGGGTGTCTGGCAGGGCAAGCGCGTCTCCTACGAGCGCGTCTTCTCCAACGAGTGCGTGAAGGACTCCTACGGGTACGGAGGTGTCTTCACGTTCTGAGAGACCGGGGTCGCACGGTCTCCGTGAGCATCAGGAAGGGTCCGTAGCTGGGGAGTGCGCACCCCTGTCGCGGAGTACCGCGATCCCGCACCAGGGGTCGGCCGGGCGGTGTGGGGTCGCCCGAGCCGGCCCCTGTCATCGTTGCGGCTTCTCCTCCTGGGAGGGCAGCGCGCGCAGCGGCGGAAAGCGGCCGAGCAGACCCGAGGCGCGCAACAGCCGGTCGATGCGCGGCCCGTCGGAGACGATCCGCAGCCGCCCGCCGCGTTCCCTCGCCCGCCGCTCGGCCCGGCACAGAACGCGCAGCCCCGAACAGTCGAGGAACTCCACGGGCCGCAGATCCACCAGTACGTCGGGCTCCGCGACCGCCGTCGCGGCGTCCAGGTGCTCGACGACCAGGCCGGCGGTCGCCATGTCGATCTCCCCCGAGACCTCGACCACCGTGAAGGGGCCGTACGACCGCGTCAGGGCACAGGAGTTGGCCGCGGGACTGTCGCGTTCGTCCGCTTCCGCTGTCATGGCCGCTCCACCTCGGCACGGGGCGCATTCGGTCTCGGTAGTTACCCCGGAGAAGCCCTGAACATCCATGACACGCCGCCCGCAAGATCTGGTTCACTCGACATGGTGAACTTCGGTCGAAAAGGTTGACTTTCTGTCAGTAGGCGGTCGAGTCGGGGTCCCAAGGCGTCGACCGCGGCCACCATCCAGGCACCGCCTCGCGATAACGGTCGTAGTCGGCACCGAACCTGCGCGCCAGGTCGGGTTCCTCGTACCAGCGCGCGAACGCCCACATCAACAGCCCGGCACAGCCGCCGTAGACGAACAGGACGGGCCGTGCGAGCAGCAGGGCCTGGCCGGCGATCGTCGTGTCGACCGCCACGTACATCGGGTTGCGGACGTAGCGGTACAGACCGCCCACCACCAGCCGCTCCGTCGGCGCGACCGGCGCCGGAGTGCCGAGCCCCTCGGTCACGAACCGCGCGAAGGCCATGAGCAGTACGGCTGTGCCGGCCGCGAGCGGTACGAGGCCCAGCGGCCGCAGCGGTTGCCACCAGTCACCGGCCCGCCACCCGGTCAGCCACCACGGCAGCAGGACGGCCACGGTGCCCGGGGCGAGCGCCAGGAAGAGCGAACTGCCGTATGCGGCCACCGATTTACGCATACCGCCACCATCGCGCCGAGGCGAAGCCGAAGAGAAGGGCCGAAGAGAAGAGGGGCCGCCGTCTCCCTGCGGACGGCGACCCCTCGGTCTGTGCGGCTCACCTTGCGGCGGAACGGATCACATGTGGACGACCGGTGCGGCGTCCGCGTCCTGCTGCGGGACTCCGCGGCGGTAGAGCCCGAGCGCGATCAGCGTGCCCGCGGCGAAGAAGCCCGCCGACCACCAGAACGCGGTGGTGTAGCTCTCGATCGTGGCCTGCGCCTGGACCAGCTTGCTGGTCGCGTCCTTCCCGGCCAGGTAGTCGGTCGCGGCGCTCGCGGCCAGCGTGTTCAGCAGCGCCGTACCGATCGAACCGCCCACCTGCTGCATGGCGTTGACCGTCGCCGAGGCGACACCCGCGTCCTCGGCGGCCACTCCGCCCGTGGCGAGCTGCATCGCCGGCGGCATCACCATGCCGAGGCCCGCGCCGATCACGATCAGCTGCGGCAGGACGTGGGTCGCGTAGGAGGAGCCGACCCCGATGCCGGTCAGCCAGGCCATGCCGACCATGGCGATGGCGAAGCCCAGCGGAATGACGACCTTCGGGCCGAGGCGCGGCACCAGGACCGTGGTGCCCACCTGTGCCATGACCATCAGGGCGCCGATCATCGGCAGGAACGCGACACCGGTCTTGGTGGGGCTGAAGCCCAGGTTCAGCTGGAGGTAGTAGGTGAGGAAGAGGAACACACCGAACATGCCCGCACCGGTGATCAGCACGGCGAGGAACGAGGCGCCCCGGTTGCGGTCCAGCAGGATGCGCAGCGGCAGCAGCGGGTGCTCGGCGCGGTTCTGCCACCAGACGAAGGCCGCCAGCAGGACGACACCCACGATCAGGAAGCCCCAGGTCTGCGGTGAACTCCAGTCGTGCGTCTCGGCGTTGGAGAAGCCGTAGACGAGGGAGAACAGACCACCGGCGACCAGTACCGTGCCCGGCACGTCCAGCTTGGAGCCCGCCGCGTCACGGTGGTTGGAGAGCAGGACCCAGCCGCCCGCGAAGGCGACGAAGGCGATGGCGACGTTGACGTAGAGCGTCCAGCGCCAGTCGAAGGCGTCGGTCAGCACACCGCCGAGCAGCAGGCCCACCGCACCGCCGGCGCCCGCGATGGCGCCGTACACGCTGAAGGCCCGGGCGCGCTCACGGGCGTCCGTGAACGTCGTGTTGAGCAGGGAGAGCGCGGCCGGCGCGAGCAGCGCGCCCGCGACACCCTGGAGGGCACGTGCGGTGACCAGCATGCCGAAGCTGTTGGCGGCACCGCCGAGGGCGGAGGCGCCGGCGAATCCGACGACGCCGATGAGGAAGGCGGTCTTGCGGCCGAAGAGGTCGGCGATCCGGCCGCCGAGCAGCAGCAGGGAAGCGAACGCCAGGGCGTACGCGGTGACGATCCACTGCCGGTTGCCGTCGGAGAAGCCGAGGTCCTTCTGGGCCGACGGCAGGGCGATGTTCACGATGGTGGCGTCGAGGACGACCATCAGCTGAGCCACGGCGACGATCGCGAGGATCCACCACCGCTTCGAGGAGGACGCGGGCTGCGCCTCCGTGACACCCGACTGGGTGCCTTCGGTCAGAGTCTTCTGGGACATCGGGAACCACTCCAGGGAAGTCGTTCGGGGTTTACCAAAACGTAAACGAAACGGTTTCGTACACATCGACAGTAGAGCACTTTCAGCGAAACGGCAACGTTTCGCTGGGGATGGGGATCCAGGCATGCGCAAGGGCAGGTTCGAGGCCGACGGGGCCGGGCTGTACTACGAGGTGCGCGGCAGCGGCCCGGCGCTGTTGATGATCAGCGGGGCCGGGGGAGACGCCGGCTACTACGACGGCGTCGCGGAGATCCTTTCCGACGCATTCATGGTGATCTCCTACGACCGGCGCGGCAACTCGCGCAGCACCGGCCGGACCGGGACGCCGATGGACCTGGCCCTGCAGGCCGCCGACGCCCGCGCGCTCGTCGACGGCCTGGCCGGCGGGCGGGCGCTGGTGTTCGGCAACAGCGGCGGCGCGATCATCGGACTCACGCTGGCCGCACTGCACCCGGAGGTGATGACGGGCCTGATCGCCCATGAACCGCCCGCCGTGAACGTCCTGCCCGACGGCGACCCCGGGCGCGGCTTCTTCGCCGAACTCGCCGCGCTGTACGCGCAGGGCGGGGCACCGGCGGCGGGACGCCGGTTCGCGGAGACCACTCGGGGTGAGGGCACGTACCGCTGGCCCGGCGAGCTCTGGAAGCGGTTCCTGGGAAACCAGGACCACCTCTTCGGCGCGGAGTGGTCGGGCTTCGCCGGTTTCCGGCCCGACGAGACCGCGCTCAAGTCGGCCCCGTTTCCGATCGTGTTGGGCGCGGGAGCGGAGGACCGGGGCACGTACTACGCCCGCCCGTCGATCGAGATCGCCCGCCGGATCGGGGCACCGTGGGCCGAATTCCCCGGCATCCACATGGAGTTCCTGCGCCACCCGGACCGATTCGCGGCGGCGGTACGGGTGTTGGCGACGCAGCTGCACAGCCGCGACGGCGATGTCCCCGAGCGGTGGAAGGGTGTCGCTCAGTGAGAGTCGAGCAGCTCCGCGACCAACACCCGCCGCAGCCAGGCCCGGTAGGCCTCCAGTGTCCAGCCCCGGTGTCTGCGCAGGAGTTGATGCATGTGCGGTGACGCGAGCGCGTAGAGCGTGTCGGCGGCGGTGCGTGCGTCGAGACCCGGGCGCAGGGCCCCACGCTCCTCAAGTGCCGTGGTCAGGGCCAGATGCACGCCGTAGGTCGCCGCGGCTCCGGCGTCCGCCGAGGCCCGCATGTCCGGGTCGGCGCCGGCCGCCTCGACGGTCACCATGATCAAGTCACCGGCGCGCTCCAGCAGTTCGGTGATCTGGTCGACGCTGCGGCCGATCGCGCGCGCAGGGTCGGGCTCGTCGCGGATCTCCAGGGTCTCGGGGCGGTCCGGCACGGCGACCGGCTCCTCGTCGCCGGCGATCGCGACACCCAGGGTGTGCCCGAACAGGGCCGCCTTGGTCGGGAACGCGTCGTACAGCGTGCGCTCGCCGACCCCGGCCAGCGCCGCCACCTCCTTCATGCGCGTGCCCGTGAACCCCTTCTCCGTGAACAGCCGGGAGGCCGCCTCCCGGATGCGGGCGCGGGTCGCCGCGGCCGTCTCGGCGCGCTTGGCCGAGCGGTAGGGCCGCTTCCGGTCGCTGTTCCGGGCGCTCTTCCGGTCATTCTTCTGGTTGACGGGTTCGGGCATGGGGAGGAGTCTAGAAGGAAATCGTCGCAGTCGTACTGCGGTGAAATCAATCAGGGCGATGAGGAGTGTGGGTGCCATGCCGGAGCTCGCCGGAATCCACCACGTGAAGATGCCCGTCACCGACCTCGACCGCTCACGCGAGTGGTACGGCCGCGTCCTCGGCTTCAAGGTCACGCACGAGTTCCCGGACGCGGAGGACGGCGTCGTGCGCGGAGTGGCGGGGGAGGTGCCGGGCCTCGGCGACTCGATGCTCTGCCTGCGGGTCAACTCCCAGGCCGCACAAGGCTGTCAGGGCTTCGACCCGGTCAGCTTCGCGGTCCCGGACCGCGCCGACATCGAGGCCTGGGCGGCCCACCTCGACACCCTCGGCATCCCGCACTCGCCGGTGATCGAGGCCTCGATCGGCTGGCTGCTGGTGTTCAACGACCCCGACGGCCTCGATCTGCATCTGTACAGCTGGGCGGCGCACGGGGTGGATCACGCGGACATCCCCGGTTACGGCCGCCCGGTTTCCTGAAAACCATGCATGCCTTGACCGGCATATAACCACCGAGGCATATTGAAGTCATGTCCGACGCCTCGCTCTGGACCGCCCTCGCCGATCCCCACCGGCGGGCCATCGTCGCCCTGCTCCTGGAGCGGCCCCGGCCCGTCGGCGAGATAGGGGAGGCCTGCGGTCTGAGCCAGCCCAGCACGTCGAAGCATCTGCGGGTGCTGCGGGACGCGGGCCTGGTCCGGGTACGGCAGGACGCGCAGCGCCGCGTCTACGCCCTCGACCCCGCCCCGATCGCCGCACTCGACGCCTGGCTCGCCCCCTACCGCGAGCTGTGGAACCGCAGCCTGGACACGCTGGGCCGGCGCCTCGACGAGACGTCGGACGACACCGACCGGAAACCCGTCCCGAAGGACTGATCCACCATGTCCGTCGATCTCACCGGCACCTATCTCACCCTCGGCGACGGCCGCCCCGCCGTGCGTTTCAGCCGCATCTACGACCAACCCCTGGACCGCGTCTGGCAGTTCGTGACCGACCCCGACGAACTCGCCCAGTGGTTCCCCTCACGCGCCGAGTTCGAGCTGAGCCCCGGCGGCACGGTCACCTTCAGCGGCGACCCGAACATGCCGGAGTCGACCGGCAAGGTCGTCGCCGTCGACCCGCCCCGGCACCTCTCCTTCGAATGGGGCGGCGACGAGCTGCACTTCGACCTGGAGGAGACCGAGGAGAAGCGCACCCGCTTCACCCTCACCAACGTCCTGAGCGCCGAGGACACCGCGTCCCGCAACGGGGCCGGCTGGGAGGTGTGCCTCGGCGCCCTGGACGCGAAGGCTCGTGGCGAGCGCGTCGAGGGACCGCATGCGGGTGCCGGCGCGCCCTGGAAGGCGTTCTACGACGGGTACTTGGCGGCGGGTGTCCCGTCCGGCGCTGCTGTGCCCGGCCTGGACTGACCTGCCCCGTCACGCCATCTGCCGCCGCACCAGCTCGTGCAACCGCCCGCCCGTGTCCGCCAACAGCTGTGCGGGCGGCCCCTGTTGGGCGACCTTGCCGTCCTCCATGACGACGACACGGTCCGCGTCCAGCACCGTCGACAGGCGGTGGGCGATGACGATCCGGGTGGCGTTCAGGGCCTTGGTGCTCTCGATCACCGTGCGCTGGGTCTCGTTGTCGAGGGCGCTGGTCGCCTCGTCGAAGAAGAGGATGCGCGGCCGGCGGATCAACGCCTGCGCGATCATGAGGCGTTGACGCTGGCCGCCCGAGACCGCGCCGCTGCCCGCGACGATGGTGTGCAGGCCCATCGGCATCCGCTTGATGTCCTCGGCGAGTCCCGCCATCTCGGCCGCCGCCATCGCCTCCTCCGGTGTGAACGGCTCGGTGCCGCAGATGACGTCCAGGATCGAACCGGTGAACGGCTGCGCGTGCTGGAGCACCACCCCGCACTGCCGCCGTACCGCCGACTGGTCGAGGGCGCCCAGGTCCTGGCCGTCGTAGAGGACGCTGCCGGAGACCGGCTTGTCGAAGCCGATGAGGAGGCGCAGCAGGGTGGACTTGCCGCAGCCGCTGGGGCCGACGATCGCCACGAACTCGCCCGCGCGCACCTGGAACGACACGTCGTCGAGGACGAGGGGGCCGTCGTCGGCGTAGTGGAAGGACAGGCGGCGGGCCTCGATCGCGCCCGACAGGCGGCCGGGGCGGGTGCTCGCGGTGCGGACCTCCGGGGCCGCGTCCAGGACCGGTCTGATCTCCTCGAACAGCGGCAGCGCGGAGACCACCGAGACGAAGGCGCCGGTGAGTTGGGTGACGGAGGTCAGGACCATCGTCACCGAGGTGTTGAAGGTGAGGAAGGCGGCTGCCGACATCGAACCGCGTGCCGGGCCCGCGAGGAGCATGAACATCAGCAGGGTGCAGACGGGCAGGTACACCGCGCCCAGCACCGTGGTGAGGTTCTTGATCCGCCCGACCTTCTGCTGGAGTTCACGGCTGCGCGCGAACTCGGCGGCCCAGGCCGCGTAGGCGTAGTTCTCGGCCGCCGCGACCCGCAACTTCGGCAGTCCGCGCAGGGTTTGGAACGCCTTGTTGTTCAGCTTGTTGCTGAGCACGACCAACTTGCGCTGCCACCGCACCTGCCACAGGCCGAGGCCCAGGAACACGGCCGCGATCACCACGAGCATGCCGATCGCCGCGAGCGCCATCGAGGGGCTGTACCAGAACAGCAGGCCCAGGTTCATCGCGCCGACCGTCAGCGACTGGGCGACCACGGGCCCGATTCCCGCCAGCAGACGGCGAATCGAGCTGATGCCCATCGCCGCGCTCGCCAGCTCTCCCGTCGAGCGCTCGGTGAAGAACTTCGTCGGCAGCCTCAACAGCCGGTCCCAGACGGCCGGTTGGAGCGTGGCCTCGATCCGGCCCTCCAGCCGGAGCATGGTGAGGTTCTCCAGCAGCATGAAGGCCGCCGCCACCACGCTCGTCACCATCACGGCCAGACAGACCTGCACGATCAGGTCCGTCTGCGCCTTCGGCACGAACTCGCCGAGCACCTTGCCCGTCGCGATGGGCACGAGTGCTCCGATCGCGACCGTCACCAACCCGCTGATCAGCAGGTTGGAGAGGTCGTTGCCGGTGCCCTGCATGCTGAAGCGCAGCAGCCTCAGCGGGCTGAGCCGGCGCTCGGGCAGTGGGCGGTAGAACATCACCGCGCGCGGCTCGAACTCCTCCGCGTTCGCCTTCTCGATCGGCGTCTCACGGCCGGTCGCCGGATGGACGGCGACATAGCCGCCGCGCCGCCACAGCAGCGCGACCGGTGCGCCGGACAGCGCCCGATGGCCCACCAGCGGACCGACGTTGTCCCGCCACCAGCGTCCGTCGAGCCGTACGGCCCGTACCCGGACCCGGGAGGCGAGGGCGATCCGCTCGACCGGATCGAGGCGGTCGCTCTCGCTGCCGCTCTGCGCGGGTTCGGCGAGCGTGATGCCGACCGCCTCGGCGACCAACCTGCAGGCCGCGTACGACGCGTCGGCGTCGGCGGCCGTCGTGCGCCGGGCCGACGACCTGCCGATCGACGCCAGCAGCGTCCGGTCGGCCTGCGCGCGGACCGCCTCACCGGCCTTGATCCCGGCGGCGGTTCGCGTCTCGTGCGTCCGCTCCAGTTGCTCGATCCACTTGTCCAGCGTGGAAAGGAGGCGGTACTGCTGGTCGACCATGCCCTGCCAGACACCGGGGTCCATCAGCAGATCGGCCGCCGCCTCCGCGCCGTACAGCGACCCGTACTGCACGCTGCCCGGCGGGACTTGCATCCAGAAGACGTCGTCGTCGGTGAGCGCGGCGGCCCGTTCGCCGGCCATCGGGGCCTGGAAGAGGATGGAGAGACCGCGGCCCACGCCGAGGGCGAGGGCGTATTCGAGCGGGCTCGAAGTCGGGGGCACGTACTGGGGGTTGCCGTAGTCGTCGTACGACCAGGTCTGGGTGTTCGCGGGCTGGTACAGCTCGCGCAGGTTGATGCGGTGCACCACGCAGTCCCGCAACGGGCGTGCCACCAGGGTGTGTTGGGGGCCGGTGACCGGGCCGAGCAGCAGTGAGCCCGCCTCCAGCCGACCGAGGTGGTGCCAGTGCCCCTGCTGTACGGCGTCCACCGCGAAGAGGTCGATGGCGCCCGACACGACCAGCCACAGCACCTGCGGGCCTTCGAGGTCGAGGCGGTTGAACCCGGTGCAGTCGATCGGCGTACCCAGGGATCCCAGCGCGCCGAGGACCAGGTCGCCTTCCTGAACCGACGTCATCTCAGCGCTCCTTGACCAGCGTGGCGTACGCGCCGCCGACCGCGACCAGGGCCTCGTGCCGCCCGCGTTCCACGATCGTGCCGTGTTCGAGGACGACGATCTCGTCGCTGTCGCGCACGGTGCTCAGCCGGTGCGCGATCACCACGCAGGCGCAGCCGCGCTTGCGCAGGTTGTCCATCACGACCAGTTCGGTCTCCGCGTCCAGGGCGCTCGTCACCTCGTCGAGGACGAGGATGCTGGGCCTGCGGACCAACGCCCGCGCTATCTCCAGGCGTTGGCGCTGACCGCCGGAGAAGTTGCGCCCGTCCTGCTCGACCCGGCTGTGGATGCCGCCGGGCCTGCGCATGACGACGTCGTACAGGGCCGCGTCCCGCAGCGCGTCCGTCACCGCGTCGTCCGGGATGGAGGGGTCCCACAGCGCCACGTTGTCGCGGACCGAGCCCTCGAAGAGGAACACGTCCTGGTCGACGAAGGAGACCGAGGCGGCGAGCGCGCCGCGCGGGATGTCCTCAAGGCGGTGGTCGTCGATGCGGATCACACCCTCCCAAGGCGTGTAGAGACCCGAAATGAGCCTGGACACCGTGGACTTGCCGCTGCCGGAGCCGCCGACCAGTGCCACCTGCTGGCCCGGTCCGACCGTGAGGGAGAAGCCGGTGAGAAGGGGCTTGTCGAGGGGGCTGTAGCCGAAGGTGATGTTCTCCAGCTCCACGTGTCCCTGCAGTCGACGCGTCGAATCGGCGCCGCCCGCACGGGAGTAGAGGGGATCGGCCTGGAAGTTCTCGACGTCCTTGAGGCGGGCCACGTCGGCCGCGAAGTCCTGTATGCGGCCCGCGACGCCGTTGAGCCGGGTGATCGGCGCGGTGAAGCGGGTGACCAGGGCCTGGAAGGCGACCAGCAGACCGACCGAGATGCCGCCCTCCACGGCCCGCAAGCCCCCGATCCACAGGATCAGCGCGCTGTTGAGGGAGGCGAGCGTCGGCGCGACCACACCCAGCCAGGCGCTCGGCACCCCGAGGCGCTGCTGCTCCTCCAGGGTGGTGGCGTGCTGCCCGGCCCACTTGCGGAAGTAGCCGTCCTCGCCGCCGGTCGCCTTCATCGTCTCGATCAACTGGAGCCCGGTGTAGGCGGTGTTGGTCAACCGGGCGCTGTCGGCACGGAGTTTCGCCGTGCGGGTCGCGCGCAGCCGGATGACGACCCGCATCGCCACCACGTTCAGCAGCGCAACGCCTATGCCCACGTAGGTGAGTTGGGGGTCGTAGGTGTAGAGGAGCACCGCGTAGAGGACCACGACCACCGCGTCCACGCCCGCCGCCGACAGGTCGCGGGCCAGGGTCTCGGCGACGGAGTCGTTCGACTGGAGGCGCTGCACCAGGTCGGCCGGGCTGCGCTGGGAGAAGAACGTCACCGGCAGCCGCAGCAGATGGCGCAGGAAGCGGGCGCTGGACAGAGTGGAGGAGATGATGCGGCCGTGCAGCAGGTTCGCCTGTTGCAGCCAGGTCAGCACCAGCGTGAGCAGCACACAGGTCCCCATGGACGCGAACAGCACGCCCAGCAGGGAGGTTTGACCACCTATCAGGAACATGTCGATGTAGGTCCGGCTGAGCGCGGGCATCGCCGCGCCGACCAGGACCAGCAGCAGGCTGGAGAGGACGGCGGCGGGCATCGTGCCCGCGGTGCCGCGCAGCCGGGCGGGCATCGCGCCCAGGACACCGGGCTTGCGCCCGCCCTTCTCGAAACCCTCGCCCGGCTCCATGACCAGGACGACCCCGGTGAAGCTGGAGTCGAAGTCCTCCATGGGCACGAAACGGCGGCCCTTGCCGGGGTCGTTGATGTACACCCCGCGGCGGCCGAGGCGGCGGCCCATGCCGTCGTAGACGACGTAGTGGTTGAACTCCCAGAACAGGACGGCCGGGGAGCGCACTTCGGCGAGGGCGGCGGTGTCCATCTGCATGCCCTTGGCCGTGAGGCCGTAACTGCGGGCCGCCTTCAGCAAGTTGCTGGCGCGGGAGCCGTCGCGGGAGACACCGCAGGCGATGCGCAGTTCCTCCAGCGGGATGTGGCGGCCGTAGAAGCCGAGGACCATCGCGAGGGAGGCGGCGCCGCACTCGACGGCCTCCATCTGGAGGACGGTGGGTGAACGGACCGTCTTCGCACGGCCTTTGGGGACCGGGCGTTTCGGTGGGGCGGAACGGCGCCGGGAACGGGTGTCCTGTGCGGGGCTCACGGCAGCAGCCAATCGAGGGGACGCTGATCGGCCAGCCGGATCGAGGCCGAGGCCATGGTCATGGAGGTGAGGGCGAAGGGCGGTCCGTCGGCGGAGGACCACTTGTAACCGCTCTTCGTGCGGGCCGACTTGTCGAGTTTCACCAGCACGGCCACCGGTCTGCCCTTCTTGGTGAACTGCTCGCCCAGCTGGCTGTCCCCGAGGAACGCGGCGATCTGCTGCGCCGACTCGGCGGACCGGTCCACCGCCTTCACGTGGCCGCGCAGCACGCCGTACGTCTGTGTCGGCACCGAGGAGACGGTCAGGTCGACGGCGGCGTTCGCGGGGATGGTGGCCGCGTTCTCGGCGGGGACGTACACCGTTGCGTAGAGGGGGTCGGAGGCGTGTGCGACCTTCTCCACGGCGGCGACGTTCGCGCCGGTCTGGATGATCTGGCCGATGGTGGCGGCGAGCGCGGTGATCCGTCCCGCGGCGACGGTGCGCACGACGGAGTCGCCGTCGGCCGTACGGACCCGCAGGACAGGGGAGTCGGCCGGCAGCCGCTCGCCCTCCTGGGCGACGACGGCCGTGACCTGGCCCGCGACCGGGCTCTGCAGGATGTAACTGCCCTCCCCGTGTGTGAGGACGGCGGACGCCCCGACCGTGGAGGCCACGGAACCGGTCACCGCCCACACGGAGGCGGCGGCCACGACGACCACCGTCACACAGAGCACGAGCCAGCCCTGTGGACGCGCGAAGCGCACCGGAAGGTCGAGCTCTTCGGCCGACTGGAGCTTGGCGAGGGCCTGTTGGCGGAACTGCACGGGACTTCCCTCACCTGTGGGAGAGATCTTTTACGGCACCGGAGTACGGCACCCCAAGAGTCCCGGAGCCGGGAAACGGCTCCGGGACTCGGTGGAACAAGGCGCGATCAGAGACCGGCGACCAGGCTCGTGACCGGGGCCACGTTCAGGCCGGTGGTGCCCTCGACCGTGCCGATGACCGAGTCGACCAGGCCGGAGACCGGGACAACGCCGTCGACCAGGCCGGTGACGGTGCCGAGGGCGTTCACGGACAGACCACCGGAGACGTTGTCGAGCTCGGCGTCGGAGATCTCGACGGTCTGGACCTGGGGGGTGGAGTTCATGGGGGAACTTCCCTTCATATGGATATTCACAAGGGGGGGGAGCGGCCCCCTCTGGGGACAGACGACGGCCGCGACCGCAGGCGCCGGGCGCCGTTTCCGGAGCCCTGGTGGCTCCTGCGGTGCGACGGATCAAAGCACGCTGCGGACGGGCGCAGCCAATCAAACTCCTGTCCCACCAGGGCACTTGAGCCTCAGGGGGCGCGAACCGTGCAGGTGTGGGCACGAGGTGTCGGCGACTTCTTCACACGCTGCACGGCATCACTCCGCAGGAGGGCTTGCGGAGTCGAAGCGGAATCGGGCACTCCCCACCAAAGGCGTTTCCGGGGGTGTGTGCATGTGCAGATCCGTCGAGTCCGGTGACTTCGTTGGGTACGCGCTGTGCAGATTCCCTGAAGCGGGGATTCCGCTCACCGTTCTCGACGGACCGTCACCGACCGGTTGCGTTCGGTTCCGGTCGGGGAGGGGGTGAACTGGGCGCGTGCGCGCGGCGGTTAGGGCGGCCACCGATTCGATCAAGACATCCGGCCGTTCGGCGGACACCGGACACGGAGGGCCTCTCGCGCCGTGCGCACAGGCCCGCAGCCACCTCGTACCCGTCCCAGGTCAGCGCTTGGACATGGCCGATTCGCGTTTTCGCAAAGGAAGTTGAGAAACGGAATTGAACACCTCACGTGACACGTGCGTATCAACGGGCATCCAGGCGCCCCCATAAGCCGCCACCCCCGGCGGCACAGACCCCGGTCCCCAGGAGGTCGAGAAGTTTGAGTCACAAGCGAATTCCGAAGCGCAAGGCCGCGATAGCTGTCGGCGGTGTCGCTGCACTCGGAGCGGCGGCGATCCTGCTGCCGAACGCCAACGCGTCCCAGGACAACTCGGCAGGCGCCGCCACCCCCAAGACCCTCAAGGCCACCGGCGCCTCGGACCTCTCCTCGCAGATCGCCGGACTGCTCGGCGACGCCTTCGCCGGGTCCTACTACGACAGCGCCACCCAGCAGCTCGTCGTCAACGTGATCTCCGGCGACAACAACAACGTCGTCGTACAGGCCGAGAAGGCCGGCGCCAAGGTGCGCGAGGTGCAGAACAGCACCGCCGAACTCACCGCCGCCGCCAAGGTGTTGAAGACCAAGGCCACCATCCCCGGTACCGCCTGGTCCGTCGACCCGAAGACCAACAAGATCCAGGTCCTCGCCGACAGCACCGTCACGGGCAGCAAGTGGGACACCGTCCTGTCGACCGTCAAGAGCCTCGGTACGAGCATGGCCACGGTCAAGAAGACCGGCGGCTCCTTCAAGACCCTGGTGTCGGGCGGCGACGCCATCTTCGCCCAGACCGACCAGGGCGGCGTCCGCTGCTCCCTCGGCTTCAACGTCACCGCGAGCGATGGCACCCCCGCCTTCCTGACCGCCGGACACTGCGGTGTCGCGGCGAAGCAGTGGTCGGACACGCAGGACGGCCAGCCGATCGCCACGGTCGACCAGGCCGTCTTCCCCGGCAACGACTTCTCCCTGGTGAAGTACGACGACCCGGCCACCCAGACCACGAGCGACGTCAACGTGGGCAACGGCCAGACCGTCCAGATCACCCAGGCCGAGGACGCCACGGTCGGCACCCAGGTCTTCCGGATGGGCTCCACCACCGGTCTGCACGACGGCACGGTCACCGGTCTCGACGCGACGGTCAACTTCCAGAGCGAGACCGACCCCAACGGTGTCGACACCGTCAACGGCCTGATCCAGACGGACGTCTGCGCCGAGGCGGGTGACAGCGGCGGCTCCCTCTTCACCCAGGACGGCGGCGCGGTCGGCCTCACCTCCGGCGGCAGCGGCGACTGCACCAGCGGTGGCGAGACCTTCTTCCAGCCGGTCACCGCCGCGCTCACGGCGACCGGGGCCACCCTCGGCGACGCGGGTGCCGGTGCGGGCGCGGGTGCGGGCGACACCGCCACGGCGGACCCGTCGGCGACCGCGGCCGACCCCTCGGCCACCGACGGCACCGGCGACCAGTCCGGAGCCGTGGACCCGTCCGCGACCGACGGCACGGGCGATCAGTCCGGCGCGGTCGACCCGAACGCGACCGACGGCACCGGTGACGCCACCGGAGACGGCACGGGCACCGGAGCCGACGACGGTTCCTCGCTCACCTCGAACCACTGATCCGACCCCTTCCAGCGTTTCAGGTCGGCGGTGGATCGGTCCGGCCCTCCGGCGGGAGGGCCGGACCGCCCTGCGTGTACGTCAGTCAGTCAGTCGGGGCCCGGCTCCCGGGCCCGCAGAAGAAGCAGCGCCACGTCGTCGATCCGCTCCCGTGCCGAGGCACTGTGCCGCACGAGTTCGTCGGCGATGTCCTCCAGCGGCAAGTCCCCTGCCGCTGCGAGGCGTTGCCCCAGTTCTGCCAGGGCGTCCTCGATGTCGACGCCGGGAGACTCGATGAGCCCGTCGGTGTACAGCGCGAGCACCGAACCGGGCGCGAGATTCACCTCCGTCGTCGGATAGGTCGCGTCGGCGTCGATGCCCAGCAGCGGACCACCGGCCAGGTCGAGGACCCGCACCCGCCCGTCCGGACGGCGCAGCAACGGCGGCGGATGACCGGCCCGCGCCATCACCGCCGTACCGCGCGCGGGATCCAGCCGTAGATACAGACAGCTCGCGAACAGCTCCACGCCCAGGTCGATCAGCAGCCGGTTGGTGCTGCGCATGACCTCCTCCGGGGCCTGACCGACCGTCGTGTAGGCGCGGACGGCCGTCCGGATCTGGCCCATCAGACCGGCCGCTGTCACGTTGTGGCCCTGGACGTCGCCGATCACCGCAGCCGGACCCTCGGTCGTCACCAGGTCGTAGAAGTCGCCGCCGATCTCCATGCCCTGAGTGGCCGGCAGATAGCGGGCGGCGGCCTCGATGCCCGGCAGCGACGGCAGCGAGTGCGGCAGCAGCGCGGCCTGCAGCCCGTGCGCCAGCTGGTGCTTCGCGTCGTAGAGCAGCGCACGCTCCAGCGCCTGCGCGATCAGCCCGCCCAGACTCATCAGCACCGCGCGCTCGTCCGCGGGGAAGACACGCGGCTCGGCATACGCCAGCACACAGGTCCCGACCGGCCGCCCGGACACCACCAGCGGCAGAAACGCCCAGGCCGCGAACCCGTCAGGGGTGGCATGCCGGCTCGGATACAGCCGCTCCAGATCCTGCCGCGAATCGAAGAACGCGGGCACACCGCTGGTCAGCGCGGCCGTCCCCGGCGTCGACTCGGTCAGCGCCATCCCGTCGAAACGCTCCACCACATGCGGATCCGAATAGCCACGGTGCCCCAGCACATGCAGCCGCCCGCCCCGCGAACCGAGCACCACCAGCGCCTGACTGCCCACCGCAGGCGCGACCTCGTCCGCGATCAACTGCACCACGTCCTCCACCCCCACCGCCTCGGTCAGCGCCCCCGCCAGACTCAGCACCTGGGAGATGGACACCAGGCGCGAGGGCCCTTCCCCCGCCCGCGGCGCCGCCCGGCCCAGCTCCGTCACCGCCCGCGCCCGGCTGATCCGCACACTCAGCCCGGTCGTGTTCGGATACATCCGGAACGACAGCCACTCGCCCGGCGGACGCAGCGCCACGAACGACGTCACCTGCTGACTGAGCAGCGCGGCCCGGTAACGGTCCTCGTACACCGGGTCGTTGAGCCAGGGCACCGCCGCCCACAACTGGGTGCCCAGCAGACTGCTCACCGACATCCCGAGCAGCTCCCCGGCCGCCGCGTTCGCGAAGCCCACCCGCCCGTGCAGATCCAGCGAACACAGCCCGTACGGCAGCCGGGCCACCATCCGCGCCGCCTCGACCGTGCCCAGCGTCCCGGCCACACTCGTCGCGGGCCCCGTCGCCAGCAGATCGGGCTCCGCACGCGCCGGGCGGCGCTCCTCCACGGCCCGCTCCAGCCGCACCGCGAGCCGGGCGCAGGCACTGGTCAGCTGCTCGCGGTCCCGGTCGGACAGCACCGGCGGATGCGAACCGGGCCAGGTCACGAACACCGAGCCGTAGACCGTGGACCCGGTTGCCACCGGCACCGCCGCCAGCGCGAAGGGATACGGCAGCACGACCGCGATCCGCGGATAGCGGCGGGCCATGTCCTCCTCGCCGCCGACCCAGATCAGCCGCCGCTCGCGCACCGCCTCGGCGACCGGGATCGGCGCGCTCAGCCCGACCCGCTCCCACGGCGCGGCGAACGCCCGCGGCAGGCCAGCCATCACCGCCATCTCCAGCACCGGTTCGTCGGGCGTCAGCAGATACACCGCGCCCGAGTGCGCGTGGACGGCGTCCATCATCGCGGCCAGCGCGAGCGACAGCATCGGCCGGCCGACCGGTGCCTGCGCCTGCCGGGACAACTGCCCGTCTGACACGCCGACCACCTCCTCGCCCGGCCGTGCCGTTTCGGGGCTCAGGCTCAGGCTCCACCCTGAGCGCCCGACGCGCACGGCGAGCGGCACCGCCACCAAGGCACTGAGGGCCATCCGGCCCCTCATCTCCACGGAACGGTCACAGGGGCTGCGCAGTCGCCGCATAAGCGCTGTAATTGCGGACGTGGTCAGTGAGGGCGCTGAGGGACGCAGAGCGAGAACGCTGCGGGCCGAACTTGCCCTCAAAACGCTCACCACCGACCTCGACTCCCGCGAACGGCTGCGCCGGGTTCTCGAACAGGCCCTCGTCTTCGCCGGTGCGACCTTCGCCGGGGTGTACACGTCCGGCGAGGCCGACCTGCTGTGCCTGGTCGAGTCGGCCGGTGTGCCACGGACCCTGTACGGACTGCGGGACGGCTATCCGGCGGCCGGGGGAGCACCCGTCGCCGAGGCGCGGCGGTCCGGGCACCCGGTGTGGCTCGGTCCCGAGGAGCTGGCCGCCGGTGACGACTCGCGACGGCTGCCGACCGGGGAGTTCCATCTGGCGGCCCTGCCCGTGCGCGGGGACCGGGGCGGCGGCTGTCTGCTCGCGGTGAGCGAGCACCCGGCCGGATTCGACACCGAGGACCGCGCCTGCCTCACGCTGATCGCCGAGGCGGTCGCGATCCCGCTCCCGGACGAGGCCGTGGCGGGCGGGGAACTGCCCGCGGGCTCCTTCGACCTGGCCATGGACACCGGCCGGGTCGAGGTCGGCGGCGACATCCTGACGCTGTTCGGGCTCGGCCCGGGCGACTTCGACGGCAAGGTCGAGACACTCCTCGGACTCACCGTGCCGGAGGATCTGCCCTCGCTGATGTCCGTCGTCGAGGCCGACCACATGGCCATCGGCGACCGCGAGCTGGAGTTCCGGGTCCTGCAGCCCTCGGGCCCGCCGAAGTGGCTGCGGCTGCGCGGCCGGCTCCTGCCCGGCGGCGACGGCCGCCCGGCCCGCCTCGTCGGCACCGTCGGCGACGCCTCCCAACTGCGCTCCGGCGTCAACGACGTGGCCCGCGTCCAGCGCCTCGCCGCCGCCCTCGCCATGGCCGGCACGGTCCGTGACGTCAGCCAGGCCGTGGTCGCCGCCCTGCGCAAACCGCTGCGCGCCGACCGCATCGCGCTCGCCGAACTGGAGGGCGACCGCCTGGTCGTCACCGTCCTCGACCCGCCCGAACCGGAGTCCTGGCCCGAGCTGTGGCGCCAAGAGTGGCGCAGCGAATGGCCCGACGCGCCGGTCCGCACGATGCCCACCCTCGCCGCCGCCCTGCGCGAGGGCCGCGCCGCGATCTGGCCCGCCGGCACCGACCTGGAACCCGCCCTCGCCGAGGTCGGACCGGGCGGCCTCGCCGTACTGCCGCTGTCCGCGGGCGGCCGGGTGTCCGGGGCCTGTCTGATCGGCTGGGACGACCCGCACGTCTTCGGCCCCGACGAACGCGCCCTCCTCACCGCCTCCGCGGGCCTCGCCGGACAGGCCCTGATGCGCGCCCACGCCTTCGACGCCGAACACGAACTCGTCGGCATGCTCCAACGCCAGCTGCTGCCGCGCCGACTGCCGAAACTGCCCGGCGGGGTCGCCGTCGCCCGCTATCTGCCGACCACGGCCGGTCTCGAGGTCGGCGGCGACTGGTACGACGTGATCCCGCTGCCCGACAACCACGTGGCCCTCGTCATCGGCGACGTCCAGGGACACAACGCGGGCGCCGCCACCCTCATGGGCCAGATGCGCACCGCGCTGCGCGCCTACGCCGTCGAGGGACACCCCCCGGACGTCGTCGTCTCGCACGCCAACCGCCTCCTCATCGACCTGGAGACCGACCTCTTCGCCACCTGCTGCTACGTCGACGTCGACATGGAGGAGGGCTCCGCCTGGTACGTGCGGGCCGGTCATCTGCCGCCCGTCCTGCGCCACCCGGACGGCAGCACCGAGATCCCCGAACTGGACGGCGGCCCACCGCTCGGCGTGGTCACCCAGGCCGACTTCCCGATGAGCCCGCTGCGGCTCCAGCCCGGCACCGTCATCGCCCTCACCACCGACGGCCTCGTGGAGTCCAAGGAGGCCGACATCGACGAGGGTCTCGACCGGCTCGCCCACGGCCTCGCCGTCTCCGACCCCGCCCACCTCGGCCTGGTCGCCGACGCCCTGCTCGGCAACGCCCGCCGCGACGACGACGTGGCCCTGCTCCTCATGCGCTACGACGGCCTCGCCACCCGCCCCCGGCGCGAGAACTGGACGGTGTGGCGCGTCCCCGAGGCGGCCCGGCACGCCCGCCGCTTCACCAAGCGCACCCTGCGCGTCTGGGGCGTCACCGACGAGGTCGACACCATCCTCCTCGTCGTCTCCGAGCTGGTCACCAACGCCCTCGTGCACACCGACGGCCCGGTCCGCCTCGACCTCACCCTCGTCAACCACCGGTTCCGCGTCGCCGTCGCCGACTCCTCGCCGCGCACCCCGGTCAAACCGACCAGCATCGGCTGGGAGGCCACCGGCGGCCGCGGGATCCTCCTCGTCGAGGCCGTGTCGGCGGCCTGGGGCACGGTGCCGGTGAGCGGCGGCAAACAGGTGTGGGCCGAGATCGCGCTCGACCGGTAGACGGCCGCACGGGTGCCCGTCGGGGCGCGTAGCGGCAGGTCGGAGCGGCTGTACGCGTTCCCCGTGATGGGGTGCCTGCTTGTGGCACACACCTTCGAAGAACTGGTCGAGAAGCAGCGCGCGGCCGACCAGGCGCGCGCCAGGGTCAAGGAGATGCGGGACGCCCTCGGTGCCCCCGCCCACGAACCCTGGACCGAGGCCCAGACCGAGACCTACGAGACGGCCTGGCGGGCCTGGCGCGATCTGAGCCGTGACGCGCAGACCGCGGCGGGCGAGTACGCCAAGGACGAGGGGCTGGACCGGGCCGGGGTCGTCGCGGACGTGGAGCGGGCGGCGGGCGATTTGCCCGATCCGCCGGTCGATTAGACACCTCCCGTCCCACCTATCGTTGGATGGTCGTAATAAACGAACATAGGGAGGAACGATGCACGTCCAAAGATGACGCTAAGGTGAAGCGATGAAGGCTCTCGTTCTCTCCGGCGGCACTGGATCCCGCCTGAGGCCGATCACACACACATCGGCAAAACAGCTCGTCCCGGTGGCCAACAAGGCCGTCCTTTTCTACGGGCTCGAATCACTCGCCGACGCGGGCATCACCGAGGTCGGCATCATCGTCGGTGACACCGCGGCGGAGATCGAGGAGGCGGTGGGTGACGGGTCGAAGTTCGGCCTGCAGATCACCTACATCCCGCAGGACCGTCCCCTCGGACTGGCCCACGCCGTCCTGATCGCGCGCGAGTACCTCGGCGACGACGACTTCGTGATGTACCTCGGCGACAACTTCATCGTCGGCGGCATCACCGGCCTCGTCGAAGGATTCCAGGCCAACAAGCCCGACGCGCAGATCCTGCTCACCCACGTGCCCGACCCCCGCTCCTTCGGTGTCGCCGAACTCAGCGAATCCGGCCAGGTCATCGGCCTGGAGGAGAAGCCGGAGCACCCCAAGAGCGACCTCGCCCTGGTCGGTGTCTACCTCTTCACGCCCGCCATCCACGACGCCGTGCGCGCCATCAAGCCGTCCTGGCGCGGCGAACTGGAGATCACCCACGCCATCCAGCAGCTGATCGACGACGGCGCCGACGTGCGCTCCTCGGTCATCCACGGCTACTGGAAGGACACGGGCAACGTCGTCGACATGCTCGAGGTCAACCGGACCGTCCTGGAGAGTATGGACCGCCGCATCGACGGCGAGGTCGACGACGTCTCCGAGACCATCGGCCGCGTGGTGATCGAGGAGGGCGCGCGCATCGAGCGCTCGCGCATCGTCGGACCCGTCGTCATCGGGGCCGGCACGGTCGTGAGCGACTCCTACGTCGGACCGTTCACCTCGGTCGCGGAGAACTGCCGGATCACGGACAGTGAGCTGGAGTTCTCCATAGTGCTGCAGGACTCGTCCATCGCCGGGGTGGGCCGGATCGAGTCCTCGCTCATCGGCAAGCACGTCGAAGTGACCCCCGCTCCGGGGGTACCCAGCGCCCACCGCCTCGTTCTCGGAGACCACAGCAAGGTGCAGATCCGTTCATGAATCTCCTCGTCACCGGCGCCGCCGGCTTCATCGGTTCCACGTACGTCCGCACGCTCCTCGCCTCGGACGCGGCCGACGCGCCCCGCATCACGGTGCTGGACAAGCTCACGTACGCCGGCACGCTCGACAACCTTGAAATAGGCCACCCGCGCCTGGAGTTCGTCCAGGGCGACATCTGCGACGCCGAACTGGTCGACAAGCTGATGGCCGAGGCGGACCAGGTGGTCCACTTCGCCGCCGAGTCCCACGTGGACCGCTCGATCAACGGCGCCGCCGACTTCGTCCGCACCAACGTGGTGGGCACCCAGGTCCTGCTGGACGCGGCCCTGCGCTACCGCACCCCGTTCGTGCACATCTCCACCGACGAGGTCTACGGCTCCATCGAGACCGGCTCGTGGCCCGAGACCCACCCGCTGGCGCCGAACTCGCCGTACTCCGCGTCGAAGGCCTCCTCCGACCTGCTCGCCCTGGCCTACCACCGCACCCACGGCCTGGACGTCCGCGTCACCCGCTGCTCGAACAACTACGGGCCGCACCAGTTCCCCGAGAAGGTCATCCCGCTGTTCGTCAGCAACCTCCTCGACGGCAAGAAGGTCCCGCTCTACGGCGAGGGCCTCAACGTCCGCGACTGGCTGCACGTCGAGGACCACTGCCAGGGCATCGAGCTCGTGCGCACCAAGGGCCGGGCCGGCGAGGTCTACAACATCGGCGGCGGCACCGAGCTCAGCAACAAGGAGCTCACCGGCCTGCTGCTCGAAGCCTGCGGCGCGGACTGGGACTCGGTCGAGCGCGTCGAGGACCGCAAGGGCCACGACCTGCGCTACTCCGTCGACTGGTCCAAGATCCACGACGAGCTGGGCTACACCCCGAAGCACGACTTCGCCACCGGCCTCGCGGACACCGTCGCCTGGTACCGCGACAACCGCGCCTGGTGGGAGCCGCTCAAGGCAAGGGTGGAGCGCGCCTGATGAAGTGGCTGGTCACCGGTGCCGGCGGGATGCTCGGCCACGACGTCCTGGACGAACTCGCCCGGCGCGGTGAGCAGTTCGTCGGTCTCGACCGCGCCGCCCTGGACATCACCGACCCCGCGTCGGTGGACCGGGCGTTCGCGGAGCACCACCCCGACGTGGTGGTGAACTGCGCGGCGTACACCGCCGTCGACGACGCCGAGACCGACGAGGAGCGGGCCCTTCGCATCAACGGCGAGGGGCCCCGGCTCCTCGCCCGCGCCTGCGCCGCCTCGGGCGCGCGGCTGGTGCACGTCTCCACCGACTACGTCTTCGACGGCGAGGCCCGCAGCACGCCGTACCCGGAGAACCACCCCACCGCACCCCGCACCGCCTACGGCCGCACCAAACTCGCGGGCGAGCAGGCCGTGTTGGAGGAACTGCCCGGTGGGAGCGCGGTCGTCCGCACGGCTTGGCTGTACGGAGCCTGTGGGGGTAACTTCGTCCGCACGATGATCGAGCTGGAAGCACGTCGCGACACTCTCGACGTCGTCGACGACCAGCACGGACAGCCGACCTGGAGCGCCGACGTCGCCGTACGGATCGCCGATCTCGGCGCCCGTATCGGTCAGGTCGAGGGCGCGCACGGGGTGTTCCACGCGACCAGCTCCGGCGAGACCAGCTGGCACGGTCTCGCCCAGGAGGTGTTCCGGCTCATCGACGCCGACCCGGAGCGTGTCCGCCCCACCACGAGCGCTGCCTTCGTCCGTCCCGCGCCCCGCCCCGCCTACAGCGCCCTCGGGCACGAGCGGTGGCGGGAAGTCGGTCTGGAACCGCCGAGGGACTGGCGGTCCGCCCTGCACGAAGCACTTCCTCACATCCGCAAGGAGATTTCTTCGTGAAACGCCATGAGTTCCTGCGGGGACTCCACAAGTCAACCGCGAACCGCAACTACCTGGAGATCGGCGTCAACGACGGCCGCAGCCTGACGCTCTCCCGGGTGCCCAGCGTTGCGATCGATCCCGCGTTCAAGGTGGTCACGGAGATCCGCTGTGACGTCCACCTGGCCAAGGCGACCAGTGACGACTTCTTCGCCCGGGACAACCCGCTGGTGCACCTGCGCGGCGGCCGTCACCCGCTGCGCCAACTGGCCCGCAACCGGAGCCCGTTGGGCTGGTGGAAGACCACCACGCTGGATCTGTCGTTCATCGACGGCATGCACCTCTTCGAGTACGCGCTGCGCGACTTCATCAACGTGGAGAAGCACTCGGACTGGGCCAGCGTCATCGTCTTCGACGACATGCTGCCGCGCAGCATCGACGAGGCGGCCCGGGACCGGCACACCGACGCCTGGACCGGCGACGTCTACAAGCTGGTCGAGATCCTCGCCCGCTACCGTCCCGACCTGGTGACGGTCCTGGTCGACACCCAGCCCACGGGTCAGCTCGTGGTCTTCGGCGCCGACCCGAACAGCACCGTCCTCAAGGACAAGTACGACGAGATCATCGCGGAGTTCGAGGTCCCGGACCCGCAGAAGGTGCCCGAGGCGATCCTGGAGCGCACCACCGCCGTGCAGCCCGAGGCGCTGCTGAACGCCGGCTTCTGGGGCCCCCTCGCCAAAGCTCGCGACCGCGGGACCAAGCGGTCCCGCGGCTGGGAGCCCCTGCGCCGCTCGGTGGAGCAGCTCAGCGTCAGTCGCTGACCTGCCCACCGCGCAGTCGCTCGTAGTAGGCGGAGCAGTCCGCGTAGGACGGAAGAAGTCCTGACTGCTCCGCCTCTGCCAGTGTGGGCGCCTCGGCGTCCTTGTCCGACAGCACCGGCTCGAAGCCCTCGGGCCAGGCGATGCCGAGCGCCGGGTCGAGCGGGTTGATGCCGTGCTCACGCCCGGGCGCGTAGCCCGTCGAGCACAGGTACACCACCGTCGCGTCGTCGGTCAGGGCCATGAACGCGTGCCCGAGACCCTCCGCGAGGAACACGGCGTGCTTGCTGTCGTCGTCCAGCCGGACGGCCTCCCACTGACCGAACGTGGGAGAGCCGACGCGGATGTCCACGATCACGTCGAGGACGGCGCCGCGCACACACTTGACGTACTTGGCCTGGCTCGGCGGCACGTCGGAGAAGTGCACTCCGCGCACCACACCGCGCCGCGAGACCGAGCAGTTGGCCTGGGACAGGGCCAGGTCGTACCCGGTGGCCTCGCGGAACTCCTCGCCGCGGTACCACTCGTGGAAACTGCCCCGGTCGTCGGGGAAGACCTTGGGTTCCAGGACCCAGGCGCCTTCGATTCCCAGTGCTCGCACGTTCTTTCGTCCTCCATGCCTTGCTTGCGTGGTGCTACTTGTTCAGGGCGCGCTTCAGCTTGCGTGCCACCCGGCGGGCCAGCCCGGGCTTGGGCTTGGCGGCCACCGGCTTCGGCGCGGGCTTGGGCTCGGCGGGCTTGGTCTTCGGCGCCGCCTCCACCCGGATACCGCCGGCGTCACCGGCCAGCCGCACCGGCAGGGCCAGGAAACGCTGCCCGGTGGCGGCCGGGGTCAGGCACACCGACGCGTTCCACGCCAGGTCCTTCAGCTCGGCGGCGGGCACCTCGGCGGCGAGCCGCGCACCGGAGGACTCGGGGGAGACCACACCGGGCACGTCCAGGGTCGTACCGGACGACTTGTGGGTCAGGCGCAGCAGTACGTCGGTGGTGGCGGGGACGTAGAAGGGGAGCAGGACGCCGACGCGGGCGCCGGTGACCGTGAAGTCGTCGGGCTTGAGGTCGGCGAGGCCGAGGCGCTTGCTCGCCTTGTCGACGTCGAGGGAGAAGTTGCCGTGCGGCTCCGTGTAGTACGGCAGCATCACCTGACCGGCTACGACACCGGCGTGCCCGGCGTTCTCGCCGTGCTGCGGGACCGGGCCGAGGCGGCACTCCTTGTTCCAGGAGCCGATGACGACCCGGACGTAGGTGTCCCAGAGGCCCTCGCCGAGCGGGGCGCCGCCGGCCGCGGTGGCGGGGTCGACGGTGGCCGTGGCGTGCAGCACCAGGCGGACGCCGGCACCGTCGGCGACCGTCTCGTGCGAGATCTGCACGGGCTGGAAGTGCGAGGCGGCGCTGGTGCGCTCGCGGACGACGAGGTCGGCCGTCGCCTTCTTGAAGACGTGGGTGGCGTCCGCCGTGAGCATGGCGGTCGCCTCGGCGAGGTTCTTCGGCTCCGGGTGCTTGGGCGCCGGGGCACCCTTGGCCTCGAAGATCGCCGGCTTGCCGTCGACGACGAACTCGGCCCGGTAGTGGACCAGCAACTTGCCGTCCCGCCACTCGATCTCGCCGGGGACCGCCGACGGCTTGAGGGCGGCCTCCCACTCGGCGAGCTCGACGAGGTCGTCGTACCGGTCGGCGGCGGCGAGGGCGGCGACGACCCGCAGCCGCGGGCCGAGGCCGGCCGCGACACCGGGGCCGAAGCGCTCGGTCATGACACCGCGGATCTCCTTGAGGAGTTCCCGGCGGTACTCGTCGGGGGCCTTCAGGAGCCGGCCGCCGCCGAGGCGCTCCATCATCTCCACGCGCAGCCAGCGGCGGAAGATCTTGTCGCGGGCCGGGCCGGGCTCGGTGTACTTCTCGACGACGTCGAGGGCCTCGCGCAGGTTCTTGAAGTAGCCGACGGGGTCGAAGCGCTGGAAGCCGGCGTTCGAGGCGTCCTCGCGCTTGATGTGGTAGTAGCAGACGTAGTCGCTGAGCACGGCGACGTTGTCCGCGGCGAGGTAGGCCTCCGTCACGAAGACGTGGTCCTCCAGCCGGCGACGTCCCTCCGGGAACCGCAGGTTGATGCGGTCGAGGAACGCGCGGCGGAGCATCTTGTGCGGGGTGAGGCTGTCCATCAGCGGCGCGGTCTCGACCGACGCGTGCGGGTAGTTCTTGCGGAACAGCTCCACCGGCACCGCGCGGCCCTTGCCGGCCATCTTGCCGACGATGACATCGGCGCCGTTGGCCACGCCGTAGTCGTACATCCGCTCAAGGGCCTCGTCGCCGAGGTAGTCGTCGTTGTCGACGAACATGACGAATTCGCCCTTGGAGGCGGCGATGCCGACGTTGCGGGGCTTGCCCGACCAGCCGGAGGCCTCCTGGTGGATGACGTGGATGTTGGGGTGCTGCGCGGCCACCTCGTCGAGCCGCGCGGGCGTGCCGTCCGTCGAGCCGTCGTCGACGAAGATCGCCTCGTACTCGTCGTTAGGCAGGGACTGCCTGAGGAGAGAGGAGATGCAATCCTCGATATAGGGCCCTGGGTTGTACACAGGGACGACGACACTGACCTTGACCGACATCCGGCTTCTAGCCCCCTTGTTTGCGCTCACCGTCCCCCGTTGCGGAACGGCGTGAGTGGGGTGATGCTAACCCGGTCTGTCTCGATGCCACCCATTGGGCTGTTGTTGGGCAACGGTTAACCCGCCGTGGCCCACGTCGGTGTACCCCGCAATATCCGGGTGCGCTTCGCCGTCATTGTTCCGACAGCCGCCCCAGCAGGGTCAGTGCGTCGATGATCGTCCGTCGTTCCTGCTCGGTGTAGCGGTCCTCGAAGGCGCGCGCGAGCCATTCCTCACGGACCTGCCGGTTGTCCTCGACGCGTGCGCGGCCCGCTTCGGTGAGGGTGACCAGTTGTCTGCGGCCGTCCTCGGGGTCGGGGCCGCGCCGGATCAGCCCGTGCCGGTCGAGGGCGGCGAGGGTGGCGGCCATCGACTGCGGCCTGACGCCCTCGGCGGACGCCAGGGCGCTGGCCGTGGCCGCGCCGTGCTTGCCGACCAGGGTGAGCGCCGACTCCTGCGAGGGAGTGAGGTCCTCGTCCGTCGCGACCTCGCGGATCCGGCGCCGGAGCCGGCTGAACACCACCCGCAGATCCCGCGCGGAGCGGGCGGCGGAGTCCGAGATGTCGGCCGGTGTCCGGGGGCGCTGCTGGTCCATGGGCGTCACCGTAGAACCGGCAGTGGCCACTGTCCAGTCGCAACTGAACAGCCAGACCTGGAGATCTCTTCGGGTGCATTACCCCGCGGCGGCGATGTCGAGGAACTGGGGAGGCCCGCCTTGCCGCTCAGCCCGCGGACGGCCCGGCCGAGGAGGGCCCGGCCGGCGTGGACCGCGGGGACGATCGCCGGGTCGGCCGCATCGGTCAGTTCGGCGGCCTCCTGGTCGACGGGGTAGTTGTCCTTGCCGCCGAGCCAGGCGCTGTAGGCCCTGGGCCGGATGTGCCACGGACGAGTCGATCGGCGCGACGGACTACCTGGAGTCGGACCTGCGCGACGTGGATCGCGTCCCCGCCGCCGCGGCCGAGACCCTCGACCTCTCCCGGCCGGTGGGGCTGATGCTGGTGGCGATCCTCCAGTACGTCCCCGACCGCGACGCCCCTACGCCATCACCCGCCGCCTCCTGGACGCGCTCGCCCCCGGCCGCCGACACCGGCGCCGAGGAGGTCGCCGAGTCGATGCGCGGCTACAGCGAACGCGCCGCCGAGCACGCGGGCGCCACCCCGCGCACCCACGCCGACGTCACCCGCTTCGTCGACGGCACGCAGATCCGCGACCCCGGCGTCGTCCAACTCCCCGTCCGGCGCCCCGACCCCGCGGACACCCGGCGACCAGTCCCCTCCCGATGCGGTGCGGAGTGGGCGCCAAGCAGTGACAGCAGCGCGCCCCTAGGCTGACCCCGTGCGTCTGCTGCTGATGTCCGACACCCATCTCCCCAAGCGCGCCAAGGAACTCCCCGCGCGACTCCTCGCCGAACTCCCGCGCGCCGACGTCGTGTTCCACGCCGGCGACTGGGTCGACACCGCCACCCTCGACCTCCTGGAGAGCCGCAGCCGCCGCCTCGTCGGGGTGTACGGCAACAACGACGGCCCCGCACTGCGCGCCCGGCTCCCCGAGGTGGCGTACGCCGAACTCGGCGGTCTGCGCTTCGGTGCCGTGCACGAGACGGGCCCCGCCCAGGGCCGCGAGGCGCGCTGCGCGGCCCGCTTTCCGGACCTGGACGTGCTGGTCTTCGGACACAGCCACATCCCCTGGGACACCACGGCCCCCACCGGTCTAAGGCTCCTCAACCCGGGCTCCCCGACCGACCGCCGGCGTCAGCCGCACTGCACCTACCTCACGGCGACGGTCACCGACGGCACCCTGACGGATCTCGTACTGCACCGGCTGCCACCGAGGTGACCCACCGTTCACCCGGCCGACGCCCGGTGGATCGCCCCCGCCACTCCCGTCAGCGGCACCCCCGTGCCGCTCCACCGCAGCGCGACGATCTCGGCGGCCACGGACACGGCCACCTCCTCGGGCGTGCGGGCCCCGAGGTCCAGGCCGATCGGTGAGCGCAGCCGAGCCAACTCGCCCTCGCCGAGGTCGGATTCGAGCAGCCGCTTCATACGGTCGTCGTGCGTACGGCGGCTGCCCATCGCCCCGATGTACGCGGCCGGCCGGCGCAGCGCCTCCTCCAGCAGCGGTACGTCGAACTTCGGGTCGTGGGTCAGGACGCAGATCACCGTCCGCTCGTCGGTGTCCGTGCCGGCCAGATACCGGTGCGGCCAGTCCACGACCACCTCGACGCCGGCCGGGAAGCGCTTCGGCGTAGCGAACACCGGGCGGGCGTCGCACACCGTGACCCGGTAGCCGAGGAAGTCACCGATCCGGGCGACCGCCGCCGCGTAGTCGATGGCGCCGAAGACCAGCATCCGGGGCGGCGGCGCGAAGGAGTGCAGGAACACGGTGACGGAGTCCTCGCGTCGCTCGCCGCGCGGTCCGTAGTGCCGCAACCCCGTTGCCCCGAGGGCGAGTTCACCGCGCGCGTCGGCGGTGACGGCCACATCGAGACCGGTGGTGCCGAGGGTGCCGCCCACCGTGTCCGGCCAGACGGCGAGGGTGGCTCCGAGCGGCGCGGGTCCGTCGATCACGGTCGCCACGGTCACGGGTTCGCGGGCCGCGACCGACCGCGCGACCGCCCCGAACGTGGGATCGGCCTCCGGCGTGACGGGCCGTACCAGCACGGTGATCTCGCCGCCGCAGGTGAGCCCGACCGCGAAGGCGTCCTCGTCGCTGTACCCGAAGGTCTCGAGCCGCGCCTCGCCGCTCGCCACCACCTCCCGCGCCAGCTCGAAGACCGCCCCCTCCACACAGCCCCCGGACACACTGCCCACGACCTCGTCGTCCGGGCCCACGGCCATGGCCGCCCCGGGGTCGCGCGGCGCGCTGCGGCTGACCGCGACGACGGTGGCCAGGCCGAACGGTTCCCGCGCCGCGTACCAGCGACCGAGCTCCGGGAGGATCTCCCGCACGCCGTGCTCCTCTCACCGCCACAGTCTCTGTACGGACGTTAATCCGTTGCCGCCGCCCCCGCCGCTCTGCTGCACTGATCGGTGTCCGTCAGCGACGACCTAGGAGCACCGAGATGCGCACACCGCTCATGTCCACCCAGGAAGGAAGGCCCCCCTCAGCAAAGGACATGACACCAGGTGCACTTGCTCAACCTCGGCATCCTCGCGCACGTAGACGCAGGTAAGACCAGCCTGACCGAACGACTGCTGCACTCGGCCGGTGTGATCGACGAGATCGGCAGCGTCGACGACGGCAGCACCCGCACCGACACGCTCGCACTGGAGCGGCAGCGCGGTATCACCATCAAGTCCGCCGTCGTCTCCTTCCCGGTCGACGACGTGACCGTCAACCTCATCGACACCCCGGGCCACCCGGACTTCATCGCCGAGGTGGAGCGCGTGCTCGGCGTGCTGGACGGCGTCGTCCTGGTCGTCTCGGCGGTCGAGGGCGTCCAGCCGCAGACCCGCGTTCTGATGCGCACGCTCCAGCGACTGCGCATCCCGACGCTCCTCTTCGTCAACAAGATCGACCGCCGCGGGGCCCGCCGCGAAGAGCCGCTGCGGGAGATCTCCGACCGGCTCAGGGCGGCGGTCGTCCCGATGGGCACGGTCGACGACATCGGCACTCCGGCGGCCCGCTTCCGGCCGGGCCTCGACCCGGGCGCGGCGGCCGTCCTCGCCGACCACGACGACGAACTGCTCGCCGCCTACGTCGAGGACACCGTGTCGTACGACCTCCTGCGCACGGCCCTCGCCGCTCAGACCCGCCAGGCCCTCGTGCACCCGGTCTACTTCGGCTCCGCCATCACGGGCGCAGGCGTGGACGCGCTGATCACCGGCATCCAGGAACTGCTCCCGGCAGCCGAGGGCGACCCCCAAGGCCCGCTCTCCGGCACGGTGTTCAAGGTCGAGCGCGGCCTTGCGGGGGAGAAGGTCGCCTATGCGCGGATGTTCTCCGGCACCCTCCGCACCCGCGACCGGATCACCTTCGGCGACGCCGTCGAGGAGGGCAAGGTCACCGCGATCAGCGTCTTCGACCACGGCACGGACATCGGCACCGACTCCGTCCCGGCGGGCCGGATCGGCCGGCTGTGGGGCCTCGGCGAGATCAGGATCGGCGACGCGATCGGAGTATCGAGGAAGGCGTACGAGCACTTCTTCGCGCCGCCGACCCTCGAGACGGTCGTGGTCCCGGGCCCCGACGCCGACCGGCGGGCCCTGCACCTCGCACTCACCCGCCTCGCCGAACAGGACCCGCTGATCGGCCTGCGCCACGACGAGGTGCGCCAGGAGACCGCGGTCTCCCTCTACGGCGAGGTCCAGAAGGAGGTCGTCCAGGCCACGCTGGCCGACGAGTTCGGGGTGCGGGTCACCTTCCGCGAGACCACGCCCCTGTGCATCGAGCGGCCGGTCGGCACGGGCACGGCGGCCGAGTTCATCAAGAAGGACGAGAACCCGTTCCTCGCCACGGTCGGCCTGCGCGTCGACCCGGCGCCGGTCGGCTCGGGGGTGCGGTTCGCTCTCGAAGTCGAGCTGGGCGCGATGCCGTACGCCTTCTTCAAGGCCGTCGAGGACACCGTGCGCGAGACGCTCGGGCAGGGGCTGCACGGCTGGCGGGTCACCGACTGCGTGGTGACCATGATGCGCTCCGGCTACTGCCCCCGGCAGAGCCACGCCCACCAGGGCTTCGACAAGAGCATGTCGAGCACCGGCGCCGACTTCCGCGCGCTGACCCCGCTGGTCCTCGTCGAGGCGCTGCGACGGGCGGGGAGCCAGGTGTACGAGCCGATGCACCGGTTCCGCGTCGAGGCCCCGGTCGACACCCTCAGCGCCCTGCTCCCGGTCCTCGCCGCGGTGCGCGCCGTACCGGGGACCACCGAGACGCGAGGGCAGGTCTGTGTGCTGGAAGGGATGGTGCCGGTGGCCCAAGTGCACGGTCTTGAGCGGCAGTTGCCGGGGCTGACGCGGGGCGAGGGGGAGTGGGAGAGCGCCTTCGACCGCTACGCGCCCGTCGCGCACGGCACGGTTCCGGAGCGGGCGCGCACCGACCACAACCCGCTGAACCGGAAGGAGTACCTGCTGAACGTGACGCGCCGGGTCGGCTGAAAATGTTTCAACAGGGCTTGCAGAGTGGGAACTTACTCGTGAGTCAGAAGTGTTGACAGTGTCCGGAAATCACCGGACTGTAGTGGACATGACGAATATCCGGGCGCGTTTGATCGTTGTCCTGGTTGTCCTCTGCGGATTCCTGTCGGTGCTGGGTGCCGGACCAGCCACCGCCGCCACCCCAACCGACTCTCTCTGGTTCGACGGATCGGCGCTGACTGTTCAGAACGGCAGCTTCGTCGACAGCTACGGCCGCCAGGTCGTGCTGCGCGGCTACAACGTCTCCGGCGAGACCAAACTGGCTGAGAACAGCGGTCTCCCCTTCGCGTCGGTCGCCGACGCGAAGAAGTCCGCGACCGCGCTGCGCGCCCTCGGCGGCGGCAACTCGGTCCGCTTCCTGCTCTCCTGGGCCTACGCCGAACCCGTCCGGGGCCAGGTCGACACCACGTACCTGGCCGCCGCCACCGCCCAGATGCAGGCGTTCCTCGACGCCGGCATTCGCGTCTACCCCGACTTCCACCAGGATCTGTACTCCAAGTACCTGTTCAACAGCGGAAGTTGGTACACCGGCGACGGCGCGCCCAAGTGGGCCGTCGCGTTGGGGAGTTACCCCCAGGAGTCCTGCGGGATCTGCCTCTTCTGGGGCCAGAACATCACCCAGAACTCGGCCGTCACCAAGGCCCAGTACGACTTCTGGCACAACAACTACGGCCTCCAGGACTCCTTCCTCACCACCGCCCAGTCGACCATGACGTACATCCAACAGCACCTGACCACCGAAGAGTTCGCGGGTGTCGTCGGCTTCGACCCGTACAACGAGCCCTTCGCGGGGACCTACGACTCGGGCCAGACCAGCCGCACCTGGGAGCAGAACCTGCTCTGGCCGTTCTACGTGAAGTTCCGC
The DNA here is from genome assembly GCF_016654115.1 of Streptomyces sp. MBT53. GTDB lineage: Bacteria > Actinomycetota > Actinomycetes > Streptomycetales > Streptomycetaceae > Streptomyces. The sequence continues at coordinate 33,413 of NZ_JAEQAZ010000058.1, forward strand.
GCGCGGATGGACGCGGCCGGCTGGAGTGCCAAGCCCGCCCTCGTCGAACCCAACCTCTTCTGGAACTCCAACATCTCCAGCCAGGTGCAGGAGGGCGGACTCCTCGACGCGGGCACGCTCGGCTCGCGCTATGTCTTCAACACCCACTTCTACGACCAGAAGGCCATCTCCGGCATCCTGATGTGGGGAAACGCGGCCGACGGTCAGTACTCGACCGACTTCGGGACGGTCCGTGACCGGGCCACCGCGGCCGGCACCGCCGCCATCGTCAGCGAGTTCGGGCATCCGCTGTCCGGGACGGTCTCGGGCAAGGCCCCGACCGTCCTCAAGGCGATGTACCAGGCCCTCGACTCCCGCCTGCCGGGCTCCACCTGGTGGTCCAACCCGGCAGGCTCCGGCCCGGTCCTGTCCGGTACGCAGTGGCAGTGGGACATCTACAACGGCCGCCACCACGAGCTGATGAACGACAACGCCGACAAGGTACTCACCACCGGCGACGCCTGGAACGACGAGGACCTCTCCGCCGTCAACATGACCGACTCCGGGACGGTGACGCTCCGTCAGGACGCCCGGCTGCTCGACCGGATCTACCCGAGCGCGACCGCCGGCACCACGGTCGCCTTCACCTACGAGGACCGCTCCCGCGACGGCTCCACGACTCTGACCTGGAACCCGGTCCCCAGCACCCTCCCGAACGTGTCCTCGCTGGTCGGCTCCGGCCAGTACGGCCTGCTGATGTGGCGCTCCAACAGCTCCACCGCACCGACCGAACTCCACCTCCCGGCGTCCTTCCCGGCCGCGTCCACCACCGTGGTCTCGGACCTGGGAGCCGTCTCGGGTGTCCCGGCGTACACGTCGTCGACCCCGATCGGCTTCGCCAACGAACCGGGCGGCACCGGCAGCCACCGCCTCCTGCTCTCGGCCTCCGGCTCGGGAACTCTGCACTACGCCCTGATCACCAACGGCGCGTCGAGCCCCTCCTCGACACTGCTGAGCGCGGCCAAGTCCGAACTGGCCGCATGGGCGGCGGCGCACAGCTGACCAACGCAACGGCACCGGTCCCCTCGGGGGCCGGTGCCGTTGACGGTCGCTCAACTCGCGGACGGGCTCGTCCAGTCGGCCTGCACATGGCCCAGCCGTACGCGCTGCGGATGGTCGCCCACCGGGACGGAGAGCACCTTCTGGCCGGTGGCGAAGTCGATGGCCGTCACCTGGTCGGCGCCTGCCTCCGAGATGACGCAGTCCTTGCCGTCACCGCTCACGGTCGCCCAGTACGGCGTGGACGCCGTGACGAGCGGACCCTCCTGCAAGGTGGCCCGGTCCACGACCGTCGCGTAGTTGTCCATCGTCCCGGCCACGCACAGCTTGGTGCCCTCGGGGTTCATCGAGATGCCGTGATGACGCGAGTCGAGCAGCCAGGTGGTGCGGTCCGTGCTGGTCGCGGGGTTCGCCGGGAGCGTCTTCACCCGGGTGATCTTGTCGGTGGCGACGTCGTACTCCAGGAAGCCGTTGAAGAACGACACCTGGAAGTACAGCTTGGACCAGTCCGGCGTGAAGGCGGCCGGGCGGACCGCGTCCGAGAAGTTCGTGAGGCCGATCGCGTCCAGCCGGTCCCGCATGTCGATGATCTTGACCTGCTTGAACGTGGTGGCGTCGACGACGGTGATGTGCCGGTCGCCCTTGGTCCAGTCCCAGACCGGATCGTCGAGGGCGGTGGTGACCTCGCCGATCGCCATGTTCCAGATGTACTTGCCGCCGTTGGTGAAGAAGTTCTCGTGCGGCTTGTCGCCGGTGTCGAACTCACCCAGTTCGGCACCGGTGTTGATGTCCAGTACCTGCACCTTGTTCGCGGTCGAGGCCGAGACCGCGACGCGGGTGCCGTCGGGGGAGACCGCCATGTGGTCGGCGCGGTAACCGGCCACCGGGAAACGCCAGTTGATGGTGTCGGTGGCGAGGTTGATCGACACGACGTCGGCGAAGCTGGGGCGGGAGACGACGAGGGACTTGCCGTCCGGCGTGGAGTACATGTCGTCCACGTACTGGTCGTGTCCCTGTCCGACCTCGTTGTGGATGGACGTGTAGTAGATCCACTTGATCGGATCGGCGTTGATCTCCGCCAGCCGCGCCGCCTTGTCGGGGACGATGTTGATCTCCCCGATCTTCGCGAAGTCGCCGGTGGACTTGATGACGTCCGCGGTGCCGTCCCAGTTGTTGCCGACGAAGAGCACCTCGCGCAAGGCGGCGGAGGAGTCGGCTGTGGCGGCCGTCGCGGGAGCGGCTACGGTCAGGACGAGGGCGGCGGCCATGGAGCAAAGGTGCCTGGGTCTGAAGGCAGGCATGACTGCTCTCTTCTGTGAGGTGAGAGGGTGCCGGAGGATGTGAAGAAATCTGAACACGCGCGGATTCAGAATGAACTTACTGAAAAGTAAGGACGGGCCCTCTTCTCCGCAAGACTCCCGACACGACAAGATTGGCCGATGGTCGACAAGATAGAGGTGTGACAGTGGCGGGCAGGCTCAAGGCGCCGACCGGTCGCTACGGCGGCAAGTCCGCCGAGCAGCGGCAGGCCGAGCGACGCGGACGCTTCCTGGACGCCGCGCTCCAGCTCTTCGGCGACACCCCCGGCTACCGCGGCACGACCGTCGCGGCGCTCAGCGAGGCCGCGGGGCTGTCCACCCGGCAGTTCTACGAGGAGTTCCGCAGCCTGGAGGACGTGCTGGCCGCGCTCCACCTCCAGGTCAACGACTGGGCCGAGAAGGCCGTACTGACCGCGCTCGACGCCGCCGACGGCCTGCCGCTCGTCGAGCGGGCGACCGCGATCTTCCACGCCTACGCGGCGAACGTCACCGGCGACCCGCGCCGCATCCGCATCACCTTCGTCGAGATCATCGGTGTCAGCCCACGCCTCGAGGAACAGCGGCTGGCCCGCCGCGCCCGCTGGATCAACCTCATCCGCGGCGAGGCGAGGGCCGCGGCCGAGCGGGGTGAGGCGGCGCGCCGCGACTACCGCATCGCCGCGACGGCGTTCATCGGCAGCGTCAACGGCCTCCTCCACGACTGGAGCGCGGGCTGGGTGGACGCCACGCTGGACGAGATCGTCGACGAACTGGTCCGACAGCTCGTGGGCATCATGCAGCCACCGGGCTGGAAGGGACAGGATCTGCCCTAGGACGGCTCGTCGGTCGCGTACTCGTCCAGGCGGCGGGCCAGCGCGCGCACGAGGTCGCGCAGAGCGGCGGGGCGCTCGACGACGAACGGGCGGTCGAGGGCCGCGAGGACCGGTGGGATCCAGTCCAGCCGCTCGGCCCGGATCCGGACACGGACCCAGTCGGCGCCCTCGTCGGCCGTGGCCAGGGTGGCGATCCCGGCCGGGAGACGCCCGCGAACGTCCTCCACACTGCCCCGGATCCGCAGGGACACGTCGTGTGCCCACGGCGTGCGCGCGAGGCTGTCCAGCACCGTGGCCGCCGGGTCGAAATCCGCGGGCACCTCGAAAGAGCCGGAGCGCACGCGCAGCGCGGTGACGCGGTCCAGGCGGAAGGTGCGGACCTCGCCGTCGCCCGGGTCGGCGCCGGTCAGATACCAGCGCCCGGCATGCGCGACCAGCCCGTAGGGCAGGACCGTACGGTCGCTGGTACGGCCCTTCCGGTCGGTGTAGCCGATCGCCACCGGCCGCCGATGGAGTGCGGCCTCGGCGAGTTCGAGCAGCACCTCCGTCTCCGGGGCGGTGGCGGCACGTGGTCGCGCGGTGAAGTCGGCGGTGTCGAGCAGGGCATCGAGCCGACGGCGCAGGGCGGCGGGCAGGACCCGCAGCAGTTTCGCCGTGGCGCTCTCGCCCGCCGCGGCCGACGCGGTGACGAGCCCCGCCCTCCGGCCGGCCAGCAGACCGAGCACCACGGCGAGGGCCTCGTCGTCCGTGAGCATCAGCGGCGGCATCCGATAGCCGGGAGCGAGCCGATAGCCGCCGTAGCGACCGCGTACCGAGTCGACCGGCACGCCCAGTTCCAGCAGATGGCCGACGTAGCGGCGGACCGTGCGTTCGTCGACGCCGAGCCGCTCGGCCAGGTCGGGGACGGTACGGAGGCCACCGCTCTGGAGGATCTCCAGCAGGGCCAGTACACGGGCGGTCGAGGTGGTCACCCGGAAAGTCTGCCTCGGATACCGGGCGGAAGCTGTCCGGTATCGGTCCTAGCGTGAGGGACGTCCGTTCGTCCGACGCCACCACTTACAGGAAGCCGCCATGAACTTCGTCTCGATCCGTGTCATCACCGACGACGTCGCCCGTCTCGTCGGGTTCTACGAACAGGTCACCGGCGTCACCGCCACCTGGTCGACCCCCGAATTCGCCGAACTCGTCACCCCCGCCTGCACGTTGGCGGTCGCGAGCACCCGCACCGTGGCCCTCTTCGGCACCGGCTCCGCACAACCCGCGGCCAACCGTTCGGTGATCACCGAGTTCCGCGTGCCGGACGTCGACGCCGAATTCGAGCGCCTTGCACCCCTCGACTGCGAGGTCGTCCAGAAGCCGACGACGATGCCCTGGGGCAACCGCTCCCTCCTCTTCCGCGACCCCGACGGCAACCTGGTCAACTTCTTCACGCCGGTCACCCCCGAGGCCGTGGCACGACAGCAGCGCTAGGTCAGTCTGTCGAGGGCCGCGAGGACGGGAGCCGTACCGTCCTCGGCGCGCACTCGGGCACCGAGGGCCCGCGCCCGCTCGGCGTAGGCGGGCTCGCGGGTGGTCCGTACGAGTGCGGCGGCCAGGGTGTCGGCGGTGAGCCCGCGCAGCGGTACGGCGCGGGGCGCCACGCCCAGGGCGACCAGACGGGCGGCCCAGAAGCCCTCGTCGAACTGGATCGGCACCGGCACGGCCGGCACCCCGGCACGCAGCCCGGCCGCGGTCGTGCCCGCACCGCAGTGATGGACCACGGCCGCCATCCGCGGGAACAGCGCCGCATGCGGCACCTCGCCGATGCTCAGTACGTCGTCACCGGCTGCTTCGAGGCCGCCCCACCCGCGCTGGATCACCCCGCGCAGCCCGGCCCGCCGCAGCGCGCGCACGATCTCGGCACTCAGCCGCTCCGGGTCGGGCACGGTGGCACTGCCGAGCCCCACGAACACCGGAGCGGGCCCGGAGTCGAGGAAGTCCCGCAGTTCGGAAGGGAGTTGGGCGTCTCTGTCGTACGGCCACCAGTAGCCGGCCACCGTGAGCCCGGGGCGCCAGTCGGCCGGGCGGGGCACGATCAGCGGGCTGAAGCCGTGCTGGACGGGCCAGTTGTGCGCGTCCCGGGACCGGAGTGCGGTGCCGGGACGGGTGCGGGCCAGGCCCAGGCGGGAGCGCACCTCCGGTACGGCGGTGGCGAAGACGTGCTCCACCGCCCGGTTCACCCCGCGCCCGGCGACCCGGTTGCCGACCGTGCCCCAGGAGCCGCCGCCGAGCACCGGCGGTGCGAACTCCCTTGTGGGCGCGAGGGGTTGGAGATACACGCCCATGCTCGGCAACGACAGTCCCTCGGCGATGGCATGCCCAAGAGGCCCCAGCGAGCTGGACAGCAACAGCACGTCGCTCGCCCGCGCGGCCGTCAGCAGATCGTCGGTCATCCGCCCGACCAGCGCCCGCGCCATCGCGACCACCCGCAGCAACTTGCCCCCGCCCGAGGCGCTGCGATGCAGCGCGCGCCCCCGCGAGGACTCCAACTCGGCCCGGGGATCGACCGGTAGGGGATGGAAATCGACGCCCGAACCCGCCACCAGGGGCGCGAAGCCTCCGTGGGTGACGAGGGTGACCTCGTGGCCCGCCCGGGCCAGGGCATGGCCGAGTCCGGTGTACGGGGCCACATCGCCTCGGGATCCCGCTGTCATGATCGCTACGCGCACGCCGGTCAGTATCGCGCCCGCCGGCCGACAAGTGGGGGATTCCCGCGACGAGTGCGGGATGTCCGCGGCGACTCCAACTGCCCCTCGTGTCACAGGCGTTGACTTCACTCTCCGGTGGCTCTACTTTCAGCGCGCCGTTTCGTTCGGTTGCCCGATCCTTGTTCGAGATATCGACAAAGGAGTCGCATGTTTCGCACCCCCGTCCTGCGCGTCCTCGCGATGGTCGCAGCCGCAGTCACCCTGCTTCTCTTCACCAGACCCGCGCCGGCCGACCCGCTCCACACGGCCCCGGTCGCCTCGACGACCCGTCAGATCGCCGTGCCCACCGCCCCGATGGGCTGGGCCTCCTGGAACAGCTTCGCCTCGAAGATCGACTATAGCGTCATCAAGGCGCAGGTCGACGCGTTCGTCGCATCGGGGCTCCCGGCCGCCGGATACAACTACGTCAACATCGACGAGGGCTGGTGGCAGGGCACCCGCGACAGCGCGGGCAACATCACCGTCGACACCAGCGAGTGGCCCGGCGGGATGAGCGCCATCGCCGCGTACATCCACAGCAAGGGCCTCAAGGCCGGCATCTACACGGACGCCGGCGCCAACGGCTGCGGCTACTACTACCCGACCGGCCGCCCCGCCGCCGCGAACACCGGCAGCGAAGGGCACTACGCCCAGGACATGCTCCAGTTCTCCCAGTGGGGCTTCGACTTCGTGAAGGTCGACTGGTGCGGCGGTGACGCCGAGGGCCTCGACGCGGCCACCACGTACAAGTCGATCAGCACGGCCGTCGCCACGGCCGCGGCCACCACCGGCCGCCCGCTGACCCTCTCCATCTGCAACTGGGGCTACCAGAACACCTGGAACTGGGCCACCGGCCTCGCCCCCATGTGGCGGACCAGCACGGACATCTACTACTACGGCGGCACGGCGTCCCAGGCGAGCGTGCTCTCCAACTTCGACCAGACCCTGCACCCGGCCGCCCAGCACACCGGCTACTACAACGACCCCGACATGCTCACCGTCGGCATGACGGGCCTCACGGCGGCCCAGAACCGCACCCACATGGCCCTGTGGGCGATCTCCGGCGCCCCGCTGCTCGCCGGCAACGACCTCACCACGATGACCAGTGAGACCGCCGCGATCCTCAAGAACTCCGACGTCGTCGCCGTCGACCAGGACGCGCGCGGCCTCCAGGGCGTCAAGGTCGCCGAGGACACCACCGGCCTCCAGGTCTACGGCAAGGTCCTCTCCGGCACCGGCAACCGCGCTGTCGTCCTCCTCAACCGCACCTCCTCCGCCCAGAACATCACCGTCCGCTGGTCCGACCTCGGCCTGACCGGCGCCTCCGCCACGGTCCGCGACCTCTGGGCCCAGTCGAACCTCGGCTCGTACAGCACGAGTTACACCGCCAGCGTCCCGGCGGGCGGCTCGGTGATGCTGAAGGTGAGCGGCGGCACCGAGGCGGCGAGCACCAACTACACCGCCACCTCCACCGGCAAGTACACCTCCGTCAGCGCGGCGAGCACCGGCCTGGACGTCGTGGACATCCCCTACACCAACACCGGTTCCAGCGCTGTCACCGGCACCCTCCAGGTGAACAGCCAGACCGCGACGACGGTCTCCTTCCCGCCGACCGGCTCCAGCCAGGGCACGGTCTCGGTCCAGGTCGATCTGTCGAAGGGCTCCGCCAACTCCCTCACCTTCACCGGAAGTTCACTGCCGACCCTGGGAGCGATCAACGTCCAGCCCATCCCCGGCACGAACGGAAACCTGGTCGTCGGCACCGGGTCCGGCCGCTGCGCCGACGTCTACAACAACACCATCACCAACGGCACCCAGGCCGAGATCTGGGACTGCAACGGCGGCCAGAACCAGGCCTGGACGTACACCTCCCGCAAGGAACTCGTGGTGTACGGCAACAAGTGCCTGGACGCCTACAACAACGGCACCACCAACGGCACCAAGGTCGTCATCTGGGACTGCAACGGCCAGAACAACCAGAAGTGGACCGCCAACTCCGACGGCACCCTCACCAACGTCAACGCGGGCCTGTGCCTGGACGCGTCCGGCGCCGCCACGGCCAACGGGACGCTGCTGATCCTGTGGACCTGCGGCACGGCGAGCAACCAGAAGTGGACGCTGACGTAGTCGTAGCGGGTTGTCCCGCCGGTCGTCAGGGCCGGCGGGACGCGTGGTCTCAGGCGAGCGCGGTGACGACCAGTCCCGTGGCCGCGAGCAGCGCGCACGCCAACAGGCAGGCGGCGAGGATACGTTGGCGCAGTCCCCGGTACATCTCCTCGTACTCGTCCCGCAGTTGTCTGCCCCGCTCGGCCGTACGTTCCCAGGACGCGCGGGAGAGTTCGAGATACTCCGCCTCGAAGTGCCGTTCCACATCGGCCCGTTGGCCGTCGGTGAGCCAGTCGAGCCGGGCGGTGAAACGCGCGGCGGCGGCACGGCCCTCCGTGCGGGTGGCCGCGATCAGCAGGTGACCCTCGATCTCGTTGAGGAACGTCCCCGGGGCCAGGGGGTGTTCGTCCATGGCGGTCATCGTGACGTCAACTCCCGTTCCAGGGCCGGGACATCGGGGTGGTGAAGGTCGAACGCCGGGGATTCGCTGCGGATGCGGGGCAGGGTGAGGAAGTTGTGCCGCGGCGGCGGACAGGACGTCGCCCACTCCAGGGAGCGGCCGTAACCCCATGGGTCGTCGACCTCGACCTTCTCTCCGTAGTGCGCGGTCTTCCAGACGTTGTAGAGGAACGGCAGGATCGACAGTCCGAGGACGAACGAGAAGATCGTCGACACCGTGTTGAGGGTCGTCAGGCCCTCCACCGCGAGGTAGTCGGGAATCCGGCGCTGCATCCCGTTCACGCCCAGCCAGTGCTGGACCAGGAAGGTGCCGTGGAAGCCGATGAACAGCGTCCAGAAGGTGATCTTGCCGAGGCGCTCGTCGAGCATCTTGCCGGTCATCTTCGGCCACCAGAAGTGGAAGCCGGAGAACATCGCGAACACGACCGTGCCGAACACCACGTAGTGGAAGTGCGCGACCACGAAGTACGAGTCCGAGGTGGAGAAGTCGAGGGGCGGCGACGCGAGCATCACGCCCGTCAGGCCGCCGAACACGAAGGTGATCAGGAAGCCGGTGGCCCAGAGCATCGGGGTCTCGAAACTCAAGGACCCTTTCCACATGGTTCCGATCCAGTTGAAGAACTTCACGCCGGTGGGTACGGCGATGAGGAACGTCATGAAGGAGAAGAACGGGAGGAGGACTCCGCCGGTGACGTACATGTGGTGGGCCCACACGGTCACGGAGAGGCCGGCGATGGAGATGGTCGCGGCGACCAGGCCCATGTAGCCGAACATCGGC
>NZ_JAEQAZ010000059.1 GCF_016654115.1 Streptomyces sp. MBT53
GGCGGGAACCAGGGGGGTGCGGAAGGAGCGGGGCAGGTCGGGGCGCTTGTTCCTGAGGATGACCACGCCGATCGCGACCACGATGAAGGCGAACAGGGTGCCGATGTTGACCAGTTCGGCGAGTTCGCTGAGGCTCGTGAAGCCCGAGACGATCGCGATGACCACGCCCAGGAGGATGGTCGGGCGGTAGGGGGTGCGGAAGCGCGGGTGGACGTGGGAGAAGAAGCGGGGCAGGAGGCCGTCGCGGCTCATCGCGAAGAAGACGCGGGCCTGGCCCAGGAGCAGGATCATGCAGACCGTCGTCAGGCCGATCGCGGCGCCGAAGCTGATCAGGCCCGCGAACCACGGGTGTCCGGTGGCCTTGAACGCGTCCGCGAGGGGGGCGTCGATCGACAGCGAGCTGTACTTCTGCATGCCGGTGACGACGATCGACACGGCGACGTACAGCGTGGTGCAGATGATCAGTGAGCCGAGGATGCCGCGCGGGACGTCGCGCTGCGGGTTGCGGGTCTCCTCGGCGGCGGTGGCGACGACGTCGAAGCCGATGAAGGCGAAGAAGACCACGGAGGCGGCCGTGAAGATGCCCATGACGCCGAAGTTGGAGGGCGCCCAGCCGAACATCAGCTGGATGAGCGGGGCCTTGAGGTTGCCGCCCGCCTCCACCGACTGGGCCTTGGGGATGAACGGCTTGTAGTTGTCGCCCTTGATGAAGAAGGCGCCCGCGACGATCACCACGAGGACGACGGCGACCTTGATGGCGACGACGACGGAGGTGACCCGCGCGGAGAGCTTCATGCCGAGGACGAGGATCGCGGTGAGGACCAGGACGAGCGCGGCGGCGAGGATGTCGAAGCCGAAGCCGTGGGCGCCGTCCCGGCCGCTGAGCGCCTCGGGCAGATGCCAGCCCGCGTTGTCCAGCAGCGAGTGGATGTAGCCGGACCAGCCGACCGCCACCACCGCCGTACCGAGGGCGAGTTCGAGGACCAGGTCCCAGCCGATGGTCCAGGCGGGGAGTTCGCCGAGCGAGGCGTACGAGAAGGTGTACGCGGAGCCCGCGACCGGGACCGTGGACGCGAACTCGGCGTAGCAGAGCGCCGCGAGGGCACAGACGACGCCGGCCACGACGAAGGACAGGGAGACCGCCGGGCCGGCGTTGTTCTTGGCGGCGGTACCGGTGAGGACGAAGATGCCGGTGCCGATGACCACTCCGACGCCGAACACCGTCAGATCCAGGGCCGAGAGGGACTTTCTGAGCGCGTGCTCCGGTTCCTCGGTGTCCTGGATGGACTGTTCGACTCTCTTCGTCCGGAAGAGGGTGCTGCTCACGGGTGTACCTCCCACGCTTGGCGTCCTCGACATGATCGAGAGGGGGCGTACTCCGTATGCCCCGGCGCGAGTGGATTCACGCGAACGGGCCGCTTTCACCACTGCAAAGAGTGGCGGAAGCGGCCCGTCCGGCTGTGTCAGTCCCTGGCCGACTCCACCGAGTCGACCTCCGCGGTGGGCCGGTCGAAGCGGCCGTCCAGCTTCGAGACCAGGCCGGTGACCTGGCGGGCGATGTCGGGGGCGGTGAGGCCGATCTCCGTCATCACCTCGGCGCGCGAGGCGTGGTCGAGGAAGCGCGGCGGGATGCCGAAGTCGCGCAGCGGAACATCCACACCGGCATCGCGCAACGCCTGTGCGATCGACGAACCGACGCCGCCGACACGGGAGTTGTCCTCGACGGTGACGACCACCCGGTGCTGCTCCGCGAGCGGGGCCATGGCCTCGTCGACGGGCTTGACCCAGCGCGGGTCGACGACCGTGGTGGAGATGCCCTGCTTGTCGAGCAGCGTGGCGATCTCCAGGCACATGGGCGCCAGCGCGCCGACGGAGACCAGCAGGACGTCCGGTGCGTCGGTGCCGGGCGCGCGCAGCACGTCCATGCCGCCGATGCGGCCCACGGCGGGTACGGCCGGGCCGACCGCGCCCTTGGAGAAGCGCACCACGGTCGGCGCGTCCTTGACCTGGACGGCCTCCCGGAGCTGGGCGCGGACCTGGTCGGCGTCGCGCGGGGCGGCGAGCCGCAGGCCCGGGACGACCTGGAGGATCGACATGTCCCACATGCCGTTGTGCGAGGCGCCGTCGGTGCCGGTGACGCCGGCCCGGTCCAGGACGAAGGTCACCCCGCACTTGTGCAGCGCCACGTCCATCAGCACCTGGTCGAAGGCGCGGTTGAGGAAGGTGGCGTAGACGGCGAAGACGGGGTGCAGACCGCCCGTGGCGAGGCCGGCCGCGGAGACCGCGCCGTGCTGCTCGGCGATGCCGACGTCGTAGATGCGGTTCGGGAAGGCGTCGGCGAACTTCTTGAGGCCGACGGGCTGGAGCATCGCGGCGGTGATCGCGACGATGTCCTCGCGCTCCTGGCCGAGGGCGACCATCTCGTCGCCGAAGACTGAGGTCCAGTCGGCGCCGGAGGCCTTGATCGGCAGGCCGGTGTCGGGGTGGATGGGGCCGATGCCGTGGAAGCGGTCGGCCTCGTCCTGGAGGGCGGGCTGGTAGCCGCGGCCCTTCTCGGTGAGGACGTGGACGATCACCGGGCCGCCGAAGCGCTTGGCGCGGGCCAGCGCGGACTCCATGGCCTCGATGTCGTGGCCGTCGATGGGGCCGACGTACTTGAGGCCGAGGTCCTCGAACATGCCCTGCGGGGCGATGAAGTCCTTCAGACCCTTCTTCGCGCCGTGCAGCGTCTCGTAGAGGGGCTTGCCGACGACCGGAGTGCGCCCCAGGAGGTCCTTGCCGCGGGCCAGGAAGCGCTCGTAGCCGTCGGTGGTCCGCAGGGTCGCCAGATGGTTCGCGAGGCCGCCGATGGTCGGTGCGTAGGACCGCTCGTTGTCGTTGACGACGATCACCAGGGGGCGGTCCTTGGCGTCGGCGATGTTGTTCAGCGCCTCCCAGGCCATACCGCCGGTCAGCGCGCCGTCACCGATGACGGCGACCACGTGGTCGTCGCGTTTCAGCACCTGGTTGGCCTTGGCGAGGCCGTCGGCCCAGCCGAGGACCGTCGAGGCGTGCGAGTTCTCGATGACGTCGTGCTCGGACTCGGCCTGCGAGGGGTAGCCGGAGAGGCCGCCCTTCATCTTCAGCCTGGAGAAGTCCTGGCGGCCGGTGAGCAGCTTGTGGACGTAGGACTGGTGGCCGGTGTCCCACAGCACCCGGTCCTTCGGCGACTCGAAGACGCGGTGCAGGGCGATGGTCAGCTCGACCACACCGAGGTTCGGGCCGAGGTGGCCGCCGGTCTTGGAGACGGCGTCGACGAGGAAGGTCCGGATCTCCTCGGCCAGCTGGTCCAGCTGCTCCAGGCTGAGCCGGTCCAGATCGCGCGGTCCCCTGATGCGGGTCAGCAGCGGCACCCGTGCCTCCTTGCGAGTAGAGCTGATCGAGCTGTTGCCGGGCTTGTCGAGTCTAATGTTCCGCCTTTGCGGACCGCGCCCGGGCTGTGCGTCATACGTCACGCGATCGGCTGTACCCACGAACAGCCTTTCCTACGACCTTCCTGCGTTCTTTCCACGACATGACTGTGCCCGGTACCGCGATCGGTACCGGGCACTGGTCCAGAAGGGCGCAGGTCAGCCGCGTCCGGACGCCTTCTGGCTCTTGCGGGACACCGAGTCGATGACGACCGCGCCGAGCAGAACGCCACCCGTGATCATGTACTGGATCGACGTGTTCATGTTGAGCAGGTCGAGACCGGTCTGGATCGACTGGATGACGAGCATGCCCAGGAGGGCGGACCAGACGGTGCCGCGACCGCCGAAGAGGCTCGTACCGCCGATGACCGCCGCCGCGATGGCCAGCATCAGGGTGTTGCCGCCGCCGGCGTTGAGCGTGGCGCTCTGGGTCTGACCGGCGAAGAACATACCGCCGACCGCCGCGAAGCCGCCGGAGATGGCGAACACGGTGATGCGGATCATGGACACGTTGATACCGGCACGGCGCGCGGCCTCGATGCCGCCGCCGACCGCGAAGACCTTGCGGCCGTACGGGGTACGACGCAGCACGAAGTCCACGATCACCAGGGACGCGAGGAAGATCACCAGCGAGTTGGAGACACCGGACGCCGAGTTCAGCACGGCCGCCGTGACGAATGCGGCCACGGCGAGCAGCACGACCCGCAGCAGGATCTCGCTGGTGGGCCGGAAGGGCACCCCGGCGGCCTTGCGGCGGCGCTGGTCGGTGAGCGAGCCGAAGAGCAGGGACGCGGTGCCGAGGGCGGCCAGGATGTAGGCGCCCGCGATCGACTGGTCCATGAAGAACGAGCTCTGGCCGAGCAGGTGCACCGGACCCTCGTCCGGGATGTTGATGGTGCCGCTCGAACCGAGCAGCCACAGCATCAGACCGTTCCAGCCGAGGAAGCCGGCCAGTGTGACGACGAACGCCGGTACGCCGATCCTCGCGAAGAAGAAGCCGTGCAGCGCGCCGATGCCGACACCCGTGACGATCGTCAGGAGAAGGGCGAGCCAGCCGTTCATCCCGTGGTTGACCACGAAGACGGCGAACAGGGTGGACGCCAGACCGCTGACCGAGCCGACGGACAGGTCGATCTCGCCGAGCAGCAGCACGAAGACCAGGCCGATGGCGAGCATGCCGGTGGCCGACAGGTAGTAGCTGATGTTGGACAGGTTGTCCGCGCTCAGGAACCGGCTGTTCTGCAGCTGGAAGATGAGTCCGATGACGATCAGGCCGGCGACGACCGGCAGCGAGCCGAGCTCACCGCCCTTGACCTTGCGCTTGAACTCGGTGATGTAGCCCTTGAAGCCCTCTTCGCGGATCAGCAGACGAGGGTCGACGACGGTGGCAGACCCGGCCGCTGCCGTCGGGTCGTCGGCCGGGGCCGCGGCGGTCGGTTCGACCGCGTCCTTCTTCACGGTGCCTGACGTGTCGCTCACTTTGCCGCCTCCGTGCTGCGCACCGCACGACGGGTCACGGCGTTGTCCGTGGCACCGGTGATCGCGGCGATGATCGTTTCCTGACTGGTGTCCTTCACCGGGAAGGAGCCGTTGTTCTTGCCCAGCCGCAGCACGTTGACGGTGTCCGCGACCGCCTTGACGTCGGCCATGTTGTGGCTGATGAGGATGACGCCGAGGTTGCGCTCACGCAGCCGCTCGACCAGGTCGAGGACCTGCGCGGTCTGCTCGACACCGAGGGCGGCGGTGGGCTCGTCGAGGATGACGACCTTCGGGTCACCGATCAGCGCGCGGGCGATGGCGACGACCTGCCGCTGGCCACCGGAGAGGCTGGCGATCGGGATGCGCACGCTCGGGATGCGGATGGAGAGGGTGCTCAGCAGTTCGCGGGAGTTCTTCTCCATCGTGACCTCGTCGATGATGCCACGGCGAAGCAGCTCACGCCCGAGGTACAGATTGCCGACGACGTCGAGGTTGTCGCACAGCGCGAGGTCCTGGTAGACCGTCGCGACGCCGAGTCCCTGGGCGTCGTGCGGCTTGTTGATGCTGACCGGGTTGCCCTCCCATTCGATGACTCCTTCATCGATGGGGTGCACTCCGGCGATCGTCTTCACCAGGGTGGACTTTCCTGCGCCGTTGTCGCCGACCAGTGCGACCACTTCTCCGGCGTGAACCTCCAGCTCTACGTCGGTGAGGGCCTGCACCGCACCGAATCGCTTGGAGACTCCGCGCAACGCCAGCACGGGCGTAGCGGACACGTGAACCATCTCCTTCGCCGCCTGACCGGCGGGGATGCCGCGCTTGTCAAAAGGCGCGGAGGGTTGTGCCTAGGCACAGATTTACAAGATGAACATGCGCGCGGCCGATGCCAGTTGGCAACGGCTGCGTTCGCACGGGTTCCGATCGGCGCCCGCCCCACAGCGGGGTTTGAAGGTGGGGCGGACGCCGAAGGGGCTTTGTCACCGCTGGGCGGTGGTTAGGACAGACCGGCCGTCTTGCACGCCGCGGCGTACTCCGAGGTGCAGATCTGCGCGACGGTGTAGAGACCGTCCTTGATGACCGTGTCCTTGATGTTGGCCTTGGTGACCGACACCGGGACGAGCAGCTGCGAGGGCACCTTGTCGCCGGAGCCGCTGGTCTGGGTCGTGGTGGCGAGACCGGTGATGCTCTTGCCCTGCGCCAGGTCGACGGCGAGCGTCGCGGCGGCCTCGGCCTCCGGCTTGAAGGCCTTGTAGACCGTGCTGGACTGCGTACCGGCGACGATGCGCTGGATACCGGCGAGCTCGGCGTCCTGACCCGTCAGCGGGATGCCGCTGATCTTGGCGCCCTTGAGGACGGTGGCGATGCCACCGGCCATGCCGTCGTTGGCGGAGTAGACGCCCGCGATGTTCTTGGCACCGATCTGGGTGATGGCCGCGGACATCTTCTGTCCGGCGACGGTGTCCTTCCAGAGGCCCGACTGCTCGTAGGCGATGTCGACCTTGCCGTCGAGGGCCTCGTGGGCGCCCTTCTTGAACATCGCGGCGTTCGGGTCGGCGTCGTCGCCGTTGATCATGACGATCTTCGACTTCGTGGTGGCCTTCGAGCCGAGCGCCGTGAGGAGGGCCTCGCCCTGGAGCTTGCCGACCTCGACGTTGTCGAAGGAGACGTACGCGGAGACCGGGCCCTGGGCCAGACGGTCGTACGCGACGACCTTGATGCCCTTGGCGACCGCCTGCTGGATCGAGGACTTGATCGCGGCGGAGTCCTGGGCGCTGATCACGATGACCTTGACGCCCTTGGTGATCATGCTGCTCACCTGCTGGGCCTGGGTGGCCGCGCTGGCGTTGGCGTTGTTGTACTCGACGGTGCAGCCGGCACAGAGCGCCTTGACCTTGGCCTCGAAGTACGGCTTGTCGAACTTCTCGTACCGAGTGGTGACGCTGTCGGGCAGCAGCAGGCCGATCTTGGCGTTGGTACCGCCACCCGAGGAGCTGGAGGAGCTGCTGTCGGACTTCTTGTCGTCGCCGGCCTTGCCACAGGCGGCCAGCGCGACGGCCATCGTGGTGGCGATCACAGCAACGGCGGCACGACGCATACGCGTGTTCACTTCAGAAACCTCCCTGACGAGGCCGCGTCGTTGCGGCCGAGGTGGCTGGAAGTCAACTCGGCCACGCGTGCGACGTCAAGAAGTAAATACTTAACGAGATGGCAACGGCGTCGTGCGTTCTCTAAGTGAAGACAGGTGTCGCCTGGGTCAGCGACCCGTCCAAAAGTGTCGAATCGCCCATCTCGCTGAGCGCGAGAGCGAGTGCTCCGAGCACCTCCGCACGGCCTCCAAGTGCCCCCGGGAGAACGGACAGTTGACGCGCCGCACTGGGGATCGCATAGCGGCCGACAGACTCCCTGATCGGCCCGAGCACCAGCTCACCGGCCTCGGCGAGATCGCCACCGAGGACCACTCGGCTCGGGTTCAGCAAATTGCAGAGATTGGCGACTCCACTGCCGATGTGTCGGCCGACGTCGGCGATCACCCGACGACAGCCCGGGTCTCCGTCCCGCGCCAGCCGTACGACTCCCTCCATGGTCAGGTCGGTGCCGTGGCTGGACTGGAGGAGCGGCAGCACATAGCGCGCGGCCGTGAAGGTCTCCAGGCAGCCCCGGTTTCCGCAACGACAGACAGGGCCGGACTCATCAAGAGTAATATGCCCGATTTCTCCCGCTGTGCCACCCGGACCCCGGTAGATCTTGCCGTTGATGACCAGTCCCGCGCCGACCCCGCTGGCGACCTTGATGTACGCCAGGTCCCTGACCCCCCGGCCACTGCCCCAGACCAGCTCACCGAGGGCGCCGAGGTTGGCGTCGTTGTCGACGTGCACCGGTACGCCCAGACGGCTGCCGAGCTCCTCCGCGGGTCTGGTGCCGGTCCACCCCGGGAGGATGGCGGTGGAGCCCAGGGTGCCCGATTCCACGTCGATCGGACCGGGCACGCCGAGACCCACCCCGGCGATCTTGGAACGGTCCACTCCGGTCGCCGCGATCAGCCGGTTGACCAGCTCTTCCGCCCGGTCGAAGCCCTGTGTGGAGGAGGCGTCCACGTCGACGGGCTCGGACTCCTCGGCCAGCACCTGATGGGCCAGATTTCCGACCGCGACGCGCAAATGCGTGTGCCCGAAGTCGACGCCGATGACAATGCCGGCGTCCCCGCTCAGCGACACGCTGCGGGCCCTGCGGCCACCCGCCGAAGTCGGTGTGACCTCGACCGTTCCGCCGTCCTTGAGCTCGCGCACGATGTTGGAGACCGTCGCAGCCGACAGACCCGTCGTCCTCGCGATCTCCGCCTGCGTGAGCGACCCGGCCAGCCGCACCGCTCGCACGACCCGCTCTAGATTCGCTCGGTGCAGCGACGACTGCGACCCCGGAGTCTCCACGACGACCTCCTGCGCGCGGGACCGCATCGATGAGGCCCCGTCTATGTCCAACTAGTGAACTCTAAGCTGAGCCGTTAGGGTCGCCTCCCGTCAAGAGGTTGAACCGCATCGAGGTACTTGCACGCATGCGTGTAGGCCGCCCCAGAGCCCTGGAGCGGCGCACACGAGCCCCTAACGGGGCGCTACTTGAGAGCCCCCGCCGTCAGCCCCTGCACCACCTGACGCTGGAAGACGATGTATGCAGCAAGTACCGGGAGCATCGCCATGACCAGACCGGCGAAGAGACCGGACCAGTCGCCCTTGTAGCCCTGGCTGGCGGCGAGCTGCACCAGGCCCTGGGTGAGGACCCGCTTGTCCGGGTCGGTGTTCAGGACCGTCGGCAGCATGTACTGGTTCCATTGCCCCAGGAAGTTGAAGATCCCCACGCTGATCAGGCCCGGCTTGGCCATCGGCAGCATGATCTGGAAGAACGTCCGGCTGTGCGAGGCCCCGTCCACGAACGCCGCCTCCGCCACCGAGGTGGGCAGGGTACGGAAGAACGCGGTCAGGAAGAAGACCGTGAACGGCAGCGAGTACGCGATGTAGACCAGGATCAGCCCGTGGATCGTGTTGAGCAGTCCCAGGTTGTTGACGACGTAGAACAGCGGGACCAGGGCCAGCATGATCGGGAAGCTCATGCCGCCGATGAACAGGAAGTAGATGAAGCGGTTGCCCGGGAAGTCGAACCGGGCGAGCACGTACGCGGCCATCGAACCGAGCACGAGGGTGCCGATGAGTGAACCACCCACCACCAGAATGGTGTTGAAGAAGTAGTCGCTCATGTTGGCGTCGGTCCAGGCGCGCGCCCAGTTGCCGAAGTGCAGTTTGTCCGGCAGTGCCCAGGGCGAGCTGAAGATCGCGCTGTCGCTCTTGAAGGACGTCATCACCGCCCAGAGAAGCGGCAGGACGACCATGAACGCCCACAGGACGAGCATGCCGTGCGAGAAGACGTTGAGGACTCTGCCCTCTTTCTTCGTCTTCCGCTTCGGCGCGCCTCCGGTGGATGTGCCGACCTTCGCGACGGGGACACCGGGCTCGGCCGGCACGGGGGCGGGGGTCTCGGTCGTCTTCATGTGATCAGAACTCCAGCCGCTCACGGCGGCCCAGTCGCATCACGATCGCCGCGAAGGCCAGCGTGACGACGAGCAGGGCGACGCCGATGGTGGTCGCGTAGGCGGCCTGTCCGTCTCGGAACGCCTTCTGGTACACGTACAGGACCATGACGGTGGTCGAGTAGTCGGGACCGCCCGGTCCGGTCGTCATGATCTGTACGACCGCGAACGACTCGGCGCCCAGCGCCAGGATGCCCATGTAGACCCAGCCGGACATCACGGTGTCCCACAGCAGCGGCAGGGTGAGGCGGAAGAACGTGGTCATCCGGTTGGCGCCGTCGAGCAGCGCCGCCTCGTACAACTCGGCCGGAATGGAGGCCATACCGGCGGAGAAGAGGACCACGAAGAAGCCGACCGTGGACCAGACGAGGACCGCCATCACGCACCACAGGGCGAGGCTCGGGTCGCCGAGCCACAGCGGCTGGATGCTGCCGAGTCCGATCCCGCGGAGAAAGGAGTTGATCGCGCCGCTGTCCGGGTTGTACGCGAAGGCGAACAACAGGGCGACGATCGCGATCGAGAGAACCTGCGGGAAGAAATAGACGATCTTGTAGAAGGAGGAGCCGCGGACGCCCGAGACCACCGGGCCGCCCGTCCGGCGCCGTCCGCCCACATTGATCATGAAAGCGAAGAACAGCGCCAGACTGATCGTCACCAGCGGCAGCACCAACGCGAACAGGAGACTGTGCTGCAACGATTTCCAGAAGATCTCGTCGTGGAACATTCTCTTGTAGTTGTCGAAGCCGACCATTTTGAATTCCGGGCTCAGCCCCGTCCAGTCCGTGAACGAATAGTAGATCGACTGGATGAAGGGCCATACGACGAAAAGCACGTACAGCCCGAGGGGAACGGCCAGGAACCCCACGATGAACCGGTACTTGCCGTGCTGCATTGCTACCGACCCCGTTCTCTGGGCGGGCGCCGCCGCTGGTGACGGATCCTCACTGGTGCTTGTAGTGCTTGATCGACGTGTCCTTGGCGGCCGCGTCGGCGAAGCCCTGGATCTTCTTGATGGTCTCGGCCGGGGTGGCCCGTCCGGCCATCATCTCGCCGAGACCCGCGACACCGATCTGCTCCTTCTGCAACTGCACGTACCAGTCCTGAAGGCGCGGGTTGAGCACGTTGTCGCCGGCCAGCTTCAGCGCCGCCACACCGGAGGTGAGGCCCGGCGTGAGGGTGATCCCGTCGGTGCCGCCGTTGTAGGCGGTCAGTGACTTCACCTTGCTGGTGAAGTTCTTCGACGAGGCCTCGCTGAGCATGATGCGCAACTGCTCCATGCCGCCCGCCGCGTTGGCCGCCTTGGCCGGGACGATGAAGGGTTCACCGCCGGACGCCCAGATGGTGCCGAAGGGCATCTTGTCGGAGCTGTCGATGCCGGTCGGCGCGGAGACGGCGAGGTTGAAGTCCTTGGGGATGACGTTGGCGGACTCGTTCTCCACCCAGGAGCCGTTCGGGATGAACAGCGCCTTGCCCTCGGCCCACGCGGTCTGCGACTGGATGTGGTCGATACCGGGCGTGCCCTTGAGGATGTAGCCCTTCTTGAACAGCTCGTAGTAGGCGTCGAAGCAGGCCTTGACGGCCGGGTGCTTCCAGGCGTTCGGCTCCAGGTTGTCGATCGCGTCGAGAACCTCACGGCCGCCGACCTTGCCGATCATCGGGTAGAGCGAGAACGGGAGGTAGTACGGGTACTTGCCCGCGTACGTCCAGCCCGCCATGCCCTTCTTCTTGGCCTTCTCGCAGACCGCGAGCATCTGGTCCCAGGTCTCGGGGTACTTCTCGTCGAGCGCGTCCAGGGCCTTCTGCGAGTACCAGACGCCGTACACGGTGTAGGCGTAGTACATGATCCAGACCGGGTCGCCGTCGAACTGGCCCATCTCGACGATGCCGGGCCGCAGGGTGTCGCGGACCTTCTTCGACGGGTCGTCGTAGGAGGGCGCGTCCAGTAGCGGGGTGAGGTCGCTGAGCTGCTTCTTGCCGACGAGGACACCCATGTCCATCTGCTCGGCACCGGAGTTGTCGATCAGGTCCGGCGGGGTGCCCTGGTTGAAGCGGGGCTGAAGCGTCGACTGGATCTTCTGGGTGGCGGAGAACTTGACCTTCGCCTTGGGGAAGTTCTGTTCGTAGATCTTGACGGCGTCCTCGGCGTACTCCTTCCCGAAGCCGCCGTCGAAGAGCACGAACTCCATCTGCGCGGTGTCGTTCACCGCCAGCGGGTTCTTCGCGGTCTTCGTGCCCGACTTGGCCTTCTTGTCCGATCCGCTGTCGCTGCTCGCACAGGCCGACAGGAAGCTCATGGCAGGAACGGAGATCAGACCGAGTGCGGCCGACCTCTTGATCAGGTCTCGGCGGCCGACACCCTGTGCGCCGGTGCTGCCGGAAAAATTGTTCTCGGCGGAAGTGGATCCCATGCTCAAGTCCTCGCCTTCAACAGGACTCAGGCGGTGAACCGGATCCTCCCCGGCACCGCGGTCAGTTCGAGCTTGGTCGTGCAGAGGTACTTCGTGCGTGCTGCTGTGAGAGCGGTGTCGAACGCGACAGGTATAGTCCACTTCCGGTCGACAGAGCAAGATCGAATGCAGGGTCGGTTGTCGGTCTTTTCCGAAGTGAGACCTCGCGGAAATATGAAGGCCCTGTGCGTTCGACGCCGGAGAAATCCCCGCTATTGCGCTCGAATGCCGCACTCAACACCCTTGACATCCCTGGCCACTTGACTCCCTACTGTTCCTTGCGCGACAAAGTTGACAACGTTGTCTCATGTGGCGGGAGGATGCCCTCGTATGCATCACAGATGGTGGGGTTCGGCGGCCGTCTCGGTGGCCGCCGTCGCTCTGGTGGCGGGCTCGCAGGGGGCAGCGGTCGCGCTGCCCGTCAAGGCTCCCGCTCCGGCCGGGGAGTTCGCCTCCTCCTTCGAGGCGGGCGATCCGGCGCCGGACTGGCTCAACACCGTGGACACCGCGCCGGACGGCTCCAAGCGGGCCTCCGGTGTCGACGGGGGATTCACCAGCGGTATCCCCGGCAATGTCGACGACCATGTCACGGACCTGCGGGCCAGCGGCGAGAACACCGGTGCGGGCGAGGTGAAGGAGAACCTCGTCGACGGCGAGTCCGGCACCAAGTGGCTCACCTTCGCACCCACCGGCTGGGTCGAGTTCGACCTCGACAAACCGCTCAAAATCGCGACATACGCGCTGACTTCGGCCAACGACCACGACGAGCGCGACCCGCAGGACTGGACCCTCCAGGGGTCGACCGACGGCAAGGACTGGAAGACCGTCGACACCCGCTCCGGCGAGTCCTTCTCCGCCCGGTTCCAGACCAAGTCGTACGACCTCGCCGAGCCCGCCGAGTACCAGCACTTCCGGCTCGACGTGAGCAGGAACAACGGCGGCGACATCCTGCAGCTCGCCGACGTCCAGTTCTCCACCGGCGGCTCCACCGCACCGATCCCCGAGGACATGCTCTCGCTGGTCGACCACGGCCCCAGCGGCTCCCCCACCGCCAAGGCGGGCGCCGGCTTCACCGGGACGCGCGCACTGCGCTACGCGGGCCGTCACACGGCGACGGGGCGGGCGTACTCGTACAACAAGGTCTTCGACGTGAACGTGGCCGTCGGCCGCGACACCGAGCTGGCGTACAAGATCTTCCCGCAGATGGCCGACGGCGACCTCGACTACGACGCCACGAACGTCTCCGTCGACCTCGCCTTCACCGACGGCACCTACCTCAGCGGCCTCGGCGCCACGGACTCGCACGGCTTCGCCCTCACCCCGCAGGGACAGGGCGCCGCCAAGATCCTCTACGTCAACCAGTGGAACAACGTCCTCTCGCGGATCGGTTCGGTCGCGGCCGGCAAGACCGTCGACCGGATCCTGCTGGCCTACGACTCCCCCAGCGGGCCGGCGAAGTTCCGCGGCTGGCTCGACGACGTGAGCATCAAGAGCGTCGCCCCCGAGAAGCCGAAGGCGCATCTGTCCGACTACGCGCTCACCACCCGCGGCACCAACTCCAGCGGCAGCTTCTCGCGCGGCAACAACTTCCCCGCGACCGCGCTGCCGCACGGCTTCAACTTCTGGACCCCGGTGACGAATTCGTCGTCGCTGAGCTGGCTCTACGACTACGCGCGGGCGAACAACGACGCCAACCTGCCGACGCTCCAGGCGCTCAGCCTGAGCCATGAGCCCAGCCCGTGGATGGGCGACCGGCAGACCTTCCAGGTGATGCCGTCGGCGGCCTCGGGAACGCCCAACACCGACCCGAACGCACGGGAGTTGGCGTTCAAGCACGAGAACGAGACCGCGCGCCCGTACTACTACGGCGTCACGTTCGAGAACGGTCTCAAGGCCGAGATGACCCCGACCGACCACGCGGCCTCGCTGCGCTTCACCTACCCCGGCGACGACGCGAGCGTCATCTTCGACAACGTCACCGAGCAGGCGGGCCTGACCCTCGACAAGACCGACGGGACCGTCACCGGCTACTCGGACGTCAAGTCCGGTCTGTCCACGGGCGCCACGCGCCTCTTCGTGTACGGCGTGTTCGACGCGCCCGTGACGGACGGCTCCTCCACCGGGGTCAAGGGCTATCTGCGGTTCAAGGCGGGCGCCGACCACACGGTCACCCTGCGGCTGGCCACCTCGCTGATCAGCGTCGACCAGGCGAAGGCCAACCTGGGCCAGGAGATCCCGGACGGCACCTCCTTCGACACGGTCAAGGACCAGGCCCAGAAGGTGTGGGACAAACTGCTCGGCAAGGTCGAGGTCGAGGGCGCGACCCCCGACCAGCTGACCACGCTCTACTCCAGCATGTACCGGCTGTACCTGTACCCCAACTCCGGCTTCGAGAAGGTCGGTTCGACCTACCAGTACGCCTCGCCGTTCTCCCCGATGCCGAGCCAGGACACCCCGACGCACACCGGCGCGAAGATCGTCGACGGCAAGGTGTACGTCAACAACGGCTTCTGGGACACCTATCGGACCACCTGGCCGGCGTACTCGCTTCTGACGCCCGGTCAGGCGGGTGAGATGGTCGACGGGTTCGTGCAGCAGTACAAGGACGGCGGCTGGACCTCGCGCTGGTCCTCCCCCGGCTACGCGGACCTGATGACGGGCACCTCCTCGGACGTCGCGTTCGCGGACGCGTACGTCAAGGGCGTGCAGTTCGACGCCAAGTCGGCCTACGACGCGGCCGTGAAGAACGCCACCGTCGTCCCGCCCTCCTCGGGCGTCGGCCGCAAGGGCATGACCACCTCGCCCTTCCTCGGCTACACCAGCACGGACACGGGCGAGGGCTTCTCCTGGGCCATGGAGGGCTACAACAACGACTACGGCATCGCGCAGATGGGTCTGGCCCTCTACGAGAAGACCGGCGAGAAGCACTACAAGGAGGAGTCGGAGTACTTCCTCAACCGCGCCCAGGACTACGTGAACCTCTTCGACAAGCAGGCCGGGTTCTTCCAGGGCAAGGACGCCAAGGGCAACTGGCGCGTGGCGTCGGCGAGTTACGACCCGAAGATCTGGGGTTACGACTACACGGAGACCGACGGCTGGGGCTACGCCTTCACCGCCCCGCAGGACAGCCGCGGCCTCGCCAACCTCTACGGCGGCCAGAAGGCCCTCGGCGACAAGCTCGACGAGTACTTCGCCACCCCGGAGAAGGCCTCGTCCGCCACCGTCGGCTCCTACGGCGGCGTCATCCACGAGATGACGGAGGCGCGGGACGTCCGCATGGGCCAGTACGGCCACTCCAACCAGGTCGCCCACCACGTCACGTACATGTACGACGCGGCCGGCGAGCCCTGGAAGGCGCAGAAGGACGTGCGCGAGGTGCTGTCGCGCCTCTACACCGGCAGTGAGATCGGGCAGGGCTACCACGGCGACGAGGACAACGGCGAGCAGTCGGCCTGGTACCTCTTCTCCGCGCTCGGCTTCTATCCGCTGGTGATGGGCAGCGGCGAATACACCATCGGTTCCCCGCTGTTCACCAAGGCGACCGTCCACCTGGAGAACGGCAAGGACCTGGTCGTCAAGGCGCCGAAGAACAGCACGAAGAACGTCTACGTCCAGAGTCTGACCGTCAACGGCAAGCCGTGGACGTCGACTTCGCTCCCGCACTCGCTGCTGGAGAAGGGCGGGGTGCTGGACTTCTCCATGGGCTCCAAGCCCTCGACGTGGGGCAGCGGCAAGAACGCGGCACCGGTGTCGATCACCAAGAACGACAAGGTGCCCACCCCCCGCAGCGACCAACTCGCCGCCACCGGCGCCCTGTTCGACAACACGTCGGCCACGGCCGCCACGGTGACCTCGGTGGACCTCCCGGTCGCCAAGGCCACCAAGGGCATCCAGTACACGCTGACCTCGTCGACGGACCGCACGGCGGCACCGACCGGCTGGACCCTCCAGGGTTCGGCCGACGGCACCAAGTGGAAGACGCTCGACAAGCGCTCCGGCGAGTCCTTCACCTGGGCCAAGCAGACGCGGGCGTTCTCGGTCAAGTCACCTGGCTCGTACGCCCATTACCGCCTGGTCCTGGACGGCTCCTCGACGCTCGCGGAGGTGGAGCTGCTGGCCTGAGGCACGGTCACGGCACGGGGAGGCGGGGCAGCAGCCTGCGCAACGCCTCCGCGTGCTGGTGAACCCGTCTGAGCACGCCTCTTCTGGTCGACGCGAAGACGGGGACGTCCTGGGCCGGGCCGCACGCGGCGGCCTTGTACAGGTCGTCCAGCCAAGCCCCCTTCCCCCTGGTGCCGTCCGGCGCCAGGGGGATCAGTCGTGTCAGGACCTCGGATTCGGCGCCGCCCAGGAACCAGACGCGCACCATCAGGTCGGCGCGCAGATAGCGCAGGCCGCCGTCTATGTCCTCCGGCGGCGCGAAGCCCTCGCCCTCGACCAGGAACGCGAAGGCCGTGCGCGCCTCGGCCCGGAACTCCTCGGGCAGTTGCGGCCGTTTCACCATCTGCGGATGCTCGCACGCGCCGATGTGCCCCCGCCACCGGAACGGGCGAGGGCACACATAGTGGACGTCAGTTCACCGCAAGGGTGAACACATGGAGATCCGGGTCGTCCGGAAGTGTCACGCTCTTGATGGTCTTGCCCGTGGGTGCCGCGAAGGGCTTGGTGGCGAACACATACGTGACGACCGGGTCCTTGTCCGCACCCGCGACATTGCGGTACGCGGTCCTGGCGACGATCTCGTTGCCGTACTGCACGGTTCCGCCGCCCCCGCCGACCGTCCAGTCCGTGAAGGAGAGGTCGACGACGTCGGTGCTGCCGTCGGTGTAGGTGACGGTCGCCTTCGTCTGCTGGTTGCCGTTGACCGCGCTGCCGATGAACGACAAGTTGGCGGCGGGCTGCGGGAGTTGGACGGTCTGACCGGCCGCCGAGACATTCTCCGGGCGCCCGTTCGGCGAGTTCGGCCAGGTGAAGCCGAGCCCGTCCACCGTGCCCGTGCCGCCCGGGGTCAGCCCGGCCGCCGCGAGCGCCTGGAGGGAGTAGCTCCAGCCGCCCCCGTCGTAGTCCGCCTCGTCGTGCTCGCCGTTGTCGTCGGAGACTCCGGCGTTGTTGTAGGCGGCGAGCAGGGTGCCGGGAGCGGCGACCGTGAGGGACACCGGCTGCTCGTACGACGTGTCGCCCGAGGTGACGGTGACCTTGACGTCGTAGAAGCCCTGCTTGACGTCGGTGGCGGCGCTCAGGGTGATGTCCTGGGAGCCGTCGACGACCGTGCCCTGCGCGGGAGTCGCCGTGACTCCGGCGGGCGTCTCGACGCTGTAGCGGACCTCGGGTCCGGTGCCGCCGCTCAGCGCCAGGGCCTTGATGTTGACCTTGGTGGTGTCGCCGGGCGCGAGGGTCGCGGCGGTCGGGCCGACGCCGATCTGGTACGGCTGTTCACCGGTGCGGAAGGACGGCGGGGCGTCGGCGAGGGCGCTGCCCCAGGTGCGGTTCGGGGTGGTGGAGAGGGTGTAGTCGAGGGTCCCGCCGTTCCTGACGATCGAGGAGGAGAGCCAAGGACGGTCACTGCTACGGCCGTTGACCTTCAGGGACTGGATGTACGGGGCGTCGGTCGCGGCACCCTGCGCGCGGATGGAGATGTCGTTGCCCTGCGGGCGCTTGATCTCGATGCGCTCGAACAGCGGTGAGGCGAGGGTGAGTTCGGCGCGGGAGGGGACCTGGGGGTACATGCCGAGCGCGGAGAAGACGTACCAGGACGACATCTCGCCGAGGTCGTCGTTGCCGGGGATGCCGGCCGGGTCGGTGGTCCAGAGCTGCTTCATGGCCGCCCTGACCGTTTCCTGGGTCTTGTAGGGCGCGCCCGCATAGTCGTAGAGGTAGGGGACGTTGACGGACGGTTCGTTGTCCAGCTCGGACTTGTCGCCGCCGCTGCCGGTGAAGGCCCAACTTCCGTCCGCCTCATGGAAGAAGGAGTCGAGGCGGGCGAGGGCCTTGTCGGTGCCGCCCATCGCCGCGAAGAGGCCCGCCGGGTTGTGCTGGACCATCCAG
The DNA here is from genome assembly GCF_016654115.1 of Streptomyces sp. MBT53. Classification (GTDB taxonomy): domain Bacteria; phylum Actinomycetota; class Actinomycetes; order Streptomycetales; family Streptomycetaceae; genus Streptomyces. The sequence goes on from NZ_JAEQAZ010000059.1 coordinate 18,000, forward strand.
GTGTACTGGGCGGCCGTGCCCTCGACGAAGCCGTTGCCGGTGCCCGGGGTGAAGCCGGTGACCCAACTGCCGTCCGCCTTGCGGTTGGCGATGTAGCCGCCGGTGGGGTCGGCGGCGATGTTGAAGTTGTTCTGCCACCACTGGGCGCGCTTGGCGAAGTCGGCCGCCGTGCTCTTCTTCCCGGCCGCCGTGGCGAGTTGGGAGAGCGCGAAGTCCGCCGTGGACATCTCCAGCGTCTCGGCCGCGCCGCCCCAGGCGTTGGAGACGGACGGCATGTAGTGGAGGTTCAAGTACTTGTCCAGGGAAGGGCGTTGGCCGACCGAGAGCACCGGCTTGCCCGAGGGGGACAGGTCCTGCGCGGTCGGTACGGTCGCCGCCTGGACGAGGGAGGCGAGGGCCCCCTTGAGGTCGAAGTCCGTGCCGCCGAAGGCGCGGATGCCGGCCAGGGCGGTGGGCGAGGGGTCGCCGTTCATGACGTGCGTGCCGCTCGCGCCGTGCAGCCAGCGGTCCCAGACCCCGCCGTTCTGCTGGGCGAGTTCGTAGAGGGACTGTGCGATGTCCGAGCCGGTGCGGGGGCTGAGGAGAGTGAGCAGCTGGACCTGCGAACGGTAGATGTCCCAGCCGGAGAAGGTGCCGTACTGCGCCTCGTGCCCCTTGCCGACCTTGTGCACCTTGCCGTCGCTGCCCGTGTATCTGCGGTCGGCGTCGCTGATGACGTTCGGGTGCAGGAGCGAGTGGTAGAGCGCGGTGTAGAAGGTGGTGCGCTCGGCGTCGGTGCCGCCGCCCACCTTGATCGCGCCGAGCTGGTCGCGCCAGGCGCGGTGGGCCGCGTCCTCGACCGCGTCGAAGGTGCGCTGCGGCGGGTTCTCCGCCGCGAGGTTGGCCTCGGCGCCGGCCTGACTGACGTACGAGACACCGACCTTGACGCCCACCGGACCGGTGCCGGGCTCGAACTCGACATAGCCGCCCGCGCCCTTGCCCGCGACGGGACGGCCGCCGTTGGTGAAGCCGCCCGTGCCGCCGGTCGCGGAGGTAGATCCCGGGGTCAGCTTGTCGTCCTGCCAGGTGCCGGTGGTCTTGAAGGCGCGGTCGAAGGTGGCGGTGAAGTACAGGGTGTAGTAGGCACGTTGGCCCTCGGGGTCGAGGTAGCCGCAGAAGTTGCCGGAGGTGACCGAGCCGGAGACGGTACGGGTCGCCGGGTCGATGGTGACCGACGAATTCGTCGACCCCACCTCGGAGTTGGCGGTGCGGATCAGGAGTGAGGCGGGCTTGTCGGCCGGGTAGGTGAAGCGGCCGGAGCCCGTGCGGGCCGTGGCCGTGAGGTCGGCGGTGACGCCGGAGGCGAGGCCGACCTTGTAGTGGCCGGGTTCGGCGGTCTCGGCGGTGTGACTGAAGTCGGAGGCGTAGACGGCGTCCTTGGTGTCGCTCGCCGGGGAGGAGGTGACCTCGCCGGCGTACGGGAAGAACGGGATGTCGCCGCTGCCGCCCGCGCAGCCCGTGCCGGACATGTGGGTGAGGCTGAAGCCGCGGATGCGGGTGGCGTCGTACTGGTAGCCGCCCGGCGCGGCCGTGCTCGTCGCGCTGCCTCTGGTGTTCTCCGGGCTCCAGGAGAGCATGCCGAAGGGCACGACGGCGCCCGGGAAGACGTTGCCGCCGTTCTTGGTGCCGATCAGCGGATCGACGTAGGCGCTGGGGTCCTTGACGAGGTGCGGTGGGGCGGCGGTGGCCGCCAGGGCGGGGGTGGCGCCGCCGACCGCGAGTGCGGCGGCGAGCAACAGGGACATGGGACGGAAACGCATGACGCGGCCCCTCCTCCTTCGGACGGGTCGCGCACCACAGGTCGCACAAGCCGCAGGGACAGTAACGTGCGCCACCCGTACCACGGAAGGGCGCGTGGGCCGGTGGCGGCGCACGGAGCGGACACTCGGACGGTCCACCCGGACCAACTGGGTTGACATCGTTGTCCGTTGGGGCGGTAGAGTCATATGCAGACCATCCGACAACGTTGTCGCACCGCAGTGTCGCCCCAAGCCATGTATCACCCGGGCAGGTTGAACCCCCATTCCCCGCCCGGCTCGCGGACCCGGTGGCCCCCGTCCACCGGGTCCGCCCCGAGCAAGGGTTCAACCGACCTGGGTTCAACCGACCTGGCAGGGAAGGGCAGTTGCCGGGTCACCTCCGTTGCCGTTCACGACGTAGCCGAAGGTGGTGCTCTGTCCCGGACTCAGTGAGCCGTTCCAGTCGGCGTTGTGGACCATCACGTCCTGACCGGTGTAGGTCGCGTTGCCGTTCCAGAGGCTGGCGACCGACTGCCCGCCGGGGAGCGTCCAGTTGACCATCCAGCCGAGCATCGGGACGTCGCCGGAGTTGGTGACGGTCACCTCGGACTGGTAGCCGCCGGGCCAACTGCCCGTCGTACGGCGGGTGGCCGAACAGACCCCGGGTACCGGGTCGGTGGGGTTGCCCGGGTCGTGAATACCCGTCACTTCACCGTTGCCGCCGTCGAATACGACGTCCGAGCACGAGTAGAAGGTCTCGGTGCTGTCCGAGCGCTGCCACACCATGTAGATGATGTGCCGCCCCGACTTGTTCGCCGGAAGCTGCCCGGTCCAGGAGTAGTTGGCCTCGACCGTGCCCGGGGTGCCGTTGAGCGGCGGGTGGTCGACCGTGAGGAACGGGGTGGCCTCCATGTCGTCCCAGGTGAGTGTCTTCGTCGGGTCGAAGCCGTCCTTGGTGATGTACACGTAGAACCAACCCGGGTGTGCCGCCCAGGCGTTGTACGAGAAGTCGACCGTCGCGCCCGAGGTGAGATGCGTGAGCGGCCAGTCGTCGCGCGGGAGGTTGAAGCCGGTGAAGTTGGGGTTGCCGCCGCTGCACAACTGACCGTCCGGCACGAAGCCGCGGGTGCGGCCGGCGCCGTCGGAGCGCAGGACGGAGAACCAGTTGTAGAACGGCGTTGTACCGCTGACCTGTTGGGCCGCCTTGCAGGCCGGGTTGATGGGTTTGATCTCGCCGGTGGTGGTCAGCGCGTCCTGCCAGCAGAGGAAGGTGCGGCTGCCGGGTTTCATGGGGGTGCCGTGGGCCTGCGCGGTGCCGCCGGTGGCGAGGATCAGGGCCAGGGCGGGGACGGTGGTGAGCAGGGCCAACAGGACGAGGAAGAGCGCTCGTTGAGAGGTGGGGCGTGGTAATCGTGGGTCGTTTCTCAGGATTGTCATAGCCATGACAGATCTGCCTTCGCTCGACGGTCGTGCGGAACGTGCGGAGGTGAAGGCGTGGGGTGGGGCGACCCGGCCGCACCCGGCGGGTTCCGGACCGTCGGACGGATGGGAGCGCTCCCACCCCACTGTCCGTGAAGTTAGCGCGGACCGGGGAGGCTGTAAACGGCGGGCGGGGTTTCAAGTGGCGCTCGGGGAAGGCTCGTTCGGGAACCGGGGCTTGCCCCTGACCCACGGGTCAGGGCTTAGCGTCCGGCCATGACCGCGACTCACCGTCTCGTACGCCTGGTCCGCCGCCCCGCCGGACTGCCCACCACGGACGACTTCACCCTCGCGCGGGTCCCCCTCCCCCGCCCCGAGGCCGGCCAGGTGCTCGTCCGCAACACCCACTTCCTGGTCTTCCCCGGCCTGCGCACCCTCATCGGAGGCGAGACCCGCGATGTCCCGCTGCCGCCGCTGCACCCCGGCGACACCCTGTTCGGCCCCGCGATCGGCGAGGTGGTCGAAGGACCGCTGGCCAAGGGGCAGTTGGTGCTGCACCTTCAGGGCTGGCGGGAGTACGCGACACCGGCCGTCGCCGAGTGCAGGCCGTTGGAGGACACGCTGCCCGACCCGGTCGCCCATCTCGCCCAGGGCTCCGCGGCGTACGGCGCGCTGACCCGGCTCACCCAGGTCCACGCGGGCGACACCGTGTTCGTGACCGGCGCCGCCGGTGCCGTGGGCAGCCTGGCGGGCCAGATCGCCCGACTGCTGGGCGCCGCCCGGGTGATCGGCAGCACCGGCTCACCGGACAAGGCACGGAGACTGCGCGGGGAACTCGGCTACGACGCCACCGTGCTGCGCGGAGCGGGACCGATCGACGGACAGCTCGCCGAGGCGGCACCGGACGGCATCGACGTCGTCCTGGACACCGTGGGCGGCGAACAGTTGACGGCCGCCGTCCGGGCAGCGAACCGGGGCGCCCGGTTCGCCCTGGTGGGCGCGCTGGACGGTCAGCTGTCCCCGGACCGGGCGGGCGGGAGCGCACCGGCCGTGCTCGACACCTACCGGCTGCTGACCCGGGGCATCACGATCACCGGCTACAACGGCACCGACCACCCTGAGGTCGAGACGGAGTGGGAGGCCCGCTTCGGGGACTGGCTACGGGCGGGCCGCATCCACTTCCCCCGCACCCCGCTCCGCGGAATCGAGCGCGCTCCGGAGGCGTTGCCCCTGTTGATCGCGGGCCGTTCCTTCGGCGCGGCCGTCGTGGAGCTGTAGGACGGGGAGCCGCATGCGCATCGGCGAGGCAGCGGCGGCGGCCGGCACCACTCCGCGCGCCCTGCGCCTGTACGAGGCGCGCGGCCTGCTCCGGCCCCCGCCACGCACCCCGTCCGGCCAACGGGAGTACGGCCCCGCAGAGTTGGCCCGCGTCCGCGTGATCCGCGACCTGCTCGCGCTGGGTCTCACCCTGGAAGACCTCCGCCGCCGGGCCCACCGCCTGGACCTCCTCGCCCGGACCCCGCCCCCGTCCTGTGGCAACCCTCAGGGCGAGTTCAGCGATGTCGTGGCCGATCGCCTCGCGGCCCTGGACACGGAGATCACCCGCCTCACACGTCTGCGACAGAGCCTCGCCGCAGCCGCGGGCGAACCACCGGCCGTCGTTCACCTCGACGGGGACGCCGGGCGGGACGGACCGGACTCTTCTCCCCCTTTCACCACAGCCTCCCCACGGACTTGACCCAGTTTTGGCCAAGCGCGCTATGTGGTGACTGGCGTTCGGTCATGTTCACTTGTCGCGTTCACGGGGTTGGTTCTTGACGTTTTCTGAGTCATGTGGGCGTTGCGATGGAGGAACAGCTCATGAGAAGACAGATCCGCGGTGCGCTGGCCGCGTTGACCGGAGCGCTACTGCTCACCATGGGAGTCACCGCGACGGGCGGGCAGTCCGCGCGGGCCGATGACAACGCTGTCGGCAACGCTGTCGGGGCCAAACCCGCGCTGGGCTGGAGCAGTTGGAGCTTCGTCCGCCGCAACCCGACCGCGCAGACCATCGAGGCACAGGCCAAGGCGCTGAAGACCAGCGGCCTGGCGAAAAACGGGTTCGTGTACGCCAACGTCGACGACTTCTGGTACCAGTGCCCGGGCAGCCAGGGGCCGGACGTCGACCAGTACGGCCGCTGGGTGACCGACCCCGTCAAGTTCCCGCCCAAGGGCGGTGAGAACGGCATCCAGGTGGTGGCCGACTACGTCCACTCCCTGGGGCTGAAGTTCGGGCTGTACGTCACGCCCGGCATCTCCCAGCAGGCGGTCGCCAAGAACACGGCGATCGAGGGAACGCCGTACCACGCACGGGACATCGCCACCACGACGACGGAGAGCAACTACAACTGCGGCGGCATGGTGGGCATCGACTACACCAAGCCCGGCGCGCAGTCGTTTATCGACTCCTGGGCCGGGCAGTTCGCCGGCTGGGGCATCGACTACCTCAAGATCGACGGCGTCGGCACCTGGGACCAGCAGGACGTCCAGGCTTGGTCGGACGCCCTGCACCACACCGGCCGGCCGATCCACCTGGAGCTGTCGAACAACCTCGACATCAACAACGCGGCCACCTGGAAGAAGCTCTCCAACGGCTGGCGCACCGGTGGCGACATCGAGTGCTACTGCGGTCCGGACGGCAGCAGTTACCCCCTGACCACCTGGGCCTCGGTCGCCTCGCGCTTCGACCAGGTCGCGGCCTGGGCGCCGTACGGCGGACCCGGCGGGTACAACGACTACGACTCCCTGGAGATCGGGAACGGGGCGAACAACGGCCTCACCCCCGACGAGCGCCGCACGCAGATGAGCCTGTGGTCGCTGGCCGCCTCGCCACTCTTCCTCGGCACCGATCTCACGCATCTCGACCCGGCCGACCTCGCGTTGCTGAAGAACACCGATGTCCTCGCGGTCGACCAGGACGGCATCGACGCCAAGCGGATCTCCTCGGAGGCGAATTCACAGGTGTTCGCGAAGACCGAGGCCAACGGGGATGTCGTGGTCGGTCTGTTCAACACCGGGTCGGCGCCCCGGGAGGTCGCCACGACCGCGTCCGCGCTGGGGCTGGCCAAGGCGGGCGACTACTCCCTGCGGGATCTGTGGAGCAAGCGGCTGACCGAGTCGGCGGGCCGGATCGCCGCCAATGTGCCCGCGCACGGCGTGGTCCTGTACCGGGTGCACGGCAGCCGGCACGTGGTGAGCGGCGCGGCTCCGGATGTCTCGTTCGGGCTCGACTGGGCGTCCGCGTCGAGCGACAGCACCACGCGTACGGTGACGGCCGTACTGTCCGACAACGGGTCGCGGTCCGTCACCGACGCCGCCCTGACCCTCACCGGGCCGGCCGGCACGAAGATCACCACGCACTCGGCGACGCGGGCCAGGACGATCCGCGGCGGGCACGCGCTGAAGGTCACCTACTCCGTCGCCATCCCGTCCTCGGCGAAGCTCTTCGACTCCAGCGACTTCAAGGGGAGCGCCACTTATCGCTTCAAGTCGGCGGGGCGGACCCGGCTGGCCGCCGGTGACACGATCACCGTCAACCACCAAGTGACCGCCCCCTACAAGACGTTCGCCTCCACCACGGCGAGCTTCAGCCAGTCCGGGACCCAACTCGGCATCCGGGCCCAGGGTGCGGACCTCTACAACGGCACCAACGAATACGGCACGGTCTATCTGCCGGGTGCCGAGCACGACGGTTCGGTGACGACTGTGAAGCTCAACTCCCAGTCGGACACTGATGTTTGGGCCAAGGCCGGGATCATGGTCCGGAACGACATCACCCAACCCAACACGTCCCCGGGCTACTTGGCCCTCGTCGCGACCCCGGGCAACGGCTATCTGCTCGACTGGGACAGCGACGGCGACGGCAAGCTGGACTCGCAGGACTCCACCGGCACCGCCGTCTACCCGTCGTGGCTGAAGCTGGTCCGTAACGGCACGACCTACAGCGGCTACTACTCCACCGACGACGTCACCTGGAACCTGGTCGGCACCATCGACGTCCCGACCGCCGCCGCCACCCAGGACGTCGGCCTGACCCAGACCTCGCACGCCTCGGGCACCACGGGCGAGGCCGACTTCGACTCGTTCACGACCACTCCCTAGTCAGGGGCAGATTGGCGATACGCGCCCGTACGGCGGCTAGACCGGCGCCGTACGGGCGCGTATCTGTGTTTCGGCGGGCGGGAGTTCGGCCGCCGGGAGTTCGATGGTGAACTCGGTGCGGCCCGGGACGCTGGTGACGTCGATACGGCCGCCGTGTGCGCCCGTGATGGCTGTCGCGATGGCCAGGCCGAGGCCGGAGCCGCCCTCCTTGCCGCTGGACCGGGCGCGGGAGGCGTCGGCGCGGGTGAAGCGTTCGAAGACCGTGGGGAGCAGGGTCGGGGGGATGCCGGGGCCGTCGTCGCGCACCCGGATGACGACGGTGCGGTCGGCCGTGGCCTCGACGCTCGCCGTGACCGTCGTGCCAACAGGTGTGTGCATACGCGCGTTGGCCAACAAGTTGGCCAACACCTGGTGCAGGCGGGCCTCGTCGCCGATCACCAGAGCGGGGGCGTCGAGCGACAGTTGGAGCTGCCACTCGTGGCCGGTGCCGGCCGCCCGCGCGTCCCACACCGCCTCGGCGAGCACGGCCGCGAGGTCCACCTCGGCGGACTGCAGCGGGCGGCCCTCGTCGAGCCGGGCGAGCAGCAGCAGATCCTCCACCAGACCCGTCATCCGCGCCGACTCGGCGGTGACCCGGCGCCAGGCGAGCCCGGATTCGATCCGGTCGGTGCCGCGGTTCATCAGCTCGGCGTAGCCCGCGATGGAGGCGAGCGGGGTGCGGAGTTCGTGGCTGGCGTCGGCGAGGAAGCGGCGCATGCGTTCCTCGCTGCGGCGCATCTGCTCCTCGCTGCGCTGGCGTTCGGCGAGCGAGGACTCGACGTGGTCGATCATGCGGTTGAGCGCGGCGCCGACCTGTCCCGCCTCGCTGCCCGGGTCGGTGTCCCGTTCGGGCACCCGGGTGAGGGTGGTGACCTCGCCCCGGCCGAGCGGTGAGCGGGAGACCTCGACCGCGGTGGCGGCGACCCGGCCGAGCGGTCGTAGCTGCCGTCGTATGACGACAGCGCACAGACAGCCCGCCACGGTCAGGCCGACGAGGGCGACGCCCGCCTCGACCGCCACCAGACCGCTGATCATCTCCTGTACGTCGTCCATAGGGAGGCCGGTGAGGACCCGGACGCCATCGGTGTCGAGGGCCGTGAGCCGGTAGGTGCCGAGGCCGGGCACGGACCGGGTGTGCTTCGCGCTGTCGGCGGTGATGCCCGCGAGGGCCGTGCGCTGGGCGGCGGTGAGGTTCTGGGGCGGGGCGTCCTGTCTGACGACGGCCGCGGCGATGATCTTGCCGGTGGCGTCGAACCGGGCGGCGAGCGTCCCGACGGCGTGGCCGTTCTCCATGAGGAACCCGAGGTCCCCGTCGGAGTCCGGGTGGTGCTCGGCCCCGCCCAGGCTGCGCTGGGCCGCGTTGCCGACCCGGTCGTCCAAGTCGCCCAGCAGATAGGCGCGTTGGACGAGGACGGTGGTGAGGGACATCGCGGCGCAGACCACCACAAGGGTGGCGCTGACGAAGAGCAGCAGCCGGGTGCGGAGTGAACGGCCGTGCAGGCGGCCTCGGTTGCGGGTCAGGAGGTTCATCTGCCGTCCTCCACGGGCCGTATGGCGTATCCCATTCCCCGCACGGTGTGGATCATCGGCGCGCGGCCCCGGTCTATCTTCCGGCGGAGGCTGGAGATGTAGACCTCGACGAGGTTGCCGCCGCCGTCGAAGGAGCTGCTCCACACGTGGTCGAGGATCTGCGCCTTGCTCAGCACCTGGCGGGGATGGTCGAGGAGCAGGGTGAGCAGGTCGAACTCCTTGGCGGTGAGCTGGATCGGCTCACCGGCGCGGCGCAGTTCGCGGGTCTCGCCGGAGAGCACGAGATCGCCGAGGACCCGTACGGAGTCGTCGGTCGGGAGCCGTTCGCTGCCCGCCCGGCGCAGCAGTCCGCGCAGCCGCAGGGCGACCTCCTCCAGGGAGAAGGGCTTGGTGACGTAGTCGTCGGCGCCCGCCTCCAGGCCGTCGAGGCGGTGCTCGATGGCGTCGCGCGCGGTGAGCATGAGGACGGGCAGCCTCGGGTTCTCGTAGCGCAGTCGGCGCAGCACCTGGACGCCGTCGAGGTCGGGCAGCATGCCGTCGAGGACGACGGCGTGCGGGGCGCAGCCGCGGGCGAGCCGCAGCGCGCTGTGCCCGTCCGGCGCGGGGTAGGGCCGCCAGCCGGCCTCGGTGACCGCGACGGAGAGCAGCTCGGTGAGCGCGGGCTCGTCGTCGACGATGAGCACGCGTACGCGGCTGCTGCGGGACCCCGTGGTGCCAGTCATGTCCGGATTCTGTCCCGGTCCGCTGAGGGAATCCTGTGTTCCACCTGAGGCGCAGCCGTGCGAGCGGGCGGGTTTCCGGGGCTACGGCAGCGGCGGGCGAGGGACGACGGCCCTGGTCCGCCGCCCGGTGTCTTGTCCAACTTCCTTGACCGAAGGGGGCGTTGGCACTCTCCGGCCACGTGATTCCCTTGAGCCGCCGGCGCCCCGGCACTCACTCTGATGGCTGGCTTCCGCTCACCGGGCGGAAGCGTTTCCGCGTTCAGGGGAGGACGTCCACCCATGCGAAGACTCCACGCCCTGTGGGCCGTGGCCGGAGCGGCCGGACTGCTCGCGGGGGCCATCACGCCCGCGACAGCCACTTCCGGTTCCACGGTCTCCACCCACCTCACGGGCCCGAGCACCGCCCCACCGCAGACCGTCACCCTCATCACCGGCGACACCGTGACCCTCACCGTCGGACCGGACGGCAAGAACGCCGTCGACGTCCGGCGCGGCGAGGGCCGCGAGGCCGCCACCTTCCTGTCCAGCGAGAAGAACGGCGAGATCAGCGTCCTGCCGGCGGACGCCGTCCCGCTCATCAAGGCGGGCCGCCTCGACCCGGCCCTGTTCAACGTCACCCAGCTCGTCAAGCAGGGGTACACCGACGCGAAGACCGGCTCCACCCCGGTCATCGCGACGTACAGCAAGGGCACCGAGACCCCCGAGGGCACGCGCCGGACGCTGGCGCTGCCCGGGATCGACGGCGCCGCGCTCAGCGCGAAGAAGTCCACGGCCTTCTGGTCTGACATCGCCCCGGCGCTCGGCACGGCGCCCACCGCGAAGGCCGCGAGGCAGCTCGGTGACGGCATCGACAAGCTCTGGCTGGACGCCAGGGTGAAGGCGTCCCTCGACGTGAGCGTGCCGCAGATCGGCGCGCCCGAGGTGTGGAAGGCGGGTTACGACGGCACGGGCGTCGAGGTCGCGGTCCTGGACACGGGCGTGGACCTCGGCCACCCGGACTTGGCCGGGAAGATCGCCGGGTCGGAGAGTTTCGTACCGGACGAGACGGTCCAGGACGGTTTCGGCCACGGCACCCATGTGGCGTCCACGATCGTCGGCTCGGGCGCGGCCTCGGGCGGCCGGTACAAGGGCGTGGCGCCGGGCGCGCGGCTGCTGGTCGGCAAGGTGCTGGACAACACGGGCAGCGGTCAGGCCTCCTGGATCATCGCGGGCATGGAGTGGGCGGCGCACTCCGGCGCGAAGATCGTCTCCATGTCGTTGGGCGGTACGGCCTCCGGTCCCTCGGACGTGCTCAGTGAGACCGTCGACGAACTGTCGGCGTCCACCGGCACGTTGTTCGTGATCGCGGCGGGCAACGCGGGGCCGGGCGAGCAGACCGTGGGCACCCCGGGCATCGCCGACTCGGCGCTGACGGTGGGCGCGGTCGACAAGTCGGACCAGCTGGCCTCGTTCTCCAGCCGGGGTCCGCGCCTCGGCGACTACGCGGTCAAGCCGGAGATCACCGCTCCGGGCGTGAGCATCACGGCGGCCCGCGCCGCCGGCACCACCATGCCCGGTGGTACACCGGTCGACGACTACTACACGACGGCGAGCGGCACTTCGATGGCCACCCCGCATGTCGCGGGCGCGGCGGCACTGGTGGTGCAGGCCCATCCGGACTGGACCGGCGAGCAGATCAAGGAGGCGCTGGCCAGCACCGCGAAGACGAACGCCGTCAACTCCGTGTTCGAGCAGGGCGACGGCCGGGTCGACGCCGTACGGGCGGTCGAGCAGGACGTCTTCGCGACCTCGGCGCTGAGCTTCGGCAGGTTCGAGGACGGTGACAACGGTGTCGTCGGCAAGGACATCACCTACACCAACACCACTGACAGTCCGGTGGAGTTGAAGCTCTCGTCGTCGCTCACCGACCTGACTCTGAGCGCGGACACCCTGACCGTGCCCGCGCGGGGCACCGCCACCGTCTCCGTCGGCGTCGACCCGGCGCAGGAGACCCAGGGCCGGTACACGGGCCATGTCACGGCGACCGCGGACGGCGGCATCCAGGTCACCACGGCCGTCGGCTTCGAGAAGGCGCCGAAGACGTACGCCCTCAAGGTCTCGCTCGTGGACCGCGAGGGCAACCCGTCCACCGGGGCCTCGCTCTTCACGCTCCAGGAGCTGAACGGCGCCTACCCCGACGACTACGGCTTCCTCGGCACCGGCTGGACCTGGCAGGTGCCGGCCGGCACGTACTCCATCGCGACCTGGATCCCGGACCGGGACGCGGGCGGTCTGGCGGTGGGCACCTCGATCGTCGGCAACCCCGAGATCAAGGTCGACGGCGACACCGCGGTGGTCCTCGACGCCCGCAAGGCCGTGGAGATCAAACCGCAGACGAAGGAGAAGTCCGAGTTCCAGGGCTTCAGCACCAGTTGGCACCGAGAGGGTCCGGGCAGCGCCTGGGGACTCACCTACAGCCAGGGCTTCTGGACCGACCACGTCTATGTGGCACCGACCAAGCCGGTCACCGTGGGCACCCTGAACTTCTACGCCAAGTTCCGGCTGTACGCGAAGGAGTTGACGGCGAGCGTCACCAGCCCGCAGAAGACCGCGCTGTCCTCGCTCTACTACTCCCAGACGTACGACGACTTCCCGTTGAAGATCAGCGGTGACCACACGGTGCAGGCGGTGGACGCCGGCGGCGGTACCGCGGCCGACTTCGCGGGGCTCGACGTCAAGGGCAAGGTGGCGGTGGTCGGCGTCGGCGCCACCGAGCGGGCACAGAGCGCACTCGACAACGCGACCAAGGCCGGGGCGGGTTACCTCATCGTCTACCGCAAGACGCCCGGTTTCTGGATCGAGGCCGTGGACCGGGCGACCACCGTCCCGCTGATGATCGCCACCGGCGAGGAGGGCGCCGAGCTGGCCGCCCTGCTGAAGACCGGCAAGAAGGTCACCCTGAAGCTCGACGGCACAGCGGTCAGTCCGTTCGTCTACAACCTGCTCGCCGCGCAGAGCGGCACCATCACCGCGAACCAGACCTACCGCCTGGACAAGTCCAACACCGTGAAGCGGAAGGCCCGTTACTACGGTGCCACGGCCGGCGAGATGGGCGCGGACACCCTGTACACCTTCCGCCCCTGGCAGCGCTTCGGCGTCGAGACCAGCGTGGACATGCAGTTGGGCACGGAACGCGACGAGTACTACTACGTCGACCCGGACACCCGCACCTGGCATGTCGTCTATCCCGACTGGAAGGCCTCCAAGGGCGAGTGGAGCCCGCTGCGGACCTTCACCAAAGGGGCCACCGAGCCCACCGAGGACTGGCTGCGCCAGGTCGTCCGGCCGGGCAGCAGCGAAGAGTACGGCCTCTCGACCCGCACCGGCGACAAACTCACCCTCTCCATACCGGAGTTGAGCGACTCCACAGCGGGCCACTACGGATACGTCGACGGCGTCGACGCCACCGCGCAGGGCAAGCTCTACGCGGACGGGCAGTTCGTCGGCGACTCGACGCTGGGCGGGTACGGCGTCTTCGACGTCCCCGCGGCCACGTCCTCGTACCGCTTCGATCTGGACGTGCAGCGCAAGGCGGCCTGGGCGAAGTACTCCACGAGCACGCACACCGAGTGGACCTTCGCCTCGGCGCACACCGGCAGCGCGACGGCACTCCCGCTGCTCACCGTCGGCATCGCCCCGAAGGGCCTCGACCTCCTCAACAGGGCCGACCGAAAGGGGGAGTTGACGGTCTCACTGCCGGTCGCGAACCAGTCGGGCAGCGTCCGGGCGAACAGTCTGAAGGCCTGGGTCTCCTACGACGACGGCGCGTCCTGGAAGACGGTGCGCGTCGAGAAGGGCGAGGCACGGTTCAGGCCCGTGAAGGGTGCCGCGTCGGTGTCGCTGCGCGTGCGGGCCACCGACCACGACGGCGACGTGATCGACCAGACCGTACTGCGGGCGTTCGGCCTGAAGTGAGCCCGGATCAGCCCGAAGTGAGCCCGAACCGAGCGGTCGGGCCGACCCACGGTAAGGATTCTTAACAAACACGCTCTACCGTGGCGAGCCATGGTGAACACGGCACAGGATCCTGTACGGCAGACCCCTGCCGCGAGCCCTTGGGCAGCGGTGGGGGTCTCCGCCTTCGAAGAGCTGGTGTACCGGGCGATTCTCCAGCAGCCCGACGCGGGCGCGGGCGGCTGGGCGCTGCTGACCGGTACGACACCGGCCGAGTTGCGCGAGGCCTGCAACCGGCTGCTCGCGCTGGGACTGCTCCAACCGCCGGACTCCATGGGCGGGTTACGGGCGGTCGACCCGCGGGTGGCGATCCGTGCGCTGATCCGGCGGCGCGAGACGGAGTCCGAACTGCTCGCCTCCACCGCCGAGGAGATGGCCACCGCGTACGAGGCGGGGCTGCTGCGCGAGGAGCCGTCCCGGCTGATCGAGGTCGCCTCCGGCGAGGGCGCCATCGCGGCCCGCCTGGAGGAGATGTACGCCCGCGCTGAGCACGAGGTGTGTCTCTTCGACACCCCGCCCTATCTCGCCCCGCCCGCACCGCAGGTGGACCTCCAGGCCGACCTGCTCAAGCGCGGGATCGTCTCGCGCGGCATCTACGCGGCGACCGCCCTGGAGGATCCGAACACCCTGTCCCGCGCCTGGAACATGGTCGAACTCGGGGAACAGGCACGGGTGTTGCCGTCCGTGCCGCTCAAACTGCTGGTGGTCGACGGGCGTCGGGCGCTGCTCCCGCTGACCTCGTCCGAGGCGGGCGGTTACTGCGCCGTCGTCGTATGGCATTCGGCGGTGACCGAGGCACTGCAGAAGCTGTTCGAGCTGGCCTGGCAGCAGGCGACCCCGCTCGGCCGGCCCGCCGGGAACGGTGAACTCTCCGAGGACGAACAGGCGTTGACGCGGCTGCTGGCGGCCGGGCTGAAGGACGAGGCGGTCGCCCGTCATCTGGGGGTGAGCCTGCGCACACTGCGGCGGCGGGTGAGCGACCTCCAGGAACGGCTCGGGGCGGCCAGCCGCTTCCAGCTCGGGATGCGGGCGGCGCAACGCGGCTGGCTGTAGGGGCACAACGGCGAAGGGCCGCACCCCCGTCGACGGGGATGCGGCCCTCAACTGCCGTACCGGAGCCGCTAGTTGCGGATCAGGTTGCGCAGCACGTACTGCAGGATGCCGCCGTTGCGGTAGTAGTCGGCCTCACCCGGGGTGTCGATGCGGACGACCGCGTCGAACTCCACACCGGTGTCGGTGGTGACCTTGACCGTGGCGGGGGTGGTGCCGTCGTTCAGCTCGGTGATGCCGGCCACGGAGAAGGACTCCTCGCCGGTCAGACCGAGGGACTCGGCGGTCTGGCCCGCCGGGTACTGCAGCGGGACGACGCCCATGCCGATGAGGTTCGAGCGGTGGATGCGCTCGTAGGACTCGGCGATGACGGCCTTGACGCCGAGGAGCGCGGTGCCCTTGGCGGCCCAGTCGCGGGACGAGCCGGAGCCGTACTCCTTGCCGGCCAGGATGACCAGCGGGATGCCCTGCTCGATGTAGTTGCGCGAGGCGTCGTAGATGAACGCGACGGGGGCGTCGGCCTGCGTGAAGTCACGCGTGAAGCCACCCTCGGTGCCCGGCGCGACCTGGTTGCGCAGGCGGATGTTGGCGAAGGTGCCGCGGATCATGACCTCGTGGTTGCCACGGCGCGAGCCGTAGGAGTTGAAGTCACGCCGCTCGATGCCGTGCTCGGTGAGGTACTTGCCGGCCGGGGTGTCGGCCTTGATGGCACCGGCGGGCGAGATGTGGTCGGTGGTGACCGAGTCGCCGAGCTTGGCGAGGACGCGGGCGCCGGCGATGTCCGAGACCGGGGTGGTCTCCATCGTCATGCCCTCGAAGTACGGGGGCTTGCGCACGTAGGTCGACTGCGCGTCCCACTCGAAGGTGTTGCCCTCCGGGATGGGCAGCGCCTGCCACTGGGCGTCGCCCGCGAAGACGTCGGCGTAGGACTTGTTGAACATGTCCTCGCCGATGGAGTTGGCGACGACGTCGTTGACCTCGGCCTCGGTCGGCCAGATGTCTTCCAGGTAGACCGGCTTGCCGTCCTGGTCGACGCCGAGCGCGTCCTTGGTGATGTCCACCTTCATGGAGCCCGCGAGGGCGTACGCGACGACCAGCGGCGGGGACGCCAGGTAGTTCATCTTGACGTCCGGGTTGATCCGGCCCTCGAAGTTGCGGTTGCCGGAGAGCACCGAAGTCACGGCCAGGTCATGGTCGTTGACGGCCTTGGAGACCTCCTCCGGCAGCGGGCCGGAGTTGCCGATGCAGGTGGTGCAGCCGTAGCCGACGAGGTTGAAGCCGACCTTGTCGAGGTAGGGGGTGAGCCCCGCCTTGTCGAAGTAGTCGGTGACGACCTTGGAGCCGGGCGCGAGGGTGGTCTTGACCCAGGGCTTCCGCGTCAGCCCCTTCTCCACGGCCTTCTTCGCGACGAGCGCGGCGGCGACCATGACGTACGGGTTCGAGGTGTTGGTGCAGGAGGTGATGGCCGCGACCGTCACCGCGCCGTGGTCCAGCTCGTAGGTCGAGCCGTCGGGGGCGGTCACGGTGACCGGGTTCGACGGGACGCCGTTGGTGGCGGCCGGGGAGTCGGAGGCCGGGAAGGACTCCTTGCCCGCCTCGTCGTCGTCGGAGACGTAGTTGCGGACGTCGCTCTTGAACTGCTCGGAGGCGTTCGCGAGGACGATGCGGTCCTGCGGGCGCTTCGGTCCGGCGATCGAGGGGACGACCGTGGCGAGGTCGAGCTCCAGCTTCTCGGAGAAGTCGGGCTCGGCGGCCGGGTCGAGCCAGAGGCCCTGCTCCTTGGCGTAGGCCTCGACGAGCGCGACCTGCTGCTCGTCACGGCCGGTCAGGCGCAGGTACTTCAGGGTCTCGTCGTCGATCGGGAAGATCGCGGCGGTGGAACCGAACTCCGGCGACATGTTGCCGATGGTGGCGCGGTTCGCGAGGGAGGTGGCGGCGACGCCCTCGCCGTAGAACTCGACGAACTTGCCGACCACGCCGTGCTTGCGGAGCATCTCGGTGATGGTCAGCACGAGGTCCGTGGCGGTGGTGCCCGGAGTCAGCTCGCCCGTGAGCTTGAAGCCGACGACGCGCGGGATGAGCATCGAGACCGGCTGGCCGAGCATCGCGGCCTCGGCCTCGATGCCGCCGACGCCCCAGCCCAGCACACCGAGGCCGTTGACCATCGTGGTGTGCGAGTCGGTGCCGACGAGGGTGTCGGGGTAGGCCTGGCCGTTGCGCACCATGACCGTGCGGGCGAGGTGCTCGATGTTGACCTGGTGGACGATGCCGGTGCCCGGCGGGACGACCTTGAACTCGTCGAACGCGGTCTGGCCCCAGCGCAGGAACTGGTAGCGCTCGCGGTTGCGGCCGTACTCCAGCTCGACGTTCTGCGCGAACGCCTCGTGCGTGCCGAACTTGTCCGCGATGACGGAGTGGTCGATGACCAGCTCGGCCGGCGCCAAGGGGTTGATCTTCGCCGGGTCGCCGCCCAGCTCCTTCACGGCCTCACGCATGGTCGCGAGGTCCACCACGCAGGGCACGCCGGTGAAGTCCTGCATGATCACACGGGCCGGCGTGAACTGGATCTCCTGCGACGGCTGGGCCTGCGAGTCCCAGGTGCCGAGGGCGCGGATGTGGTCGGCGGTGATGTTCGCGCCGTCCTCGGTGCGGAGCAGATTCTCCAGCAGGACCTTAAGGCTGTAGGGGAGCCGGGCCGAGCCCTCCACCTTGTCCAGGCGGAAGATCTCGTACGACTCGTCGCCCACCTGCAGCGTGCTGCGGGCGTCGAAGCTGTTCGCCGACACGACAGTCTCCTTCATTGATGTGCGCGTTCCCACCGCATCCTGCCGCCACAACGTCTTGGCCGATCCGCTAAGGTCAGGCTAAGTTAGGTAAGCCTTACTACTAGGATCGGCGGAGTGTGCGGCTGCGGTGCACCTCGGCAGATATCTCGATGTCGAGATAACTCTAGTACACGGGGGCGGATTGGTCATGCCCGGCCGCCCTCACCCCCTCACAACCGGACGATCCCGTTCGCCTCCCCGCGTCGATCGAACATGCATACGATCTGGCCGAGGCCTCGGGAGACACCCGTACGGCCCCGAACGAGGGGGTACTTTGTCCAGGATTTCGAGACGGTCTCTGCTCGCACACTCCGGAACGACCGCCGTCGGCGCGATGGTCGGCGGCGCGGCGGCAGCACAGGCGGCCGAGGCCGCCGCGGACACCACGGCGGCCGACTTCCCCGCGGGAACACTCTTCACGGCAACGTCCGAGCTGGACATCCCCGGCCAGCTCCCGGGGCTCACAATCAAGTTCAGCGTCGCCACGATCGAGGTACCGGCGGCCAACGACATCACCGCCACGGAGATCGCCGACCTGCTCAACGACTTCGCCGCCTCCAAGGGCTGGCCGCCACTCACCTTCTACGGCACCCCGGCGCCCGCTCCGCTGAACTGACGCCATAGTCCCGGGAGTTCGGGGTACCCGGTGCGGGACGAAAGGGGGCGGTCATGCCGCTCACGTTCCGCAAGAGTTTCCGGATCCTTCCCTGGCTCCGGCTGAACATCAACAAGGGGTCCATGTCGTTCACGACAGGGGGCAAGCGCGGTCCTCGGTACACGCGTAGTACGTCCGGACGTCGTACGACATCGATGGATTTGCCCGGACCCTTCGGGTGGCGCAAGACACGGACGAAGAAGGACGACTGACCGGGCGTCACCCGAACGGCCCCCTCGAGAGGCGCCATCTCATATCTGAGATAACCTCGGCCCCATGGCAGACGACTACCTCGTACGTATCGGCAAGCTCATCCGTGACGCCCGCCAGCACCGGGGCTGGACACAGACGCAGCTTGCCGAGGCACTCGGCACCAGTCAGAGCGCCGTCAACCGCATCGAGCGTGGAAACCAGAACATCAGCCTTGAGATGATCGCTCGAATCGGTGAAGCGCTGGACAGCGAAATCGTCTCACTGGGCTATGCCGGCCCGATGCATCTGCGGGTCGTCGGCGGTCGTCGGCTCTCCGGTGCCATCGACGTGAAGACCAGCAAGAACGCGTGCGTGGCGCTGCTGTGCGCCTCGCTCCTCAACAAGGGGCGCACAGTGCTGCGCCGGGTCGCGCGGATCGAGGAGGTGTACCGCCTTCTGGAGGTACTCGGCTCGATCGGCGTCCGCACCCGCTGGATCAACGACGGTGTCGACCTGGAGATCGTGCCGCCGGCCGAGCTGGAGATGGACTCGATCGACGCGGAGGCGGCCCGCCGCACCCGTTCGATCATCATGTTCCTCGGCCCGCTGCTGCACCGCATGGACAGCTTCAAGCTGCCGTACGCGGGCGGCTGCGACCTCGGCACGCGCACCATCGAGCCGCACATGATCGCGCTGCGCCGCTTCGGCCTCGACATCGCGGCGACCGAGGGCCTCTACCACGCCCAGGTCGACCGGTCCGTCACCCTCGACCGGCCGATCGTGCTGACCGAGCGCGGCGACACCGTGACCGAGAACGCGCTGCTCGCCGCCGCCCGCCACGACGGCACCACGGTCATCCGCAACGCCTCCTCCAACTACATGGTCCAGGATCTCTGCTTCTTCCTGGAGGCGCTGGGCGTACGGGTCGAGGGCATCGGCACCACCACGCTCACCGTGCACGGCGTGCCGACCATCGACGTCGACGTCGACTACTCCCCCTCCGAGGACCCGGTCGAGGCGATGAGCCTGCTGGCCGCCGCCGTGGTCACGGAGTCGGAACTGACGGTACGACGCGTCCCCATCGAGTTCCTGGAGATCGAGCTCGCGGTCCTGGAGGAGATGGGCCTCGACCACGACCGCACGCCCGAGTACGTCGCGGACAACGGCCGTACGCGCCTGGTGGACCTCACGGTCCGGCCCTCCAAGCTGGAGGCGCCGATCGACAAGATCCACCCGATGCCGTTCCCCGGCCTGAACATCGACAACGTCCCGTTCTTCGCGGCGATCGCGGCGGTCGCGCAGGGCCAGACCCTCATCCACGACTGGGTCTACGACAACCGCGCGATCTACCTCACCGACCTCAACCGCCTCGGCGGCAGGCTCCAACTCCTCGACCCGCACCGCGTGTTGGTCGAGGGCCCGACCCGCTGGCGCGCCGCCGAGATGATGTGCCCGCCCGCGCTCCGGCCCGCCGTGGTCGTCCTGCTGGCGATGATGGCGGCGGAGGGCACGTCCGTGCTGCGGAACGTGTATGTCATCAACCGGGGTTACGAGGATCTGGCGGAGCGGCTCAACTCCATCGGGGCGCAGATCGAGATCTTCCGCGACATCTGAGCCGTTGTCGCGGGGATGCCGCCGTGCCTTTTACGGGTGCGGCGGCATCCTCGACGGCTCAGTCTCCGAACATTCCGGCGTACGGGTCCGGTTCACCGGTCCACGGAGAGATTCCGGCCTTCCGGAGCCGCTGTTCCTCCTGCCTGTGCAGGAAGCGGGCGGAATCGACTCCCCAGAGCGAGACAGCGCCCAGCGGGCACTCGTCGAATTCCGCACGGAACAGGCGGCACAGGAACTCCGCCATTCCGCACGGGTATTCGGTCCATCGTGCGTCGCCCCGACCCCACACCACCACGGGCCACTTGTCGGGATCGGCGTCCGTGGCCAGCCAGCACAGAAGGTCCGCGCTGGAATCCGCTCCCCAGACGATGAGACGCGGAGGCTCCGCCGCCCCCGGCCCGGAAGCTCGCCACACGTCCTCGGCGTTCGCCGATTCCTGCTGCATGCCCATGTAGGAGGACTCGCCGCCAGGACCGACGTGGGTCTCAGGTGCCATCAGTGACAGGTAGTCGTCGATGGCACCTTCGCCGTACTCGGCCATGAACTCCTTGTAGTCGCCGGGGAAGCGCGTTCCCCAACTGGCCTCGACAGCATCCCAGTCCACGGAGTCACCGGCTCCCGGAGGGGAGGGCATGATGCGCCGCAATTCCTCGACCCAGGACACGGATCCATCACCTCACGGAGGTTGTCACGGCGACAAGCCCGTCGGGGCTGAGCCGACGGGGCCCTTCAGTCCGCCTGGGCGGCGAACAGTTCCAGGTGGGCGCAGGTGGGGCAACGGTAGGCGTCGATCTGCCAGCGCGGCCGGCCCATCCTCTTGGCGTTGCCGAGCGGACCTCGCTGCAGAGGGCCCGCGATCCATCGCGCGAACCCGCGGGCACCTTGGCCGGAGTCCTCGACGAAGCCTGGTTCCAGTCCCACCGCACCGCATTGGGTGCACCGTATGTTGTTCACAGGGGGAGCCTAGTGAGCCGTTGCGGGCGTTGGCCGTCAGGGCCTGCCTGTCCCGGGACCACGGTGGTCTCAGCGACCGACGCCGTGCAGTCGGCGTACCGGCGCGAGGGTCTGATGCGAGCGGGCGGTCAACTGGCCGACCATCACCCGCACGACCGTCACGATGTCGGGATCGTCGACGTAGTACACCTGGTGGCGGCCCTCACGGCGGGAGCGGACGAGGCCGGCGAGCTTCAGCTTCGACAGGTGCTGACTGACCGCCGGCAGCGCGCCGCCCACCCGGTCGGCGAGGTGCGTGACATCGCATTCCCCCTGGGACAGGGCCCACATGATGTGCAGCCGGGCCGCCGAGGCGAGCAGCCCGAACGCCGCGGCCGCCTCCACCAGAACCTCGGCGGACGGATCCCCGTAGCCACCGACCTTCTCCGCCACAGTCCGCTCTCTCCATCGTGCCCACGTCACAGCCGATACTCACGCGCCCACCCAGTGTAGGGGCGAAGCGTCGCGCGGCGACACGCTGCCGTCCCTGGGCTCGCGCGAACAAGCAACCCTCACTCGTCCGCCACCGGCTGCTTCGTCTACACGGGCAGTGCGGGGAACACGGTCACCGAGCCGTCCTTGTCGCGGGCGATCTCGATCGCCACGTCCGCCGGACGGCCGTCGACCGTGACGCCGACGCCCAGTTGGTGGATCCGGTGTGACGCGCTCATGAGGCGATCGACCTCGCTCGGTGTGAAGACGGGTCGCATACCGCTCGGGCGGGCCAGTTTCAGGGCCGACAGGCGTAGCAGGACACCGGCGACGCCCAACTCCAGTTCTTCGAGCCACTGTTGATCGCGCCTGAGCTGCCGGGTGAAGTTCTCGAACGGGTTGCCGGGATCGCTCTGGGCGTGCTCGACGGCCTGGAGGACGACGACCCGCCGCTTCAACGCGACGGCCAGGGCGGCGAGTTCGAGGTGGACGCGGAATGCGCCGCCCTGGTCGTCGACGCCGGGGAACGCCTTGGTCAGCGTGGCGAGTTCGACGGCCTCGTCCTCGGGAATCCCGTCGAGCGCGCTCCGCCAACGCCCCAGGCGGATCTCGACCTTGCTCAGAGCCGTGTCGATGGCGTGCACCGCCGAGTCGAGTCCCAGCGAGACACCGAGTCTGCCCTGATCGAGCAGGATGGCCGTGGCCTTGTCGATGGCGGCACGACAGCCGCCGAGTGCGCTGCGCTCGTCGTCGAGCTTGTCCTCCTGGAGTTGCTCCAGGAGTTCCGTGATGTGTTCGATGGCCTGCCGGCGCTGCTGGTCGGCGTGCGCGCTCACTCCCACCGCGACGGCCATGAGCACGAGCGGGGCGGCGACGGTGAGCGCCGTACCGCCGGCGGCAACGGCCCCCGCAGTGGCACCGGCCCCACCCACCGTGCCCACGGCGGCCGCTCCACCGACCGGCACGTAGGTCGCGTGGGCGACAATCCTTCCCGACGGCCCCACGAGCGGACCCAGGATGCCACTGGCTCCCCCCTTCGGCGCCATCGAACGAACGACGCCCTGCCCGTACTGGGCGGCGACCTTCGCCGGAACCACAATGCGGTAGAGACACTCGCCGGAGGCGGTCGCCCTGGCCGCCGTGAGGGACGTGCGTGTCGACTGCGTGATGAACTGCGACAGGTGCTGCGCCAAGGGGCTCGCGGCGTCGAGCGGGATGCCACGGCCGCGGTCGATCTTTTCGGGAAGCGGATGCGCCTCCAGCGTGACGATCGGCTCGTCGGCCATGACGGCCAGCACTCCGCGCAGTTCGGCCAGGCGCTCGGCTGTCATCGACTCGCCAGCGGGCAGCCCCGGGGCCTTCACGTCGGCGGTCGCCAGCGTCCACACGGGTACGGTCGTCCTGCGGTCGTCGGTCATCGTCTCCCCCTGTTCGTCCTGCAGCAGGGTACGTGTCCGCGGCGGACGAGAAGGGCGGGTCGGCACCGCCTCCGTCAGCGGGTGCTCCACTTCTGGTTGTCCTGGCCGTTGCAGTCCCAGAGTTGGAGCCGGGTGCCGTTGCCGGTCTTCTGGTCCTTGACGTCCACGCACTTGTTGGCCTGCGGATTGACCAGGTCGTTGCTGGAGTTGAGGCGGAACTGCTGGGCCGGGTTGCCGCTGCACACCGCGAGCTGGATCACCGCGCCGTTCGCCGACGAGCCCCAGGCGACGTCCATGCACAGGCCCATCGAACGGACCGTGCCGTCCGAACGGAAGTCCCACTTCTGCCAGTTCTTGGTGCCGCAGCTCCAGATCTGCAGCGGTGAGCCGTCGGTGCCCTTGTGCGCGACCATCTCGATGCACTTGTTGGAGGCGTGACTGTAGATGGTGGTGCCGGGCGCGGTGGTCACCGTCTTGGTGGCCGTGACCTTGGTGGTGGACTTCTTCGAACTCCCGCCGGAGGACGCCTTCTTGGGGGCCTCGGCGGAACTGCCCGCGATCACCCCGGCACCGGAACCGGCACCAGCACCGGCACCGGCACCGGCGGCCGCGGCTCCCCCGCCGTTCTTGACCGTGTTCTTCTTGCCGCCGCCCACCGTTTTCGAGGGAGTCGGTTTCGGCGAGGCCGGGTCCGGGCTGGCCGAACCGTAGGCCCCGGCACCGATGTTCGCCGTCGCGCCGTTCAACACGGTTCCGGCGTCGGCCACTTGCTCCGACGGCTTACCGTCCGAACTCGACCCGCCGCGCAGACCGGACACCAGGAACGGCACGCCGATCAACAGCGCGCCGGCTATCGCGGCACCGGCGAGGAGACCTCGGGAGGGGCGGCCGAAGGCGGGGGCCGCGACGGTGCCCTCGTCGGCGCCGGAACCGGCCCCGGCACCGGCACCGGACTCCGACGAGGCTCCGGTCGCGGTGGCCACGGCGGCCGTGGCGGCC